>NZ_JBAGJC010000003.1:0-604919 GCF_036864765.1 Paenibacillus sanfengchensis | reverse complement strand
GCAGTAATCTTGCAAAAAAAATGACATAAAAAGTAAGAAGAATAATTTACAAAAAAAGGAGACCCCAGTTATCGTAGAATTGTACAGACACATACGAAAGGAGGTCTCCTTGAATAAAAAGATACCTAACCCATCCGTGATTCGTCAAGCCTTAGGTTGGTTGGATGTCCATGTGCGTTTACTCTGTGGCGATCATTACGCCAAGAAGCTTTGCTTTGGCAACACGATTCTTCTCTTTCTGGAGGCCATTTTGCAAAAACGGAGTTCACTAGATAACATCACAGAGCATTTACGAAGTGCTCCGTGGCTGCAAAAATGGGTAGGCTTGGAGTCGATCCATGCTTCCTCCTTAAATCGAAAACTAGCGCAAATTCCAACCGACAGTGTTCGTAACTTGTTCCTCCAGCGTCTCAAAAACCTGTGGCATCACCAGGGACCTACACTACCGAAAAAGCTCAAGGGACTTGGGCGACTGGCCGCGGTAGACTCCTCGTCAATCACTCTGAGCCTACCGCGAGGGAAGTGGGCATTACGCCAAGCGGGAGAGAGTGCGGTAAAAATGCATACCTGCCTGCATCTCACCGGCGAGATAAGCGCCTGGCTAAAAGGCATCGTACTCTCCACGGCGATGGTGGCCGACCTAGACTCGGAAGTGCTGGAACACCTTGTTTGGGAGCCAGGAACCACCTATTTGTTTGACCGAGGTTATATCTGTTACGGACAATTCCTCCATTGGGATCGAAATCAGATTTACTTTGTGGTCCGACTTAAGAGCAACAGCAGAGTACGGGTGCTTCAGTCCAAGGTCGCGGGGAGTTTCATCAAGCGGGATGCCGAAGTAGAAATCAAGGACCCGGATAGCCAACAAACCGGCGTGTTCCGACTGGTCGAGTTTGAGTTTATCGACAATAAGCACAAGGTTCATCAAGTGCGAGTTCTAACGAACCGCTGGGATGTAAAAGCGGAAGATGTGGCCCGAATGTATCACTACCGCTGGAAAGTGGAACTATTTTTTAAATTCATGAAGTCAAATTTGCATCTGAAAAAAATATACAACAACAAGCCACAGGCGGTATGGAACCTGATTTATTTAAACCTACTGGCGTACGTAGTGTGTGAAGAAATCCGGTATCTCTACGCTCCGGATCTGCCCATTGGCCAAGTGACGAGGAAGATGCGTGCGTATTTAACGAATGCGTGGACCGATTTTTTGGACCGTTTACATCCAGTGACGCAGCGGACGAGTAAGGGCCGAAGGAAAAAGGGCGGTCGTCCAAGAATTCATCCAGAACGTTTGGAGAAACTACGGATGATCTATTACTAAAAAAATGTAGAACCAAAACAGAAGAAAAACTATACTCTGGAAAAAAATGTGTCTGTACGTTTGAAAGTAAGGTGGGGCTTTTTTTTGCCTTTTTGGGAGAGGCGAAACATCACTGGCAAACAAGTTGAACTAGAGCATAGGATGGGAAAAGGCAAGAGGGTGAAATGATTCTGGAGAAGCGTAGCGTTCGCCTTTGTTACCGGACTTCTACCTTATCTGAATTTAATTCATCAAGAAATCCGGGAGCAACAGCGATCGGAAGAACATTTCACCCGGCTGCCTCTATCCCTCCATCATTAGTTCAACTCATTACGACTAACTGATGTTAAGGTTTTTGCAAGATTAATGCGCTATTTCGGCAAAAAGAGGTCATTTTGGTGGAAATGAGCCCAAATAGGCGCTGTCAGTTCCGTTAGAAATCCGAAAGTGTGGATTAGAGCAAAATAGCGGCTAATAGTTCCGTAAGAGTTCCAGTTCCGCTAAAGTTCCGCTCCGCTAGAGTTCCGAACGAGAAGGCTGCCCCATCGTGTTCCGGTGAAGTAAAGGCTGTTAGGCTCAATGACTTCCCAAACGGTTCGATCATGTGGTCGACGGCTCAGAGCACCATCATTACCCCTGTATAAAGAAGCAAGGAATTTAATATAAATATTAAATTGTAAGCGCTTCAAAAAAACTATTGTCATTCCCCTTTCCGGTTTGCTATAATGCCCTTGAAAAGCTTTTCAAAAAGAAAGAAGACCTGATTATGAAACCAACGATAAGGGATGTAGCAAAATTGGCGGGCGTATCCATCAGCACCGTCTCCCGCGTGATGAACGCGCCGGACACGGTCACCGAGGACAAACGCCTGCGGGTGCTTGAGGCGATCGAGGAGCTGAAGTATCAGCCGAACTCTTTTGCCAGAGGTTTGATTTACCGGAAGTCCTACACGCTGGGGCTGCTGATCCCGGACATCGAGAATTTGTACTATGCCGGGATTATCCGCGGTATGCAGGACGCCTGCATCAAGCTGGGCTACAGTCTGATGATCTGCAATACGGACCGGGACGAAGGGCGCCTGCTGGCTTATATCGACGCGTTTCATGAGAAGCAGGTGGACGGAATCATTTTTGCCAGCGATAAGCTGATTCCGGAATACTACGAGAAACTGGCGGGGTACCGGATTCCCTTCGTCCTAGTGTCCTCTCACTCTTACGAGTACGAGGTGCCCAGCGTCGAGGTGAATGACGAGGCGGGAGCCTATGATGCCGTAAAATTCCTGATCGAGCTAGGACACCGAAGAATCGCGATGATGGGCTTCGACGATCCGAATTCGGTTGCCGGACCGCCGCGCTGCCGCGGATTTGCCAGGGCTTTGGCTGAAGCGGGGCTTGAGCATAACAGCGGCAACATCGTGTTCGCCAGCTACCGGTTCGAGCATGCGTATGACGCGGCCCGGGAGTTGTTCGACAAGTATCCCGAGACGACAGCGGTATTTTGCGTGGCTGACGAATTTGCCATGGGCGTCATCTCCTACTTGAAGGACCGCAGCATTTTGGTGCCTGGCCAGGTGTCTGTGGTCGGCTTCGACAATGTCCGGATGGCCGGCATGTTCATCCCGAAGCTGACGACGATCGCCCAGCCGATGTACGAGATGGGGTACCGTTCGGTGGAGAAGCTTCATGAATTGGTGGCGACCGGCCGAGTGAAGGTCACGCGGGAGAGATTGGAGCATAGACTGATTGTAAGAGAATCCACCCGGGAAAAATAAGTATTTTTCGGGCAAATGTGAAAAGCTTTTCAAACGAATGCATTTCATTACGCTTTTTCGCAAATTAGCCCTTCCACAGCCGCTAATAAAAAGAAGTGAGAGAGGCTAAATCGGCAAAAATGAAAGCGTGTACAAATAAACAAGAAGACTTGGCGCTTGATTAGGGCTCCGGTTTTCGAGCCATTCATTTAAGGAGGTGATCCGCCTTTTAGCCTGCCGACACCGCAAGACCCTCAGATCTGACCGCTAAATACGAAATAATCAAAAGGGGATGTTGAAGGATGAAGAAAACGATGGGACGCAAGTTCGCATTACTGCTCGTACTCTGTCTTTCTTTCACGATGATGTTAAGCGCCTGCGGCGGCGGAAACAAGGCCGCGAAGAACGACCCGGCTCCGGCACCGGCGGAGAACGGGGCGGCGGGAAATAATCAAGGCGCGGCAAACGGCGGCGGGGAAGGTACGGGATCACCGCTCGATCTGGCGCTGAAAGGCGAATATAAAGGCACCAAAGTGACCATGTTCGGACCGTTCGTGGATGCCGACCAGGTCAAATTCGAAACCAGCATCAAAGAATTCGAAGAGAAAACCGGCATCGATATTCAATACGAGGGGTCCAAGGAATTCGAAGCGACGATCAACGTCCGCGTGGATGGCGGAAACGCGCCGGATATCGCCGACTTCCCGCAGCCGGGGCTGCTGGCCTCGATCGCGAAGACCGGCAAGGTCATCGATCTGACGAACATTCTTGATCAGGAAAAGCTGAAGGCGAACTATAACCAAAGCTGGCTCGACATGGCGACCATGGACGGGAAGGACGGCAAAATCATGGCCGGCATCTGGAACCGCAGCAACGCCAAAAGTCTGGTCTGGTACCCGAAAAAGCAGTTTGAGGAAGCCGGATACAAAATTCCTCAAACCTGGGATGAAATGATGGCGCTCACCGAGCAAATCGCCAAGGACGGCGATCCGGCCTGGTCGATCGGCATCGAGAGCGGCGCGGCCACGGGATGGTCGGCAACCGACTGGGTAGAGGACATTATGCTGCGGACGACGTCCCCCGAAAACTATGACAAATGGGTCAAAGGGGAGCTGCCATTTACTTCGCCTGAAGTGAAACGCGCGGTGGAAATCATGTCCGATATTTGGCTGAACCCGGATTACGTGTACGGCGGCACCAAATCGATCGTGACGACAGCCTTTGGCGATGCGGCGACGCCTCTCTTCGACAGCCCGCCAAAAGCTTGGCTCCACCGTCAAGGGAACTTTATCACCAGCTTCTTCCCGGAATCGGCCAAAGTGGATGAAGATTACGACTGGTTCTACCTGCCGCCGATCGATGAGCAATACGGCAAACCGGTTCTCGTGGCCGGCGACATTTACGCCATGTTCAACGACCGTCCGGAAGTCCGCGCGGCAATGGAGTTCTTCACGACAGGCGAGTCGATTAAATCCTGGGTACAATCCGGCGGCGTGATCGCGCCGATGAACGACGCTCCGCTCGACTGGTACATGTCCGAGTCGGACCGCCGTATGGCTAAGCTCGTACAGGAAGCCACGACACTGCGGTTTGACGGGTCCGACCTGATGCCGGGCAAAGTGGGCGCGGGGACCTTCTGGAAAGGGATGACCGACTATGTGAGCGGAACGGCATCGCTGGACGAAGCCCTGAAACAAATGCAATCCGGCTGGAACAACTAAGGGGTTGCCATGAGTACTCAAGCCAAGCAGAGAACAAGTCCAAAGGCCGTCGTCGTCTCGGCGGCGGTCCTTTTGGCCAACCTCGTCGTGCACGGCGCGATCTTCCTGTTCTTCCGCGATGCATCGCTGAATCCGCTCGTCACCGCGGTGCTTGCCGTAATCTGGGGCGTGCTGGGCGTCTACTTGATCTACATGAGCCTGAACTGGGCCGCGGAACGGTACCCCGAGAAAGTGCGCAGAAAAATGCTGCCCTACATTTTCATCGGCCCGGCCGCCATTCTGCTGGGCTGGCTGGTGGTGCTTCCGGCGCTGCGCACGCTTTACCTGAGCTTTTTCAACGCCTCGTCGGATAAATTCGTCGGCCTGGCCAATTACGCGGCCATCTTCAGCGACCGGCTGATGGGGACCGCGCTGCGCAACAATCTGCTGTGGGTGTTTATCGGCACGCTGGCCTGCGTAAGCTTGGGGCTTTTGATCGCGATCCTGGCCGACCGCAGCAGCTTCGAAAAGCTGGCGAAATCCATCATCTTCATGCCGATGGCCATTTCGTTCGTGGCTGCGGGGGTTATCTGGAAATTTGTTTACTATTATCAGCCCGGAGATGATCAGATCGGGCTGCTCAACGCCATCGTCTCCTTTTTCGGCGGCGAACCGCAAGCCTGGACGAGTATGGTGCAACCGTGGAACAACCTGTTCCTGATCCTCATCCTCATCTGGATGCAGACCGGCTTCGCCATGGTGATTTTCTCGGCCGCCATCAAAGGCGTTCCGGACGATATTCTGGAGGCGGCCCGCGTGGACGGGGCCGGGGAGATCAAAATCTTTTTCCGCATCATCATTCCGTACATCGGAACGACGATTCTGACCGTAACCACCACGATCATCGTATTTACATTGAAGATTTTCGACGTGGTCATGGTCATGACGGGGGGCCAGTACGATACGGAAGTGGTCGCGACGCAGTTTTACCGGCAATTCTTCATGTACCGGAACTTCGGCTACGGTTCGACCTTGGCCATCGTGCTGCTGATCGCCGTTCTTCCGGTCGTCCTGGTGAATCTGCGGCAGTTCCGCAAACAGGGGGGATTCTGATGGCACGCAGCGCCAAACGAAAAGGAAGCAAGACGATCGTGAATATCGTCCTCGGGTTCATCTGTCTCCTTTGGCTGGTGCCGACGCTGGGGCTGTTCATCTCCTCCTTCCGGCCTGCCGCCGATATTCTGCAGACCGGCTGGTGGAACGTATTCCCCCACCAGACATGGAAGCAATCCGGCGAGACCGTACAGTTGTCCAAGGATCTGGACCTGCGCAAACCGATTGAAGTCAACGGCAAGACGTTCACCGACGATCAGCTGAAGCAGGGCGTCATGGTCGACGGGGAGCGGCTGATGTGGGAGAACCGGCGGCAGCGGACGCTTAGCGTGATGGAACGGGGTTGGGTATTCAAACCGGAACTGACGCTGGATAACTACAAAAACGTGCTGTCCGGGAAGGAATACAAGCTTAAGAATCCGGACGGCAGCGAATCCGTGCAGAAGGGGACCGGCCTTTCCCAAGCGTTCTGGAATACGCTGACGATCGCGGTTCCGGCGACGGTGATTCCGATCCTGATCGCTTCTTTTGCCGCCTATGCCTTTGCGTGGCTGCGTTTTCCGGGGCGAAAGACGCTGTTCGTCGTCATTATCGCCATGCTGGTCATTCCGCTGCAGGTCGCGCTGATCCCGGTGCTGAAGGATTTCACCTCGCTCGGCCTGAACGGCAGCTATCTGGGCATTTGGCTGGCGCATACGGCGTTCGGCCTGCCGCTGGTGACCTACTTCATGTACAACTTCATCAGCCAGCTGCCGAGGGACCTGTTCGAGTCGGCGTTCATTGACGGCGCGAGCCATTTCACGATTTTTTCCCGGCTGATTCTGCCGCTGTCGGTGCCCGCGCTCGCTTCGATCGGGATCTTCCAATTCCTCTGGGTATGGAACGATTACCTGGTATCCCTGATCTTTATCGGTAACCAGCCAAGCGTTCAGGTCATGTCGATGAAGATTGCCGACCTGGTCGGTTCGCGCGGCAACGATTGGCACCTGCTGACCTCGGCGGCGTTTATTTCGATGCTGATGCCGCTGGCGATCTTTTTCCTGCTGCAAAAATACTTTGTCCGGGGCCTCATGGGCGGTTCGATTAAAGGCTGAGACCGGAGGGTAATGGTGCGTAGCACAGACGAAGCTTGGAATGAGGATGGGAAAAAAGATGATCATAAAACCGGAAGCACAAGCACATGCATATGCCTTGTATCCTTTTACGGAATGGAGCATCAGAGAGGTCGCTTATCTTGAGGAAAACCAGCAGCTGAGCGAAAGCATTTTTGCTCTCGGAAACGGCTATATCGGGATGAGGGGAAACTTTGAGGAGGGGTACCACGGAACGGAGGGCACCTCCGTTACCGGGAACTATCTCAACGGCTTTTACGATGCCGAGCCGATTCATTATCCCGAGGTGGCTTACGGCTATCCTATGCATAATCATTCGATGCTCAATGTTCCCAATGCGCGGATCGTGGAACTCTGTATCGCCGGGAAGCCGTTTCATCTGCAAACCGGCATCGTTCACAAGCATAGCCGTGAACTGGATATGCGGGAAGGCCTGCTCCGCCGAATGGTGGAGTGGGAGTCCCCGGACGGGCACCGGGTGGAAATCGCGATCCGCAGCCTAGTCTCGCTGGAGCACAAGCACCTGGCGGCTATCCACTACGAGGTCAAGACGCTGAATTTCTCCGGCGAAATTCAGCTGTCCTCGCAGATCGACGCCCAGGTCACGGGCCCGGAAGGCTCGGACGATCCGAGGCTGGGGGTGCGGCGGGCCGAGCCCAGCCTGCTGCTCGAGGAAGCCGGGCAGGACGGGGCCGGCTGCTGGATGCGGCACCGGACGCGCAACACCCGGTTTGCCCTGCACACGGGCTTGTACCACCGCCTGGAAGCCCCGGACGAGCGCGACTGCCGGGTGGAAAGATACGCGAGCGGGACGCGCGACGGGATTCGGTATACGCTGCATCTGAACCGGGGGGAGACCGTCCGGTTAACCAAATATATCGCGTACCATACTTCGCGCGACTACCCGGAGGAAGAACTTCCGGGACGCAGCGCGGAAACTTTGGAGCTGGCGGACCGGCTGGGCTTCGAAGAGCTGGCCGCGCAGCAGCGGTCCTTTCTGGAACGGTTCTGGAGCCGCGCGGACGTGGAGATCGGCGGCGACCCCGCCATGCAGCAGGGCGTACGGTTCAACGCGTTCGGTCTGCTGCAGGCCACCGGCCGCGACGGCGTTACGAATATCGGGGCCAAAGGTTTGTCGGGGGAAGGGTATGAAGGCCATTATTTCTGGGATACGGAAATGTACATGATGCCTTTCTTCACCTTCACCTGGCCCGAGGTGGCCCGCGCCCTGCTCGATTTCCGCTACGCCACCCTGGACAAGGCCCGGGAACGGGCGGTTCAGATGGCGCAGAAAGGCGCGCTGTATCCGTGGCGGACGATCAACGGGGAGGAGAACTCCACGTTTTTCCCGGCCGGAACGGCGCAAGCGCATATCAACGCCGACATCGCCTATGCGATCCGCCAATATGTGCTGGCGACGGGGGACGAACGGTATTTGGCGGAAAAGGGCGCGGAAATCCTGTTCGAGACATCCCGTTTCTGGGTCGACCTCGGGCATTACAATCCCGCGCGGGGCGGCGCGTTCTGCCTCGACGCAGTCACCGGACCGGATGAATATACGGCGGTTGTCAACAACAACGCTTATACGAATCTGATGGTCCGGGAGCAGCTTTATTACACCTGCGAGACAGCGGAGAAGCTGCGGAGGGATTACCCTGTCGACTACGAGCGGCTGCAGCGGGAGCTGGCGCTCACGGAGGAAGAAGCGGCCGAATGGAAGAGGGCCGCGGATTTAATGTATATTCCCGGCGATGCCGAGCTGGGCATCGTGGCGCAGGACGACTCCTTTTTGAGCAAGGAACGATGGGATTTCGAAAATACGCCGTCCTACAAATATCCGCTGCTGCTGCATTATCATCCGCTCGTCATCTATCGGCACCAGGTGCTGAAGCAGGCAGACCTCGTGCTGGCGCTGTTTTTGCTCGGCGACCGGTTTTCGCTGGCGGAGAAAATGCGGAACTACCGGTACTACGAGCCGCTGACCACGCACGACTCCTCTTTGTCGCCCTGCATTCATAGCATTGTTGCGGCGGAGATCGGCCGTCTGGAGGAGGCGTACAAATACTTCAACCGCACGGTGCGGATGGACCTGGACGATGTCAACGGCAATGTAAAAGACGGCCTGCACACCGCCGCGATGGGCGGCTCCTGGATGGCGGTGGTCAACGGCTTCGCGGGCCTGCGCTTGTTCGGGGACGGCGTGCCGTCGTTTGTGCCCGCGCTGCCGGCTCAGTGGGACAGCCTGCGGTTCAAGATCATGCATCGCGGCTGTCTGCTGGATGTCCGGATTGGGCATGAAGCCGTGGAGTACACGCTGCTGGAGGGGGAACGCCTCACCTTCCGGCATCGCGGCGAACAGCTGGAGCTGTCCGCGGCGGGCTCGTCGGTCCGACGCTCGCTCGTCCGGAAGCTGGAGGCCGTCATCTTCGATCTGGACGGCGTGATCACGGATACGGCGGAGCTGCACTATCTCGCTTGGAAAGAGCTGGCCGACGAACTGGGCATCCCTTTTGACCGTCAGGTGAACGAACGGTTGAAAGGGGTGAGCCGCGCGGAGTCGCTCGAGATCATTCTGGAGCGGAGCGGGCGCGCATGGACCGCCGCGGAGAAGGCCGCCCTGACGCTGCGCAAAAACGAGCGCTACCGGGAACTGATCGGCCGGCTCACTCCGGCGGACCTGCTGCCGGGCATCCGCGAGCTCATCGCCGCCCTGCGGGAGCGGAGTATCGCCGTCGGCCTGGCGTCGGCGAGCCTGAACGCTCCGCTGATTCTGGAGCGGCTGGGCGCCGGCTCCTGGTTCCAGGCGGTGGCGGATCCCGCCGCCGTGCGCAAGGGCAAGCCGGACCCGGAGCTGTTCCTCCGGGCGGCGGACATGCTCGGCGTGCCGCCGCAGCACTGCGCCGGCGTCGAAGACGCGGCCGCGGGCGTGGCGGCGATCCGGGCCGCCGGCATGAAGGCGGTCGGCATCGGCAGCGCCGACCGGCTCGGCGAGGCCGACCTGCTGCTGCCGTCGACCGCCGAGCTCAGCCCCGAGCGGCTGCTGGGGCTGTTCGGCTAGGCGCCGTGCGGCGGCCCTTTGCGGCAGGGCGGCGCAGCCGCAAGCGCTGAAAAGCCGCTTCCCCCCGATCGATTTTCGGATCGGCAGGGGAAGCGGCTTTTTTGGCTCCGTTTGGTTTGGGGGCGTTCCGCCCCGCCCTCAAACTATATAGGTTGTACTAATTGTAGACATAGAGTCCCATCGTCGGAGTCTGCATCAATTAACGGGAAAATATCCTGTTAATGTATCGATCTTGGCTTTTCGATCAGATTTAGCTGGAAAAGCTCCATCTATTGCGCGGCCATATTGCCGGAATACACAATTTCAGGCGAATTAACGGGAGGTTTTCCAGCTAATTCGCCTCTGCAGCCGCATACCTACCAATTTAACGGGAAGAATTCCCTTTAATTCGAAACCAAACCATTTGCTGCAGGTCAAGAGTGTGAAAAGACCCCTTTACACCGCTGTCTAATATGCAAATCGATAGTTCAACCTATACAGCGGGAAAGCCTCCCGCTAATTCCAGCAGAACGGGCAAAACGGGCATAGTTAGCAGGAGTTCTTCCCGCTAATCTCTCTCACGCGGTAGCCCGCTCGGGCGTACCCACGCGTGTACTATTTCTTGTTCCGCAGGTACTGCGGCGGATGAACGTTGTCGATAAGCAGAAGTCCGTCGTACTGGTCGCGCGCGATTAAACTTTCCGGAATCATGCCCCAGCTGTACGTTTGCCGCGGCTCGAACATCCAGGAGCTGCCTCTTTCGTTTTGACGGTAGCGCAAATCGATGAACGTATAAGGAGCGCCTTCCGCCGATAGGATGGATTCCACCGATCCCGGTTCCAGAGGCAGGACCTCATGTTCGGCCCCCGTGTTGTCCGCGGTTTTGCCACTGGAAGCGTACAGGCCGAGGACGTAGCTGTATTTTTTCAGCTCGTCGGGAAGCATTTCGCCCATCAGTTTGATGGGATACGGTGAGCCGATGACCTTGCTTTGGGCTTTGCGGATATGGTCGTTATGGCCCCAGACGATGAATTTTTCCTGCGGATACACTTCGTTCGCCAGCCACAGCAGGTTGTTCAGCATCGCTTGATCGCGCCATTCCATCGTTTTCAGGAACGCCGTATAATCTCCCGTCGCCATGTCGACGTTGGACTGGATCGACAGCTCGACATATTCCTCCGCCACGCGAATCCGGTCGTTCAGGCTGCGTTCCAGCAGAATCGGAAGCTTCGGATTCGTCGGGTACAGTTCTTTCAGCTTCGCTTGCACCTTTTCCGTATTCAGCGATTTCAGAACTTCCTTATAAACGGAGATCAACCGGCTTTTATCCTTTTGATAAGCCTTGATATCGGCGCTTGCGGAATAATCGGAGAGTTTTTCCTCCGCCTCTTTCAGCTTTTTCGCCAGCGTCGCGTCCTGGAGCCAATCCCCTTCGATCAGCGGGTACTGCAGCTGCATGTCAAAACCGGTGAGCACGAGCGGCTTCTCCGTCCGGGCGGAAGATTTGATGTAGTCGAATAAAGGCAGAATTTCTTTGGACCACCACACGCCGAAAATCGAGCTCTTCATCGTTTCCTCGGCGCTGGCCGCTCCGGCTTTTCCATAGCCGAGGGCCGTATTGGAGAGGCCGCTTTCGAAAGCGAGCACGTTATAGCCCATTTCATCGTGCAGAAACTGGATCAACCGGGTTTTGACCGAGTTGAATTCTCCAACGCCGTGCGAGCTTTCGCCCAGGAACACGATGCGTTTGTCCTGAAGCAGCGGCTTCAGCATCTGCAAATCGTCGTAGTTGGCGGTTTGACCGGGTCCGGCGGGCTGAATCGTTTCCAGACGGTAGGCGTGGTCTTTCGCCCAGGCTTTCCAATCGGATATTGCCTCGCTGGAGGTGCGCACTTCCGTGACTTTTCCGGCGACGGGAACGGAAGTGGAAGTGGAAGTGGAGGCTTCTGCCCCGGCTTTGCCGGCCATCGGCCACCCCCCGGCCAGCACGGCGGTTACCAGCAGCGCGGCCAAGGTTCTTGCTGTCTTCTTTTGCAGGTGTGTCATCTTTTTCTCCCCCTATATAATGAATATGTATGAAAAAATCGGCGGACTCGCTCCGCTACGATTCTTCCTCCCAAAACAAGTCGTCCAGGGTCCGGGACAACGTCTTGCATATGGCGATGCACAAGCTGAGGGACGGATTGTATTTTCCAAGCTCGATGAGCCCGATCGTTTGCCGCGATACGCCTACCAGCTTGGCCAGTTCGTCCTGTGACAGATCTTTTTCGACGCGGGCCAGCTTTAATTTCAGGTTTTTCATGCGCTATTCCCCTACCTTCTCTCTTATTCAGGATCGCGCAAATCGCTTTCCGCAAATTTCTTACTTGCCTTGTTGGCCCAGTGATGGACGGTCACCTGAAAGGCGATAAAAAACGGCAGGTAAATGATGAGAGAGACCACAAAGACCAGGAAAAAGTACCAGACCTGGGTCTGAAAATCACTTTTTCCGTAAAGCACCGCGCTGCGGATTCCGAAGAAGAGGGCGATCCCCAAGCCGATCGCGAGACCGGACCATACAGTTTTCCGGCTGTAGGGGGTCTTGCTTTCCCGGTCATGGACTTCCACTTCCTCGGAGTAGATGCCGAGCATGACGCTGCGGACTCCGTAGTAAATACCGCCGGCCAATAACACGATGATTTCCGTCAGGGTGGATGGGTCTTTCTGCAGAAAGGTCTTCAGGATAATGGAAGCGGAGCAGATGATCGTGATGAGGAGATAGGCTTCCCTGTAAATTTGATTTTTTAAGTTGACGATACGTTCGTCCGTCAGTTTGTTTTTGTTAAACCAGGTCATGTTGTGAACCCCTTTCGTGAAGTTGCTGTTTTCCTCTTGCTGGCCTTATATTAATATGTGACACGTCAAAATGCAATATATATATTGCAAAATATAAAAAATATTTAGCATAATGCTATCCGTACTCCTCAGGAAACGGGCTTGTGCAGGAATCCGGAAGCGCATGCAGAAATTTATTAGCAAACGGCAGCTTAGGGGTGGCCTGTGGCCCTGTGCAGAACACGCCAGCGGGACCATCGCCAGGAGAGGAGAATCATCTCATGATGAATATAGATTTAACGGGGAAAATCGCGCTGATTACCGGAGCGACCGGCCAGCTTGGGCGCGTGATGGCACGGACGCTCTCCCGGTGCGGAGCTAAAGTGGCGATCCATTATATGAGCAATGAAGCCAAAGCGCTGGAGTTGATGGAGGAAATTGCGAAGGCAGGCGGGGACGCGATGATTGTACAGGCGGACATTACCCGTGAGGATGCTGTCCTGGGAATGAAGGAGCAAATTCAGGCGAAGCTCGGAAATCCCGACATCGTCGTGGCCAACGCGGTCGTCCAATATGAGTGGAAGTCCGTTTTGGAGCAGCCGGCCGAGGATTATGTCAGCCAGTTTGATTCCTGCGTTTTGCAGAGCGTATTTTTGGCCAAGGCGTTTATTCCGGCCATGATGGAACAAGGAAGCGGGCGGATGATCGGAATCAACACGGAATGCGCCATGCAGAACTTCCCGCACCAATCGGCGTATACGGCGGGAAAACGGGGCATGGACGGAGTATACCGCGTACTTGCGAAGGAGGTCGGGCCTCATCAAATTACGGTCAATCAGGTTGCGCCGGGATGGACGATCAGCGAAAAAGACCGCGGCGAAGCCGAACTGCACGACGCCGCCTATATTGACCAGGTGCCGATGAAGCGCCGGGGCGAGGATCAGGACATCGCCAATACGGTCGCGTTTCTAGCTTCGGACTTGGCTTCGTTTATTACTGGAGCTTATATTCCGGTCAATGGCGGCAATGTAATGCCGGCGATTTAACAAAAAAAGAGAGCGGGGGCTCAATGTCATTAAGTTAGTCTCAAAGAAAAGGCTGGGAATAAAAATGGAATGCGAAACGGCATGGGAAATAGCCCTGTGCCGTTTCTTTTTGGTGCAAGCAAGGAAAAATGCGTATAGCAAACAAAGCGGATGAAATATCCGCTTAAAAAATGTTCATGTGAAACGATTTATGCTACTCTGTAGATGAAGCTAACAACTGATTTATAGCGAATTTTGCGCGTATTCTTCTGCCCTGGGCGAATGGGTCGAATCGGCAAAATGTTTTTGCGAATCAGCGCTTCAACATCGGGCGGAGGTCCATCGCCTCGTGAGCGCAGGAAATGTCTACAAACGTGAACGGCAACCGTGAAGTTGACTTGGTAGGGGTGCCGTTTATCCATTTGGGAAATGACGACGTGCGAGGTCATCATTTCAGAGAAATTGTACATGATCATTCTTGCGAAAATCTCCTGGGTGATGGACTCTCGTCTCTTTGCGTGAAAATTCGTCAGACCAACGGTATACTTTAATGCCCGGAATGACGTTTCAATGCCCCATCGCATGTTATAAATGGATTTGATTTCATCGGGTGGGAAATCAGCGGCAGAAAGATTCGTGATAGCGGTTTCGTAAGCGCCACTCGGCAGGACAAAACGAACAACCCGAAAGGAAATCGGGTAAAACAAGTTCTCCTGCAAATCCAAAAAATCAAAAATAGACGTGGAAGGGACAAACTTGTAAATCTCGGGATGAGCCTTGACCTCCTTGGTTTGTTTTCTGGTGAGTGTCAGATGAACGTCAATATCAAACTCTCCGCTAGCGGGTAAACGCAAGCCCGAAAGGATACCATTGGAATCCAGATCCTTTACTCGTATGACGTAGTTCCAACCTTTGCGTTCAATATGCGCGAAATTGTTGTAACTTTCATAACCTCGATCAGCAATGACAATGACTGTGCCCTTGATGGGGGAACGGTCAACCATATCGGCCAGTGCCCTGCCTTCGTTCCAGAGCCTTCGCGGCTGAACAATGGCATCCACGTAAAGTCTGTTGCACAAGTCATAGGCTGCGTTCAAATGCAGAAGGTTGTAGCCTTGGGCGTTCGGTTGACTTTGAAAATAGGTGTCCGTGTCCGCAGAGTCCGTTGCGATATGCAAATCCGAACCGTCAACGGCAAGTAATCGATACCCTCGGTAGTGCTTGATATCCGTATATGATTGGGTAAATTCGTGAAATAAGAATTCCACAGCAGACGGCAGGATTTTATTCCGCTGCTGAACAAAAGCAGAAGTGGTTGCGGTGTTTACGTCATAGCCCTGCGATTCCAAGAGTTCCTTGTATAGGCTGTTGCCGCCCATAGAGATCAGGAGTTGCATAACCGTTTCAAAGGGCAGTTTTTTCTTTCGGGTAAAATCTTTTTCAGGGTTTTTGACATAAGGTGCAGGTGCGGCTGCCATTTCTCGTATGAGGGATGTCAGCGTTTCTTTTAGCGAATTGGCGTATTCATTCATTGGCGTAACCTCCTCGTTTTTTCAAGGGGCTTCGCCACACACTTCCATCCGCTTGTCAAGATCTTTTTTCTTTTCCATGCAGAAAAAGAGCAGGCTATCTATTCGATAACCAGCTCTTTTTCTTGATTTTTGACCCTGGGCCTTATCTTAATGACATTGAGCGGGGGCTCTCTTTTTTTGTGTTGCGGATTAACTGTCGGCGGAGGTTAGCTTGCTGCGAAGTTCCTCCAGGGACTCGTTCAGTTTGTACTCTTCCTTCGCGGCCTCGTCCATAAAGGCCCTCAAGTTCTGAAGCAAGGGACTTGCTTCGACATCGCCTTCGGCAAGCGCCGCCTCGTAAGCCTGTCTGGCCTCGGGCTCCATGACGGAGGTCTCAAAGCCGAACAGCGGCGTATTGTCCAGGCCGTACATGAGGGTTCGTTTATAGTAATCGAGCTTGGTTTCCAAATCCTCCGTCCATTTGAAATCGGGGTATTTTGTTGTGAGTTTTTCCAAAGCCAGCGATCGGTTCAGCAGTTCCTCCCAAGTAATCGTAAGGCCGGCATCACGGGAAGTCGGTTGCACGGTTTCTTGGGCCATCAGCTTCAAATAGGCGGCGGTGTCATCCCCGGCCTGGCTACCGAACGCGGCGAGAGCGGTGTAATCGGGTGTCGGACTGAACATTCCTTCGGTCCAGTCCAGCACGAACTTGCCTTCCCGGGTTTCGGTCAGCAGTGTTTTCAGCGAGTCATCCTGAACTTTGCCGATCAGCTCCTCCAGCGTATCTCCTTCCTCAATAACCTGGTTCAACATCTCCTGACGGTTGCCTTCATAATACCGGTCGGTGAGCGGGCCCAGTGCTTCCCTCTGGGCGTCTTCGAAGGCCAGCAACATCGTCGACATCCGTTCCCCGCTCATTTTGCCGGTATATTGACCGAGAGAATCAAAAGCCTCCTTGAGTGTTCCGCCCTGTTTAAGCAGTGCCTCAAAATCGTCCGCAATTCGATCCTGCTCCGCCTCCGGCAACCGGCTTGGGCTTTGGATTTCTTGATCAGGCTTGTTCTTCTGAAGCCCGGTCTGCGAAGGTTGGGACGAATTCGCTTCGAAAGCTGTATTTTCTGTGGGCGAGTCGGTATTCTCCGAGCATGCGCTCAGCATCAGAGCGGCTAATATCAAGGAGCTGGCGGCTCCCGAGGCACGCTTTCTCCGTCTCTTTTTTAACATGCTGTTAATCCCCTCCCGGGTTTGCGATTATTCCTTAGAATATAGACGTAAACAAGCTGGAAAATGTTCTATTTCTAATAGTTGTATAATAACAAACTATTTTTGGTGACACAGTATTTAAATTGATCTATAATCAAGGGGAATTACGCATTGTAACAGTATGCAAAAAATATTGATACAACTTTTGTTGATCCATAGGGGGACAGGAGACCAATGATTTCGCTTTATGAAGTCAGCAAAAGCTACGGCTTCGGGGCCGGACGTTTCCCGGCGGTCGACCGGGTTTCCCTGACCATCCGCGAAGGAACGATTCACGGCATTATTGGACCGAGCGGGGCGGGGAAATCGACTTTGCTCCGGATGATGAATCTGCTCGAGCCGCCGGATGAAGGAGGGGTTGTCGCGCTTGGCCAAGACCTGACCGCGCTGCCGGAAGCCAAGCTGCGCATCGCCCGCCGCTCGATCGGCATGGTGTTTCAGCAGTTCCATTTGCTGCATAACCGCACCGTGAGCGGAAACGTGGCCGTACCGCTGGAACTGGCCGGTACGGGGAAAACACAGCGCCGGGAACGGGTGCTGGAATGCCTCCGGTTTGTCGGTCTGGAGGATAAAGCGGATCAATATCCGGCTCGGCTCAGCGGCGGGCAAAAGCAGCGGGTGGCGATCGCCCGGGCCTTGGCCCACCGGCCGGCCGTGCTGCTGTGCGATGAGCCGACATCCTCCCTGGACCCGGACACGACCTCGGAAATTCTTGCGGTGCTTCGGCACATCAATGGGGCGCTCGGGGTCACGATCGTGATCGTGACGCATGAGATGGAGGTTGTGAAGGAGCTCTGCCACGAGGTGTCCGTCATGGAGCGGGGCAGGTTGGTAGACAGCTTTGCTCTGCCGAGCCGGCCTTTGGAGGGAGTGTCCCGCCCAAGAATGTCCTATCGGGAACAATTGCTTGGAAAGGGAGGGGGAGCCGATGTTTGATTTCGCCTTGATGGCCGAAAAGGTGATGCAGTATCGGATCCAAATCGCCGAAGCCGTCGGAGAAACCTTTCTGATGGTGGGGATTTCCGTGGCCGCCGCCGTGCTGCTGGGCCTCCCGCTCGGAACGATGCTGTTTCTGACGGCCAAAGGGCAGCTTTACGAGAATCGGACGTGGTCGTCGCTGCTGAACGGGTTCGTGAATGTGGTGCGATCTTTTCCGTTCCTGCTTCTCGTCGTATTTATGATTCCGCTGACCCGGCTGCTCGTGGGAACGGCGATCGGAACCATAGCGGCTTCCGTTCCCCTGGGCGTTGTCTCCATGGCCATCTATGCGAGGCAGGTGGAGCAGTCTTTGTTGGAAGTTCCCCGCGGCGTGGTTGAGGCCGCTCTTTCGATGGGGGCTTCCAAGCTGGAGATTGTGATGAAATTTCTTTATGTCGAAGCCCGTTCCGGACTCGTGCTCGGTCTCACCACCTCGACGATCAGCTTTATTTCCTATTCCACGGTAATGGGGGTCGTGGGCGGCGGCGGGGTCGGTGATTTTGCCATCCGTTACGGGTATCAGCGCTTTGAAACGGAGCTGATGGCCGCGGTCATCGTCCTGATGATTCTGCTGGTTCAGCTCATTCAGTTCGCCGGCAGCCGGATTTCCAGATGGCTGGATAAAAGATAACGCTAGAAATGGCGTGGCAGCGGGCCCAAAAATTAATGGTTAGCCTGCTTTTCCCAAAAATAAGGTCCCAAAAGTCCGCTGTTTTGTCCCGATTAGCTGAATTCGACAAAATAGCGGTGCAAAAAGCCTTTATTTACCTGCCGGGCTTTAAAGGAACCGCTAGTCCCATTCACAAAAAACAAAGAGCAAGAGGGAAGGATGTTGGAGATGAACAACAGAAAATGGATGCTTGGGCTGGTAGCCCTGATCATGATCCTGACCGCGGGTTGCGGCAGTAATACTGGCGGAGCTGCGGAGAAAGGGAGCGCGGAGAAAGGAAACACTTCTTCCGCCGCGAAAGCGTCCGACAAACAGGCCGTGACCCTGAAAGTCGCTACGCTGATTCCGCCGATGACGGAAATTTTGGAGCTGATCAAGCCGCAGCTTCAGGAAGAAGGCGTCAATCTGGAACTGGTTGTGCTGTCCGACAATATTCAGCCGAACGACGCGCTGGCGAACAAGGAAGTCGACGCGAACTTTTTCCAGCATGTTCCTTACATGGAGCAATATAATGAGAACACGGGCAGCAAGCTCGCGGCTGTGCAGCCGGTTTATCACGCCGTTTACGGAGCGTATTCCAAACGCTACAAGAGCATGGAAGAACTGCCTGAAGGCGCGTCGATTGCGATCGCCAACGACCCGTCGAATACGGGGCGTTCGCTCGTCATGCTGGAGAAGGCGGGGATGATCAAGCTGAAGGAAGGCGTAGGAATCAATGCCACAGTAGCTGACGTTACGGAAAATCCCAAAAACTTTAAATTCGAGGAAGTTGATCTGCTCATGCTGGCCCGGATGCTGGACGACGCCGATCTGGTTCTCATGACGCCGGCCTATGCAAGTCCGCTCGGCCTGACGCCCAAAAAGGACGCCCTGCTCACGGAAACGACGGACTCCGCGTTTGCCATCACGCTGGTGGCCCGCGAGGACAACAAAGATTCCGAGGCGGTCCAAAAGCTGGCCAAGGCCATTTCGAGTCCGGAGGTAAAACAGTTTCTGGAAGACAACTACAGTGAAATCGCTATTCCGGCCTTCGAGTAACTAACTATAAAAAGAATAGTTGATTACAAATATGCTATCGTAGTGTTATAATGATCACAAATGAGGTTTTTTTCATTCAGTGGTCAGGGTGACTTCACATTGTGACGTTTGTTACAGAGTTTCATCGGCTGCAAGCAGTACTATGAAAGCAACCCATTAAATTAAAATTTAAATGAATATGGATCTTCGGGGTAAGGTGAAATTCCTGACCGGCGGTGATGGTCATCGTATCGATGATTTAGCCCGCGACTCTCCGTTCCGCAAGGGATGGAGACTGACCTGGTGCGACTCCAGGGCCGACGGTAAAGTCCGGATGGGAGAAGATCAATCACAGGCATGCGGGTGCGGGTGTATTCCACCCCCGCAAGCTTATTTGATCGGCCCCCGAAATTTGACTGATGTCAATGCGGGGGCTTTTTCGCGTAGACCCCATATTCAAGAAGGAGTCGGGAATATGGAAAATGCATCACGTGCCACCATTCAAGTCAATTCGTCGAGAACGGTCTCGGGGACTCGCGCAAAAAGCGGTTTCTGGCTGGTCGTGTTGGGGGCGGCCCTCTGGGGCGTCGATCCGCTGTTTCGTCTGATTTTGCTGAAATCGATCACTTCGGCCCAGCTTGTATTGCTGGAGCATATCCTCATCGCGTTGGTCGTGGCGCCGACCTTGTGGAAGAACCGTCAAGAGCTGCGGGGGATCGGCTGGAAGCATGTCGGAGCGCTTTTGTTCATTTCTTGGGGCGGTTCCGCCATCGCCACCATCCTGTTTACCATGGGACTAACCCACGGCGATGCCAATGCCGTATTGCTGCTGCAAAAGCTTCAGCCGCTGTTCGCCATCCTGATGGCTCGCTTTTTGCTGAAGGAGTCGCTCCCGCGCCGATTTTCCCTGCTGTTTCTCATCGCGCTGGCCGGCACCTATCTATTGACCTTCGGCTTTTCGGTTCCGTTCGGACACTGGAATGATTTTATCCAGGTCGGCAGTCTCCTCTCGCTGGGCGCCGCCGCGCTTTGGGGCGGATCAACGGTAATGGGGCGGATGATGGTCGGACAGATGAAGTATGAAACGGTCACCTCGCTGCGGTTCATCCTGGCGCTGCCGCTGTTGCTGGCTGTGACCTGGAATGAAGGGGCCGCTTGGCATTTGCCGACGGAGGCTTCCGGCATGGCCGCCTTTTCGCTGAATTTGCTAGGTCAGGCGCTGCTTCCGGGGCTCCTCAGTCTGCTGGTCTACTACAAAGGTTTGACGACCACGAAGGCTTCCGTGGCTACCTTGGCCGAGCTCAGCTTTCCGATGGTGGGCGTGCTGGTGAACTGGATTGCGTTCCAACAGATGGTCACCGTGGCGCAAGCGGTGGGCTTTATCCTGATCTGGACGGCGCTGTTCGTCATTTCCAGACAGAGCCAGCCTGCGCCGGCCTGACTTGATATTCACATAAATCGGATCATATATAGGTTGAACTAAAGATTTGCCAACACCCACAATCGCAGATATAAAGTCCCACCGTCGGGGTCTACATCATTAACGGGAAAATTTCCCGTTAATGTACCGCTCTGTGGCTCTTGGATCGGATTAGCTGGAAAAGCTCCATCTATTTCGCGGTCCTATTGCCGACATGCATTATTTCAGGCGAATTAGCGGGAGGTTTTCCAGCTAATTCGCCTCTGCAGCCGCATACGTATCAAATTAACGGGAAGAATTCCCTTTAATTCGAACCAAACCCTTAGTTGCAGGTCAAGAGTGTGAAAAGAACCCTTTACACCGTTGTCTAATATGCAAATCAATAGTTCAACCAATATAGAAGAACAGGTTTTCGACGAACGCGTCGGAGGCCTGTTTTTTTATCCCATACTATCGATAAAGCTTAAAATTTCAGTTATTATTATCAGAATATAAACCTTTCTTCGGAGGAAAGCGTGGCTATCTCAATATGACGCTGTTACAAATGGATATGAAAACTGTTTATATTCTGCTTTCCCTGGGCCACTTGTTTGCGATGATGTTCATCACGGCCTATCGCTACAAACAACCCAAGGATGTCTCTTATCCTATCTTTTATGCGGCAAAAGGGTGCCAAGCGATCACTTGGGCTCTGCTGGCTGTCCCGGGTTCGGGCGTCCCCATGGTTGTTCTCGCCACGGCCAATCTCGTTTTTTTACTCGGTGTTGGGCTTGAGACATTGGCGTTGATGCGGATTGTCGATGGGCCGAGTCCCGGGACCGGGCGCTATTATGGATGGCTTATCGCGGGTTCCATGACGGCTTACCTCCTGGTGGTTCTTCTGCAAAACACGGAACCGCTGCGTATTTCCGTTGTGTCTCTGGCGGTGGCGCTTTGTCTGCTGCCTCCGGTGTTCCGCATGGTCGGATTCGGGGAACGGTCGGCTCTGCGCGTTCTGATGGGCTATCTTTATCTCGTTGTGGCGGGCGGTCTGTTGATCCGGGCGGGAGTCACCCTGTTTTCGGTCCTGCCGGTAACGATGAACAAGCCGGGGACTTACCAGGCTTTGTCGTTCTTGTCGCTCTATCTGATTATGACCTTGGGGAATACGGGGTTCGTGCTGATTTCGAAGGAAAAAGCCGACCGGGAGATGTACAAGCTAGCCAGCTACGACGATTTGACGGGGGCGTTGAACCGCCGCTCGTTCGTTCAAGAGGCCGAGCGGATGCTGGCCGATTGCGCGAAGCATCGGAAGCCGGTGACATTTATCCTGTTGGACCTCGACAATTTTAAAGGGATCAACGATGCGCTTGGACACGATGCCGGCGATGCCGTCCTAAGGGATTTGGCCAGAGGCGTCAGGCAGCGGTTCGGCGGCAGCGATTTGTTCGGCCGATACGGCGGGGATGAATTCGCACTTTTTCTGCCGGAGGCGGAAGAAGCGAAGACGGATGCCAAAGCCGAAGGACTGCTGAAGCTGGTGCGGGAACGTAGAAGCGGGGAGGACCTGACGGTCGGTGAGCATGCGATCCGCTATACGATCAGTATGGGAATGGTCACGGAGGTACCGGGCCCCGGCATCACGCTTGACCGGTTATACAAGGCGGCTGACCAGGCGCTTTACCGGGCCAAGCGCGAAGGGCGGAACCGCGCGGCCCGCGGCCGGATGGCGCAGGACCAAAAACAGGAGCCGTCTCCCGACCCCTTTTAGGGTTAGGGAGATTTGGCTCCTGTTTTTCATTCGCTCGGGTCGCTCGGGTTTAGCTCATTTTGGCTTCATCCAGCCAAAGGATGGCGGTGACCCCACGCGGGTAGTAGCGGCTGCCGCAAATGACGCCGCCAAGCATCTGGTCGCTCCAGCTCCAGTAGGCGTTGTCCTTGCTCGTCAGCCAGGCGGCATGGGCGGCATCGGCGGCGGTGCCGGCTTCGTCCCAAGGCAGGCCGAGGATGTGGCGGGCGATGAACTGGCTGAGGTAGATTTTGCTCAGCCAGGAATTGTCGCTGGTGGAGGACAGCTTCCAGCCTCCGTCATCGAACAGGCAGACGCCGGGGACCAGCACCGTTGCGAAATGCTGTTTCAGAGCGCCGATGTAGGCCGCAAACCTGCCGTTTGGATCCAGGGCTTCCGGGCAGCCCGTGTAAAGCGGGAACACCAGGCCTTCAATCGCCGGAATGATCCGGGAATCATTGTTCTCCGCGATCACGGCGGGAATGTAGCCTTCCGGCCGCAGTTGACCGGCGATCGTCCGGGCGCAGCGCTCCGCCTGGTCGCCCGCCAGCTTGCCCGCTTCGGTCCGTCCGTTTGCGGCGAACAGCTTCTCCATCGCAACGTAGGCGGCCCAGCTTTTTCCGGCGAGATAGATGTTGTTCCGGGCCTGCCCCAGCGACACGTCCAGGCTGTCATAGGTCGTAATCTCGGCGCCGCCCATCGTTCTGGCGCTGTCGAGTCCCATAATGCCGTTGCGCTGCGCCGGCGCGGGATGATCTCGGTTCACCATGCTCTCCAGGCATTCTTCGAAAATGCCGAAGTTGCGGCCAAACCACGCGCTGTCCCCGGTATGCTTCACATAGGCGGCGGCGCAGAGCACCCAATTGACCAGCTGTTCATGGGTCATATGGGAGAAGCAGTCCTCGATGGCGTGCAGTTCGTAAGCGGAATACCCCGGGCGGGAGAAGGAATTCGCTACGCCCATATCATGCGTGAAGCTGATGCCGCCAGGATACGCCGTATCGTCGCCGGGAAGGCGGACCGTATCTTTGTAGCTGTACCGGTTGACGAATAAATCGAGTTCGTTTTTGACCGTCCAAGGGTTCATTTTCAGCTCAAAAAACAATTGGTCCACCGTCAAATCAAAGGTATTGATCATCCGGTATTCGCCCTCATTGACGATCCACAGCGGCTCCCCCCGATGCTCCAAAAGCTCGGTCGAGCCGTAATAACTGCGGATGGCGTGGTGGAGCATAAAACGCTGATCCTCGTTCAAGTGGGGGGCTTTTGCAAACTCCTCGCACCATTCGGCCGCTTCGACCTTCCGGTCGAAATGAGCCAGGGTGTACCGGGCAACTTCTTCAATATTGGCAAAATAACGGGTGTAGAAATAAGCGGCATCCATGCCGGTGGTCACGAAACCGCTTTTATAGAAACACAGCGCGAAACGGTAGGTCGCCTTTTCCCCCGCAGGTGTATCCATCAGCAATGCGCCGACCGGACCGAGCCCGAACCGCAGGTTTTCTTCCACCTTCGGTTTCAGAATGTCTTCGATCGTGAAGAAGCCCGCGCTTTTGACCCGGCGGTCGTCCGTGGCGATGGCGAGATGGCGGCCCTGTCCGATGCCGGTAATCTCTCCTCCGGTCGTATCCTCCAGCCTCCGGATGGCGGAGTAAGGGTCCGTGCCGTGAAAGCCGAAGAAGGCTTTTCTCGCGGAGACGCCGCGCGTATTATCGACCGTGATTTCCGCCAGAACGGCAGGCACCAGCGCGAATTTCAGCTCCTCGGCATCGGCCGACGCGGGGTCCGGCACGCTGCCGAACGGGGAGTAGAGCCGGAAAGTCAGATCGCCGGCCTGCCACTCGTCTATGGCTGCGCCAAACTTGCGGGAGACGGCATCCTTGGCAAACGGGAGGAGCAGCGCTTCGGCCGGCTCTTTACCGGTCTCGTTTTGCTCGGCAGTATAGCGGTCCCGTTCGTCCTGGCCTTCGCCGAAAAACGGGAGCACCCTGTATTTTTGCTGCCCGTCTTCCTGCAGGCCGATGTATATATTCTGGTTGGGCGGGCTTCCCAGCTCAAGATCGAAACCGCCGCTTTTGCCCGGATATCCCAAAGTAAAGCTGGCAAAGGCTCCCACCGGGGAGTGATGCGCGTTGAAAAATATGCTTTTACCCATCTTGATAAACCTCCTGTTCAACCTCGGAACATTGTGATAACTTGATTATATCAAGGGATTAGGCGGAGTCCCATGTCCAAAGCGATTATCGTTTTACCCAAAACGTTCAATAATGGAATAGGCGGATCAAGGAGGGTGCGAAGTATGGAGATGCATGAGGAACATCAGATCGCCGAATTTATGCTGCCGGATATGGATTCCATGTTTCAACTGTTCGCGGCGCATCTGCGTACCGTAACCCCGGACTGGTCCTATCCGAGGCACAGCCATCCGATGTTTGAGGTGAATTTGCTCCTGGCGGGCCGGCAGGAAATGACGGTTAACGGCCAGAGCTATGTCCAGGAACCCGGCGATGTCATGCTGCTGCGCCCGGAGGAGGTCCATGAAAGTCGGGCCGCGGGATCGGAGAGCATGACTTACTACTGTCTTCATTTTAACGTGGACGACAGGGTACTGAGGGGGCTGCTCTGTCAGGGGAAGAAGATTTATTATGGCGCGAGCAGCCCGTTGACGCAGGCCATCCGGCCGAGCCTGGACAAGCTGATCGCGCTCACGGCCCGTGCGGAGGCGGAACAGCTCGGAAACCGCATGCGGACGATGTCCGCCGTGTACGAGCTGTTTGCCGGGTTCAGCGAGACGCTGACCGAACGCGGCAAGCCGGAAGCCCCCGGGAACCGGACGGTCCGGGTGGCCTCCGAGATTGCGGCCGGTTTGGAGAAATGCGTGGAGGCCGATGGGGCGGAGGGCGAGCCTACCCGGGAAACCGTGGCCGCCGTGACGGCGGGCCTCGGTTACAGCGCCTCATCCTGCAACCGGATGTTTCACAAAGTGTACGGCATGTCGCCGCGCCAATACTTGTCCGCTTTGAAGCTGAAAAAAGCGAAGCTCCTGTTGATGGAGCCGTCGCTTTCCGTGGAAGCCGTCTCCGTACGCCTCGGCTATAAGGACATCGCGCATTTCAGCCGCCAGTTCAAGCGGTGGACCGGCGAGCCGCCGGGGAAGTTCCGGGCCAGGTTCCACATTTGATTTATTTTTCATATCCAATCGTTTTATAACGGCAGTAGAATGTAACCATTCTTTATTTTATGTTGAAAGGCGTGGAAGGCATGAACCTTAAATCCGATAACCTGATCCGGGTACCGGACGGGAAGCGAATTGTTTTTCTGGGAGACAGCATTACCGAAAACGGGGCTTATATCCGATATCTTGAGGCGTTTTTTCTCAAGCATTTTCCGGACCGCCGCCTGGATTTCATCAATTTGGGCGTCGGCAGTGAGACGGCGGCTGGCACGCATGAGTCCAGCCATCCTTTTCCGCGGCCCTGCGTCCATGAACGCTTGGAACGCGCACTGGCGGAGAGCCGGCCGGATTGGGTGTTTTTCTGCTACGGGATGAATGACGGGATTTATCATCCTTTTTCGGAAGAGCGGTTCAAGCTCTATCGGGAAGGCATGAAGCGGGCGGTGGAACAGGCGGAGCGGGCCGGAGCGCGTGTGATCTTGATGACGCCGCCTCCGTTCGATGTGTTGTCCGTGAATGGGGAGCCTCTGCCCGAAGGAATGCCGGACTATGCTTTTGAAACCCCTTACCAGGGATACAACGATGAAGTTCTGGGAAGGTACGCCGACTGGGTGGAACGGTTTGGGGCCGAGCGGGGCTATGCGGTCGTGAACTTGCGGGAGCCGTTGATGTCCTACATCCGGGAGCGGCGTGAGGCGGATTCCGCCTACAAGTACGGGGACGCGGTTCATCCCGAGGAGGACGGCCATTGGGTGATGGCACGCGCCATCCTGAAGGATGCGTTTCACATCGTCCTGGAAGAGACGCCGGAATGGGCGGAGAATGTGGACGGCCGCTTCATCTCGCTCGTCCGGCGGCGCCGGGATGTGCTGAATGCCGCTTGGCGGGAGCATGTCGGGCACAGCAATCCCTACAAGTTCGACGCCCTGCCTCTGGAGGAGGCCGAGCGGGTGGCGGAGGCGATGCTGGAAGAGATCCGGGCGGCCGCGGTGCAGGAGGGCTGAGTGCTGCCGGTGGTTCAAAAGCAGGCGGAAGGGTTAGCCCCTGCACGCCGGCCGCATTTGTGCCGTTCGAACGGCGCGGTGCTGGAGCGGCATTACCGCGAGCTTGGCGGCACGTTACGGACGATCTTCAAGCCCGCCGGGCAGACCATTCGTATGGTGTGCCCGATGGGGCGCCGAAC
This sequence comes from Paenibacillus sanfengchensis, assembly GCF_036864765.1. Taxonomy (NCBI): domain Bacteria; kingdom Bacillati; phylum Bacillota; class Bacilli; order Caryophanales; family Paenibacillaceae; genus Paenibacillus; species Paenibacillus sanfengchensis. Next base: position 578,080 of record NZ_JBAGJC010000003.1, on the reverse strand, counting down.
GGCCGTTTTAAAGGCGGAGAAAATGGGCTCTCTTAACGAGAGTCCTTTTTGTTTTTTCCGTACCACCTCACCTAACTCGCGGGACTTTCGGGCTCCTATTTCGGTAAAAGTTGGGGAGAAAGCCCGGATTTATTGTTTTGTGGCCCATGTTAGGCCCTAAAAAGCCCCCTATTTTGTTGGTTGAGCATAAAATGCTCAAATAGCGTCCCAAAAAGCCGCTATCGGCGAGGGCCCCGAGTTCTCACTCGGCAAGATGCATCAAGCAACCGAACTCAAAGGATGCAAATCTGCAGGAATTTCGGCGAGTCCAGCGGGGGCGGAGTAGAAAAGATGCAAAAGTGCAGGAATTTATAGCGATGTGCGAGGAATAGGCGCTTTTCGTCGAAAAAAACTGCAGAAAATGCAGGCATTTTGAAATGCTTCTCCGATTCGGGAAAAAAGCCTGCAGATTTGCAGGAATTTCTCATTTATAGCTCTTTTCTAGCTCGATAAATCCGGTTCCTTAAGGAAGGCGAAGTTCGTTCGGGCAGGTGGAGGGGCAAAATACCGAAGATTTCCCGCAATTACGTGGGCGATTAGTTAGTTGGAGTAACCAGCTTCTTTTTGAGGATCTGTATTAGGTTGGGAGGATAGAGGATAGCTGCAGCGGTTAAGAACATTTCACATCACACGACTGCCGCATGGTTGATCACATATATATCTGAAAGATGACTTTACATATTTTACATATCCATGAAGGAAAAAGGCCCCTGCGCTAACAATTCTTCAATAGACTGTGGGGGAATGATGCTGATATGGGGGGAATCGGATTGAAGTTGAGGATAGTGAGGATGATCTCGCTGCTGATGGCGGCGGAAATTTTGCTCAGCACAACGGTCGGTTCAGTGGCGGGTGCCGCAGGTACGGTCGGAGCCACAGGGGAGGCCGGGGCGACCGAGACGGTCGGGGCGATGGATGCCGGATTGATGGATGCCGGATCGATGGATGCCGGAATGATGAACGCCGGAGCGACGGATACCGGAGTTGTTGGCGCGGATGACCGCGGATCAAGTTTGAGCTCGTCGGCAACCATCGGAATATCGGGTACGTCTTTGCCCGCCGCAACCGTGGGACAGTTCTATTCCGTGACGCTGGACGTGTATGGAGGACAAGCTCCTTATACTTTTGCAGCGGCAGGGCTTCCGGCAGGCTTGGCGATTTCGGATACGACCCGTGCGATTGAGGGGATGCCCGCGTCCGGTGCGGAAGGCAATTACACGGTTACTTTTACCATCAAGGATGCGAATTCCACGGAATTTACCGATACCCGAGAGTTGCAGGTGAACGCGGCTGGACCGGCTCTGTCTCCCGCTCCGGCAAAGGATACGCTGCGAATCCGCAAAATCGCCGGCTATGAAACGGGAACGCCCAACAAGGACGGCGGGGTTGCCGAAATCGTCAGATACAACCGGGATAACGGCAAATTTTATCTCGTCAACGGTTCGACCAATCCGCCTTCGATCGATATCGTGCCTTTAACGGCTGACGGTCGGCTGACCAAGGAAAAGAGCATCGATGTGAAGGAGCTGGCGGAAACCGAGGGCTTCCAATTCGGGGATTTGACCAGCCTGGATATCAATGCAAAAACCCGCACGATTGCAGCGGCGGTTCAGGAAGCGGCACCGGACAAAAACGGCAAAATCCTGGTGCTCGATTATGAAGGAAACCTGCTAACCACTTACGAGGCCGGAATTCAACCGGATATGGTGAAGTTTACCTCGAACGGGGAGTATATTTTGACCGCCGATGAGGGTGAGCCTCGCGAGGCGGGGATCGACCCCGAAGGCAGCGTGACGATCATCGACCTGGAAACGGATAAAGTGTCTCACGTCAAGTTCGACGATCCCGCGGTGATCGATAATGCCGTGCATATTCGCGGAGCAGCGGATGCGGACGGGAATATCACGGGGCCCGGATCCAAAGAAGATGCGATCCACGACCTGGAGCCGGAATACATCGCTTTGTCCGGGGACGAAAAAACGGCGTACGTGACTCTTCAGGAGAACAATGCCATCGCGGTAGTGAACATTGCCGAGAGGAAAGTCACGGCGGTTCACGGCCTGGGGACCAAGGATTTCAGCGATCCGAAGAACGCCCTGGACCTGGTGAACGACGGGGAAATCAAGCTGGAGACCGCGCCTTTCCAAGGCATGTACATGCCTGACGGAATTGCGGCTTACGAAAAGGACGGGAAGACCTACCTGTTGACCGCCAACGAAGGCGATGCGACCGAATGGGGGGATCACCGGGTAAACAGCAGCAAAATTTCCAAGCTGAAGGCGAATCTGGATTCCGCCTCACCCGCAGCCCAGTTCCTGAGCCAGCATGGGGCGACCTATGACAAAGTGGAAGCCGCCGGCGATATGGGGACGGACAGCGTGTATATGTATGGCGCGCGTTCTTTCTCCATCTGGGACGCTTCCTCTGCAGCAACGGTAACTACGCAGGTATACGATAGCGGCAGCGATTTTGAGCGGATAACCGCGGAGCGGCTGCCGGATTATTTTAATGTGAGCAACAGTAAGGTGGAAAAAGATGACCGTAGTCCCAAAAAAGGTCCCGAACCGGAATACGTCACCGTTGGTCAGGTCGGAACCAAGGCTTTTGCGTTTATCGGCCTGGAGCGGGTTGGCGGAGTGATGACCTATGACATCACGAACCCGGAAAATCCGGTGTTTGTGAACTATACGAACACGCGTGACTTCCCGGCGGGCATCAACACGGATACCGGGCCGGAGGGGCTGGAGTTTATTCCGGCAACCGACAGTCCGACAGGCCGTCCGCTTTTGCTTGTCGCCAATGAAGTGGGGGGCACCGTGTCGGTGCTGGAGCTGGACGTAACCAAGGTTTCGCTGAATAAGAACAGCCTGCGGCTGCAGGCCGGAGGAGGGGGGGAGCAACTGACAGCCACCGTGGAGTCTGCCGAATCGAATTCGAACCGCGTAACATGGAGCTCGTCGCGTCCGGATATCGCGAAAGTGGATGGCGACGGGAACGTGACACCGGTCGCCGAGGGTCAGGCTGTGATTACGGCGCTGAGCGAGGACGGCTATGGTGTGGCGCAAGCGGTCGTCACGGTGGGAAGCGGCGGCCAGGCTACCTGGGAGCTGACGGTAATGCATACGAACGATACGCATGCCCATTTAGCCGATGTGGCGCGCAGAGCCACGCTGGTGAAGCAGGTCCGGGCCGAAGGCGGGAACAGTTTGCTGCTGGATGCGGGAGATGTTTTTTCCGGGGATCTGTATTTTACGAAATGGCAGGGATTGGCGGATCTTGAATTTATGAATTATATGGGCTATGACGCTATGACGTTCGGAAACCACGAGTTTGACAAAGGGACGAAGGTTCTGGCCGATTTTGTGAAAAAAGCCAAGTTTCCGCTTGTCAGCTCCAATGTCGACTTAAGGCGGGACGCCAATATGGCTCCACTGCTCAAGGCTACGATCACGGTCGACCCTAAAGGGCCCAAAACGTTGGATAATGCCGGCGTATACCCTTATGTCGTACTTGACGTCGAAGGCCAGAAAGTGGCGGTATTCGGCCTGACGACAGAGGATACCAAAGAAACGTCCAGTCCAGGCAAAGATGTCACGTTCCGGAATGCGGCGGAAGCGGCAAAGGAAACGGTCCAAGCGATTGAACAGGACGGCATCGATATTATTATCGGCCTCTCGCATTTGGGATACGGAAGGGATCAGGAGCTCGCGGAGGCCGTGGAGGGCATTGACCTGATCGTCGGCGGCCATACGCATACGCGGTTGGACCAGCCCGAAATTGTCGTCGATGACGTGCACCGGACGCCTACGGTGATCGTGCAGGCCAATGAATGGGGCAAGTTCCTCGGCCGTGTCGATCTGGTGTTTGACAGCCAAGGGACGGTACTGACGGGCCCGGGACAAACGACGGGAAGACTCATTACTGTCGATGCCAAGGTGCCCGAGGACTCCAAAGCGGCGGAAATACTCGCTCCGCTCAACGCGGACCTCGAGGAGCTGAAAAAGACCGTGATCGGAACGGCCGCGGTTCCGCTGGACGGGGAACGCAAGAATGTCCGCTCCAGGGAGACGAGTTTGGGGAATCTGATCGCTGACGGAATGCTGGCGAAAGCCAAGCAGTTGAAAAACGCGGACATCGCTCTGACCAATGGAGGCGGCATCCGCGCTCCGATCGATCAGGGAGACATTACAATGGGTGAGCTGCGCACCGTGATGCCGTTCGGGAATACGCTGTTTGTTATGGATGTAACGGGCCAGCAGCTGAAGGACGGGCTGGAAAACGGGATCAGCGGTGCCAAGCTGAACGATCTGCCCGGCAAATTCCCGCAGATTGCGGGCATGAAGTTAAAATGGGATCCGGCCCAAGCGGTTGGGAGCCGGGTGTATGATGTTCAAATTCTGAAGGGATCGGGCTATGTTCCCTTGAATTTGCAGGCGACCTACCGCATGGCCACCAACAGCTTTGTGGCGAATGGCGGAGACGGCTATGCCTCTTTTGCCGCAGCGATTGCTTCGGGGAGCTATTATGAAGATCTCGGGTATCCGGATTATGAGATATTTATCGAACATGTGAAGTCGCTTGGAGGTACGGTTGCGCCCCAAGTGGAAGGGCGGATCGTGGAGCAGGCCAAACCTGTGAGCGGTGGCGGCCAATCTGGCGGCAGCTCGGGGCGCGTGACGACGCCGGCGCCTTCGACGCCTCCGGCTGCACAGACACCGGGCGCCAAGCTTTCGGGCGACCAACTGCAAACAACGCAGAACGTGAACGCCGCGGGTCAAACGATAACGGTGGTTAGCGTCAAGTCGGCGGCCGTGTTGGACAACGCGCTTCAGGCGGTTGTCGGCGGCGCCGCTGATCATGTGACGATTTCTTTGCCGGACGTAAACGGGGGCGTAGAGGTGCGGCTTCCGGTCCAGACGCTGATCGCGGGTGCGGCCAAAGCCTCTTCCACCCCGGCTGTCGTGATCGAGACCGGAGCCGGGGGCTATCGCCTCCCGCTAAAAGCGGTAAGCGATAGCGTGAACAAGGCGCTGGGAACAGGGAGCGGGTTGAACCCGCAGTCCTTGCTGTCCATTTCCGTTGCTCCGGTGTCCGCGGTTCAGCTGGAGAAGCTGGAGACCGCGGCGGCAAGCCTTGGCGCTCAAGCTGTGAAGGGGACGGCGCTGGAGTTCCGGTCCAGCCTGATTCACAGCGGAACGGCGAAGGCTCTGGATGGATTCGGAGCGGATCTTTTTAGCCGGATCGTTCCTCTTCCGGCTGGAGCTTCCGGCGGCGGCGCGAATCGCGTTGCCGTCCAATTCGACGAAGCGGCCGGCGAGTTCCGTCCGGTTCCGGCGGTGTCCGTAACCTGGAACGGCCAGCCTGCGCTGGAACTGAAGTCGCCCGGAAGTGGAAGCGGAGTCTTCATGATCGTGGAACACAAGAAAGAGTTCAATGATGTGACCGGCCACTGGGCGGAGAAAGAAATCGAAGCGATGGCTTCCCGCTTGATCATCAAGGGCACGGATGCGTCCCATTACACGCCGGGACGGCAAGTGACGCGGGGCGAGTTTACCGCTCTGCTCGTAAGGAGCCTCGGCTTGCCTTCGGCCGCGGAGGCGAACCCGTTCACCGACGTTTCCGCGGGCGGTTCCCTGGCCGGGGATATCGGGGCGGCGGTGAAGTTCGGACTCGTCGACGGTGAAGGCGAGGGTGGGGGCACCTTTGCCCCGGGTGAGCGTCTATCCCGCGCGGAAATGGCCGTGCTGCTCTCCCGCGCGTGGGAACTCGCGAAGAACGGGAAGGAGAGCACGGCGGCATCCGGCGCTTCGTCAGGCATTGCCAGCCTGGCGCGGTTTGCGGATCAGGGCGCCATCCCCGCATGGGCGGCGCCGTCTGTTGCACAGCTGACGGAACAGAACATCCTGAAAGGGAACGCGAAGGGGCAATTTTTGCCGGGCGGTTATACAACGCGGGCGGAGGCCGCCATTGTGCTGCAACGCACGATGCGCGCTTTGGGGCTGGCGGAGTAAGCCGGCAAAACTAATCAAGCAGGTTTCCAGGGAGTTACGCCTTGGGAACCTGCTTTTTTTTTGACGGATAAAATTCGAACACTTAGGCTGAAGCACGATTAGGCCGTTGCGCAATTAACGGGAGATTTCCCCTTTAATTAGAATCCCTCCCCGCAGCAGAGCTCAATTAGTCGGTAAATCTCCTGCTATCATAGGTAAAACTATTAATTTGCATATTAGACAGCGGTGTAAAGGGTTCTTCTCACACCCTTGATCTATAACTACTTGATCTACAACTAATGGTTTGGTTTGAATTAAAGGGAATTCTTCCCGTTAATTTGGTGTGTATGCGGCTGCAGAGGCGAATTAGCTGGAAAACCTCCCGCTAATTCGCTTGAAATTGTGTATAACGGCAATAGGGCCGCGAAATAGATGGAGCTTTTCCAGCTAAATCCGGTTCAAAAGCCCATAGCGGTAATTTAACGGGAGATTTTCCCGTTAGCGGGCGGCCAATTTCCTGCTCGCATCATGAAACGAAATGCGAGACCGCGAACACGGCCGGCGAGTTCCAGTAGATCGTCACTTCGTTCCCCGCGTAACTGAGCTCATCGTCGATAAAGCAACGGGCCGGCGCTTCGCCCTGCAGATGCTCCATCATGCAGTCGTCGTTAAGGCCGCGGTTCGGTCCGCCGATCACCATACCGGGTACCGGATCGGCCACCCGATCGCCTACCGAGGGGCGGTGGTGCGGGTGCATGACCGGGCGGTCGCCGTAACCCGTCACATAACTGAAGTCGAGCGCATTGCGTCCCAGAAGGTAATGGACATGGTCAAGAGCGGCTTGTTCGTACTCGGGTTTGCCGCCGAAGCGGAAGGCCATAAGCAGAAGCATCGCGCGGTTCATGACGACCATGTTGCTGCCCCATATATAATCCGCCGGCGTCAGGGAGATGCCGTAGCCGTCACCGGAGCTGATCGCCAGCAGCTTGCCGGCCTCCGCCAGGAGTCCGTCTTGAAGCCGGGCATAGAGGGCGGGATCGGCCTTTCCCGGGCCGCCGAGCAGATAGGCCAGGGAGCCGTAGCCGCCCATATCGGCCCAGCCCAGTTCAAATTTCGGGAATTGCTGGAGGGCGAGCCGTTTGAACTTCTCGTGAAAAGCCTCGTCGCCGGTGGTGCGGAAGAGCTCCGCCGCCGCCCAATAGCGTTCGTCAAGATCCTGGGCGTCGCCGTATTCCCCTGTGGCGATATCGGGCGGATTGTTGAAGCCGGGGACTTCGGGGTGATCGAGCAGCCAGCGCCAGGCGCGTTGGGCCGCATCCAGACAGCGGTCCGCAAACGTACCGTCGAACAGGCGGTAAATGCGGGCAGCCATGGCCATCACGGCAGCGAAGCAGCCCGTAGCCGCAGCCGATATCGGCAGAAAATACAGCTCGGCCAAATCGTCTTCCGGCATGACATCGAGGCCCGGAAATTGCTTGGTCGTCAGCTTGTGGAACGCGCCGCCGGTCTGCTCATCCTGCATTTTGAGCAGCCATTCCAGCTCGTAGCGGCACTCATGAAGGACATCCGGCATACGCCCGTCGCTCTCGGGGAGCGGCACGGTGCGGCGGAAGGCCTGCGGGTACAGCTCGTAGGCGAGCAGCAGATCGGCGACCGCCTTGGCCCCCGGGCCGGTGTATTTGCCGTAGTCGCCGGCATCGTGCCAGCCCCCGGCACTGTCCCGTCTCCGCTCGGGCTCGCCGTAGACGATGCCTTCCGCGAGGTGGCAAGCCCGGTGGGCCCAAGGCCCGGCGAACTCCTCCGCCAGATCGCAGCCGCAGCGGAAGAAGTAAAAGGCTTTAAGCAGGCCGGTATGCAGTTCGGCGTACGGATCATAATCGATCTTAAAGGGAGCCGAAACCTCGCCGTTCATCCGAATACGGTAGGTTCCGGGTTCGGACAGCCCGGAGAATTCCCCCGAACCAACCGGAGTTCCGGCAGCCTCGTCCTGCCGGGCGGGGGCGGTTTCCCCCGCGAAGGCCACCTCTCCGGTGGAAGCGCGGATCACTTCAAAAGTTCCGCCGGGCCCGGTATAGCGGAATGATTTAAGTCCGGCCGCCGGATAGCCGATCTGGTTTACGGTAAGGATGCGTGGTTTTGCTGCGGACATCGTGAATCCCTCTCTTTTTCAAGAAATAATGGCGGTACAAAAATGACTCCACAACCAACATTCATGCTAGCGCTTACAAAAAGGACGGCTCGCTTATGTCTGAAAACGTTTTCCAATGTCTTAGCTTATTATATCAAATTCCCGGATGAGGAGAAAAGATTTTTACGAAGTCTCCGGCGCATGATACGATAAGTCACAACCAATTTGATACATATTTATTTAATTGAAAAAGGAGAACTTATGATTTTGTCGTTTTTTAATTCCCGGGAAGCTCCGGATTTTCTTATGTTTTCCGCGCCCCATCTCATTTCGATCGCACTGTTGCTCGTTTTCGCTTTGGCGCTCTTTTTGACCAGACGACATATCCGTGAAAAAAAGACCTTGCGCCTGGCCGTAAGATGCGGATTGATCTTCCTCCTTATTCTATGTGAAGGCAGTCTGAACATCTGGTATTTTGCCGAGGAGGTTTGGGATATCCGTTACACGCTGCCCCTTGAGCTCTGTACGATTACGCTCCTGCTCTCGATTCTGATGCTGTGGACCCGAACGCGCTGGCTGTACGAAATTTTGCTGTTTGCCGGAATTGGGGGAGCGCTGCAGGCTTTTTTAACGCCGAATCTGGCGTACGGATTTCCGCATTTCCGCTTCTTTCAGTTTTTCATCGCCCATTTGGCCATTATTCTTGCTCCGCTGTATATGACATGGGTGGAAGGGTACCGTCCAACCTGGAGGTCGATCGGCAAAACGATGCTTTTCCTGAATGTCCTGGCGTTAGCGGTAGGTTTGTTGAATGCCGCGATCGGAGCCAATTATATGTTTTTGCTGCACAAGCCGGATACGCCGTCGGTACTCGATTGGCTGGGGCCCCACCCGCTGTATCTGTTGGCCGAGGAGGCGATCGCCTTGTTTCTTTTCGTGGTAATCTACGGTTTGTTCTTTGCGCTGGGTGATTATATTAAAAAGAGGCGCAAGGCGGCGGGAAGGATTTATCAGGAAAAGGTATAGCCTCGCCTCGCGGAGTCCGAATATCCGGTCCGGTCTGGGCCGAAGTTGCTGACAGAAGTTGCTGACGGAAGTTCCTAACTGCAGTTTCTAACGGCAGCCACAGCCGCTATTTCGTCCATCAAGGCCGATTGCGGATTCTAACGGAAGCAGCAGCCGCTATTTCGGCAAAATGAGGTCAATTCGGCGGGAATGAGCTCAAATAGGCGCTACTGGATCCGTTAGAAATCCGAAAGTGCGAATATTCGCGAAATAACGGCTGTCATTTCCGTTAGGGCAGCGCCAGCAGCTCCGATCAGCGCGGATCGCCGAAAGGGCAGCGCAGCAGCATCGATCAGCGCGGATCTCCGATAGGGCAGCGCAGCAGCTTCGATCAGTTCGGATCTCGCATCGATCAGTGCGCAACGCGCTTGCGCTAGAGCCACCGCGCAGCCGGGTCCTCGCTTAAGGCAGCGCGGGCTCGGATTTACGTTAAGCCCCGGGACGATCGGTTGCCGTGTTTTTGCCAAAACAAAAGGAGGTTTCGCGGGAGATGCAGGAAGTTCAGGATCATCTGGATTACGGTTTGTCCATCGTATTTATCGGGTTTAATCCGAGCTTGCGGTCCGGGGAGGTGGGACATCACTATGCCAATCCCCGCAACAATTTCTGGCGGATTTTGCACCGGTCCGGCCTGACGCCTCGGCTCTACAAGGCGGAGGAAGACAGCGAGCTGCTCAAGCTCGGATACGGGTTTACGAACATTGTGGCGCGCCCGACGCGGGGAGCCGAAGATATCACGCGCGAGGAGTACAAGCAGGGCCGAACCCTGCTGCGCGGCAAGCTTCAGGAGTACAGACCCAAGGTCGCCTGTTTTGTCGGCAAAGGCGTGTACACCGAATATAGCGGAAATTCCCGGGCGGGCTGGGGCTTTCAATCGGATATGCTTGTGGATGGCGTGCAGGACTTCGTGGCTCCTTCCTCCAGCGGGCTGGTGCGAATGAGCATGGAGGAGATCGTGGGGATTTATCGGGAGTTGGCCGAAGCCATCCTGTGATAAAATCGGCTCACTTTTTTTGGGAAACTCTCATTTCTCTCGACTCTTTTCTGGTAGTATGTTATCATGAGAATCTGATAACGTATTAACGAACTAAAGCGCGCGCATCGCGCTTTTGTCTACATGATGGGGGAGAGATACAGATGAGAAAAAAGAGCGCAATTCTGCTGACGATTTTGGGCATGATGCTGGTTGTGATGTCCGGTTGCTCCGCTTCCGGCGCCGGCAAGGATGATAACAAACTGGTCATCGGCATCGATGATAAATTCGCCCCGATGGGCTTCCGGGATGAAAATAACGAGATCGTCGGTTTTGATATTGATTATGCGAAGGCTGCGGCCAAAAAAATGGGCATGGAAGCCACCTTCCAGCCGATCGACTGGTCGGCCAAAGAGTCCGAGCTGAACAGCGGCCGGATCGACCTGATCTGGAACGGGTATACGATTACTGACGAACGTAAAGGAAAGGTTCTGTTCACCAAACCGTACCTGAAGAATAGTCAGGTGATCGTTACGCTGGCGGACTCCCCGATTTCCGCGATCAGCGAATTGGCCGGCAAAGTGGTCGGACTGCAGTCGCTGTCCTCGGCGGCGGACGCCTTGAATGCCAATCCGATCAAGGATGAAATCAAGACGGTCACGGAATTCCCGGACAATGTGCTTGCGCTCAGCGACTTGAAAACCAAGCGGCTGGATGCCGTGGTCATCGACGAGGTAGTGGCCCGCTACTATATGTCCAAGGAAGAGGGCACCTTTAAATTGCTGGACGAATCCCTTGCCCCCGAGGAATACGGCATCGGCGTGAAGAAAGGCAATGAAGAACTGCTTGAGAAGCTGCAGAAAGCGCTCGATGAACTGAATCAGGACGGAACCGCCGCCAAGATTTCGGAGACCTGGTTCGGCGAGGATAAGGTGTTGAAATAGACGGGGCGTTTTAAAAACCGGATTGGATTTTATATCCGGTTTTTAGTTTTCATTTAGAGGAGAGTCATTTATGAGTATGGATTATTTTTGGGAAATTACGGGACCGATGCTGGAGGGTGCGAAAACGACTGTGCTGCTGTTTTTTCTGGCGATCGTAACGTCCATTCCGCTGGGGTTTGCCATCACGCTGGTGGTCCGCAGCCGATTCAAACCGTTGGCCTGGCTGGCCAATGCCTTTATCTATGTGATGCGGGGTACGCCGCTGCTGCTGCAAATGCTGTTTTTCTGCTTCGGCCTGCCCGTTTTGCCGGTGATCGGGGAATACTTGGTGCTTGACCGCTTTGTTGCGGCCGCTCTAGCGTTTACGCTGAACTACGCCGCGTATTTTGCTGAAATTTTCCGCGGCGGCCTGCTTGCGATCGACAAGGGGCAGTATGAAGCGGCGCAAGTGCTTGGCTTGGGGCGCTTTCACACCTTGACCCGGATCATTCTGCCGCAGATGTTCCGAATCGCGCTCCCGGCGGTATCGAACGAAGCGATTACCCTGGTCAAGGACACCGCGCTGTTGTACGCGGTCGCCGTGCCGGAGTTGCTGCATTTCGCGAAAACCGCGGTGAACCGCGACTTTACGATTATGCCTTTCGTGATCGCGGGGGTTATTTATCTGGTGATGACGCTGATACTGACCTTGTTTTTCAAAATCCTTGAGCGCAAATTCAAATTCGATTAAAAGGGATCCTGGATGACGATGAATAATACGATGATTGATGTGAGCGATGTGCGGAAATCCTTCGGTTCACTGGAGGTGCTAAAAAAGGTTTCCCTGCAAATCGCGCTGAACGAGGTTGTGGCAGTGATCGGCCCATCGGGCTCGGGCAAAAGCACCATGCTGCGCAGTCTGGCTCATCTGGAGCAGGTGGATGCGGGCAGCATCCGGATCGGGGATGATTTCCTGGTGCGGGACGGCAAATACGCATCCCCGCCCAAAATCAAAGAGATCACGGCCCGGATGGGCATGGTGTTCCAGCATTTCAACCTGTTTCCGCATCTGACCGTGCGCGGCAATCTGGAGCTGGCGCCGAAGCTGGTCAAGCGCCTGCCGGCGGCCGAAATCCGCGACAGGGCTTCCGCCCTGCTGGAGAAGGTCGGCTTGCTCGAAAAGAGCGACGCCTATCCGGCCAACCTGTCCGGCGGCCAGAAACAGCGGGTCGCGATCGCCCGGGCGCTTATGATGAGCCCGGAGATCCTGTTGTTTGACGAGCCGACCTCCGCGCTCGATCCGGAATTGACCGGCGAGGTGCTGCAGGTCATGCGGCAGCTCGCCGAAGAGCGGATGACGATGGTCGTCGTCACGCATGAAATGGGCTTTGCCCGGGAGGTGGCCGACCGGGTCATCTTCATGGCGGACGGCGAATTTATCGAGTCGGGGACGCCGGAGCAGCTGTTTGGGAATCCTCAGCAGGAACGGACCAAAACATTTTTAAACCGGGTGCTGTAGTCGCAGCCCCGGTTTTTTTGTACAATGGTTCGAGGAGAGACCAATGAAGATGGAGTGGATATGGCATGGAACAGCGAATGGAGAGGGCAGGTCATCAAGAGGGAAGCGGCAAGATGGAGCCGATGCTGGGGGACTATTCTTCCGCTACGGTGCTGTCGACCGCGGCTAACTATATCATAGAGCGCCCTGAGGCATTTACGCATACATACCGGACTTACGTCCGGCTGCGGGAACAAGGAAACCTGGAGCTTCGTTTCTGGTTCAGCAACGGCGTCGATTCAACTTGGGATCGCGGCGAGGTGGCGAACGGAGGGCAACCCGGCGGAGACTGGCTGATTGAGGCCGCTTTTGTGGCCGATGGAGGCACCCGGCGGGACGGCAGCGTCAACCCGGCTTCCCGGGTGCCCGTCACCTTTGGCGGCAGCCCGTCCCGGCTTGTCCGGCCGGGGGAGACGTTTTGGAGCGATCCGGTGGAGCTTGCGCTGCCGAACGGGCATGATCTGGCTTTTTCCTGGACCATCGCCGCAGGCTCGGGCAGATCGGTTCCCTATAACGTCGAGCAGATGCTGGTAACGGCCTTCGATGCGCCCGGGAAGCACGCGGAGGATGCCGGAGCGGAGTTTTTTTCCCTTTCGGACAAAATGCTCGTGATGCCCGCGTGGATTGGGTACCGGAAGCCCGTAAAACGCCGGATGGTGTTCTTCGGGGATTCGATCACGCAAGGTGTCCGGACCGCCGTGGACGGCTACGAGTATTGGGTGGCCCGAATTGCCGACGGGCTCGGACCGGACTACGGCGTCTGGAATTTGGGTTCGGGCTGGGCGCGGGCCTACGATGCCGCCACAGATACGGCCTGGTTGAACAAAGCGAGACAGGGCGACCAGGTGCTGATCGCGCTCGGGGTGAACGATATCGATATCGGCGAACGCAGCGCCGGGCAACTGCTCGGCGATTTGACCCGGATCGTTTCGATTCTGAAATCGAACAATCCGGCTGTCGATATCGTGATGTTTACGGTGCCGCCGTTCAATTTCAGCGGCGACCGGGAGCAGGTCTGGCGCCGGGTGAACGAGACGCTGCGGACCGCTCCTCCAGCCGGCGTGGACCGGGTGTTCGACATCGCCGCGGTATTGTCGCAGCCCGCCCCGCTGGATCACTGCCTGCGGCCGGAGTTTATGAGCCCCGGCAATGATCCGCACCCGAACGGTTTGGCCGGAAAGGCCGTGGCGGAAGCCTTTTTAGCCTGGTATGAAAGGTGATGATCACCCTAATATTAGATTAACGGGACTTCCTCCCGTTAATTCGTGGTCTAGGGAGGGAATCCGAAAAGGCCCGTAGGATGGAACTCCTCCGCTAAATTAGCCCGAAATCGGCCGGATCGGAAACGGATCGGACGAATCGAGAGAGAGTAAGAGGGGATTTTTCAGCTAAATCCAATTCAAGGCTCAAGAGTGGCATATTAGCGGGAGGTTTTCCAGCTAAGGCCCCATCGGACAACCTTGGTAACATAGAATTCCTGCAAATCTGCATGTTTTTTTCCTGTTCGGGGCCAATATTTTAAAATTCCTGCGATTCTGCAGGAATTTTCGACGAAACCGGCTCGGTTCTTTAAAATCGTTAGAAATACCTGCAGGATTTGCATCTTTTTTCGCATTTCCGCGAGGCTCGGCTTAAAAACCTGCAGATTTGCATCTTTTCGCATCCATTGTGGATTGGCCTGAATATACCTGCCGGAACTGTATACTAAATCCGATTTGAAGATGCCTTTGGGTGTGAGACTAATGTCTGATGAGGAGGCACTAATAAAAAAAGTGCGAACGGCAAGAGGAGATTTCTTCTCTCTCTTCGGCCGTCCGCACTTTTTTTAATGCTAGTCCGTCCATTTGCTCCGGTATTCCCGCGGGGACAAGCCCTCCTGTTTCTTGAACACCTTGCTGAAGTACTTGACGTCATTGAAGCCGACCATCTCGGCGATCCTCCGGACTTTCAGGTTCGGGTTTCGCATCAGCTTCTTCGCCTTGTCGATCCGGTAGGCCGTCAGGTAGTCGGAGAAATTGTCGCCGAACTCCTGTTTGAACTTGCGGGAGATATACTCCCGGCTGACCTGAAAATGGGCGGCGAGGTCTTGCAGCGAAAGCTCGGATTGGTAATGCTGTTCAATATAAGCCAGCATATCGCCGATTTTTCGCGATTCGCGCTGCTGCCGTTTGGAGATTTCTCCGGCGAGACGGGTCAAGAAGCGGTTAAGCCAATCCCGCCACGCAAACGGGGAAAAGACATAGTTGTTCGGCATAGGCGGCGCCTCGGCGTGATCTCCTTGTTCCAGCGCAGAGAGCACCTGGTCCGCGTCGCTGCCGAGCATCTCCCGGAGCAAGCCGGAACGGAAGGAGAAGATGGAGGACCTCCAGGAGTCGAGCATCTCCGGGGAGACGAAGCCGGTCCGGCCAAGGGCGTCGATCCACCGCTGCACCGACGAGGCGATTTGCCCCGGATCCCCGCTCAGGACGGCGGTTTTCCAATCCGCTTGGACGCCGGCAAACGACAGGGAGACGGGTTCCTCTTCCGCCGCGGGCTGGCCCTGCTTCAGCTCGTGGATGTATTGGTCGGGCTGAAGCAGATTGCGCCGGCGGATGGCTGCCGTCGCTTCCGCATATTGCGCGGGCAGGCTGGACGGCATCGGTCCCGTGGAAGCAAGGCCCACGTGAATTCTCCGCTGCAGCGTATGAAACAGGCCATCGTTGATTTTGGCCACGAGCTCGGCGGCCCGTTCCGGCAGTTTCCAGAGGAGAATCAGGATTTCCATGGCGGCGCCCCAATGCTTGAAGGCGATGCCTCTTTGCTCGGCGGTCAGGAAATCGTTGCAGATGTTGATCAGCGAGAACTGCAGCAGTTCGCCTTCATTTCCGAATCGCTTCAGCAGGGAGGTGTCCGAAGCATCCACCTGGATCAGCAGCAGCCTGGCCTGATCCGCCTCCCCGGGAATCACGCCTTCCATCCGCAGCCGTTTTAAACTGTTGTCCGCCGAGCCCGGATCGTCAATCATCGAGGAGAGGAGCCTCTCGCCGTAGACCGGTTTAAATTCGTTCAACCGGATACTCGTGTTCTGCTGCTCCAGCCGTTCCCGTTCCTCCTGCCGCCACTGGCGGACCGCCTTGGCTACCGCGGCGTTGATCGCCTCGGGCTCGATCGGCTTCAAAATATAATCAACCCCGCCGTGCCGGACGGTCCCCCGGACAAATTCAAAGTCATCGTGCCCGCTGATCACGATAAATTTGAGAGACGGGGCGTGCTCGTTGACCCAGGCCATCAGTTCCATGCCATGGCCGGCATTCATCATCATATCCATGATGACGATGGCCGGCTTGAATTCGCGGATAACGCCGATGGCCTCCGAACCTCCCACGGCTTCCGCAATTTCTTCGATGCCGTGTTCCTGCCAATCGACCAGCAGTCTTACCGCTTTGCGCACTCTCGCTTCATCGTCCACGATCAATGCTCTCATTCCGATGCTTCCTCCTCGTTCTTGTCATCGTTCCGGAACCTCAGCTGGATGCGGACTCCGGACGGGTCCAGATTGTTGACGCTCAACTCCGCAGCTTCGCCGTAAACCAGGCGAAGCCGGGTCAGCACGTTGATCAGCCCGATGGACGGTGCGGAGCCGCCCCCCGTTTCGTCCTCGCCGGGCCGAATCTGTTCGGCCCCGGAGTGGCTCAGCCCGCTTTGGAGCCGGCGCAGCTTGTCTTCGGGGATGCGGCAACCGTTATTTTCCACAGTTATGACAATGCTCCCGTCTTCCGCGTAAGCCGCGGTCAGCCCAAGCGTTCCACCGGTATCTTCCGGTCCCAAGCCGTGCTTAAAGTAATTTTCCACAATCGGCTGCAATATCATCTTGGGCATATTCACCGATAACAAAGACTCGTCTATTTGTACCTGGAAGTCGAACCGGTTCTCAAAACGCTCCTTTTGCAGCTCGACATAGGCTTTTACATGCTCAAGCTCATCCCGCAGCGTCACGCCCCGGTCATCGTCGTGCATACTGTAGCGCATCATTTTGGCCAGCGACGAGATTAAGGTATAAATTTGCGGAACCTTCAGTTCCAGGGCCAGCGTACCGATGATCTGCAGCGTATTGTTCAGAAAATGCGGATTGATCTGCGCCTGGAGCGCCCGCAGCTGGTTGTTCTTGTTGGACAACTCCAGCTTGTATTCGCGGAGAATCAAATTGTTCAGCGTGTCCATCATGTTCCGGAACCGTTCCGTCAAAACGCCGATCTCATCGTTGCCGGCGGAGGCGATATCCACCTGGAGATTCCCGATCTTCACCTGGCTCATGTATTGTGAAAGCCGCTTGATCGGGGAGGTGATGCGGATCGAGATCAGCACCGTCGCCGTGACGATCACAAGGAGCGCCAAACCGAACAGCAATCCGTTGATTTTTGCGGCCTGGTTGGCTTCGCTGAGCAGGTGGGACACCGGAATCTGCTTGACCAGCATCCACTTGGCCCCCGCGCTGTCGATTTCCTGATAAACGAATACCGAATGGTCCTGTTCAAAATAGCCCTGCTTCCCTTCGAAAAGAGAACCCCGTCCCGAGTACCAATCGGCTGTGATCGGCTGTCCGATCAGCTCGGGCTGATTGGCGTAGACCAACTGGCCGTCCGCATCAAGGATGAACAGGTTCTCTTGAGCCCTGTCATATAATTGATCGACAATTTCGCTAAGCGCCGACAGCTTCACATCGATCGACAAGTAGCCGATGGCTTGATTGGACGGTATTTTCTCAATGCGGCGGTGCAAGGTGAATACCTGCTCCGTCGTCGCTTTCGGAAAAAAGGGCGTCAACAGCCCGTAATGGTGGCTTTCATGGGTTGTCTGGATGCGCAGCGGTTCATGCTCCGGCAGATCGGAGACCGGAAAAGGGGCGGAATCCTGCCAGCGCTTGGGCGTATCCTGCGTAATGAGGGTCGCTTTCTGATCCTCGACGCCGTACAAATAAACCTGAAATATATCGGGAGCCGCCTTGTAAATGTAGTTCAGGGAGGCATAGATCCCGATATTGGCGGACATGTCGTCATAACCGGCGTCGAGCAGCCTGTAAAATTCGGAGTCCGAGTACACGCTCAGGGAGATGCGGTTTATGTTCTGCAGCAAGCTGTCGATGTTGCGGTATCCCTGATAGAGCAAGTTGCGGTTCTCCTCCACCGCGCGTTCCCGGAGCGATGCCGTGGTATGCGAGTAGCTGACCGCCACCGCGGCCGCCATCGTAACGATAATGGGGAGCAGCAGAAAGACAATCAATTTTGTACGAATACTATTCCATCTCATTCAGCCACATCCGATCAATATTTTACACCTTTAAGTTCACCTGCGTCGGTTTCGGGGGGATTAAAATAAATACATAATAACACTTGTAGACGAAATACGACAAAGAGAGAATGGAGGGGGCCATACATGCGTAACCGAAAGTTATCGCAGTTTGGGCAGCAGCTGTTTTTCGTCGGCCCTGCCGTGTTGTTTTTTACGCTGGTCATGATTATTCCGTTTGCGATGGGAATGTATTATTCCTTTACGGACTGGAACGGGGTATCGGGGCAAGTGAGCTGGGTCGGTTTCGATAATTTCAAGCAAATTTTCTCCGGGGATCCGGATTTCTGGAAATCGTTCGGGTTTACGGTCCGTTTTACGCTCCTCGGCGTGATTCTGACGAATCTGGTGGGCTTTTTCCTGGCCTATTTTTTAACCAAGCCCTTGAAAACACGCAGTGTGATGCGGACGATATTTTTTATGCCAAACGTCATCGGGGGCCTGCTGCTCGGGTTTATCTGGCAGTTTATTTTTATCAAAGGCTTCTCCACCATGGGGGAAATGACCGGCTGGTCCTTCTTTGAACTTCCTTGGCTCGGGGACGCCACCACCGGATTCTGGGCGATCGTCATGGTCTTCGTCTGGCAGTATTCCGGTTATCTGATGGTGATTTATATCGCTTCGCTCAGCAATGTGTCCAAGGAAGTGCTCGAAGCCGCGGAAATCGACGGGGCCACCCACTTTCAGATTCTGCGCAGCATCATCGCTCCGCTGATCATGCCGGCGGTGACGGTCAGCCTCTTCCTGGCGATCTCGTGGTCCTTCAAAATGTTCGACCTGAACCTGTCCTTGACCAAAGGCGGTCCGTTCAAATCGACGGAATCGGTGGCGCTCAACATTTACAATGAAGCGTTCCTGAATAACCGCTATGGTCTGGGCACAGCCAAAGCATTACTGTTCTTCGTCATCGTGGCGCTCATCACCTTGATTCAAGTGCGCGTCACGAAGAGCAAGGAGGTTGAAGCGTGATGGAAGCCAGATCCCGCGGCAAAAACGTGCTGCTTGAAATCATTATGGCGCTCGTGGCGCTGATCTTTCTCGCCCCGTTTTATTTTCTGTTCGTCAACTCGGTCAAATCGTTTGGTGAAATTTTGTCCAACGCGGCCAGTTGGCCTACAAAATTTAATTGGGAGAACTATACCAAGGCCTGGGAGCTGGCCCGGTTTTCCGAGGCGTTCCGTAACTCCATCGTGATCACGGTAATCAGCGTCGTGCTGATTACGCTGTTCAGCGCGATGGCCGCTTACCGGATGGTCCGGTCCAATACTTGGTTTAACCGGCTGTTGCTGCTCTTGTTCGTCGCGGCGATGGTCGTGCCGTTTCAAACGATCATGATTCCGGTTTTGAAAGTGGTCAATACGCTCGGTGTTAACAACAGCATTGCCGGCCTGCTTTTGACCAACCTGGGGCTCAGTCTTCCGCTGGCGGTATTCCTGTTCCACGGTTTCGTCAAATCCGTGCCGTTGGAAATTGAAGAGGCCGCCACCGTGGACGGCTGCAATCCGGTCACCGTGTTTTTCCGGATCGTCATGCCGCTGCTCCGCCCGATGATGATGACCATTATCGTGCTGAATGCGCTGGCCATCTGGAATGACTACTTGCTGCCATCGCTGATATTGCAAAATCCTTCGCTGCGGACGATTCCGCTGGCGACATATTCCTTCTTCGGCCAGTACACGAAGCAATGGGATATGGCGCTCCCGGCGCTGGCCATCGGAATTCTGCCGATCGTCGTCTTCTATCTGCTGCTGCAGCGTTATATCGTCGAGGGAATCGCGGCGGGCTCGGTTAAAGGGTAGACTAACCGAAGTCCGGCGTTCCAAATATAGAGGCAACTCATTTTACAAATGTACAGGGGGATATGAAAGACATGAATAAGAAACGTTCCATGGTCATTCTGTCGGTGCTGCTGATGATGAGCATGCTGCTCGCGGCATGCGGCGGTAAAAATGCCGCAAACTCCGGTTCGGCCGCAAACGGCGGCGGAGCTAAGGAAGGCGAAGTCAAAACCGTCAAGATTTTTCAATTTAAAACCGAAATTGTGGAAGGCCTGAATGAGCTGAAAGTCGAGTTTGAAAAAGAATATCCAAACATCAAGCTCGATATTCAAACGGTCGGCGGCGGCGCGGACTACGCGGCTGCACTGAAGACGAAATTCGCCTCCGGCGATGCGCCGGACATTTTCTCCAACGGGGGCTTTGCCGAGCTCGACATGTGGCAGGACAAGATCGAAGACCTGTCCGACCAGCCATGGGTCAAGGATCTGGTGCCTTTGGCAGCCGAGCCGATGACCAAAGACGGAAAAGTATACGGTATGCCGATGAACCTGGAAGGGATCGGGTACGTGTACAACAAGGACCTGTTTGCCAAGGCGGGCATTACGGAAACGCCTAAGACGATCACCGAGCTGGAAGAAGCGGCCAAGAAACTGCAAGCTGCCGGCATCACGCCGTTCGGCAACGCTTATCAGGAATGGTGGTTGCTGGGCAATCAGGGGATCAGCGTGGCTTTCGCCAGACAGGACAATGTCGATGAATTTATCAAGGGCTTGAACGACGGAACCCAAACGATCGTCGACAACCCGCAATTCAAAAACTGGAGCAATCTGCTTAAGCTGACCGTTCAATACGGACAGAAAAATCCGCTGACGACGGATGCGAATACGCATCTGGCCCTGTTTGCCAACGGGGAAGTGGCTATGATGCAAGAGGGGAACTGGGCGCAAACTTTGATCGACAACATTAAGCCTGGAATGAATATCGGCATGTTCCCGATGCCGATCGATGACGACGCAGAGAAGAACGACAAGCTTACCGTTGGGATTCCGGCCAACCTGGTCGTGAACAAGGAATCCGCTTCGAAAGAAGAAGCGAAAATTTTCTTGAACTGGCTCGCGACTTCCGACCTGGGTAAAGAATACATCGTCAAGAAATGGAAATTCATCCCTGCCTTGAAGACGATTCCGGCAGCGGCCGAAGATATTGGGCTGTTGGGCGCGGATGTGAAAAAATATGTAGACGAGAACAAAGTTTATGGTTTACAATCTTCGAAGTTCCCGGACGGGGTAACCCAAGAATTCGCGAGCGTCATTCAGGAGCTGATCGCGGAGAAGACCGATGTGAACGGCTGGATGACCAACATGCAGGCGGCCTGGGACAAACTTAAAAAATAAATAGTATATAAGTTGAACTAAAAATTTGCTCTAGGCAAGAGTGTGAAATGATTCTGGAGAAGCGTAGCGTTCGCCTTTGTGACCGGATTTCTACCTTTTCTGAATTTAATTGATGAGGAATCTGGGAACAACAGCGATCGGAAGAACATTTCACACGGCTGCCTCATATGCGAATCGATAGTTCAACTTATATGGATCAGAACACATATGGCAGACCGCTACGCTTCGCCCGGCTTTCGGGCGAGCGGGCGGTCATGCCATTTTGTGCTTCTTGAACTATTGGAAACGGGGGAGAGATCGTGAGAAGAAAGACATGGCAGAATAATGCCGTGCGAATCGGGGTGGACTACTACCCCGAGCAATGGGATCCGGGGGTTTGGGAAGAGGATATCCAGCTCATGAAGGTGACGGGCGTCCGCATTGCGCGCGTTGCCGAATTTGCCTGGAGCCGGCTCGAGCCTTCATCTGGGATCTATCTTTTCGATTGGCTGGATCGGGTACTGGATTTGTTCTATAAATATGGCATTTCCGTCGTGATCGGTACACCGACCAACACCCCGCCGCGCTGGCTGACCGACCTGCGGCCGGATATTTTACCGGTGTTTGCCGATGGGCGTATCTTTCAACCGGGCGTTCGGGGGCACCGCTGTTTCAACAGTGAATCGATGCTGGTGTACGGCTCGCGGATTGTCGAAAAGATGGCAGAACATTTCGGCAAACATCCCGCTGTCATCGGATGGCAGACCGATAACGAGTTCGGCATGCTTGATTGTAATTGCCCGAGTTGCAACACAAAGTTCTGCGAGTGGGTCAAGCAGAAGTACGGTTCGATTGGCGCGGTGAACCGCGCCTGGGGAACGGTCGTCTGGAGCGGGGAATACAGCGATTGGTGTCAAATCGGCACACCGCTTGGCGGATCCCCACACCAAAATCCGTCTTACCTGCTGGATTTCGCCCGTTTCCAGTGGGATACCTTGGCGTCTTTTCAGCGGAGCCAGATCAAGATCATTCAGAAGCATTGCCCGCATCATTTCGTCACGCATAATTTTCACAGTTATCCTCAACGGCTGGACTTGTACCGGGTCGGAAAGGACCTCGACTTCGCCGCTTTCGACTACTATCCGAACACGTCCCCCGGCAAACAATCGACCGGACCGTACAGCGGCGCCTTATCCCTGGATGTCACCCGTGGCATTAAGCGGAAGAATTTCTGGATCATGGAACAGCTCAGCGGTCCTCCGGGCTGTTGGTTTCCGATGTGGCGAACCCCTTATCCCGGATTTATCCGCGCCCATGCCTGGCAGGCGATCGCCCGGGGAGCCGATGCGGTGATGCACTTCCGCTGGAGAAGCGCCGTAGCGGGAGCCGAGCAGTTCTGGCATGGTCTGATCGATCACAGCAATATACCGGGCCGCAAGTTCGACGAGTTTGCTTCCCTGTGCTCCGAAGTGAATATGTTGTCCAAGAAAATCAAGGGCACGGTGCTTGAGCACGAGGCGGCCATCCTGCTATCCATCGAACAATTGGAGGCTTTAAGGATTCAGCCGCAGGCGGAAGGGATGGACTATTACGAAAGCATCAAGGATTACCACCGGGCGCTGACCAAGCTTGGTATCGGCTGCGATGTGATCGAGTGGAGCGAGCCTTTGGACGGCTACAAATTGGTGGTTGCCCCGAGTCTTTACTTGTTGGATGCGGAGACGGCCTACCGGCTGGAACGTTTTGCGGCCGAAGGAGGCACCTTGGTCCTGACGAGCCGTACCGGCGTCAAGGACATGAACAACCTGTGCATCATGAGCCCGCTGCCCGGCCTTCTTTCTTCCTGTTCGGGCGTCATGGTGACGGAATACGATCCGATCGGCCAAGATGTTCACGAATTGGTGGACGACAAGGGTCAGACTTTTACATGCCGGCATTGGTGCGATATTCTGGCTCCTTTGGGTGCGGAAGTGCTGCTTCGGTACGCTAGCGATTTCTATGCCGGGCAGCCGGCCGTGACCGTCAACCGTTTTGGTCAAGGGGAGGTCTACTATTTGGGAACCCATCCGGAAGAGGCCTGGCTCAAGCGTTTGTTCGGCGAAATTGCCGCCCGCCTTGAAATCCCGGCTTTTCCGGATCTTCCCGACGGCGTACAAGTTACGATCCGCACCGCTGCGGACAGGGAGATTCTTTTTCTCTTGAACCTGAGCCGTGAGGTTCGGCGGGTTACCCTTCCCGCGGAGTATTACAGCTTGCTCGACGCGGAGATGAGAGGGACGAAGCTGGAATTGGCGCCGTACGGCGTGGAGATCCTGGAAATGGGAGAACCGGATCAATTGTAGAGGTTTCCGAAGTTTTTCATCAAAAAACGGCTGTGGACGCGAATTTCCATATTGGCGTACATCTCGCTCCAATCGGTATCCTTCCAAGCCGAATAGGTCATTTTGTTGCGGACGTACTGGCCGAGCCCGATAGGGTCCGACCGGTGCTGCCGCAATTTCTTCAGAACCAGTTCCGCTCTTTTGGTCATGTGCTCGCTGATCAGGTCCTCCAGTTTTTTGCGATCGGATTTGGTCAGGTTTAAATTTCCGATATATTCCAGCACCCCGCCCTCTACGCGGATGCCGATATCCGCGATATATTTTCCTTCCTCGTTTTTTTTGATTTTTATTTTCCGCTTGCTTTTGATTGCGCTGAAGGTGATGGATTTTAATTCAGGGCGATCCGTGTTGAGCGTGAACTCCCCCTTTTTTTGCTCTTGCTTCAGAATTGTAAAATAGAATATATCATCTTTCTCCAGCTTTCCGACGTATTTGTCTTTCCGGAACAAGGCAATTCCGTCGAGCTCCAGTTCGTTGCCCTTTTTGACCAGCATAGTGGCCGTAGGGTCCTTGCCGTCATCATAATAATCGCGGAAAAAATGATGCAGCAGAATTCGCGGCGTATTTTGCATGTCGAATTCTTTCCGGAGCAGTTGGTCTATGTATTGCGACACACCGGGATGCCCTGGATATTGGCTGGTGATGATCTCCTGCGTGGAGCCTTCCGTCAGCACGATTTCGATGCGCTTGGAGATGGAAGGGTCGCGGAACAAGGTGTCGAGATACGGGTTAAGTCCTTTCTTCGCGAGCTCCGTGTTGAACAGAAGCGTGCGCAATTGACCGCTGACGAGCTTGCGGCTGGATTTGCGGGAAAGCTCGTTTCGCGCTTCCTTGCTGCCCGTGGCCACGGTGGTTAACGTTTCGGTCAGCCGTTTTGTGTTGCTGCCCTCATTGATGGTGAGCGGAACGTTGATGGTTAAGCGAATCTTCCCCTCTTCCGCCGGATCGATGCCTCCGGTCCGGATATAGCCGACCCGTTCCAGGATGTTCTGGTCCTGATTGCAGGCGGTGAGCAGCAGCAAGCTCAGGGCAAACAACAAGAGTCCGGCGTTTTTTTTATGCATGGGATTTCCTGCCTTTCTGGATGAGTAGGGACAGAAGCGCCAGCAGGGGAAGCCCGAAAGCTACTCCACTCTCAAAATACAGCAGCAGCCCGAACCATTTTTCCACTTCAAGGAGGGTTTTGGGAATAAGCGCAACCAGAAAGCTGCCCGCCATTAAAGTAAACACGACGCCTTTCCAGGGGAGGCGGGGAAAGACTTCGGCGATGACGATTTGACCAGACCAGTAATACATGGACGCCGTGGTCAAAATAGACAGCAGGAAGGTGCTGTATAAAAAGTTCTGAACCCGTTCCACAAAGGGAAACTGTAAATAACCGAACATCTCGAGGATCGGAAAGGCGAGATTGGTCAGTTCCCTGTAATTAAAAAAGCCGTAGCAGACGAGCGTGACCAGCAAATAAACCGCAGCGGTCATGGTGTTGCCCAGATGCAGATACTTCAGCCATTTTTTGTTGTTCTCGGCATAGGGAAACAAAAACATGAACAACTCGTATCCCAAAAAGGCTGCATACATTCTGAAAATTCCCTCGGCGGGATTGTGGGCCTCCTTAAAAAGATAAGGCGTCAACCGGTTGAAGTCGAAGTCATTGACGAAGGTGAAGCTCAGCGGAACCAGGGCCAGAAGGAACGCAACAAAGAAGAGATTGGCCTTCGACATATTGTAAACCCCTTTGGTAACCATCAGGAAGACCGACACATCCACGAACAGCTTCAGTACCATTTCCGGGGTTTGCGGAAAGATCAGAATCTGATAAATCACCACATATTCCTTGACGACAAAACAGCCGACCAACGCCAGGCCTAATGCTATCAAGAGGTATAGCGGAACAAGCAAAAATCGGGGGAGCCCCTTTCCCAGAATTTGAAAGATGGAGGCTCCGCGGCCTAAACGGTAAAGGAGCGTAATCAGCATTATGTTGATCGAGACAATCAAGTAGCCGATCCCGATTCCGATCCAGCCGTTGGTTCCGAGGTTAATCGCCGCGACCCGGGGGATGACGAAGAGTGTCACTCCGCACTGGGTGTTGAAGACGAGCAGGGCGATGTGAAAACGATGGAGCTTTTCCATAGACAAGGCGGTCACCTATTTCTTCATCTTATTTGGCGTCTTGTTCGGCGATTTCGCCTGGCTCGGACGCACGTTAAAAGACCAGAACGGCGCGCGGATAAAAATATCCTTCCAGTCGACCGGCTTGATCGGAGCGGCCGGGATCGTGTAAGGGGCACCCAGGCTGGTCAGCTTGGAGAGGTGGATGATGATCAGAGCGACCCCGATCATAAACCCGAAGTTGCCCTGCATACCGGCAAGAATAATAAGTCCAAACCGCACCAATCGGAGCGAACCGCTCATGATATAGCTGGGAATCACGAAGGAAGCGATTGCGGACATCGCTACCGCGATAATGAGGATATTGCTCGTAAACCCCGCCTCGACAGCAGCCGTACCGATCACGATCCCGCCGACGATCCCGATCGTCTGCCCGATTTTGGTAGGCAGGCGCGCCCCCGCTTCCCGAAGCATTTCGATCGTCGTTTCCATAATCAGTGCTTCGATGATCGGTGGGAACGGGACGCGGCTTCTCGATTCGGTCAGCGAGGCCAGCAGATTCTCGGGAATCATTTCGTAATGATACGTCGTGACGGCGACATATAAAGACGTTAAAGAGATCGTAATGATAAACGCAATGTAGCGCAGCAGCCGGAGGGCGGTCCCGACGGCCCAGCGGTTGTAATAGTCGTCCGGGGTGGTGAAAAACTCAAAAAAGGTGGACGGCGCCATGATGGCGGACGGGCTTTGATCCGCGAGCACGACGATCTTTCCCTCGGTCAGCTTGGAAATGGTTACATCCGGACGTTCGGAAGTCTGGAATAGCGGGAACAGCGAATTCGGAAAGTCATCGATCATTTGTGTAAGCATGGTGCCGTCGTACAGACTGCTGAATTCGATCGCTTTAATGCGTTCCACCATCTTGTCCACGAATTCCTTTTTGGCGATACCGTCAACGTACAGAACAGCCACCTTTGTTTTCGTCAGCTCCCCCACGTTTAACTGGATGACCTTCAAACGGTTGCTTCTCAGCTTTCGGCGGATCAACGACAGGTTCGTTTCGAGCATTTCAATAAAAGCGTCGTGCGGGCCCGTAATGGCGGTTTCGGATTCCGACTGCTGTATGCTGCGCTTTTCGGGGTTGTATATATTGACGAGATAAACGCCTTCGGGCAGAAAGAGGGCCACCTTTCCATCCAAAACGCCCTTAACCGCCTTCACGGGATCCGAAGTTCGGACGAAGCGCGACTGGCGAAGCAGTTCTTGAAGATCCTCCTGTCCGGTATGCTGCAAAGGCAGCAGGATTTCCTGCTCAAAGGTAGGAATGTCGACCAAATGATCGAAGTAAACGAGATGAGCCGAAATGGTCGGCATGTGCCACGTTATCAAGTCCCCGCAGTCCTTGAACTCCTGAAGAAATACATCCAAGGTCAACGGTCCGGAAGCTTGGGGGGTTCCCTGGGGGTGAGCTTCCTGAGATTTTGACCCGGAACCGCTCCCCGAGCCGAACAGCTTGGATATTTTCCGAAATAGCGACACGGCCGCATCCCTCCCAAAGCACTTTTAAAGTAGTTTGTTCCGCGGCTGGAAAAATATACGGGCCGAGGATGCATGCAAAAAGGCCCGTCCCGTTCACTCAGGGAACGGAGCGGGCCCGGGACAACTTGATAATCGCTCGGGTTTTCCAACATAATTAATATAAATAGAGGAAAGGAAGGTGCCAGAATGATCTGTCCGAAATGCCAACACCGTCAGCTTACCGAGAAAGCGAGATACTGCGAAAATTGCGGGAAGCCTCTGACCCGAGGCGCTGCGGGATTTGCCTATCTCCAATTCGTGACCGCCGCCTTGAGGCATCCTGTGGCCTTTGCCCGAAGAGTGAATCATGGACAGTTTATAGCCGGATTAATTACGATCCTCCTTTTTTCATTGCTGGTCCCGCTCATCATTTACACCGGTTTTCAACGATTGGTCGGGTTTGTGGATAACCCCTTCGTCGGGATGGTGCTCCGGCCGACGCTGGCCTTTCTTATCATGAGTCTGCTTATTACGGCCTACTGCTACGCTGTGGTCAGATACGGAAAAGGGCCCGCTGACTACCGTGAGGTGGCGGCCCGCTTCGGAGTGTATCTGGTGCCGTTTACGGCGCTGCTTCTGCTCGCCCTGCTGGCGGCGTTGCTGGGAATTCATTCCTTGCAGTCCCTGCTGCTATTGATTGGCCTGCTCGGGGCCTGGTTCGCCGTCCCCGCGTTTGTGATCCTGACCGGGTATTCCGCCGAGGGGCAGACCCCGGGTTTTCCGGATCAGCTCCAGGGAACCTTGCTCGTGTATTTGGCCGTGCTTTTGACCCTGGCTTTGTTCGGAAAGCTGCTGTTTGGCCCGCTCGGCCGTTTGCTCAGCGATGGCTGGTCGCTCTTCCTTTAGCCGGTTTACAGAGATTGGAGCAATTCCCGTTCGATTTCCGCGTAACTGGTGACTCGGGGCGGCAGACGATGGGCCGATTCCGGCGCCGCGCCCCGGTGGTTAAACCAAAGGACCTTCCATCCGGCATCTAGCGCCCCGACGACATCGTTCCGCCAGGAGTCGCCGATATACGTGCAGTCCGCAGGGGACAGACCCAGCTTGTCCGCCACATGGTCGAACAGCCGACGGTCCGGTTTGGTGATGCCGACGGCGCCCGAAATAAAGATCCGCTCAGGCGGGATGAGATCACGCAGCCCCAGGGCCGTGATCTTTTTCATTTGGTGCTCCGGCGGTCCGTTGGTGATAATCCCGACGGTGTGGCTTCTCTCCATCAGGGCGGTGATCAAACCGAGAGCTCCCTCAAACAGCGAGATGTCAAACTGCCTGCGCAAATAGGCTGCTTGCACTTCGGCCGCTTGGGCTGCGGACAGTTCCAGGCCAAACTCGCGCAGCGCAAGAACAAACCGCTGCGTGCGCATTTCTTCGAGGGCCCGCCCATGCGTCGGAGTGCCGCCGGCTTCCGCCGACAGCTTATCGCTATAGAAGCGCATGCGATGGTAAGCCTCGGGATAGGGGAATTCAGCGGAGGTAGCCAGGACCTCCTGGAGGGCCTGGCGAAAAGGAATCAAGTGATCGTACAGCGTATCGTCAACATCGAAAAAGACGGCTTTGTGTTGCGGTTGGTTCGTATTTTCACTCTGTGTCATGGATTTTTGTTTTCTCTCCCCTTCGTCGGTTTCATATCCATAGGATATTATACCGGAAGACGAGAGTCTCTAAAATCTCCGGCTTGCGCCGCCTCCGCCCGAAGTACCGCCGCCTCCGCCCCGGAAGCCGCCTCCACCGAAGCCGCCGCCTCCACCGTAACCCCCGCCGCCGCGTCCTCCGCCGCGACCCAGCATCGAAATCAGCAGCATCGTTATCATCCCGCGGAAGAAAATAAAATCCACCGCGAGAAAAGCGACGATCAGCAGCAGCCAGCCGGCGGAGAAGCGGCCTCCGCCGGCCTCTCCGGCCGAGGTCTGCGGGACGGCAACCTCCTGCGGAGCCAGTTCGTCCTCCACGCCGTACTCCCGGGCAACTTCGTTATATAGCGTTTTGTAGGTTTCGACAATCGCGGTTCCGGGTTGATTCTCTCTCAAGTAAGGGATCGTCACCTGATCGAGGATTCGCCCGACCTTACCATCGGGAAGCGCGCCTTCAAGTCCATAGCCGACTTCAATCCGGAGCGGCCGATTTCCCGGCTCGCCGCCGCCCATGGACAGGAGCAGCAGGACCCCGTTATTTTGCTCCTTGCCGCCCAATCCGTATTTGCGAAAAGCCTGCAGCGCGTACTCTTCTACCGTGGATCCATGTAGAGTGGGAACCGTCAGTACGGCAATCTGCGCGCCGGTCCGGTCCTCCAGCGCCCGTCCCAGCGCGGTTAATAGCCGCACCTGATCCTCGGCCAGCAGACCTTCGAAATCCTGGATGTAAATGTCCCCGCGCGGTTCGGGGATGTCCGGGGCTGGGGCGGCTGCCGCGCTTGACGAGAAGCCGGATCCCCAGAGCAAACTAGTGAAGAGCATAACCGCGCAGGTCAGGCCATATAGAACGGACCCCGGTTTTAGCCCGGGCAATCCCGCGAAATGTCTCATGCTCCCGTACCCGTTATGGCCGTAAGTTTAGGGAAGGGCACGGAGGAGGTACCGGCATCCGTTCCGAAATCAACCTCCGGGTTGGTCCGGGATTCCGGCGTTGTTTCGAAGTACGCCCGCGCATCAAAACCCATCAACCCCGCCAGCAAGTTGCCGGGAAACCTTCTCCGCATGTTGTTGTAGCTGGCGACGGCGGCATTGTAGTCGTTCCGGGCCACCGCGATCCGATTCTCCGTTCCGGCCAGTTCATCCATCAGCTGTTGGAACTGTGCGTCCGCTTTAAGAGTCGGATAATTCTCGACCACGACCAGCAACCGGCTTAACGCGCCGGACAATTGCTGATCGGCTTGGGCCAGCTCATCCGGTGTTCGTGCACCGCCTAGGGCAGCCCGGGCGTCGGCAACCGCCTGAATGACATCCTTTTCATGGGCGGCATAGCCTTTGACCGTATTGACCAGGTTTGGGATGAGGTCGTATCTCCGCTGCAGTTGGACGTCGATTTTGCTCCATTCCCGATTCACATTCTCGTCAGCCGCGACAAACTTATTATAGTTGCCGGCGAACAAAGCGATTAGGATAACGACGATCACCGCGAGGGCAATCAATGGGACCAGGCAGCCTTTACCTTTAAGAAAATTCATAGGTGACCTCCTTGATGGGTGCAGCATGGTTTTATTCCTCTGCTGTTATTACTTAACTTTTTACCCTGCACCCTATGCAAGGAAACTAAACCCATGGCATTGTCGGCTTATGGCTGAGTCCCAAAAAGCCATTTCCCGAATCCTGGTTTTTGGGAAGTCCCGGGCCTGGCGATTTGCAGCCAGAATGAAGGAAATACGACCATCCGGCAGGATCTTGGAGGATAAATAAGAATAGGTCCGGGGAGCGCGCGGGAAACCAACGGCATTAAAAATAATCCAATTTTAGCGGTGCTGAATCGGTTTTCCCTCCGGAGCAGCAATCTCTATACTAATAGTTGTGTTATAAAAAACCGTTACAAAAAACGGATAGGAGATGACTTGACTTGGCTTATGATGAAATGTTGGTACGCCGGAGCGAGATGCTGAAGAAACGGATTGGCGCGATGATCGCCAAAGAAAACCAATATGGATTGGGAAAACAAGAGGGTCAATTTTTGCGGAGAATGATCAGAGAATTGCATCAAACCGCTTATGAAATGAATGCGAAAGCCGAAGCGTAAAGAGCGTGCAGACGGGGGATGGAGCGTGAAACGCAAGTCTGCCATGCGGAGGAGGGCCGATATCGTGCGTAAGGCGCGATATCGGCCCTTGTTCGTCAGGCCACATACTGGGATAGGGAAATGAGCGCGGTGATGGTGATGATGTTTAATAGGGTGGAGATCAGTACCGTTTGGGAAGCGAAATCGGGTTCGTTATTGTATTCTTCCGCCAAAATTGTGCTGTTGACCCCCGTCGGCATACCGGAAGCGATCAGCAGGGCCTGGGCGGGAACGCCGTGAAGACCGAGCAGCCAAATGAGCAGCAATCCGATGGCGGGGCCGATCAGAAGGCGCAAGGCTACGCTGAGATAAACCTCGAACCTGTCCAGCCGCAGCGGGTATTTGACGATTTGCGCCCCCAGGGTCAGCAGCGCGACGCTGACCATCGAGTCGGACACATAGGATAGCGGCTTGCCGATAAATTCCGGCAGCGGCAGATGCAGCACGTGAAAAGCAAGCCCCAGCACAAGAGCGTAAGGTACCGGCATTTTAAGAAAGCCGATCAAGGAGGCCTTCAACGTTCCGCCGGATTTCGCCCGCTGGACCGACATGACGCCATATGTAAAGGTCACAAGGCTTTGGAAAGTCATGATCAGCGCCTGGAGCGAGGTAGCCAGGGCGTCTCCCTTAAAAGCCAGTTGGTTGATCGGCAGTCCATAGTTGCCGGAATTGTCGAGAATCAGGCTGTTGGTAAATGCCGCTTTCAACCCGCGGCTGAATTTCAGCCGACGGCTGACAAGGGCGCTTACCGCATAAAGCAGGAGCACGTACAAGATATAGAAAACGGTGACATTCCCGAGCAGTTCGGGGGACATCTCCGAATGGTACATACTGAGAAACACGACGGCGGGAGTGATATAGTAGAAATTAATTTTGGCCAGGGTGTACAGGTCCAGCCGAAATGCCCGCTGCATCAAGGCACCCAGCCCGATCAGCACGAAAATGGGCAGCACGACGTCCAGTAAAATATCGGCGATCATCGCTTCGGTTCATCTTCTTTCTGTAATTGGATGTAAGTTATAATTCGATGATTCATAGAGGTTTCACCTGCCGGACAGCCTACGCCAGGTTTGGTTCAATACCTCGGAGAGGACCAGGCCGATGGCGATCGAACCGGAGATCAAAAAGGCCTGGGCCGCCAATTGAACCGCCGTATTATAGTCGTTCTCGACAAAATTCCGCATCGCGTCGTAGGCCAACCCCCCGGGCACAAGCGGAATAATTCCCGAGACGCTAAACAGAATGACCGGTTTTTTGTGCGTCCGGGCGAAAATTTGGCTGACGACGCCGACAATAAAAGTCGCGGCGACGGTGGCCAAAACGGTATCCAGACGTTCGTCCAGCAGCACATAGACAGCCCAGCCCAGCATGCCGGACGCGCCGCATTGCAGAAGGGTGCGTCTGGGGGCGTTGAATATAATGCCGAAGGCGGCTGACGCGATAAAGCTTGTAACCAGGTGTAGCGCCAAATTCATCACCAGCACAATCCTCTTTTCTCCATTATAAAATCGTAAAGACGACCGCGATGCCCGCTCCGATCGCAAAGGCGGTCAGAAAGGCCTCGGCGCCCCGGGACAAGCCGGAAACCAGATGTCCGGCCATCAGGTCGCGCACGGCGTTGGTTATAAGCAGGCCGGGCACGAGCGGCATAACCGAGCCGATAATGATCTTACCCGGATCGGCGCCGATTCCCGCCCGAATCAGCAGATACGCAAAGATGCCGATCAGGAAGGAGGCCGTAAATTCCGCGAAAAATTTGACCTTCACCAGGCGATGCAGCAGAATCAAAGCCGAGAATCCAAGTCCGCCGCAAACGATCCCCGGAAGGAAGTCGGGAAGGCCGCCCTCAAACATCAGGGTAAAGCAACCGCTGGAGATGGCGGCGGCTCCAATCCGCAGGGGAACGGAATAGGCATGGCCGGACGATTCGACGGCCGCCAGCCGTTTCCGGGCCTCCGCCGCCGTCAGATCGCGATTTGCCAATTTACGGGAGATGTCGTTCACTTCGGCGACCTTCTGAAGGTCGGTCGTTCTTTCCATAATGCGGACCAGTTTGGCCCATCGCATGTCGTCGGACTGAAACATAATTCCCGTTGGCGTGACATAGCTGTGCGAGCCGGTCAATCCTAAAGCTTCGGCAATCCGCGTCATCGTATCCTCCACCCGGTAGGTCTCCGCACCGCTTTGCAGCATAATTTTTCCGGCCAGCAGGCAAACTTCGATCGGCTCCTGCTCCTCCCGCCCCAATCCTCTTTCCTCCATTTTCTTCCTCCTTAAATCCTGTTGCTGCCATTATAGCATGGGTGACCGGCGAATGAAGAGACCCTAAGAATCATGTCGAATTTTATAGGTAATTTGTCGAATATTATCGAATTATGTTAAATTTTATTGTATTTTTAACGGGTTTTTTCCAGATTTATATGTTATGCTTACTTTGTCCGTTTGAATTTCGCTATAACGGGTTTTACAAGTGGGGGTATAGCCTATGCTTCAAAGTTTGATCAGCAACTTCACTTTTCTGACCACTTTCCTTTTTTTCGGTTATATCGTCTGGGGAAAATGGCGTTCCTCCGGCGAGATGGGTAAGTACAAAACTATAAAAATACAACTCCTGCTCGGGACGGCTCTCGGCCTTTTCGGCGTTTCTCTAATGTACATCGCTTTTCCCCTAAATTCCTCGGTCTTCACCGATCTTCGGCAGCTCCCTATCCTTATTTCCGTATTCATTGGTGGATGGGCCGGAGGGGGAATCACGACTTTCATTATTTTAATTTATCGTTTATTGTTTTTGAGCGGTTTTAATTTCGCCTCTATTCTGGGCGCGATCGACGCGCTGTTGACCTACTTGATCGCCATAGCCATCTTGAGGGAATACCGTTTGTCCCTTCGGAGATGGAACTGGGCCGTCGGTCTGTCTACTTTGGTTACCGTGGTGGTTTTTTTTATTCTATTGGAGGACAGGGGGAAATGGCTGGCCATTGCCGTCTTTATTCTGATCTTTTACACCAGCGGGCTGTTTTCCTTCTCCATGCTGACCTATTTGAAGCGCTCGGATGAATTGCTGCGCATTATGCGGGAGGCGGCGCACCGCGACTTTTTGACCGGCCTGTATAATGCAAGAGCCTTCGACTTGATGTTGGAGCAGAAAATAGAAACCTCCAATCGTTATCGCGTTCCGTTTACATTGCTTATGCTGGACATCGATTATTTTAAAAAGGTCAATGACACCTACGGGCATCCCGCGGGCGATGCCGTGCTGGCGCAGATCGCGGACGTGCTCCGCGAAACCTTCCGGCCGGGAGACCAGATTGCCCGCAAAGGCGGCGAGGAGTTCGCCGTGATCGTCGATGCGTGCGATTCCGAACAAATCCGGATTATCGCCGAGCGTCTCCGAAGAAACGTAGAAAATCATGGGTTCCGGGTACCCGACGGGACGGAATTGAAGATTACCGTTTCCGCGGGAAGTGCGACATACCCCGATATCGACAGCCATCTGTTGGTGGATAGAGCGGACCGGGCATTGTACGAAGCCAAAGCTTCGGGCAGAAACCGGGTATGCCGGGCAACGCTTCCCTCGCCGTACCGTTTCGGACAACCCATGGACACTTGACAAGCTTCGCATTTTGCGGGGCTTTTTTTATTTTCCTCAAGTGGGAAAGAAAGTCCCTTGGTAGTATGAAAATCGGCTGAGGCTAGCAAAATAAGGCTTAGCTTGAAACCTAACGCCAACAGAAGAGGAGGGAACCGGGCGTGAGTTCGAAAACGAAGGAGCCGGCGGACACGTGGCTGTGGGAAAAAATGTCGGGGCAGGTCGATTTTGAGGAGCGGCGGCTGGGGCCGGGCGATGAGTTTCGCGTGCAATATTTGCGGACTCTGACGAATTCGGACACCATCTTTCGGTTTATTGTGACACCCAGCTATGAGATGGCCGACGTCCAGGCCTTTAAAAATTATATCGCCTCCTTTCCCGGTACCGTTAGGCCGAAGGATTTGGAGCAACTGATGGAGTACGTGCTTAAAGGTTACATTGCCATCACGATCGAATCCGAATGCTATCTGTTCGAAGCGATGAAAACGGAGTCAAGCGGGGTCAGCGAAGCGGTCAACGAGTCGATCGTCCAGGGACCGCGGGATGCCCTCAGCGAAAACATTGAAACGAACATCAACCTCATTCGCCGAAGATATCAGTCCTCCGCTTTAAAAATCGAGATGCTCACGGTCGGAAATGTGTCCAAAACCTCGGTAGCGATTCTTTATGACACCGACCGGGTGGATCAGCAGGTCCTCCGGGAAATGCGGGAGAAGATCGAAGGGGTCAAGGTGGATATTTTGCAGTCGGCCGGCGAACTGGAGAAATATATAAGCACGCAGAAATTTCGCGTGTTCCCGGCTATGGTGGTCACCGAGCGCCCCGACCGGGTTGTGTTCAACATCGCCGAAGGCAAGGTCGCCGTACTGATGAATACGACCGGATTTGCCATTTTGGCTCCGACGATCTTCACCGATTTCTTCACGGCGATGGATGATAAAATCCAGGTGCCTTTGGTGGGATGGTTCTTGAAGATGATCCGTTACATCGGGTTGTTTATGACGCTGACATTGCCCGGGCTCTATGTCACCTTTGCCTCTTACAATCCGGAGATTCTGAAAGTACAAATTTCGCTGCTGATCGCGGGTAGCCGGGCGGCGGTTCCTTATCCGTCTTTTATGGAAGTCTTCCTGATGCTTCTGATGATGGAGTTTTTGACGGAGGCGAGTTTACGGCTGCCCAAGGCGATCGGTCCAACGGCCACGACGGTAGGAGGGCTGATTCTCGGCCAAGCGGCCACCCAAGCCGGGCTGGTCAGCAATATCATGATTATTCTCGTCTCGGCCGTCGCGATCTCGAATTTCATTATCCCATTAAGTATGATGGGGTACACCATTCGCGTGATCAAATATATTATCGTCCTGTTCGCCATCACATTCGGGCTGGTCGGGATTGTCGTAGCGTTGGTCGGCCTGGTCTTGTATCTTTCGGGGATCCGCAGCTTCGGTCGGCCCTATCTCAAAATGACCGTATTGGAATTCAAGTCAAAGGGTGAGCGGAGAAATGGTTAACGGAAAATATATTTACTATTTGTTTCTGATGAACGCGTTGATCAATATCATCAACTTTGTGCCCCGTATTCTTATTTCGGCGCGATTTCGGGGGGCCTTGATCGCCATATTTATCGCAACCGCTGTGGGAACGGTGATTCTGTATGTATTTACGCGGTTAATGTCCCGTTTTCAGGGGAAGGGGCTCCCGGAAATATTTAACCGGCATCTCCCGCGTTTTTTTTCGGCCCCGCTGCTGCTCCTTTATTCAATATTCTGGTTTGGCGCGGCGATCATCACGATGCTTTCTTTCGTGGATATTACGCTCCGCTTTATCAGCCCGGACATTTCCCCGTATGCTGTCATGATCGGTTTTCTGCTCCTTTCCTCTTTCTGTGCGCGGCTTTCGTCGGAATCGATTCTGTATGCGCTGGAGACGATCCTGCTGCTTGTCACACCGCTGATCGTTTATATTCTGGTCAAATCGTTAACCAGTCCGGGATTCAGTTGGGACGCCGTAATGCAGATCGTCACCCATTTATGGACCCGGCCGAATTATTCCGCGGTGGCCGGGGCTACCTTTATCTTTTCCGGCTATATGAATCTGGTGGTGTTCAACCGGAACTTTCGCAATCTAAACACCCGTTTATTATGGGTGATTCCGGTCACCTCCTTTGTCATTCTGCTGGTCACCTTTCTTGTTCCGGTCGGCTATCACGGAACGATCGGAGTGGAAGACCATGTTTACAGCTGGTTTTCCACGGCGGATTCGATCCGGATGGAACTGTTTATCATCGAGCGGTTGCTGTTTTTGTTCTATACGACTTACTTGTCGCTGTCCCTTATAAGCATGTCGATTCATTGGCATGTCGGGCTTGAGCTGTTTAAAGGGGTGTTCAGGTCAAAGGAGGCGGAAGAAGGAAGCAAGAAAGGCGACTGGTGGATTCTGGGTCCCGTCTGCCTGGTGACGCTGCTGCTCATGACATTCATGAACCAGGTCCGCCTGGCTCAAATGGGGCAGTGGTTTTTGAATATTCGTTTTGCCAATGAATTTTTGCTGCTGCTTTTCCTGTTTATCGCCCATAGAAGGAGTGCGAAACGAACATGAGAAAGGGAATCTGTTTCCTGGTCGTGATTCTGCTCGGCGGGGTGCTGACGGGCTGCCAGTTCAAAGATATCGACAAACGGTCCTTCGTGCTGGCCATTGGCGTCGACCGTCCCGAGGACCCTCGGAAAAGAGACCAGTTTGAAGTGACGCTGAAAATGGCGATTCCGGAGGGAGACCCGACAAAGCGGACCCAGGAAGCAGTAGTCATTACGGAAGTCGCCGAAAGCGTACCGGAAGCCATCCGCTTAATCAAATCCAAGATCGATAAAGAACCGGATTTCAGTCATTGCAAGGCGTTGATTTACGGTGAATCTTTTGCGCGGGATAATATCGTTCCGATGACCGACTGGTCCGCCAGACGCCGGGACATCCAATTGATCATGTACGTCGCGGTCGGCAAGCCTTCGGCCAAAGAGGTGGTCAATATGCAGACCAAAAGCGAACGCCTTCCCGGCAATGCCCTTATTTTAAGCCTGGGGACGGAAGGGACGGAATCACCGTTTATAACGACGGTGTATTCCTTTGACCTGCATCGCAGGATCACGGAAA
This sequence comes from Paenibacillus sanfengchensis, assembly GCF_036864765.1. Classification (NCBI taxonomy): domain Bacteria; kingdom Bacillati; phylum Bacillota; class Bacilli; order Caryophanales; family Paenibacillaceae; genus Paenibacillus; species Paenibacillus sanfengchensis. The sequence continues at coordinate 540,359 of NZ_JBAGJC010000003.1, read as the reverse complement.
ACGGGATGGATCCTCTAATGCCGGTCGTTGAAGCGAAAAAGCCGGATATGCTGGTGATCGACAAGGTCGCGCTTTTTGATAAAAAGAAAATGGTAGCGATGTTGTCTCCGCAAGAGACAAGAATCCTGAATTTGCTACGGACCCGGAATTTGCGTTCGAGCTTTCACGTAGAGACCGCGGGAAATAAAATCGACTACAATCTGGAGAGCTCCAGGCCCAAATACCGCATCTGCACCGGGAAAAACGGAAAGGCTGTCATTGAGTACAGCCTGACCGGCAAAGCGATGCTTGAGTCCAACGAAGAAGGCATGGTGATTGGCGGTCCCGAAATGCGTGCAATATCGAAGGTCGCCGGCAAGCAGTGGGAAGAAGAGAGCATGAAGCTGTTGAAAAAAGTCCAGTCCATCGGCGTTGATCCTTTCGGGTGGGGCTTGCGCTATATCTCGAGACATTGGAACAATGACACCGAGCTCAAGCAATGGCAGCAGCTTTATCCGGAAGCCGAATTCCAGGTCAAGGCGGATGTGAAGATTAAATATACGGGGATGATTCAATAAGTTTAGCTGGACGTTGACGAGCAAAAAGCCTGCAAATGCGCAGGCTTTTTACAGTTCGAGCCTATTTTCCGGATTGGGTAGGCACTTTTTTAGCAGCCATTCGAGAAACCAGCGTATAAGGGCTGCCATAGCGATATAGATAGGAAAGGAGTAGTAATGCTCCCAGTTCAACATGTGATAGATGCCCAGTTCAACAAACATCGGTTCTCCCACAAAACTGATGACGGCGGCACTCGCGATATGTGCGGTTATAAACGATCTCCAGCTTCTGAAGTACTGGTACATCAACATATAGAGCACCGGCAGGAGCGAAAGATTTGCCGGAGACAAGATAGGTATTAATGGGGTCAATTTGTATTCGTATGACCATAACATCAATTGAAGACCGGTATGATCCATGATATTAATCAAAGTCATAATAACCAGCCCGTACAACAAGATCGTTCTAATATTCCGCTTATCGACGGCCATCCACCAAATGACCCAGGGGACAATAAAGGTGGCAAGTAAAATCCACCACTGCATCGAAAACAAGACATGGTTCAGCCAGAATTGCTGCTCCAAATCCGCAAGTTGTTTCCTTAAACGTTCGATTTCTTCGAAAGATATCAACCCGATTCCGCCTTCTTATTTTGTTTTGGCTAATCCTAGAGCCATATGGTCCCAAAGAAGATCCTCCACCAGTTTTGATTGGCTCTCCTCACAGGTTACTATCAGGATGATCTCACTCTTTCTTTTGTCCGTTCGCTTGTTTCTATGCTTGCGTTGTTTTAACCAATAGGTCAACACACTGATCAGCAGCCCGAGGATAAAACCGGCCGCCGCCCCGATTAAGCCCCACATAACGGGCCCCCATGCCCATACAAATCCTTTGCTCGCTCCAATAGTGGAGAACAGAAAAGCAAAGACAAAGGCTTTATCCAGGAAGGACACCCCGTCACTACGGTGGAGGGTATCCATCAATCTCGGAGCTTGCTTGCGTGAATCGAGCGGAACGGCATAAATATCGGTAACCCCCTTCTCTTCAAGCTCTGAGATCAGGATTTCCGTGAACACCGAATACTGGAATGTGGCAAAAATCTGTATCAACCCACTCTACTCCTTGTACTGAAAAAATCGGCCTTTTGGCTGGTAGTTGCGTCGCAGATAGTTTTTTAAGTCCGTGTTGAATAATTTGTTGTTCTCTACGGCGTTTATATAGGCCTCGTAGATGTTGAACAAATAAAACGAAGGAATATACAGCAGCCATTGGGTATCCAGCACAGCGGATGATTGCCGCAGATCTCCGAGAATTAAGAAATGCAGTGACCAAATAAAATTCGATCTGTCAATGATAAGAATGGTAAAGATCAACACGAAAACAGCCAACACAATTCGATGCAGATAGAGCTGGCCCATACTCGGAATGCACGCAGACCAAAAGGCGGCCAACCAGGGTTTGCGTTCATCAAGGTAATTGATTTCAAGAACTCCTATGCTGAACGTACTGAAGGGAGCATTCTCACGGTGGGCAAGTACATAAACTTTATTAAGGTCTACAGCCGTCCGATAACTATCCCATATGGCGAATAGATATACGGGAATGTACATGATCGTGAATTTGGGGTCCAATACTTCTTTGGCTGCCTGAAACTGGCCGTTAAAGGAATAAACCATGGCCAGATTCAAATGAATTTTCTGGTTAATGAACATTTCCCAGATGACCAGAGCGTATCCGCGGAGGTATTTGTTCAGCAGCAGATGACCGAAGCCCGGAAAGGCCAAGGACCAGCAAGCGACTATATAAGGGTTTCTGAAATGAAGTTGCGTTGTGCCGAACATGCTCACATGTGCCTGATACCGCCGGCTGCGGTGTTGATTTCGAAAATTATCCATCAAAAGAACCGCCTCTCACCTAGCCATAATACTAATGATTTCCGTTTCCGGCGGTGGTTATGTAAAGTGCTTTAAAAAGCCATAAAAGAAAAACCCCATCCCGCACGTCCGGGATGGGGAGAAGTCACTGGCTATCGTCACCATCGTAGCCGTTGAGCAGATCCGTACCGTGCATGGCGTCCGGATCGGGCGCCGACGGGTCGACGGGGCTGTCCTGCTGGATGGCGTCGGCATCCGGAACATCCGGCAGCGGATCCAATGCTCCGGCGCCATACTCCGCGTCTCCGGCCGACTCGTCGCCGGATTCGCTTAAGCTTTGGGTAATCCGCGTATCGTGGGGAAGCAGATCATCGCCGGGAATATCATTCTCGGCCCGGTGTTCTTTCAGCAAATTATATCTTTCATAGGCTTGTTCCCCCGGATTTGTGCTCGGTTCATTCGGCATCCTTGTTCGCCTCCTGGATTCTGTCATCTACTTGGAGTTTACCCCAATTCCTGAATTTCAAACGAGCGGCCTTACTCGTGAATTTTCGTAAATCACCGTATTGATCCGGGGGAAAGGAGAGCCTTCATCTGCTTTCTTTTCACTAGTGTCGCGTTAAGCCATTGCATCGCGAACAAATCAACAGGTGTTTACATCGATTTATCCCATAATTGGGTATATATGAATCGATTATTTCATATCAGGTTTTAAACCTGACATGGTGCTGCCTATCCACAATCTCTCTTGCCGCCCACTATAATAGCGGCGTTTTGGGCCGTTATTTCGGCCCGCTTGTCCCAAGAATAAGGCCCTAAAGGACCTCTATTTCACGCTGAAGGGACGAATTCGACAAAATAGCGGCGCAAAAGGCCCTTATCCACCCGCCCGGCTTTAAAGGGAGGCTGTTACAGCCATTAGCCCCTCGGGTTAATGCAACGCTAGTACTTGCATTGCACTAATCCGCACACGATCTGAGACAGACTTTACCTGCATTGATGTAATCGAGAATGAATTCCTGCAAAAGGTCAGGCTTTCCGGCGGGTACTAGGCCTGAGGGAAGTCTAACGGCTGTAGCAGCCGCTATTTAACGAAAAGTAGCCCTTTCGAAATTTTAACGGTCGTGAGTGCCGTTATTTCCCCGGATTCCCGCCCTAACAGCCTGTTTTTGCGAAATAAGCGCTGTGGCGACCGTTAGAATGGGAAGTCGGCGTTTTCAGGACAAATAACGGCTGTGGCGACCGTTAGCGTAATTCTCGCCTTTCTTACAAGTGAACATCTGGGAAGATGACCCAGGGTTCGATTTTCTGGGGCATCACTTCTGACGGCTTCCGGTCATAAGCAAAGATGGGGGAACCGCGCGCATTCTGCGCTGCTTTCCATCCAATAAAGCGATGAAGAAGATGCGAGAGAAGGTTAAGAAAGAGACGGCGCCAAGAAACAAATTGGTCAAGACGCTGAACGATCTGGTGAAGGAACTCAACCCGAAAATCCAGGGATGGAAGAACTACTATAGCAAGGTCGATCCGGGAAAAGCCAAGTCGTATCTAAGGGAGATCGACTGGTACAATATATAAGCGTAGGTGGATTTCGCGTTGATTCACCAGGGAATGATGAACCGCAACCACCCGATGACTCGGCGGGCAGTCGTTCGATCGGCTTTGAAGTGAATCCGTCCAACTGGACTGTACCGATAAACCACGGCAAAGAGGCTGCCCGTCATCCTGAAGGATGTCGCTCAGCCTCTTTTTTATACAGTCCGGTATCCGCTTTAAAACTTTGGAAATACATATTTGACCAGAAAATAAAGGAATCCGAAAAAGATAATAAGATATGCCGCATATTTAATAAAGGTTGCGGCAACCATGCTGGGCTCCGATCTTTCCTGGACGTCCCTGCGCTCCACATCGACACTGTTGACTTCTTTACGTTCGCGAGGCTCGTACACGGAAATTTCCTCCTTTTTCGCATTGGTCTGTTTGCCTATTCTTAAACGCTCGTCGCCTTGATGAAACAAGGGAAACCGGGCCTCAACGGGAGACGTAATTGCGGTTGCTTTTTCGCAACAGGATCGGATACAATTTCACAAGAACCCTCGAAAGCGGTATTCCGAGCCTGAGGCAGGAGATGAAAACTCAAGTGGTAACCATTTACGATATAGCCAAAATCACCGGCTTCTCCCCGACCACGGTGTCGAAAGTGTTTAACGATTATTCCGATGTCAGTCCCAAAACGCGGCGCAAAATATTGGAGACGGCGGAGCAGCTGGGTTATCTCCCGAATGCGCATGCCCGTTCGCTCACGACCAAGCGCTCCTGGACGATTGGAGTGCTTTTTAACGAGCCTTCGGGAGCGGGGATATTACACCCTTATTTCGCCGGGGTCATCGAAGGCTTCAAGAAGGTGTCCACCTCGAAGGGCTATGATTTGATGTTCGTTACCAAGGATATCGGCGGGAAAAAAAGCGGGTACGTGGAGCACTGCAAAATTCGCGGTGTGGACGGCGTCGTGGTCATCCTGCCGGATTACGGGGATCCGTATTTTCAGGAACTGCTGGATTCCAACATTCCGTGCGTGCTTCTGGATCAGGAGTCGGACACAAAGAGCACGATCTGTTCCGATAATATCGCAGGCGCCATGCAGGCTGTGGAGTACCTGCATCGGCTCGGCCACCGGCGGATCGCCCATATCGGCGGCGGGCATAGTTTTGCGGGCGAGAAGCGGCTTCAGGGTTACCTTCGCGCGATGGAAAACTTAAGTTTGCCCGTCGAACCGCAGTATGTGATTCAAGGCAGCTATGATTATACGATGGAGAGCGGCCAGGCTGCGATGGAGGAGCTGCTGCTGACGGATCGGCTCCCCACGGCGGTGTTTGCCGCCGGGGACAACCTGGCGGTCGGAGCTATGATGACCCTGAAAAAACGGGGGCTCCGCGTACCGGACGACATCTCGTTGATCGGGTTCGACGACATTGAAATGGTCAAATTTTTGACGCCCTCATTAACCACCGTCCGGCAGAATACTTATGCACTTGGCAGCAAAGCGGCCGACATGTTAATCTATACGATAGAAGGCGGGAATGAAGTACAAACCGCAATGTTGCCGGTAGAGCTTGTAATCAGGGAGTCTTGCCGCTTCCTTTAACGCGGGCCCCTGATTTTTTTCGAAAGAAATCGAAACCGGTTTCGGCCCTCTCGCCACGCGATTCTTCGAGACGCACACAAAAGGTTGAAAAGCGATTTGAAAACAAAAGTATGGAGGAGTACGGATGTCAAATTACAAGTTTGAGCAGGATGCGTTTGTCATTCATCAGTTCGATAAGGCCAAGCCGTTTTCCAGCTTCCTGCCGGGGCTGGCGGGACTCAAAGGGATTCCGATGTGGACCTTCTACGTAAACCGGGGGCAGGCGGTATGCAGCTTAGGGATTCGGGACAAGAACAGCCCGATCATGGAATTCTCCCCGGCGAGCATCACCTATCAATCCGTTTCGATGAAAGGATTCAGAACCTTTATCAAGGAGACGGGGAGCTCGGAGATTTACGAGCCGTTTCAAAGCATGGCTCCCGATCCTTTGGCGAAGCGCAGCATGCGGATTTTAGCCAATGAGGTAGGCATTGAAGAGAAGCATGAGGGCAAGGGACTAAGCACGAAAGTCGCCTATTTCCATATCCCGAACGACGATTACGCGGCATTGGTGCGGCAAGTGGAAATTACCAATGATTCGGATCGGCCGCTGCGCCTTGAGGTGCTTGACGGGTTGCCGGAAATTCTGCCCTATGGTGTGGAAAATGCGGGATACAAAGAAATCGGCAATCTGCTGCGGAGCTGGATGGAGGTCGATAATCTGGAGAACGGGATTCCCTACTACCGGAACCGCTCCAGTACGCACGACGAAGCGGAAGTGAGCGAAATCCGCAGCGGCCACTTTTACCTGTCTTTCGATGAACAGGGCAATCTGATCCGACCGTTCGCCGATTTTGAGCTGATTTTCGGCAGCAATACGTCGCTTGCTTATCCCGAGCGTTTTGCCGGGATGCCGCTTGCCGAGCTGGCGAAACAGACGCAGTACTGCACGAACAAAGTACCGTGCGGTTTTTCCGGTGTAGCCGTGGAACTGGCGCCGGGGGCGTCCAAACGCATTTTCACCCTGGTCGGTCATATTGACAGTGTGGAACGGCTGAATGAAAAGGCGCCTCTGATCGCGGTACCGGCCTATATCGAGCAGAAGCGGAAGGAAGCCCGGGAGTTGACGGAAACCTTGACGGCCGACGTGACCACCAGAACAGCCATGCCGCTGTTCGACGCTTATGTCAAGCAGAGCTATTTGGACAATTTTCTCCGCGGAGGTTACCCGTTTATTTTCGAGAATGGCAGAGAGGGCTTTGTTATCCACCTGTATTCCCGCAAGCACGGGGATCTGGAACGGGATTACAACTTTTTCTCGATCGCGCCCGAGTATTATTCCCAAGGCAACGGCAACTTCCGGGACGCCAACCAAAACCGCCGCAGCGATATTTATTTCAATCCGCGCGTCGGTACCTTCAATATCAAAACGTTTTTCAGCCTGATGCAGGCTGACGGATACAATCCGCTCGGTGTCGAGGGAACGAGCTTCCGCGTACCGGAAAGCCGTTCTTCGGAACTGGAACAATGGCTGGCCAAAGCCGCCGGCAATACCCGGAAGGAGCTCCGGGCGCTCTGTCTCGGCAAATTTACGCCGGGCAAGCTGATTTCCTATGTGGCGCAGCACCAGGTTTCTCTGCAAGTGGAGGAAGAGGCGTTTTTGACCGGAATCTTGTCCCTGGCCGAACAGGAAATCGAAGCGACCTTCGGGGAAGGTTACTGGTCCGATCACTGGACTTACAATATGGATTTAATCGACAGTTATCTCGATATATTCCCCGACCGGAAAGCCGCGTTGCTGTACGAGGAGAAAGATTATATGTACTTTGACAGCCCTGCCCGGGTTCTACCGCGGAGCGAAAAGTACGTACTTAGCGGGGGGCAAGTCCGGCAGTACGGCGCCATGGTGCCGGATGAGGAAAAAATGCAGCGGCAGGGATTGACGGTGAAGAGCACGAACTGGCTGAAAACGAACAACGGCAGCGGGGAAATCTACCGTACCAACTTGTTCGTGAAGCTGCTGTCCCTTTCCCTGGTCAAATTTGCGACCCTTGATCCCTTCGGCATGGGGATCGAGATGGAGGGGAACAAGCCGGGCTGGAACGATGCCATGAACGGGCTGCCGGGCCTCTTCGGTTCCGGCATGAGTGAAACTTTCGAGCTGAAGCGGATGCTGAAGTTCGTGTCGGAATCCGCGGAAGAAGCCGCCTTGCGGGAGATCGCCGTACCTGAGGAAATCGCGGACCTGTTGCAGACCGTGACCGCCCTGCTCTCTCGTCATCTAAACGGCGAACTGGACTCCTTCTCTTATTGGGACCAGGCGGCCTCGGCCCGCGAGCATTACCGGGAGAGCATCCGTTACGGGATCACCGGGGAGGAGCGCGTGCTTCGGCTTGCGAATCTCCTTCCGGCTGTCCGCCAAATGCTGGACAAAATCGACGCCGGGATCGCGGCAGCCGTATCGCTGGGGAACGGGCTCGCGCCGACCTACTTCGCCTTTGAGGCCGTAGCGTACGAACCAGTGCTGGACGGCCAGGGGAACCCCGTGATTAGCGGCTACGGGCTGCCTAAAGCGGTGGTGAAGAAATTTGCCGTCCGCCCGCTGCCTCATTTCCTGGAGGGGCCGGCCCGCTGGATGAAGACGCTGGAGGACCCGGCGGAAGCGGAGCGCGCTTACGAATTGATTCGCGGCAGCGACCTGTTTGACGACAAGCTGCGCATGTACAAAACCTCGGTCAGCCTGGACGGGGAATCGCATGAAATCGGCCGGATTCGCGCGTTTACGCCGGGATGGTTGGAACGGGAATCGGTCTTCCTGCACATGAGCTACAAATATTTGTTGGCGTTGCTGAAAGCGGGGCTGAAGGAACAGTTCTTCGAGGAAATCCAAACCTCGCTCATCCCGTTCCTGGATCCGGAGGTTTACGGGCGCAGTACGCTGGAGAATTCCTCGTTCATCGCTTCCAGCGTCAATCCCGATCCCCAGGTGCACGGGCGGGGCTTTGTCGCCCGTCTAAGCGGCTCCACCGCGGAGTTTATCAGCATGTGGATCACGATGATGGCGGGCAAGCGGGTGTTCCGCATTTCGGGCGGCGGCGAACTTCAGCTTTGCTTCAACCCCGCTTTGCCGGGCTGGCTGTTTGACGAACGTGGCGAGGTGACCTTCACCTTCTTGGGCAAGACGCAGGTGACCTACCGAAATCCCGGGAAAAAGGACACCTATGGCAGCGACGCGGCAGTGATCCGCAGCATCGCCGTGCATAAAGCCGACGGATCGACGCTGAACCTCGAGGGTTCCGTCATCTCCGGTTGTCTGGCGGAGGACATCCGCAGCGGAGGGGCAAAGCGAATCGAAATCGAGATGGCCTAAATAACGCGGAAGACATCCATGTCAAAATCATAAATCTTTCTTTAGGCTCTGGGATCCATTACCTACGGATATCCAGGGCCTATTTTTGCTGGAGCCGTTTTTCGTGTTTCCTAGTAAAATGGAAGTTATTTGCATCACTACAAAAGTATTCGTAGATTAAACGCATCATTAAAGGTACAATAATTTTAATGCTTGTCAGATTTAAAAAAGTTCTTAATTTTCCATATAATTGAAGGTTTGCGGATTTGACGTATCGAATTGAGTAGGAAGTAGCTCTTTATTTCATTAGCAGGGGTGCTGGAATGAAAGCTTTTTTTAAAGCGATAGCCATCATTTTTGTGCTGGTTGTGATGGCTTTTTGCGCGTTTTTATTGGAAGTGCCGGATTCCAAACATGGAAGCGACCGGGCGATCAAAGAATGGGAAGTCACCTGGGCGGATCGATTTGATCCGAATATGAGCGTGGAGGAATTGGAGTCCCTGCCGGGCTGGACGAGAGTGCAAAAGGACGACCTCACTCCTCAAGCGCCGGACGGGACTATGGTAATGTGGGTGAAATTTAAAATACCGCAGTATAAGTCGGGGACGCCGGCACTTCTTTTCAATAAACTTTACGGTTCCCATGTGGTTATTTTGTCTAGGGACGGAATGATCTATGAGTCAAAGCGCAAATACAAATATGAAACCAATACAATTCTTCTGCCTTTGGATCGCTCAGTTGAAGGTGATTCTATTTTTGTGGGGATAAATTCCGGATCGCGCATCGGGCTGCAAGGCGAAGTGCTTTTAGGCGATTTTGGAGAGATGCAAACCTCATATATCAAGAATAACATGACGGATTTTATCATCGGTTGTGCCTTGATATTTATTGCTGTAGTCATGCTGATCTGTTCCTTGTTTTTAAGGAATGAGCACATTTCCAGCTGGTTTTCGCTATGTATTATCATCCTATCCAGTGGAATTTTGGTAATAACGTACTCTTCATTTCTATATTCTCTATACGGCAAGTTCGGTAATATTTATGTTGCATTATTCGACATCTCGCTTTTAGCCCTACTGCCATCGTTCACCAGTTTCTTTGAAAGTATCATTGGACGGGGATATAAAGCGATCATTACCAAATACAGAAAGTTTCAAGTGGGTTATTCCCTGTTTTGTCTACTTTTTATGTTGATTAATATGTTGAGCCATAATAAATTCTACAATTTTTACAAATTCGCCTCCATGAATGTACTTGGTGCAATAATGATTGTACAGTTTATCCTTCTAATTACCGTATCTACCATTTATATGATTCGCGGGAATCAGGAGGCTATTATATTTTCGATTGGCTTTGTTGTTTTTGCGGTCCTTGGGCTGATAGAAATTTCCTGGTTTTTCTTTAAATCCACATACTATGATCTTTTTCTTTGGAAGTGGGGTCTGGTTTGTTTTGTCATATCGCTAATTATTATTATTGGAAAGCGGTTTGTACGAAACCACGAGCAAGTAGTGGAATACTCGAAACAATTGGAAATGTTCAACAACGAGCTTCAACGTTCCGAAAAGATGGAAATTATCAGTGAACTGGCCGCTTCTGTCGCCCATGAAGTGCGTAACCCGCTGCAAGTAACCCGGGGATTCTTGCAGTTGCTGGTGGCGAAGCAGAACTCTGCGGACAAGGTTTATTTGAGTATGGCTCTGGAGGAATTGGACCGTGCTTCCGGTATAATTACCGACTTTTTGACATTCGCAAAGCCGGAGGTCGGTAAGGTAACCGAGTTAAATGTGCTAAATGAGTTTATTCATATCGAAGGTATTTTGGTTCCGATGGCCAATCTTCAAGGAGGCAAAATTTCCGTCCACATTCCGCAGGATTTGTACATTAAAGGGAATTCCTCAAAATTCAAGCAAGCCTTTATTAATATTATCAAAAATAGTATCGAATCTCTTCACGGAGAAGGCGAGATTCAAATTTGGGCTTATGAAAAGGATGGGGAGGTTAGTATCCACATTAAGGACACCGGAGAGGGAATGGATGAAGAAGTGCTGTCCCGGTTGGGTGAGCCTTATTTCTCCAACAAGACCAAAGGGACAGGCTTGGGACTTATGGTGACCTTCCGCATCATCGAAATCATGAACGGGAAGATCAGCTTTACAAGTGAAAAAGGAGTAGGGACCGAGGCCATTGTCCGGTTTCCAGCAATAAAAAATGCATTGGGTCCGGTATGATGTCCTCTTGTCGCTACTCCAGGTCAGGAATTAAAAAATAGGGAAATTATCCCCAAACCGCATTAGGCTTAACTTCAGACTTAATAACATTAGAAGGATTTGGAGGCAGTACAAGATAGAATTCATTGGAATTCTCTTCTACAGTCTTTACCTTGATATGATCCGGGAGAATTACACCGAGTGCCTCCTGGATTGCGGCTTTAGGATCTGCGAGAAGTTTTGCTTTAAAACTCGGGTCATGCCATGCTTTTTCAATAATCTTGTTTTGAAGGAGAGCTCCTGATGTCATAAGATCACCCTTTCTCATGAAAAAAATGGTTATATTTTCCTAGTAAGTATATCATGTATCTATCATGAAATCTACTTTCAACTCATATTTTTGTCCAGCCAGTATCTCAATCCTCCCGCTCGGAGCAAAGCGTTTCGCTCCTGCTCAATCTCTACGGCTCCGTCATTAAGATTGGCTCGGAGATCAGCATGGAAAGTGAACAGATCGGGCACCACGTCCTGAATGTCCGTTAAGGAATCATGATTCCGGTTTCCCTGTTCCGCAAGCCGGGACAACCCCCCATGAACCGTTATACCCTGTCTCATTTCTTCGACAGTGGGGCGGCGTTCCCGGGGGATACTCAGTTCGGTTTGAATCACCGATACCAAAGCGTTGTAACTGTTCTCCCGGAGGTCTTTCTCCCAATCGTCCCAGTCATCCAGTAGCTGAAGGGTCATCAAAACGGTATCCACTGCTTGTTCGATTCGCGGGATCAGTTCGCCGCGCTCGGTCAGCAGCAGCGCTCCGGCGATGGAAAGTTTGACGGGAGCGGCTTTGTGCGCCATCCGCACCGGATCGTCATGAAAGTAATCGGATATGGCTTCTCTGGATACGGATTCAGCCCATTCGGTTACGTATTTTCGATGATAATTCCAGAACGGGGAATCTCCCGGAAAATAACGGCTGTATATCTGTATGAACTCCAAATGAACCAACTGGGCCATCGGTAATCGCCCGGTCATGGCGGAATCGGGTTTATCCATGGCCGCATCTAACAGATGGTAATACATCATGCCGAAAATATTTGCCACTGCCATCCGGCGACTGTCCGCCGTACTGATCCCCGCCGGCTTTTCCAGCCAGAAAGGCAGAAGGTAGCAGATATAATTTTTTGAGGACTTTTCTTTTAGAACATGAAATTTATCAAGAAACTCTAAGGCCGGCTGCCGCAATGATTCGGGTAGAACGGAGAGCCTCTTTTCTGCCTCATCAAAGACCAGCTTTAATTCCGCTTCATAGGCATGCAACCAAATCAAGCCCAATCCTCCTCCATCCAACGATTGGCGAATTTATATTATATTTTCTATTATAAGTGAAGCGCCAATAAGAAGAAAATGTGCTCGAGGAAGAGGAACAGCCAGCAGGTTGCCCACATCCTATCGGTGAGGTGCTTCCGGCTGATGAACGGATTGTTCGCGGACAGCGCTGCCATCGTCAAGCCGCAGCCAAGTCTCAAAGCTATTGGTGCCCGCAGTCAATTTTATGACCCTCGCCCCGCGCGGAAAACCTTCCTTGCCATAGGTATGATAGCCGCTCGCCCGGCCATAACACAGTCGAATCCCGTGGAGAGTCCCCCAATAATCGTTGACATGGTCGTGTCCGCAAAAGGTCCCCATTACATCGCCCATTTCCACGAAAGCCGCGAAAAGCCCCGAATTGACCTGCGAACAGCAAACCGGTTCATGCTTATCACCATAGCACACCTGGGTTTCCCACACTTCCTTATACTCCGGGATCGGGATATGAAAAAAGGCCAGCGCCGGCGTTTTATCCGCCGCTTCGGGAGGGTTCAGCCGGGACGATTCCGCGGTCAGCCATTGAATCTGCTCCCGGGTGATCCAGCCGTAGCCGGGAATATGCGGGTGAGCGGAATAGCTCCCCGAATCCAAAAAATAGAGATTGGCCGCCGGCTGTCCTTTCGCATCCACTAACTCCATCACATAGTTTCCCACGCCGGGAAGGGTCTTCGGCCCGGGCACCGCCAAGGCGTGGGGATGCTCCATGACGACTCGCATCAGTTCCTCCCGGGTGATCCCTTGCTCGGTATCGTGATTGCCGAACACGAGGGCCCATGGAATTTGGCGTTCATCGACCGCGGCAACCGCCTCCCGCAGCGCCCCGGCCGGATCTTCGCACTCGGCTACTCCGTCCGGAACGGGACCGGTATATATGACGTCTCCCGTAAACACAACGAGATCCGGCCGCTCTTTGTCCAGGACGAGCTCCATAAGAGCCCGGCTCTGCCGATCTATTTCATTGCCGTTCTTCCAATGTAAATCCGTGAACTGTACGATGGTAAATGTGCCGTCTTCCCCAAAAGTCAAACGCTGATTCATCCGTTGATCCTCCCAATCATTTATACTTGTAATGATGTTGTATCTTGTTGTTTTTTGTTGTTTTAAGAGATTTTATCGCCGGACGGAAAACCTGTCAATGAATTTCTTAGCCGTGAATACCGCTCAACGCCGTTTGACAAGATCTGAAACGGAGAATAAACTGATTAAAAACAACAGAAAACCACAACATAACAATTTCAAGCGCGAAGTCATATAGGCAAAAGGAGCAGTGGGAGAGCGATGTCATTAACTTTTGAGGATAGAAGGACCACCATCCTCGGCCAATTGGACAAGGAGGGAAAGGTTCATGTACATATGCTGGCCAAACAGCTCAAAGTATCCACGGAAACCGTGCGCCGTGATTTGGAAAGGCTGGAGAAAGAGGGACATTTGAGGAAAGTGTACGGCGGAGCCGTTCAGATGCGCGCCGAGCAAACGGAACCCCCCTTCCTTAAGCGATCGCTGATGCAGCAGCGGGAAAAACGGGAAATCGGCGCACTTGCGGCCGCTTTGATCAAGGACGGGGAAACGGTTTTGCTTGATAATGGCACCACAACTCTCGAAATTATGCGGGCGATCAAAGATCGGGCTCAGGTGACCGTCATTACCAATTCGGTACCCATTTTGAACTGCGCCTTAAATGAGTTTCGGGGAAGGATCCTATTCGCCGGCGGGGAGATCGATCCTCGGGTTCAAGCGGCTACCGGCCCCGTTGTTCACCGGATTTTGGACGAATTCAAGGCCAATAAGGCATTTATTTCGGTGGGAGGCGTTTCGCTGACCGACGGCGTTACCGACTATGATCTTGAAGAAGCCGCGGTGTCCCGCAAAATGATGCAGCGGGCGGAGGAGTCCCTCATCGTGGCCGATCACACCAAATTTGGCGTGACGACATTTGCCAAGATTTGCCCGCTGGAGGAGATCTCCGTGCTGCTTACCGATGCCTCCTGTCCTCAGGTATGGGTGAAGGGGCTGCAGGAGCGTGGGGTGGAGGTCATGACGGGAGGAAAGGACTAGGTTGCTGGAGGAGTAGAGCCAACTTGGAGTGCCCATTAGCGCGAGCTTTCCCCAGCTAAATGGGCAAAAAAAGCCTCCCGGAAGGCAGGGAATAGCGGACTTTCGGTTACTTACTTTCGGTATTTTATTTGCGGGAGATGGCGGCCCAAATTCCGAATTGGGGGCCCGCTTAATTCCGGCCAGCTCCTATAATGATGTCTGCTGGGGCACTAGCCCCCTCTTAATGGCTTCTTTCACGGACGAGAAAGCCGCAATGGCCCGCCACCGCGGCTGCATCGCCCCAATAGGCCGCTCATGGCGGTGCGAATGAGGCTGGCGCCGGATCCGGGAACCTCTATAAAATTTGATGGATTCCTATAAAAATAAGCAGGAGCCCGGAGATGACGGTGGCCCGATTGCCGAGCTTCTCGGCGGCGTATTTCTCTCCGAATCCGGAGCAAACGGCCAGCAGGATGAAGCTGAAAAGCCCGACGGACAGCGAGGTGTAGAACACATTCAAGTGGGTGATGCCCGCGTTGAATCCCCCGGCCAGCGCATTCATGGCCAGCGCCACGCCGAGCAGCACGGATTCCCCGATGCTGAGCGATTTCGAGCTGTCCCGGTCCGCCTCTTCGGGATTGCGGAGCAGCCGGGTCAGAATCGGGGGCTCCTCGTCCTGGGGGACCGCTTTCTTTTCCACAAAAGGTTGAAGCAGGACCCAGACCCCGACGGTGACGATCACGATCGTTCCGACCCATTGGCCGATCCCGGGGTGAACCCACAGGGTCATCCAGTTTCCGAACAAGCCCGAAAGCAGGGTAGCGAGAAAGGAAATAACCGCGATGGCGAGATTGGAATACCAGGGAATATGAATTTTTCGGACACCGTAGGCGATTCCGACGCCCGCATTGTCCAGGTTGGAGGCCAATCCGATGGCGATGACAGCCCACAGACTGTACATGTTCATGGTGCTCGCTCCTTTGCATACATTGATGTCTCAGCATATGCCCGTCAGCGGCTTTTGGTTTCTTTCGGCGGACTTTCTATGAGGATTGGCAGATTTTAATCGGATTTTTGCAGAAATAGTTTTCCTTTATCCTGTATAAAGTAGTATAATTTTAAAAAAGACAGCCTAAAGAGGTGATAATTGTGCTTGAAAATTTGTTGCGGCCAACTCATTTGCTGTTGCTGGTTATCGCCGCGTTAATATTATTCGGTCCGAGCAAACTGCCGGAACTGGGCCGCAGCTTCGGAACGATGCTCAAGGAATTTAAAAAGGGCGCCCGCGGCGATTTTGAAGAGGAAAAGCCGAAGGAAATCGGGACCGCCGGGGAAACGAACAAAACATCATAACTTTTAAATATATGGGTACCTTAAGGTGCCTTTTTTCTTTGTCTTTTTTTATTCCGCCGTTATTCCTTAAGTTCCGTGAGAGTTTTGCCATAGAATTTTATTACTTTTATGGTAACATCATGTCTGAGCTGCTTGGATCATTAAAACATTCGCGGGTATCCAAGTAATAACAGACTGGAGGCACCGGTTCATATGTTCAAAAGAAATGGTATCGTTATCATTAGCGGAGATGGATTTTATCGAGAGAGAACAACCGGATGTGCTGTTGCTTGAAGCCGAGCAGTACGAGAAATATATCGGGAAAGGTTTGCTTATGGAACTCGATCCGCTTATTCAAAGGGATCACTATGACCTCCAAAGTGTTTATCCTACGATTACGGAGCTGCTCCAGGAGAAGGGACAAGGAAAAATGTACGGATTAAGTCCGAGGTTCTACGGAACGGCTGTTTTTTATAATCAGGCATTATTTGAACAGAACGGGATCGCCTTGCCCCGGGAGAAAATGACATGGGACGAACTTTTGGAATTGGCCGGACGCTTTCCTTTAAAAAACAATGACGGCAAACGTATTTACGGATTCGGCTTGAGAGATGGGGCTACGGTAGACGCTTTGGCGGATCGCATGGCTTCAACGGAAGGTTTAACCACGGTGAATCCAAACCAAAAGAAGGTCGTCATTGCATCGGACGCTTGGAAACAAATCATGCGGTTGGCGGTGGATGCTTGCGGCTCCGGTCACGTGTATTCGAAGAGTGCGGCAACGGGCAAGCCGGGACAAGCCGAGTCCGAAACCGACCCGTTCATCCAAGGGAACATGGCGATGACGGTGGACGACTTGTATTTGCTTAATGATCTGAAACGGGCGAAAAACCGAGATCCCAAGTCTAGCGCCTTTCCTCTGGGCGTCGTGGCCGGGCCGGTAGATCCAAGGACCAGATTCGTCGAATGATATTCGGCTCAAGGAGATCTTTGCCATCCGGAACGGTTCGCCGAATGCGGACGCGGCTTGGGAGTTCATTAAATATGTAAGCGGGGATGAGTACGCCAAAGTGAAAGGCAAGTCGATGGACGGCAATATTTTGGCGAGAATGGGGCATTACGAACAAGGGGAGATTGATCTGGACGCGTTCTATGCGCTTCGGCCCTTGGTGACCAGCTCCGTGACGGCTGACGATACTCCGGCCGAGTTTTACGCCGGATTTCAGGAGCTCATGCAGAAGGAGTTGCAGAGCGTGCTGGAGACAAAAATTTCCCTGGAGGAAGCCTTGCAAAAGCTTCAATCGGAAGGGCAGTTCATGTTGAATCAATCTTACAAAAAACAAACCGATCAGCCGAAGGATTGATTTGCCAACGGGCATCTCTGCGTGGTTCACAAAAAAAGCCGATCTCCACATTCACATGGGAGATCGGCTTTTTTTCTATCCCTGCAGCAGCAGCAGGATAATCGAGGACAAACCCAGGCACGTGCTGATCAGATACAGAAACATCACGGCTTGTTTATGATTCAATCCGGCACGGAGCAAGCGGTAGTGCACCTGGCTCGCATCGGCCTGATAGATGGATTTTCCTTGCAGAAAGCGTTTGATGACGACGAACAGGTTGTCAAAAATCGGCACGCCCAAAGCCAGCACGGGGATGAACAGCGAGAGTACGGTCGCTTGCTTGAAAGCCCCGTCCAGAGCGATAACGGCCAAGATGAAACCCAGGAACGTAGCGCCCGCGTCGCCCATAAATACTCTGGCCGGCGGTTTATTGTACCGCAGATAGGCCAGGGTGACGCCGATCAGCGTCATCGACAGCATCGCCGAAGTAGTCTGCCCTTTGGCTAACGCGACCACAAACAGGGTGACGGCGGAAATCGCGGCCAATCCCCCGGCCAGACCGTCAAGCCCGTCCGAAAAATTGATGACCGTGGTGACTCCGAAAATCCACAGGATCGTCAGGATAAATTGCAGCCAGGTAGGCAGCAGGACGTATTCCCCATTGAAAGGATTCACGAATCCGCTGAATGCGATGCCGGAGGTAAACACCAGCACGGCCGCGGATACCTGAACGATCAGCTTGGGAAGCGCCGGAAAATCCTTGCCCTTCGTCTTGAACCAATCGTCGACCGTTCCGATGGCCAGCAATAGGATACCGCCCAGAAAGAGGGCCCCGGTCTCCCAGGTGAATTCCCTGGTAAACAGAAGATAGGACGTAAAGAAACCGATGAAGATCGCGTAGCTGGCCGTCAGCGGAATCGGATTCCGGTGTATTTTGCGCTCGACATCCTCACGGGGTTTATCCACAAAGTCCAGGCGGAAGGCGAGTTTGCCGAGGGGTGGAATCAGAACATATACAATCAAAAACGAGAGCACCAATGTGTAGATATATAAAATTGAACTCACCACCAAACCGTTTTTTACAACGCTAAATCTTATTATAAAAAGAAACGTGATTTCTGTCGAATGTAAAAATTACGCGGGCATACTATCTTTTTTCGGTTTTGTTCGCCGGCGCTGCACGGATACCAGCAGGGCTAACAGACAGATGGCCATCGCTGTCCAAAACACCGTATGCAGCGCGCTCAAGGCTCCCTGCTCTCCCGGAGCATAGGGGCGTACTGCGCTGAGACGCGAAGAATACAAGGAGATGGACAAGGAGGTGCCGAGCACCATCCCGATATTTCGGACCAGTGCGTTTAGTCCTCCCGCGGTGCCGAGCCGATCCCGGGGGACGGAGCCCATCACGCTGGAGTTGTTCGGCGATTGGAACAACCCACCTCCCAGGCCGAACAGCCCGAGATGCAGGCCGACCATCCAGGCGGTTTCATCCGCCGACAAGGTGTTCAGCAGCCCGAACGCCAGCGCGTTGATGATCAGGCCGGCCGTCGTCAGGGCAAAGGAACCGATCCGGTCGGACAGCCACCCGGAAACAGGGGCGACGACAGCCATGACGAGCGGATATACCATCATGGTATATCCGGTTTTGGCGGGGGTGAAGCCGAGTACATCCTGCATGTAAAAAGGCATCAGCACATTGGTAAAGAACAGGGCCACAAAAGACAGAAGCGCGGTCACATTGCCGATGGCAAAAGCGGGAATCTTGTACAGGCTAAAGTCGAGCATCGGATGGCGGGAGCGTTTTTCCCATAAATAAAATAACACCAGCACGAGCAGAGACAGCCCGCCCCCCAGGATAACGGCCGGAGACAGCCAGCCCCAGTCCTGTCCGCCCGAGATGACGAAGAGAAACGCCACCATCCCCAGCATAAAAAGAACAGATCCCGTATAGTCAAACGGCTGGGCGGCTTTACGATCCCGGTCCTTCGGCAAAATGAACCAGCCGGCGATAAAGCCGATCAGGCCGATCGGGACGTTGATCCAGAAGATCGAAGTCCAGCCCAGATGCTCGACGAGGATCCCGCCGATTCCCGGGCCGGTCAAGGAACCGAGCGAGACCATGGTGCCCGTGATGCCCATGGCCCGGCCCCGCCCTTTGCTGGAGAAGACTTCGGCGATAATCGCCTGGCTGTTGGACATAAGGCAGGCGGCTCCCAGCGCTTGCAGAATCCGGGAACCGATCAACAGCCCCAGGGTATCGGAGAGACCGCAGAGGGCGGAGCCGACGGCAAAGATCAAAAAGCCGATGTTATAAATCCGGCTGCGTCCGAACATGTCGGAGATTTTGCCCATCACGGGCAGGGTGGCGCAAATGGTCAGCAGATAAGCGGTAAGCACCCACTGAACGACATGAAGCTCGGCATGCAATGCGCCCGCAATCGTGGGCAGCGCCACATTGGCGATGCTGCCGTCCAACGTCGACATAAAGGTCCCGACCGAAACGTTGCCGAGGATCACCCAGGGATTGGTCCACCGGGAGGCTTGGCCCTTCGGGTTGGATAGTTGAGACAAGTTGATTGAACCCCATTTCGCTTATGTAATTGGAATATAGAATTACTGGAATATCCTTGCTTCCTGTATTATATCATGAGGTGGGGAGGATTACTCGGCGGGCATTCGTCGAAAAATGACAGCAAGTATGGTACATTATATAATGTGAATTTCGAAAATTATGCAAGCGAAGGTACGGAGGGATACCGAATGCAGGATGATTACGGACGCAAGCTGGAGGACCAGAAGGGCCTGTTTAAACAGCTTGGTATTAAGCTGAATGCGCTCGCCATTCATGAGAAGGATTTTGATGTGAAAATGCGCGGTTATGAAAAAGAGGAGGTTGACCGCTTTCTCGACGACGTTATCGTGGATTACGAACGCTTTTACGATATTATTACGGACTTACTGGATAAATATAAAGAAATCCAGCGCCGCCAAGCGTACTGGGAAGAGGAGAAAAAAACCATTGCCGCCCTGCGGAAGCAGCCGCAGATCGACACCGTCAACTCGGTGGACCGGCGGGTGGTCGAAGACGGAATTCGCCAGTTGGAACGAACCCTGGAACAGCTTAAATTGCATATTCGGGATTAGAGAAGGAGCCGCGGACCCGGAGGGGGCGGCTTCTTTTTTTGCATAACCGGGTTACGATGTGCACAGACTGTAGATTGAGCAGTTTTTCACGGGAAATTTATGTATAAAAAGCTTGCGGAAATTGGAGGACAGTGGTAAGATAAATACATGATTTAGATTTAGAATAAGTCTAAATTTAAGATATCTGAATTGAAGTTGTTTCTTTTACTTTATCACTATATTTGAATGGAGGAAATGATCATGTCCCAACAAAGTATGACGCAAAACGAACTGGCGCTGGAGAAACAATTGAACCTGCAAATCGCAAACTGGACTTTGCTGTACACAAAGCTGCACAATTTCCACTGGTTTGTGAAAGGGCCGAACTTCTTCACCCTTCATGCGAAATTTGAAGAACTGTATAATGAAGCAGCCGAATATATCGATGAACTGGCCGAACGCCTGTTGTCTATCGGCGGCAAACCCGTGGCCACCCTGCGCGAATCGCTGGAACTTGCCACCTTGTCCGAAGCCAAAGGAGGCGAAACACCGGAGGCTATGGTGTCTGCGATCGTGAGCGACTTTGCCGTAGTTTCGGACGAGCTGAAACAAGGCATGCAAGCGGCCGAGGAAGCCGGGGACGAAGCGACTGGGGACTTGCTGCTCGGAATCCTGTCGGCGCTGGAGAAACATTCCTGGATGCTGAACGCTTATCTGGGGAAATAAGTGGAGTAGACACAAGAGGTCGCCTTTAACGGGCGGCCTTTTTTTGTTGGGACAGAAGGCGAGAGTTCTCTTCACCCTCTTGTCCTACAGCTAATTCTTTGGTTCAAATTAAGGGGAATTCCTCCCGTTAATTTGGCGCCTATACGGCTACAGAGGCGAATTAGCTGGAAAACCTCCTGCTAATTCGCCTGAAATGGTGTATATCGGCAATTGGGCCGCAAAATAGATGGAGCTTTTCCAGCTAAATCCGATCCAAGGGCCAAGAGCGGGTACATTAACGGGAGGTTTTCCCGTTAGTGTGTAGACTCCGACGATGCCCTTGCGGGTATCCTCATTTTCAGGTCCTTATCTGGGCAAATTTGGCGATCGGATGGGTTACCGCAAGGCTATTGTGATATGCACTGCGATGTCCGGACTAACGGCCGCTGCCATCATGAACATAATACTGTAGGCCTGGAGGAGATTTTTGTGCTATCCAGACCCATGCCGTCCCGACCCTGACTAGGAGGAAGCTCCGAGGTCAGGTTTTTTTGTGGGAAATGGGGCGATTTGTATGGGGAGTGGGTTAATTTATCCGATTTTACATCCGAAATATAGGGATAGATGGTGTAATTTCACAATTGTAAATTCCGCAACCACCTGCCCTCGTATCCAAGGGGAACACCCGAAGTGGCGGCCTGTGGCTTGCGGATGATTACGGAGAATTAGTAGGAAGAGGAGGAGGCTTATTATGTCATTCATGGACGAAAAAATTGCACGAATGATGAATGAGGCGGAGCAATCCCTGCATCCCCGCTCCATTGTTTCAGGTCCC
Source organism: Paenibacillus sanfengchensis (assembly GCF_036864765.1). Lineage (NCBI taxonomy): Bacteria > Bacillati > Bacillota > Bacilli > Caryophanales > Paenibacillaceae > Paenibacillus > Paenibacillus sanfengchensis. Next base: position 518,525 of record NZ_JBAGJC010000003.1, on the reverse strand, counting down.
GTAAGAATCGGTCAACGGTATTTCGAATTTACAAGGCAGTCGTTCTTCGACAACAAGTTATTCATATACCTACCGCAAGAGTTCGGGGAAATGCCGCTAAAGTACAGCTCAATTAAATATCCTTATGAGCAGCGGCCGGAAATTATCCGAAGTGATGAAATGGGCAGTGTCGACTTTACATTCAAGAGAATCGACCACGAGCTCGAGGATGAGCTGGTAGAGGAACTGACTAACGGTATGAAGGCCATGATTCAGAGGGTTAATCCAACCCACATATTTTATGAGAGTGGTATTGAAGCGATCGGTGGGAAGACTGTAGGTTTCTTTGAGTTTAAAAGTACGGTTATCGAAGGATATTTGTTCAATATTATGTATTTCCTGGAGTTTGAAGGTCAGGTGCTTATGGGCACATTCTGCTGTGACTACAAGGTGTATCCAGACTGGAGGGATGTAGCGTATCAGGCCATTCGGACGATCACTGTCGCTAAGGAAGAGGAGGATGAAACATGAATCAGACGATCATTTCATCGGCAGATATTTCGGTTTCCCAGTATCCGTTCGATCGGATTACCGATCTTCGGATGGTCAAACAAGTGAATGATCATGCCAAGCTTTCGGTTACCGGGATCGTATCCGAGGAAGTGCTGGACAAGTATGTGGAACAAGTTGAGGCGGACGAGGTCCTCCAGGTTACGGTTAAGGATAAAGACAGAACGATTTATTTGTTCCAGGGCATCATTACGAATATGTCGGTTCAAGCGATCCGGGATGTGCGGAGTATTACGATTGAAGCTCATAGCTCCTCAGTTGGGATGGATATTCGCAAAGAGAGCCGATCTTTTCAAGATGAACACATGACTTACAATCAATTGTTCAGAAATATTCTCAAGGCGTATCCGGCATCGGACCTGATCGATGAAGCAACGGACGGCAAAGCGATCGGCAGCTTGCTCGTTCAGTACCAGGAAACGGATTGGGGGTTTATGAGGCGGTTGGCCTCTCATTTCCATGCACCGTTGATTCCCGTAAGCTCCACCGAAGGGACCAAGCTCTATATTGGTGTGCCCGACTTCGGCGATCCATTGGAGTTGCAAGAGTACAACTATGCGATTCAAAAAGACTTGCGAGATTACAAGGTCAAATCCGAGAACGGGATAGACGGTATCAACGAGCAAAGTAGTATCAGCTATTCCGTTGTGAGCCATAGATGGCTTGAACTCGGCACCAGCGTTCAATTTCACCGAAACAAGCTGTTTGTGAGCAAAGTGGAGACTAGGCTGGAACACGATGTGTTGACGCATACCTATGAACTCAAAAGCGAAACCGGATTGCGCTATCCCACGGAATACAATTCCGCCCTGGCCGGGACTTCACTGTTTGGGAAGATCACGGATGTAGCCAAGGACAAAGTAAAACTAGCCCTCCATATGGACCATGGCCAGACGGAAGGAGCGATGTGGTTCCCCTATTCAACGGTATACTCTTCGCCGGACGGAAGCGGATGGTACTGTATGCCCGAGGTCGGCGACGAAGTGCGGCTTTACTTTCCGGATAAGGAGGAGAAGAACGCGTTTGCCGCGAGTTCTGTGGATGTGGAGTCCTCCGACCCGCAAAAAAGAAGCGATCCGGCGGTCAAAAGTATTTCCACCAAATACGGGAAGCAAATTGTGTTCAAGCCGGGAGCCGTAGAGATTATCGGAAGCGGTCAATTGTTGATGCGTTTGACGGATGATGGGGGCATTGAGATTAATAGTGACAAAAAAATATCCCTGAATGCCCAGGAGGATATCGAAATTATTGGCGGAGCCAAAATCGTTCTCCAAGGTGAGGCGGGTATTGAACTCAACCAGGCCAATGCTTCCATGAAAATTGAGGACCAGGTCACCATGAGCGGAGGCCGGGTGAACATCGAATGAAACCGTATATGGATCGCGAGGCGGCTATCGACGACTTTTTGGAAAAACACGTGATTGGTCGTTGGGAAGAGGACATTCCTCTGATCAGCCAGGTCTACGAACAAAAACGGACCGATATTGAGGCCGGTTTACTAAAAGTGGCGGACGAAGTGTGCAGAAAAGCGGCCTTGCTGCAGGGACAACAGCTTAAAGGGGATATTCAATATCTGTACTTTACTTTTTTAAGAACGAGTTTACTGGAACGAAAGGCTTGCTACCGGATCGATGTCTATGACCATCGCTGGTATCTGGACCGGGTAGAGTGCTCGGCACGGTGGGAGGCGGATTTTATATTTGATCCGTTATTTCGGCGTATGACCGAATTGGAATCCGTCCGGCGCGAGTATGCCCGCAAAATTTCTGTCATGGACGTGGACCGAATTCTGCAGATTGTCGCGGTGTACTACCATTCCTTTGCGGTGGAATTCATACGTACCATGGTTGCGGATCTTTTACAGAGCGATGGCTTTGGTGTCATGCGGAAAAGGCCTGATTTTCTTGTGTTGGCAGGGGAATATCAGGATCAAAGTGAGGTTTTGTTTGGCCCACTAGAGCCGGATCACGATTCGGACCGGAGTGAAGCGGGGGGAATGTGATGGAGTATTTTACGCTGCAGCAGGACGAACGTTATACCAGCTTTCCTATCCTAAAGGAATTGCATAAGAAAATCGATTTTCGGCATATCAACCGGATTCAGCCGCATCACCTCCCGGATACAACCTTGTTTCATGTGCAGGCAGAAGCGGATGCGGAATATTTGGACGTTCTGAGTTCTCAGCTCTTTCTGGTGTCCGAACGACTTAAGCCCTTGATTGAAATGTATGAACCGGATTGTTTGTTCAAGCTGATTCCTTTGATCGATATGATTCACAACAAGCAAGCTATCTACTATTTGCCGATTTTTCAAGAGGTTGAAGCATTAAGCCCGCAGAGTGAACTAACAGTAGATCGGAGTGTCATTAAGAAGTTGGTTTTACAGGAAGACAAGCTGCAGGGGAAACGCATTTTTAGGGTGGCCGAAAGCGTAAAGCCGTTAATTGTCGTACGTTTGGAAGTAGCCGAGAGCATTTTGCGCCGGGATCCGGTGGGGATTTCTCTGAAACGAGTCGACATGGAGTAAGCCTAAGCTAACTTGAGGGAGGGGTTGTTGTGGACAAATATTACTATGTGGTCCGGGGGGCCGAAGTCTATTGTGATTGCGGGTCCCATATGAGGAAGCTGAATCTGCCGGTCAGCCACGGGAGTTTTGTGGGCGATAAACCGATGATGAATGAAAAGGACTGCAAGGTAGAGGAGAACATTTCGAGTTTTGGCATTTGCTATAGCGAGAAGAACCAAAGCGGCGAGACCATCTATTTGATTTCTATGGACAATCAGCAAATTCAGGGCAAGCCTTGTTGTCCGCAACTGCTGGGGGACACCTGGACGAAGACCAAATCCAAAGTGAAAGTGGACGGAGAGAGCGCATTGACAACGGATTCCGAGATGTATTGCAAATTGGGAGGAATCATAAAGTTTGCCAGCAATGGGCAGCAGAGCGAATAAAAAAAAGCATAGGCGGAGGTAATGGACAGCATGACAGTTATGCGAATGGAGGCTTGACGAATGTGGTCGGTTACGAACAAGTAAGCATCGTGTCGCCTTATCCGATAAAAATCCTTGAAGATATCTCGCTCGAATGGAAGCCCAATGAGCATGGGAAGCTGACGGTTCGAGGGTTCGTGGACGAAACGGCTCAAATAAGCGCAGCCCTTAAGGCATCCATGGAAGAGACGATTCAGGTGATCGTCAGCGATAAGGCGGGGGAATACAAGATTTTTCATGGGGTGATTTCCAAGGCGCAAACGGTGCATCGCAACGGAACATTTCTGCTTGAACTTGAGGCGATGTCGGCGACAGTCTTTATGGATCTCGGCAAAAAGCGCCGCTCTTTTCAAAATAAAGAGATGACCTATCAGGCGCTGATCCAAACGGTGATGGCGGACTATCCCGGACATGATGTGATTCAGGTTGAGGGGAGCGAAAAGCGGATCGGGGAACCGATCGTCCAGTATGACGAAACGGATTGGGAGTTTCTCAAGCGGATTGCGAGTCATTTTCAAAGCGTTATTCTAAGTGATATATTGGAAGCAAAGCCAAGAATATATGTGGGTATGCCCAAACGGAATCCTGTAACGATTCCCTCCGAGATTCCCTATCGGGCGAGTAAGGATCTGTTGGACTATACCCGGGCGAGCGGAAGCGGTGCGGGGCTTCATCATACGGATTATTTTCGCTACGACATTGAAAGCGACCAGCGCTTGAACTTGGGAGATGCGGCTGAATTCCGAGGTAAATCGTTAGTGGTTAGCGAAGTCAAGGCTTCGATCACCAAAGGGATTTTTCGGTATACTTATCGCTTGGCGCGAAGGGAAGGCCTACGCCAAACCATCATACATAATCAGCAAATGACAGGCGTTTCTATTCAGGGAAAAGTGTTGGAGGTCCAAGGCGAGCAGGTGAAGCTGCATCTGGAGATCGACGGGAAGCAGCCGCAAGGGTTGGCGTATTGGTTCCCCTTTGCTCCGCCTACGGGAAACGCGATGTACAGCATGCCCGTGGTGGGGACGGAGGCCAGTCTTTATTTCCCGGATGATCAGGGAGGCAACGCGCGGGTCATCGGTTGTGTGCGGACCAACGGAGAGGCCTGTGGCAAAACCGGCAATCCGAATAACCGCTATTTCGGTACCGAGCATGGAAGCGAGCTGGAGATCACGCCAACGGCGATCAACGTGATGAGCGGGTCGAAGGAGCCGCTGAAGATCAGTTTTGACGACGCCACGGGCGTCATTTTGACGAGCCACCGGAAGCTGACTTTTCAGGCGGCGGAGGATATTTCGCTGTACACGCCGAAACGGATCGTGATCCGGACGACGAACTTGATCCTGGCGAAAAAGTTAAGCAAGCAGAGCGGATTTACGATCGAAAACGAGTATCAAATTTTGGGGGATCAGGTTCTGCAGTACGGAAGCGACCGGACCACCTATCCGAAATTTGATGACGAGCCGGCAACCTGGACACCGCCGAAAGAAGAGAAGAAGAAATTCAGTTGGGGAAAATTGTTCGGGAATGTCATGGCAGGGTTGGCGGTCGTGGCCTTGGTGACGGTGGCAGCGGCATTTACGGTAGCGACCATGGGCGCGGGGGCAGTCGTGGTCGGGGCGGTGGTTGCGGGAGCTGCGATGGCGGGGACGGCAGCCGTGGCGACGATGGCCATCTCGGATATTGCCCGGGGAGAAGTCTCGGACACGGGCGATTACATGTGGGCCGCCTTTAGGGACTCCTCGATCGGAGCTGTGACCGGAGCGGTATTCGGTCCGTTTGGTGGAGCGGCGGGATTTGTCGGGAAGACGGCGTTTAATGCGGCGGAGAGCGCGGCAGAGAGCGTCATGAGCCAATTGATGGAAGGCAGCTTCAGCCTCAAAACGCTGCTGATCGATACGGGCATCGGGACACTGACAGCCGGAGCACTGGACTCAAAAATCGCGAAAAACATCGGAGGAGCCCTGGGACAAGGAACAAACAAGGCCTTGAGCAAAGTCATGGGCAACAATCTGGACAAGGCCAGCCGATGGGTGCAGGGCGGTTTGGATGCGGTCGGAAGCAAGCTTGGGAAAGCCATGGATCAAGTAGTGGATGCGGGAAGGAGAACAGGCGCGAAAACCGGGCTGGACCAAGTGGCGCCATGGATCGCCAACGGTGTCGAGGCAGCGCGGCGCAAAGCAAGCCAATCGCTGGAGCAATTGGCAGAGACGGGCAGCGCGTTGGCGCAGAGCATGTTCAGTCGGAATAGAGCGGTACCTGCAGGCGGCCCGGACATTGAAGTTGAAGTACCGACTCGAAGAAATAATGAGCTGGATCCCCCGGATCGGAAGGATCCACCACCGCCTAAGCGACATCCCGAACCCGAACCCGACAAAAAGCCTGATCAACATCATGAACCAGAGCCTAAAAAGGATAATGATCAGGGGAACGGTGATGATCATGGTTCAACAGCACATGAGCATAGGTATGCACGTGATCCTGTAACTGGTGAATTAATAGACTTCGAATGGGTAACAACAAGGGCAGCTGATCCTATTAGAGATAAGGAATTACTAGAAAGTGCCGCTAAATATAAGGGGAGGTTGTCAAATACAGTATTAAAGAGCGGGAAAGGTAACTTTTGTTATACTCGAGTTGAACTGGAAGTTGAATTACCGAAAAATGAATACTTTGCTCATAGCCAAGTCACAAAACATTCAGGTAATCCCAATATAAAAGATATATCTGAATATCCTGATAACCCAATATTTAAAGCAACAGAAGCTCCGAATTCACGAGGAAGGGAAACATTAAGAGATGATGACACAGAGTTCAAAATATTAAACAATATTGCTAAAGATTTAGGAGATAAACCTGAAATTAAAGGAAAAATCACCTTATTTACCGAAAAAGATACATGCGGCAGTTGTAATTATATAATAAGTCAATTTAAAGAGAAGTATCCAAATATAGAAATTGAAGTTGTTCACAACCGAAAAATTGAAATTACACCTATTAGATAATAAAGGAGCTTTTAATATGAGCAGTATATACGAAGAATTATTTGAGTCCTTTAATGAGACGTATCAAGGTTATAAACAAAAAGGGATGAACAACTCTGAATCTTTAGAACGAACTATGGATGATTTTGAATTGCTGATGAACAGAGGTGACCTTGAGAAAGCTATCATTTTGATTTCTTACGGTGAGTTTGCATTGAGACAACCATATCTATTTTATAAGTCAAAGGATTATTTGGTAGAAAAATTTAATGAAATTGCATTTGAATTAATAGAACAAGAGCTAACAAACGAGCAGTATCATGATTTGATTACCAGAAAAAATTATGTTCTAAATGAAATTGAAATAAAACCTTTGAATTTTTACCCAAGAACTTTTTGGTACTATGAAGAAATGAAGGATGAAGTAAATAGATACTTTGATGAAATTTTTGTTCCTACGAAATCTGTTAAGGAGCTAGCAGAAGACGTATTGGTGCGTTTTGAACGAGATTGTAAACATACTATAGGTGAAAAGATTGTAGTTTATACTACATTAGCCCAACGATTATTGGAAAATCATTTAAGGGATACTGATAGCTTAATTATCATTAAGAACACCTTGAAAAACTTTAACGTTAATGAAGTAGGTAATCAACTATCAGATGAAGAGAAACAAAAGCTTCAATTACAAATAGAGCGGGTATTAGAGGGTTTGGAATAATAACTTAAGTTAAGTCTATAGTATATGGGCTTTTTATGTAAACTAGTGCCTTTTCAGACAACCTTGTTCTTATTCTGCTCACGTAAAAATGGCCTTACGTTTGTTTTGTTTCACCAGCGTAAATACGCCTGATACGCTAATCCGAGATTTTGGTGTTTTGGCAAAGTCACTGCCTTCTAGGACAAACTTCTGAAGCGGTCCAAAATGGCATTCGATTCGGTTCATCCAGAAAGCATAGGTCGGGGTAAACATCGGAGGCCCACTTTCTCACTTTCTTATGATGATGTGGAGGAAACATGAAATGGAGAAAAATCATGGAGCATAAATCCTTTCTCTTCGATACAAAAGGTTTTGAACTAGAACTTTGCGAAATCGTAATTGCTTCTGGTGAAAAAGACGAACCTAGGTTATTAATACAATATAATATGAATAATATCGGGAAAATTCGATCCCCGTACACTGGGGAATTTCTAGATGATGTTTGGGAAGATGAACTGGAACAGGGAAATGTCCAAGAGCTCGCAGATTTAGCTTTGACTAAGTTTTATTCTCCAGAAGAAGAACTTGGACTTTCTTATTCATGGGATTCTTTGTTGGAAGCACTGAAACAATTCCCAACACCATTTCATCCAGAGTATTGTGTTCTTGGTTATCCAGTAGAATCAGAAAAATTCAGACTTGATCCAGGGGGAATGGGCACTGGAATTGTTCGGACAGAAGATGTTCCGATTATTTTTAGAAACCTTATTGAGTTGAGGAACCAATTTATAAATAGTGAATTTTCAGAAATGGACGATTCTTTATATGAATATACTTTTCCGGAGTTAATTGAGGCATATGATGAATTGACTCAACTTTACAAGGAGGCCAATGATAACAAAAAGGGACTATTAATGACTTTTTAATGGAACGTATTAAGAATACATTTATCATGATAAAAGATGGTAAACAGGCTCATTTCACCTATGTGAGTAGGAAGGAATGAGCCTTTTTGTACGAAAGTATTTAAAAGCGCTTGATTTTAATTGTTTACATATTAAGAATGAACGGAGAGTTATAAATGACGGAATATTACAGAGATTTTACCTTTTATTCTCTTCACCATTTTGAAAATGCCCAAAATATAGGATGGATTTATGGAACAAAGAATTATGATAAGGGGAATGTAACAAACGAATTTGTTGACAAATTATGGATGTATGTGAAGAATCCTTTTAATGAAACTAGGGAAAACAGGAGTTGTTTTATATGTTGTGCTGACAGTACAATTCCCGAAAAATCTAGTTTAACTGACTTTGCTACATTAGGATCATCAGAAATTCGAGTTATAAGTGAAGATGGAAAAGAGAAATATGCTGCTCCAAGTATGGTACTTCATTATGTAATTGAACATAACTATTGTCCTCCATCTGATTTCATAAGGGCAGTAATAGATGGACCAAAGCCAGGTTCGTACGAGTATCAAGCATACGAAAAAAGATACAATATGGAATGTTTATGGGGGGAACCAGATGAAACGGTAGTTATTTCAGAAAAACTAAGACACGGTGTTATAAGTAATGATAGAAAATTAATACATGACAATCCTGATTTTCGTAACATAATTACACGAGATGGCTCGTTATTAAATGTTGCTATAAAAACAAGAAATTTTGAGTTGGCAGAAGATTTAGTTTTATTAGGTGTTGATTTAGATAAGTTCAGTGGAATTGAATTGAACAATGCAGTATTTGAATCGGGAAATCAATTAGTTAAATTGTTGTTATCAAAAAATATTATGATTGATGTGAGCAGTCCAAAACGAAATCCCCTTTTTACTGCTATTCGTAAAGGGAATTATGAAGCTTCTTATCTATTGTTGGAAAATGGAATAGACGTAAATGTGAAATATACAAATGAATTTATGAAAAATATGGATGCATTAACTCTGGCGAAAAACTGTAAGCAAGAAGATATTGCTCGATTGATTGCCGGATATATATAAATCCAAAAGCAGCAACATTTTTCGTATGACGATGATAACAGCCTTATCGATTCATTTCGACCGAACCTGATTCGTCAACAGAAGCTCGGGTGATAAGCTTATTTCCTCTTGAATTAGGAGCAGGAATAAGCTTTTTTTCAAAGTAAAACGAAGATTGGCGTCGCTCACCGGAAGCTGACCTTCCAGGCGGCGGAGGATATTTCGCTGTACACGCCGAAACGGATCGTGATCCGGACGACGAACTTGATCCTGGTGAAAAAGTTAAGCAAGCAGAGCGGCTTTACGATCGAAAACGAGTATCAAATTTTTGGGGATCAGGTTCAGCAGTACGGGAGCGACCGGACGACCTATCCGAAATTTGATGACGAGCCGGCAACCTGGACACCGCCGAAAGAAGAGAAGAAGAAGTTCAGTTGGGGAAAATTGTTCGGGAACGTCATGGCAGGGTTGGCGGTCGTGGCCTTGGTGACAGTGGCAGCGGCATTTACGGTAGCGACCTTGGGCGCGGGGGCAGTCGTGGTCGGAGCGGCGATGGCGGGAACGGCAGCCGTGGCGACGATGGCCATCTCGGACATTGCCAAGGGAGAAGTCTCGGACACGGGCGATTATATGTGGGCCGCCTTTAAGGACTCCTCGATCGGGGCTGTGACCGGAGCGGTATTCGGTCCGTTTGGAGGAGCGGCGGGATTTGTCGGGAAAACGGCGTTTAATGCGGCGGAGAGCGCGGCAGAGAGCGTCATGAGCCAATTGATGGAAGGCAGCTTCAGCTTCAAGACGCTGCTGATCGATACGGGTGTCGGGACACTGACGGCCGGAGCCCTGGACTCAAAAATCGCGAAGAACCTCGGAGGAGCCCTGGGGCAAGGAACCAACAAAGCTTTGAGCAAAGTCATGGGCAACAATCTGGACAAGGCGAGCCAATGGGTGCAGGGCGGTTTGGATGCGGTCGGAAGCAAGCTTGGGAAAGCCATGGATCAAGTAGTGGATGCCGGAAGGAGAACAGGCGCGAAAACCGGGCTGGACCAAGTGGCGCCATGGATCGCCAACGGTGTCGAGGCAGCGCGGCGCAAAGCAAGCCAATCGCTGGAGCAATTGGCAGAGACGGGCAGCACGTTGGCGCAGAGCATGTTCAGTCGGAATAGAGCGGTACCTGCAGGCGGCCCGGACATTGAAGTTGAAGTACCGACTCGAAGAAACAATGAGCCGAATCCCCCGGATCGGAAGGATCCACCACCGCCTAAGCGACATCCCGAACCCGACAAGAAGCCTGATCAACATCATGAACCAGAGCCTAAGAAGGATAACGATCAGGGGAACGGGAATAAGGATGGTGGTGAGGGGACGGGTAATGCTCTGACACATGAAGAAGCTGTTCAATTGGCAAGAGAAATACGTGAAGCCGAGAGAGCAGAACTAATTGCTGGAAAGTACATTGATCCAAATACAAATGAGATTTATGTTCCTCGTGTAATAACCGTTGTTGTTGATGTAAAGACGGGGAAATATTACCTTGGGTATAATGGTATTGGTAAAGATCTAGTTACTGGTAATCCAAGATTTAATCCTACGCAATTCGAACTACACGATAATATAATACCTTTAATAGAAAAAACGAAGCAAAGAGCGATGGATAGTACGGGAAAAAATAGTTTTCAAACATGGGAGGTAGAGAATTGTGCAGAAATACAAGCGGTTAATCAAGCATTTAGGGATGGAGTTAACATTGAGAATATGCTATTAAGTACAATATCGACTAAAAACGGAAAATATAAAGAGATGTGCAAGAATTGTAAAGTAACATTTGAGGACTTTGTAGTCGATGTTCCTTTAAAATAATGGGAGGAAATTATATGGGGAAACTTTCGTCAAAAACCGTAAGCATACTAGAAAAGGCAGGATGGTATAGTGGGAGGAGAGTAGATATCAATTCTACTGTGGAGTATCTAGAGAAAAAGGGTTATGAAGTTTTTGAATCTGTAAAGGATGCTCTTGAAGAATTTAATGGACTAACATTCAGATACTTGGATAAAGATGACCAAGGCCAATTCTCCATTATTCCTCAAGAAGGTTTAGGAGATTTGGAAAGAAAACATTATAAAAGATATGAGGTGATCTTGGGTAAGAATTTAGTTGTGATAGGTACGGCATATGGCGATAATGCAACAATCTTTATGGATAAACTTGGCAAGGTATATGGATTTCATGATGACTATTACATTTGGAAGTTCGGGGACAGTATTTATGAAGCTGTAAATAACTTATGTGAATGTAGGGAGTTTAAACTTATTCATGAAACAGCAGATTAGATAACAGCCTCTTAAACAATGCCACAATGCGAGCTAACTTCCGTGTGAAGTGACCCCAAAAAGTTAGCACTAATATTATTAGGCGACATTGAGGGCGTGAGTCCGGTACTGTACCGGGCTCATGCCCTTCAGTCTTGTTTTAATCCGTTTGTGATTGTAGTACGTGATATATTGATCTAATTCGGCCTTAAACTGGTCAATATTCTCAAATTCCTGCATGTATAAGAATTCGGACTTTAAGGTACCAAAGAAGCTTTCGATAACGGCATTATCATAACAGTTTCCTTTGCGTGACATACTCTGTGTGACCCCATGCTCTTTTAAAGCTTGCTGATACTGACGCATTTGATAGTGCCAGCCCTGGTCGGAATGAATAAGAAGGGTATCTTTATCATCCAATCGTTCAAACGCGCTATCTAGCATCTTAGAAACAAGTAAAAAAGACTCTTTACCGTCTAAATAGGCTTGTACAGCTTGATACTTCTTCTCTTCAGAAAACTTCCCCACAAAAATACACCCCACTTGTTAGTTGTGTCCAACAAATGGGGTGCAGTTCACTGCCGTGCTGTGGCTTTCTTTTATTCCCAATTTAAGATTACAACTTAGGGGACTGGAATGTTCCTAAGGTTATTATCAAGATGCAAGTGGCAGATGGCACCGTCCCGATAGGGGAATTAAAGTAATAGAGAAGTGGGACTACCGGAACCGTGTGATCTCTCAAAACGTTTAGAGTATATGGGAGATACTCCTGGGAAGAACTCTGGAACAGTAAAGAAGTCTTACTGAAGCAAGTTATGTGAGAGTAGTTGGAGGGAAAGGGAAGTTAACTCAAAAGGCAATTGATCTTATCAATGATTTTAAAAACCAGTAAAGGTGGGAGAAGTTTGCTTCATACGATTAGACTTGAAATATCGAAATCACAGGAAATTCTATTATATTTACCTTGTGAAAAGCAAGACGTTGTTTTTCTTACTGACGTATCTTTGAAATATTGGCGTGATGGAAAAATGATATGTGATTTGTTTGTGCATGATTTTTTTATCGAAGCAGTAAAGCAACTTTATAACTTGCTTACGAAAGCACTGAATAATGAACTCCAACTAAAAAGTGATTTTGTTGAGAAGGGGATTGGCTTTTACCATAATATTTATATGCATGAGCTATGGACAACCGATAATTCAGATCGTAGTGACCCAGCCGAGGAATTTCTACTCTGGTCGTCACATACAGAAGTTAGCAATGAAACATTTATTTACAATATTGAGGATAAAATATATCTCGAAATCAGCCCGTTTTATAAATGGGACTCTGATTATCCAGATGATGAAACCGAATACCAAACTTTTGAGGAGTATGTACTTCAATATCAAATGATTGATTTGATCCATATTGAGCAAGACACAGCAAAACAGTGGCAAAAAATACTTCACGAGTTGTTAAAGATAACTCAAACAAACGAGTCACTTTATCGAAAAAACTGACAAAGGAAAGGGCTAGTTACCATTTATGGCCGGATGCAAATCCAGGCGGATACCGGAAAAATGAAGACGCTACACTTTTAAGAGCTGCCCTAAACATACTTAAGAATGAGTATAACTTGGAAGAATTAAAGGGTGACAACTACTCTCATCTTATTCGTATATCTCCTCTAGTCAAGGATGACAGCTTAAAGGCGCTTCTAATTGAGACCATCGTCGAGTCTCCATATTACACTAAGAATGGGAGCAGGTTACTGGAGGAATATGTGCAACAACTATCAAAAGGCACTGCTACCGTTGAGGCTGCTGCAAGATGCTTAGGTGCATTTACGGCTTCAGTTTACTCAAATAATGAGATATTACTACAGATAGCTGAAAACGTAGATCATGAATTTGGTATTGAAATTTTAGTTACAATGGGAGTTCCAATTGGGGGGAGGTACCAAACCATCTGGGGGCTTTGGCTATGCGTGTTCAAAAAGAACAGAGAATACGATATCGTGCGTGGTTAACTCAAAAAAGCACGGAAATGTTAATAGTAAGGAAGATCATAACTACAAGAGAGGCAGAATTATTGGTGAGATTAGGTAGTTTATTACTTATGGATAGAAATTTAGACTCAATCGAAGCTAAAGAGCTGTATACTGATTTTTTGGAAATAAAAATCCATATAGTTTGGAATTTACTGTCATGTTGATGTGTAGGATAGGTGATTAGCATTAATTACTTTTGGCAAATTTGCAAGTATAAAGATGATGAACTCCCCTTATATAGAGTAGATGTAACACCAACTTGGACATCTGTATCCGATATTGGAAAGGTCTATAACGGTAAGGTATTTTCGGTAAACGAATATTTGTACTTTGAGAGTTTGTTTGTTAAGGCTATTCAGTGGTTTATGAGTTGTTCAAACTCATCTACTTTAGCAATCAAGCAACTTGAAAGGCCTTTAGGTATTACTGCGATTAAGGAAAGTCTTATAAATAGGGGATTTAGCTTGGATGAGTCGAAAGAAATGCTCGGTTTTTTTGAAACTATTGAAAAGGGAACCCAGCTATCCTTCAGTGAAGTAGAATACATCACTCGTTTAGCTTTAAGGGGGTATATCTGGACGGAATTGGAATCAGATGCTATGTATGTTCGATTCGATTATGACTATTATATTGATATCGGAAGTACAGTAGAATGCGAACGAGCTGTAAAAAAAGTGCAAGAAATGAAACTCTCTATAAATCTCTGGGAGGATCCCTTACCCTATTTTGTCTAATATATCCTTAACGTATAATGTGTGTGCATTGACCATAAGGGGTCATGGAGGATTGAATTAAATGGAGTTAAATTTTTTAATTCTTGATGCTAATAGTGAATTAGATATCGGCTACTGTAAGGAAATAATAGGTTTGGACGGAGAGGTTCATTCGGATGAGAACTCATCATTTCATAAGTTAGAACTAAAAAAGTTTGTTTTTGCAAAGCAATTAAAAGAATATCTTTGTCATCACAAAGAATCAATAAGTAGATTAGTTTATATTTGTATAATTGATAATAATAAGAAGACTATAGGACGGTACTCATTTTCAATTGATGATGATATCTATTACCATAAAACTGGATTTCCTGAAGAGCCAACAGACATTTGTTGGAGAGGGTCGTTAGACGAGGTCATATCAGATCTTGAAATTCAAATATGGAACCAGTGGAAGGTTTCCCCTCCTTTTAAAAAAAGTGAATGGGCTACACTTTCTGAAGATGGAAGAAGGGCTTGGTTGAAAGTGGTGAAAAACTACAATTTCACCAAACCGCTTGAATGTAGTGGAAAACCTAAGCTTGAGGCTAAATATTACTTAGACGGAACGTATGTAACCGACTATCCCTCTTTCTTTTGCGCAATAGGAGAGGCGATTAATGGGCCAGGAGGTTACTATGGCTTTGATATTTCTTCCCTTATCGATTGCTTACATGGAGGTTTTGGGGCAGACGCACCGTTTACTCTTATATGGAAAAACCACTTGATAGCGAGAAAGTATTTAGATACTCATTCATGGATTAAGGAAATTCAATATAAGCGGATTATAAACGATAAGCTATTTGAACTGTCTGAATTTGAAGAATTGGGTGACAGACCTCTTTTTGAGGCCCTAATTGAGGTGATTAAAGATCAAGGTGTCTTTATTTTATTTGAGTAATGATGGTACTACTAATGCAAAATGTTCTCTAGTTGACGTGAGTTGTGTTGTTGGTGGCGCGGGCAAGCTGTCCGAATGTGTGCGTTCCCTGTTAGGGCAACAAAAGAAAATAGTTTGAAATCCAACGTACTAGAGCCGTTCTTGCCATGGTCTCTTTTAGATTAGACTCTTGCTGTTTCATGATCTTCATTTACTATACTCTGGCCCCCATCTGCAAGGTGGGGGCTATTTAGCGAACACAATTTATTATTATTCCTTCTCAAATATTCTATGTGTGACATATATGTTATTGACTTTTTGGCAGACATTTATTATGTTGTTTTTGTCAGCCAATAAATGAAAACGGGAGGTGAGAACCATCAATAAAAAGATAGGGCGGCCTTTTTCAGAAAACCCTAAAGAAATACGTCTTACGGTACGACTTGATAAAAAGCATAGTGATATTCTCGAACGTTATGTTAAGAAGCACAGAATAACGAGAAATGAAGCTGTAAGACGGGGCATTGAGAAGCTGGATGAACTTGAGTAAAAGAAAGGAAGTGGCATACACTCTGAACAAAGTCCTTACCACTTCCTCCAAGCAACTGCCTTGAGCAGACTGCACATTTACTCTATCATGCGCAGATCTTACTTTCAAGGAGTTGTAGTCGAGATGAAAGGAAGATGAGAATTGAAGAGTATGCTGGAAGCATTTTTTCATGGTGAAATTCATCCGGAGGAAAATATCGTCCCAACAAATCCAAAGTACCGCAAAATTAGCAATAGCCTATCTGAAGCGATGGAATTGTGGAAAGGGAAGCTGTCTGGCGATGAGTTTAATCAGCTTGAGGCGATGCTTGACTTACGGGGCCAAGTTGAATCGATGCACACGACAGCTTCCTTTTCCCACGGATTTCAGCTTGGTGCGTTAATGATGATTGAAGTATATAAAGCTAAAGGAGAGTATTGTTGAGGTTGTATTCATTGGAAACAAAAAATGTATATACGTAAATTTTTTAAGCTTGTTTCTGCTTTTTTAAGTAGAAGCAAGCTTTTATATTTTCCGAGGGGATTTACTCTACAAATGCCCTTGAAAGAGCAACTGCAAAAGGACATTTAGATATTGCAGAATATAATATCAACCATAATATTGAGATTGATACCAGTGAACCAGAAAGAAATCCTTTGTTTTCAGCAATATATGGTGGTTTGAGATTGTTAAATTGTTAGTTGAGAATAATATAGACATAACTATAAAATATTTTGGTGATAACATGGCAGCAAGCTGGCGCAGAGCATGTTCAGCCGAACCCGAGCGGTCCCCGCAGGCGGCCCGGACATTGAAGTTGAAGTACCGACTCGAAGAAACAATGAGCCGAATCCCCCGGATCGGAAGGATCCACCACCGCCTAAGCGACATCCCGAACCCGAACCCGACAAAAAGCCTGAACAACATCAAGAACCAGAGCCTAAGAAGGATAAAGATCAGGGGGATGGGAATAAGGATGGTGTTGAGGGGACGGGTGAATTTACTCCTTATACTGATGGAATGAGAAAATATATACCTGAACCAGCACCAGGCGATGGATACCAAGCATTGTTAGAAAAATATTATATTGAAATAAGAAAAGTTGGTTTAGATGATGTTGTTACTGTTGCAAAGAATACAGGATTAACAGAACAAGAAGTGATTAATATGAAAAAACATGTCTTTCTGGATTTACATGATAGGTAAGAGTTATTCGACAAGCTATTTCCAAGCAGATGTTGATTTAGCGTGTGCATGGAAAACCGCCCAAAAGCAAGAATTAACTGTTGCTCAGAAAGAGTGGTTCAGAAAAATGGCAGATCATGAATTGGGGGAGAAAGTATTAATGGATCAAGGATGGCCATTAAGATGTGTCCACATATGATCCTATTTCAGGCGATTATCTTCCTGATCCCAGCAAGAGCGCTCATTTTGCAGCACCAGCACAGCCAGGTAGGTATTATGAATGATCCGGAATTCAGCTTTAACAGAGCATTAAAAAACTCAGATGGCTACTAATACAAAATAAGCCGGGTGGTTAAAATTATGTATAGTAAAATTGCAATAGAAAGAATAAATAAAGTAAATTGGACAACTTTTGGTACAGCAGGTACACGAGAAGATTCGAAACTAATGGCAGAGTTTTTGAGAAGAATGGCTATTTTTTCTGTATCCCATAACGTAATGCCTCAAAATCCTTTTGTCATTGATATTGCCAATGAATTGGGTTTTCATAACAACATAGATACAGAGAAGTTTTATTCTAGAGAAATGCTTGAATATGTGAATAATAACATGTATGCATATTATTTGATTAAATCATATTTAAAATTATCAGTAATATCAGATGAAATTAAAGAAGTTCAAAAGTATCTAGACATTTATGATCCAATAATAAGATTATTCGAGAAGGGCGTACATTTTATAGTTAGGTCAGGTTTTATTGATGTTACTAATGTAGGATCTTTTCCAGTTCGTAACTGGTTAAGCCGTTCACAAAACGAACCATTTGATATTAACGATATATAATTTTGAATTTCGAAAGCCTATAGATACAAGAACTGCATGAACACACCGCCAACTAAAGACAACAAAAAAGGGATTTAATCCAGCCAGAAATGAACAAAGCGGTGCAAAAGGGTATACTTCCCCTACCCCAAGGTGAATGGGCTTCGGATTTAGCCGCCTGCCCTCTAATTAAGCCCGAAATTCATGAAAAAATTCGGGGAGAGGGCGGAACATGAGTGGGTAATGGTATCCATAGACCGTATTGTCATTGACTTTACAGACGTATATTAGGACTTCTTCAATGAGTTCCATGAACGAATCCGTCACTATTATGGGGGCAGGATGAAGGTTGGGGAAAGAGGATTTCAATACCGTATCAGAATCAACACAGGAGAACACTTCCTGCATCTCTCCTACAATTTTTGCCGGAATCGCTCCTGTACGCTTTAGTTCGGGCGGCAGGGGCAAAGACCAAGCCAGTGGACAAGGTAATCGTGTACTGAATGCCATCTTCCAACCTAGCCGTACAGCAAATCCAAGTTGCCAAAGGAAAGAACAAGACACAGCGTAATCCCTTGTTCTAACGAGTTCTATCAACGGAAGTTAGCAGAAGGTAAGACGAAGAAGCAAGCTCTCATATGCGTCATGAGAAGGCTTGTAAACATCATCTACAGCATGATGAAGCACAAGACAGAATATCGGGCGGCAACTCTGACTAACGCAAAGCAAGCTGATATAATGGTGGTAATTGGAAGAGCGAGTTGCACCTTCTTTATTCCCAAGTTTAAGATTACAACTTAGGGAACGGGTAATGGTGATGATCATGGTTCAACAGCACATTAAAGGAGCTTTTAATATGAGTAGTATATATGAAGAATTATTTGAGTCCTTTAATGAAACGTACCAAAGTTATAAACAAAACGGGATGAACAACTCTGAATCTTTAGAACGAACTATGGATGATTTTGAATTACTGATGGACAGAGGTGACCTTGAGAAAGCTATCATTTTGATTTCTTATGGTGAGTTTGCATTGAGACAACCATATCTGTTTTATAAGTCAAAAGAATATTTGGCAGAGAAAATTAATGAAATTGCATTTGAATTAATAGAACAAGAGCTAACAAACGAGCAGTATCATGATTTGATTACCAGAAAAAACTATGTTTTAAATGAAATCCAAATAAAACCTTTGAATTTTTACCCAAGAACTTTCTGGTACTATGAAGAAATGAAAAATGAAGTAAATAGATACTTTAATGAAATTTTTATTCCTACGAAATCTGCTAATGAACTAGCAGAAGATATATTGATGCGTTTTGAACGAGATTGTAAACATACTATTGGTGAAAAGATTGTAGTTTATACTACATTAGCCGAACGATTATTGGGAAATCATTTAAGGGATACTGATCGCTTAATTATCATTAACTCAACTTTCGCAGAGCCAAAATTGGCATAAATCAATGTAGCTACTGGCTTTGTAAGCAATGAGATACTTGTCTTGCAAAATAGAAAAACACCGCTTTGTTTGGTACAGTGAGAGTGTCCAGCAATCACTATCAAACAGAAGAGGTGTCTTCCATCATGATAGATCATCAGCACGATCTAAATCAACTGCCAACCGAATTAAAGTCTGCTTTTCAAGAACTGAACATCATGAAATATCTTCGGCAAGCTGGATTTCGCAAGCGTTTTGGTTTCAGCTGTTTCCGGCTCTTCCAACTTGTCTTCGTCCTGTTGTTTCACCAGAAAAATTGGTTTCGTCTGCTTGAAAGCAGCAAGGGAGACTCGTTTCCTGGTAAGGATGCCGTTTATCGTTTCCTTAATCATACCGGCTTTGCATGGCGTCGCTTTTTGACGTCGCTCAGCGTCGCCACGGTACAGAAGGTCAGTGTTCTGACGTCTGCGGACCGGGACTCCGTTTTCATTGTTGACGATTCGATGTTCGAGCGCAATCGTAGCAAAGCTGTTGAATTGCTTGCCAGATTCAAAGATCATGCCACTGGCGCGTATTACAAAGGATTTCGCATGCTTACCATGGGTTGGTCGGACGGTCACACCTTCTTGCCGCTCGATTTCGCGCTACTCAGTTCCAATTACTCGGCGATCAACGGCATAAACAAGAACATCGACAAGCGGACACATGGCTACAAGCGCCGTCAGGAAGCGCTACAGTCGGCTCCACAAGTGATCGCATCCATGCTGGATCGTACTTTGGCAGCCGGGGCTACTGCTTCTTACGTATTGATGGACAGCTGGTTCACGCATGTACCGCTCATTGGCGAAATCGTTGCCCGTGGGCTGAACGTGATCGGCATGGTCAAGAATGACAATAAGCGTTTTCTGGTTCAGGGCCGTAAATTGTCGCTAAAAGAAATGTATGCGGTCGCGTCTTCTGTCGAGAGCAAGAAACGTGGCGTCCTTCGCTGCATTATGACTGAGTTGGCCCCCAACATTCCGGTTCACGTGGTATTTGTTCGTCACCGTACTAAGAAGAACGAATGGCTCGCACTTCTAACAACGGATCTTTCCCTTACGGTGGAGGATATCATCCGCATTTATGCGATCCGCTGGGACATTGAGGTCTTCTTCAAATGCACCAAATCACTACTTCGTTTACAAAAAGAGTTTCAAGGTCGCTCTTATGATTTGATGGTCAGCCATACCACAATTGTGTTTTCGCGCTATATTCTGCTCGCTTGGCAGCATCGACAAAGCACAGACTCGCGCTCATTCGGCGGCTTGTTTTATTTGCTGTGTGACGAAGTCGGTACGCTAGATTGGGCGGTTGCTTTGAAGCAACTACTCGATCTCATCAACGAAATCGCTGCGAAGGCGGGCAAAAAACTCTCGGCTTTGATTCAGCGTCAACTCCAGCAATGGATTGCAGTTTTGCCTAGTTACATCAAGGCTTGTTTGCCGATTTTATGCTGCGAAAGTTGAGTCATTAAGAACACTTTGAAAAACTTTAACGTAAATGAAGTAGGTAATCAACTATCTGATGATGAGAAACAAAAGCTTCAATTACAAATAGAGCAGGTATTAGAGGTTTTGGAAGAATAACTTAAATTAAGTTTATAGTATATGGACTGTTTTATGTTTGAAAAAGATTTTGAAAATATTATAGTTATTCGAGTACAAATTAAGGAGTTTGTATGAGCAGCGATAAAAGGGAAAAATACTTAGGTGAAGACAACATTGATTCTTTTTTTATGTTTTTAAAGGGACATTTCAATGATGAACTTATACCATGTAATGTAAATGATATGAAGCAGTTAACAGAAATTGCGAATGGACAAAAACTGCCAGAAGCTTATGTTACCTTTATGAAATGTGCAGGTAGAGGTTATATTATGTTTAATGGCTCTGATTACAGTTTTAAAGATTTGGAAAGATTTAAAGGATTAAAAGAAGGAGCATTGGAGGTATTGGAGGAATGTGGTTTTAATAAAAAAATCGGTGATGAACAATTTGTTTTTATGGGACATCAAGGATATATGTACTGGTTTTTTAACTTAAATGATGGAGATAATCCACCTGTTTACTTTTTTGAAGAAAGTTATGATAAGTCATATACTCAAAGTGATTTTATTAAATTTAGTAATACATTTTCTGAGTTTTTGATAAAGAAATATAATGGCGAGCTTCCAAGATATTAACATTTCTGAGTCGGTGAGGATTCAAGAAGTTTAGCCCTCATCTCGCAGATAAGGTGGCGGCTGTTTGACACTTACGTAAATGCTGCACATTGATAACAAGTAAAATAACAGGTATGGATACTGCTTGGCGCACATCTAAAAAAGAAAATCCGTACCCATATGCAGAAAATTCAAACCCAATGAATCCATGTTTAACGTGTAGTGATATAAAAAATATGGAGGATTACATGAAATATGCAAATGCCAATAAAAAGTAACCACATCCCACCCAAAGGAGATTGTACAAACCTTTTTGATCGATTATCAAAGTATATCTCAAGATTTGATGAAAAATGGGTAAATGAAATAGAACCAGCAAAAGAAGAGGACATAGATACGCTGAAAAATCTAACTCAAATCAATCAATATAACTATCATTATCCTAAAGAATATGAGATTTATTTAAAATATATGGGGCAGGATGATAAGGGTTTACTTAAAACTCAACTTCCAGGATATGCATCAATTTCTGAGATAATTGCTTCTTATGAAGCGATACATGAGGAACAACCAGATACTTTAAGTGATAAATATGTACATTTTTTTCAAATAGAATTATTTGATGGTCAACTATCATTTGATTTTACCCAAACTGATAATCCTCAAATTGTTATGACTAATGAGGACAGCCAGTTTGTAAGTTATTTTGCAGATAACTTTGAAAAATTGTTATTTCAATGTGCATTTAGTAAATATGAAAGTTTAAATTATGATAAGTGTATAATGTTTACTGGATCACCTGACATGCTTAAAGAAGCAATACAGAGGCACAATGAATCGGATGTTCTTAGCATAATTGGTAAATTTTCGAAAACATATGATTTTCAAAGAGTATGGTTTAGTGACTTGACTCATCACATAGGTTTTAAAGACGGCATTAGCTTTTACGTCGAAAGTAGGAATAATGCTTTGTGTGGGTTTATTGTAGGTGATTTAGATAAACAAATAGATAATGTTGGTGAAACATTACTAGCTGAATTATATGTTAATAGAAACAATTGAAGTGCTTCGCCAAAAAGAACATGAAAGGGAAGAAAATCATCTTCCAAACCAATATGATGGATTTACCAAAGAACTATGTAATACAAGAATTAATGATGATTTTGTAATGTTTGAAACGATTATGTCTATGATAGAGTCAAAATATCCGAATGTGGATGATGACGAATTGGAAGGGTACCAATGTGCAAGAGAAGTGATTGAAGAATTTAAAAAAGTGGATCCTGTTGCGGTGCACCCCTACTCATATTGGGCGAATAGAATGTTGAACCAGGCTGAGGACAGGCTTAAAGTGAGGTTACCAGAGGACTTCAGAATGTTTCTTTTGAGATATGGTTCCGGAGCAGTCGGTGAAGCAATTGTTCTAGGGTTAACTGAGGCGGAGTTTGTTTCTACACCATCTTTTGTAGATATATCACTGAAGTTTCGGGGGATTCTTCCCGTTGAAATTGAGAATTTTGTTGTTATTGGATTAGATGGTGCCGGCAATCCCATAGGTTTTGCTTCCCCTCATACAGAAATTATTTCTGTTGATTTTGATTTTGGTGAAAAAGTAACTGTAGCAAGCAACTTTGAAAAATATTTGGAAAAAGCACTTCGTGAAGAATTGAGAATCCATTTTAAATCAGTCATTTAAAAATCATCTGCTAGGTTTTATAAAATGTCTGGTTATGATATCAAGTGGTGAGCAGTTTATCCGAAAGCTTTTAGGAGGTTAGTAAAATGGATGGGTTGCCAGATCTACAACCGTTACGCATACCCTCTCCGTGGATTGTTACTTATAATGGTTTCATTGGTATCGATCCGCAGAGATTATTTGAAAATGATCAAAAATGGTTGAGCTTTACCTCGGAATTATTGCATTTAACTCATCAGCATACAGGCCTCATACTGGACATGGGCTGGTCTCCGGAAGCTGACCCGAATGGCCGATATGAAGTATCTTTAATAAAAGATAAGGACTGGCTCAACCCCATCGAAACTTATTCTACTAAGAGTAAAGAAGAAATAGTAGCCATGATTGAAAGTATGCTATGGAAGCATGCTAACGGGTAGAGATAGAGAGGGTGAAATTAGTGCCAGATAACCTTTAAGATTAAAAACAGAAATTTGTTGAATCAGGAGGAAAAAATGAACGAGAACGTGAGTTTAGATACTTATAAATACTTTATTGATGCCTATTTTAATATGAGTTACAAATGGGATGATCTTGAAATGACTATTAAAGATTTTATAGAACTTGAGGATAAAGAAAATGTAGAAAGATTATTAGAAGAAGTAAATTACATAAATAAATTGGATGATTGGGAATATCTGCGTTCAGTAAATATTGAAACAGCAGGGATCTATTATGATGAGGCTAGGAACAGAGAATTTATACAGATTCTAATAAGTAAGTTATCGGAATAGCGGCGAAATCGCTATGGTACTTGGTGGAGGGGCATTTACATAAGCAAAATATCCACAAAAACAAGGAAGACAGTAGGATAGGTAAGGTGACTATGAATCAATCCATTAGATTTGTAAAAGAATATCCGGAATTTGAAAAACTATTTCATAAATTATTTATACTGAGAGAATTGGATGAATGGTACATCAATTGTTGTAAGGAACAAAGTAATTTATATGGTGATTTTCATGATCTAAAGAAAGTTGAGAAAATCGAGAACAGAGATGGATATTTCCCCTCTTTCGATATCTACTTAAAACTACAAAATGTTAAAGGTGAGGGCGGGTTTTTGTTAACTCAGGAGATTCATTTGCAGGTATCTAAAATTATTCCAGTGTATCAAATGAATTATCTTTACGGGATTAAACAAGATAAGTTAGATGGAATATTAGATTTATCGGGAGCTCCTCAAACATTTGATATGTTAGAAGTCCAAAAGGAAGTAAAGGAAAAGTTGAAACAAAAAGGTTATATAGAACTTTACGATAAGTATGACTCTAGTGATACGATTTTTGATTGGGAGGAGGTTCCTGGTATAGAGTCTTTTAATAGAAGTTTAACTGTTGAGCTTGCTGTTTTTTATGACGTTTTGGAACTATGTAATTGAGTTTGACATCCAGGTTCATCCTCTAATTCGGAGACGGACAATCTCATTCTGAATTTACTGAAAATAACAGGCTCATTTCAGCTTGACCCAAAGAGTCAGGGGTGGGCCTTTTTGCCATGGCGGAAATTTAGATAAACATACAGGCCAATCATTAACGAAAGGATTTGGTTCCATGAGCAATGAAATAATCTTACGCAATTATTCAGAATATCAAAAGTATATAATTTGGGATGGGAGCAGCTATAAAACTGTAGATAAAGACACAGTTGTTGCAAAAAAAGAACATGGAATTTGTGGGTTTACGGAAAACAACGATATAGTTGGTGTGTTTGCAAAGCATCATGATGCATTCTTTATGATAGGTAAGAAAGAACATGAACTTAGCCATACAAATTTCGAGTGTTCGAATATCTACATATATTGATCCCGGAATCTCCATTTATGATTCTGACCCCGAGGAATTTGATTTTCTACTTTTTATAAGCAACAATATCTTACAGAGCCAAGAAGCGCTTGCTAATTTTATTATCGCGAGGAATAAATGATGGGCATTTACCGCAAATATATATAACAACAGTATATAAAAGTGGGTGTAAGATAAAGATGGAACATTCGTTTCCTGAATTTGTTACCGGAGAGGCTATAAAAAGCCTCCGCAGTAAAATAGAATTTCCAGATGATGTTCCTTTTCAGGACTGGGAGTATATTGTGGCGGATTCGACAAGATTATCGGAATTCATTTCATATTACGAAAGTCTAGAACTGAACGTTGAAGAAAAATTCGCCCTCATGATCGTGATTGTCGGTTCATATAATGATGCAATATCTGACGGCGAAGAACAAAATGCGGCGTGGCAGAAAATTAGATACTTTCTTACAAATGATGTTATGATCCACTGGAATACAATTATCTATTGGGCGCTGCTGGAAGATGAAATAGATTTAGAGGATTGTTTTGCAGTAACACCACAAATGCGAGAAATAGTAGATGATCTTGGAAGCTTCTCCATTGAACAAGGCAGTCTACAAAATCTTATTATAAAGGAATAAAAACATGATTAATTATGGAGAACTTTATTATGACCATTTTAGCGATTTTTTAAGGGAGCCTATTGGCCGGGAGGTGTTTAAAAGTACTAATGAAATGCCAAGTATACAGATTCTGCAATATGAAAATGTTTTTGAGGAGTGTTTGGTATACAATTCACTTGGATTCAGTAAGTATGAGGAAATCGTAGGGGCCAACGTTGAGGTATCCATGGTAGTTGATGGGGCTTTTAGGAGTACTGGATATCTTCTAGCAAGCACTTTATTTTATTGCATCGGTAACAAAATGCAAATAGGTACTGGGGTAGCGATTCGAGGCATTGAAAACCTGGATCCCACGTTTGTTCAAAAATATAATAAAAGCGCAATATATTTTACTGAACCCTACACTTTTCCAGAAGAATATAGTGTTGTTCGTACTCATACTAACGATGAGGTTGGCAGAATACTATCGGCCTTCTATATCTCTCAGTCAGAATTCGATTATTTTGCTAAATACGGAGCAGAAAAATTTGAGGACTTATTAGAGGAAAAGAACGTTGACCCCTTTAATGTAAATAGACAATCGGCAGTTTAAAGGGCTATCTTAGTCTGAATTTCGTGAAAATAACAGGCTCATTCCAACTTGATCCATAAGTTTTGGAGTGGGCTTTTTGGTTTAAACGCGAAAGTTAATATTTTCTAAATAATCTAGGTGGATTTTCCGATATCACCTGTATGTCTTTAAATATACAAATTATAGGAGCTTAAGTACCATGAGGTGGAAGAGGGAAGCAAGTCTATCTGAAAGAGTCAGTGCTATGAATGAAGTATTCCGTTATTTAACACAGGATCATGAAACGGAGGAGTATCTCACTTTTTTTACTCTACTCGAAAAGATTAAGAATATCCCTCCTTTACTTGATTTTTATGGAGAAGAATTCGTTCAATTCCTCATAGAATTGCTGCCTAAAATTGAGGATAAGTATGATAGGGCACGATTAATCGAAGCGCTTGTCCAGTGTTTTTACAGTTGTGAAGCAGTCGATAAGACATACTGTCTGGAACTCCTTGATGAATATATGCTATGTGTGCGTGAGTATGCTGCCAATATCGATGACATTATTCAATGTTTGTATGGTTTTTTTCATGCGGGGATTAGCAAAAGTGAGGTTGTCGTAAAGTTAGTTGAAAATCTGGACAGTAAAGAGAATTTATTGCGAATACTCTCACGGTTAGAAATCGATGATTCGGTGAATGTGTCAAAGGATCGATCGGAATGGTTAGCTGAGGCAAAGGAATTGTCTAGTATAAGCTGGCGTTCCGGAATTATTGCCCAGTTCTTATTATTGGTGCATCCTCATGTTCGGAAATATGCGGAAGTCAGCCAGATTACATTCTTGTATGACTCCTATGAGGGGGTATACGCGGACTGTTGGCCCAGAGGTTTGCTTCCGAATAGAAAGGAAACCCTGATTGAGGCAAACGTGCTGTCAATAAAGGAAATACGTATTCTGGAAAGGCTCGAAGAGTTAATCTATACGCAAGAAAAAGATTTGGATTCGCCGGAAGTAAGGAAATTATATGATGATTTTTTCGAAGGCAAAGATCCGTTTGAGGTTATTTTTTCGTTGCAGGGAAAGGAGTAAGGAATGAGTGAATATGAGGATTTGAATACCTACAAGTCGTTTATTTCAGCCTATTTTAATATAAGTTACAGATGGAATGAACTAGGGATGGCGATTGATAACTTTATAGAATATGAAGATAAAACAGATGTAGAAAAATTGTTAACGGAATTGAATTCGATCCAAGCAATGGATGACTGGGAGCAATTGAGAAAACTTAATATTGAAACCGCGGGAGTTTATTACGATGAAGCTAGAAATAAGGTGTTTGTGCAAAAAGTTATCGATGTTCTATCCGAGAAATTAAGGCTGATGTAGAGTAACATGCAGTGTTTGGCATATTAGGATCGGAGGTCAACCTATGAATACTCGGCCGGTATTAAAAAAGGTTCGTAACTACTTTATCCTCGAGCAGTTTGATTTATTGTGGAAAATTAAAAGTAATATATTGCTGTGTTTTTTGGAAAATGGGGATTATCTTTGTTTCAATGCCGTGATGTATAAATACGAAACAGATACCTTATATAAAAGAAAGGACGGTATTTAAGAATCGCAAATGGGTGGAGCCTTGGTGGCAGCCCGATATAGTCCAGGAACTGGCTTGGTTTCGAACCGATCATGAAGCCGAGGTTAAACAGGCGGTTAGAAATGACCCCAACATATCCGTTGTTCTAGGGCGTTGCCGATTACCATTAAAGCAGCCTTGTTAACAATAACTCAAAAAAAATACCATAATGCGAGAATGCGAGCTGACCCGTCCGTATAGTGGTATTCTTGCTGCCAAACGGCTACTCAAACTAGTTATTTTGTTCATAAGATGATTCTGAATCACCCACTGATACGATAAGCTGGTCCCAGTAAGGGGGTGTGGGGTGCCCAAACTATATCAAATTTGACTTAACCAGGCCGATTGGGATAAGCCTATCCAATTGACCTGGTTTTGTTATCACTTTGAAGTCCCGTTTTGTGTCTCTATTCCTCCATATCGATCAGATCATGGATATGAATATTCAGTGCCTTACATATTTGCTCAAGCGTGCTGATATAAATTCTGTCCGTTGTTCCTCGACAGAGGGCGTTTATTGTTCCGGGGCGCATGTTAACCATCAGTGCAAACTGGCGTTGAGAAATATTTCTTTCATCCAGAATTTGCTGCAGTTTAATTTTGATCCTCATTATGATCCTTCCTTCAGTTATATATTGACCAATATATCATGATATCCTAAAAAAACATTGACCGTTACGCTGTAACGTCATATAATTAACTTGTGACGTTACAGCGTAACGGAAATCCGCTACTAGCAACTGTGATCATCGTAAATGTGGTTAAAATCTGCTGGAAGGGAAGGAGAAAATATGAAGAGTATTTTGGAATCGTTATTTTACGGTAACCTCCGTCCAGAGGAAACCATCCTTCCCCAAAATCCCAAGTACCGCATCATAAACAACAGCATATCCGATGCTATGTGCTTCTGGAAAGAAAAACTGTCTCCCGACGACTTTGACCAGCTTGAAAAGCTGCTCGATTTACGCGGTCAGTCGGAGTCAATGTATGCCACCGCTTCATTTGTGCACGGGTTTCAGCTCGGAACGTTGATGATGATGGAAGTATGCGCCGCAAAGGAAGAACTTTTCTAGGAAAACCCTTTAAGTATGTTGATTCTTCGCTCCCCACTCACATAATCCTTCCAGCACGGGCAATAAAGTTTCCGCCTTTTCGGTGAGACGGTATTCCACCTTCGGGGGAACTTGAGGGTATTCTTTTCTCAGGACCAGGCCGTCCGCTTCCAGTTCTTTGAGTTGCGCACTCAAGGTTTTATAGGTAATCGCCCCGATTTGGCGTTTCAGATCATTGAAGCGAACCGGCTGATTCTCCGCCAAAAGATAGATGATCACCATTTTCCACTTGCCGCCTATCACGGAAAGGGTATAGCCAAAAGGGGTGTCCTCGATCCGCCTAACCTTTCCTTTATAGTCCGTCATCCCCATATCTACACTATCCTTTCGGGTAATACCTACCATAGAAGTGGGTACTGCTTATTTCGGTTGTGTTCAGCTTATCCTAACTTCACTTTGAAGTAAAGGAGCTAGTTCCTCTGCATCATGATAAAATTTCCCAGTCCTGCTATTCTGATCTTAGCATTTGTCAATAAATGTAACGCGTAAAGCAGGTGAAGGAAATGAGCATGAAGCAAAGTGTCGATCCGGATCGGCTGCTTCAGTTATCCAACGATATGAGGCGTCTGGAGCAAATTGTGGAGGAACGGGTAACGAAGTTGGAGACGGAGTTGAGGAATGTCGCCTCTCAAGTGAGGGCGGGTTATCCGGAGTACGGCGTGCAATCGGCGCTTGCTGAGGTCGAAGCCGTGCTGACGGACACTCGAAACCACGCCAAGCAATTACATGATCGTTTACATAATAAGGGCCATGCACTTAAAACGGCGGCGGAAGAGTACATAGAAGTCGAGCGTAAGAGTCAGGATCTTGTGAAGAAGAGCCCGCTGAAATTCGTCATAGGACCCAAGCAGCTATCTCAGCTCTTTTTTGACTTAGTGAAACGATATAGTCCATTCGACCTGGTCAAATTAGCCCTGCAGCAAGCCAAGGAACTCACGCTTCAAGCGAAACTGAGCAGGTTTAGGGAAGATGAGCAAATCAAGGCGTACTTGGAGATGCTCCAGCATGGAACCTTGGAAGAACAGCGATTGGCGGAACAACAGCTTACGCTGATCGTGAACGCTTTTGACCAAATCGCCCGGTGTCAGACGGAATATGCGGTCTATGGCAGATTCGGGAATGCCAAGTATATGGATGAAGTGCATCAATTGGCGGTTGAGGCCCGGGCCCAGCTAAAAGAGCTAGGGGTGTCGGAGAAGTGGTACGCCACGAAGGTCGATTTAAGGGCGCTTTATTCAGGGTCGCCTTTGGATGCGTTGAGGTATGATCCGTACAGGACTGATGGCTCGGTGATGCCGACCATAGGCGAGCAGCGATTTGCTATCGCTTTGGGGATGACCCATAGCAAGTATCAAGCCTGGGCGCGGGAACGCTATGATCGGATCGAGGCAGGCGCGATCGCGGCGGAGGCCAAACGCAAGGAAATCGCTTTGAAAATTGCAGAGTATAACGAAGGCATACCGAAACCGAACATCGAGTATGTGCAGCAGCATTTAGCGGAGAAGGGTCTTTTTCAAGGTGAGATTACGGGGGAGTATAGTCCCGAGCTGCTGCAAGCGATCGAGGCCTTTCAAGCGGAGTTCAACCGAAGCGGGCTTTCGAAGGAACTGCAACACAGCTTTGGGGTTGATGGTAAAATAGACTACAAGCTGCTGAACCTGATTTATTTGGAAAAGGGACTGATCGAGCAGACCCCTAATCTTTTTAATGTGTGCTATATCCCGGACATGTTGGGAAAAATGAAAGACACGAGAAACGGATTTGAAAAGTCCATCGACAGCTTCAAGGAAATCGGCTCCGATATGCTGGCCGCCTCCGATGCGCGGTTTCAGAAGGCGTTTGATTCGCCGGGCGATTTTTTGAACTATCTGACCATGGGCATTCCTAAGGGGATTTACGATGGCTATGTAGCTCGAGGGGAGAAGCGGAACGAATCAACTTATGACTATATAGATTGGTTATCTTCCGGGTTATTATCCGGGGTGCATCAAACGTTTGTGGGGGCCGTTCATCCGGAAGAAGCCTATTCCAAGGAGCATTGGCTAAACAGCATCGGCCTGGCGGCCATGCTTACAAGTCCGGTTAAAATGAAACCCACCAAGCCTTCCATTCCCGATTTGAATAAAAGTAGTGGAGCGTTTAAGGTTAACACGACTACGGAGTTGGATAAGGTAGAGGGGAAGGGGATTGAGGGGACGGGTAATGGTGGCAGTAGGAGAGCTCAGAATCCCATGTTCGCCGAGGATTGGGATGCATATTTTAAATCTAAATACGGAGATGAAAATGTTACACGGGAGACTAGTGGGAAGGGTAAAGATAGTAAAGATAGCACGGGTAATAGAGATGCTAATTCGAAACCTCCGATACAAGTTGGGTATGGTGAAACAGATTTAAGCGCAATGGCGAAAAAGTATCGAATTGAAAATAAAGCGTTTGACTTAAGGAATCTCGTAGTGGCAGAGATTGAAGTAGATGGCGTTCGTACTTTGAAGGTTTTTGAAAGTACAAAGAGAACAGAAGTAAGGCCGAGTGGAAAAGTAAAGGACAGAAATGTGCATTCCGAAATGGTTCTATATGAGGACAAAATTTTCTCGGAAAAAAATGGACAGACGTATGTTGTTCATCGTGTATATACTGAAAGGGAACCTTGCATTCTTGGTGGTCATAATTGTAAAGATCTACTTGCCACAAAATTTCCTGATGCTGAAGTAACCTACAGTGTTGAGTATGGGGATCCCGATTCAAGAAATCGTGGAAATGCTGAATTAGCTAAAATACTTGAAAAGTTAAAGGAGGAGTGAGAGTATGGATTTGGATTTTGATATTTGTGAAATTCGAGAGTATTATGATTCTGAATTACGAGACTATGATTACAACGAATTGGTGAGACTTGGTATAAGTCATGATGATGCTGACTTTATGGTATCTATTGGAGTACCAGAGAATTATGATGATTTTGTATTCTATGGAAGGGATACTTTTAAAGAAACATTAATTGAAGGTGTAGAATTTATTAATATTGGTCATTATTCATGTTACGGTATACTTGACCCGAATGCACTTTACTTAAAAAAAGGTAGTGATGGACTTTTTATTAATTCATCCCATCATAAGCCACCAATTTATATGCTAAATAAAAACTTAAGAACATTTTTTTTGTTTGAATTAATAAGGAATGAATTAGCAATGAAAATGAAACAAGAAAGTGAATATAATGAACAAAAATATGCACGAGAGCTACGGAAGTTGTATGAGCAAATTGATCCCGTAGCAATGAAAGATCTTGATGGATACTGGTCACATCTAATAGAAGACTATGAAACTGGATTATGAAACCGTACGAAGGATGTGCCAGAAATATTGTGTAACTTACTTTACAACCCCAACAACGAGATCGTACAATACAACCAACAAACCAAACACTAACTGATTCAAACACTTGATAAACTTTCAAAGCTCTTTCCAACTTGTTTTATGAGTAGGAATGAGCCTTTTTTGCGTGCCCAAAATCAAAGGAGGATGAAACGAATGGCAAAACGTGAACAGGTAGTGGCAGAAGAGTTGAAGAACCAGCAACTAGCACAGGAAGCAGAAAAAGAAGTGAGGTCTATTGCTCAGGCACGAGCAGCATACGAGCAGTTTATGAATGAAATTCGTGGTTATTGTCAGCAAGCAAGGGAATTACGTGAGCAGGCGGCAGTGCTACAGCGATCAGGACGTACAGATTTTCAGATTAGCGAAGAGATTCAGCAGTTGTTGAAACATGCGAAACATTTGGATGTGGTAGCAAATCAGAAAGATGGACTGCCGCGCCAGCAAGCATTACAACTCATAGACAGACTAGAGCAAGAAGCGTCCGATTGCAGGAAACTTGTGCAGTATAACCAGACAGTTCTAGATCGGCAGCAACAAGAACTTGAAGATGCAAAGGCGGCTGCGGCGAAAATGATTCAGGATGCAGAAGAACGTCTGGAAGGAACAAACAAGGCAGATACTAGCTGAAAAGGTAGCTCAGCTTGCAGAACTGGAGGGCTACGCAGATGAAACATTCGATTCGTGTACAGATTTGTACAAAAGGAGATACTGATCTTGTCTGTCCTCGCTGTAGTAAAAAACTTATGTTTCAAGGAAATTTGACCTCATATAGGATATTTTGTGAAGATAGAGAATGTATAAGCTTAACTGCTAGGGGGTTATAAATTGGGAATTTGGTAAAACAATGAATTCTACAGACCTTAGCGAACAGAAATATTAGGAATAGGAGAATAACATGAACTATATTATTTTTGATTTAGAAGCAACCTGTTGGGAAAATGAGCGATCAAAACCAAACGAAATTATTGAGATTGGTGCAGTTAAATTAAATGAGGAACTTGAGATGGTTAGTGAGTTTCAAACTTTCATTAAACCTAAACTACACCCTCAGTTATCTGACTTCTGCAAAAAACTCACTTCGATCACTCAAGAAGATGTTAATGCTGCCCCAGGGTTTGAACAGGCCATCTTTAAGTTTCGTGAATGGATTGGTAAGAGCGAACCGTATTATCTTTGCTCTTGGGGATTTTATGATAAAAGCCAATTAAAGAAAGATTGCGAATTACATAGGATAGACACTGAATGGTTACAAAAGCATATTAGCATTAAACATCAACATGGAAAGATGATCGGTTTAGAAAAAGGAATAGGTATGCAAAGAGCACTTAAGATGTTTAATTTGCCTTTGGATGGAACATATCACCGAGGAATTGATGATGCTAAAAATATATCAAAGATTTTTGTTAGAATATTTGATCAATTGACGTTCTGATAATACATTCGAGGTTTGTCATAGGGTGTTTTTACATAAATCAATACTTAATGTACTAGATGAGAAGTACCCTTTGAAGCAAAATGTTGTTGGTTCTTTTTTAGAAACTGACAAATTGAAGGTCCCACCGAACAGATTCTTAGGTGGAGGAGGGCATATACTGTGCTATTCTGGACTTAACATTTTCCAAGAAATGTAACGTGTAATTCGAATATCATCAATCAGGTGGATTGACTTTATCCGGAGTTGTCATACAGAAAGGAGCAAAGATATGAATGAAAATGAGTATATAAAGGAGATTAGAGTTTTACAACAAATTGCTGATAGAGCTATGGCCGGGGAAGAAGTGTACTGTCCAAAGTGTGGTGAACTGCTTATTATAAATAAATTGGGTAGTGGGAAACATCCTTCTGTCTTTTGTCCAAATAACGATTTCAAAGTAATGATTGACTATAAAGATAATAATGTGATTGAAAATTTGGGTTTGGATAAAAAAATAAGCTTATAAATATTATGTATGAAATTTACCGGAGAATTATAGTGATACGGAATTAAGTTATGCTACACGTAAATATGGGTGTTGATTATGAGAATTATATCACTCATGTGACCGTAAATGATTTAATGACAGATGAGTATAGGGAATTGAAGGATTCATTAAAACTGTAATTCTATAGTGGGCACGCAGGGCTTATTCACCTTTTTTAAAGCGTACTGGAGGTTTGAAGAGGATGGATTTTAGTTTATCAGTTGGTTCTAATTTGCCCAGGGAAGAATTGGGGAGGTTGCTCTACAATATCTTGTGCGAAGTATTTTTTGTAGAATTAATTGATTATGAGGTAGAAGTATGGGCTGATTCCTATACCCAACACGTAAATGTCGGTTGCACCTATTTTTCTATGAGCATTGATTTAGATGAAGAGGAGGAATATCTAGAACGTTTTTCGAGAGATGAATCTCGAAGATCATGGTGTGGATACCAATGTCCTTATTAGCATTCAATTTATATCCCGTACGTTTGAGATCGGAAAAACTTGCGAACATTTTTTTGTTTCACTTAATAAGAAATGAATTGGCAATGAAAATGAGACAAGATGGTGAATATACTACTCAAAAATATGCGCGAGAACTACGCAAGCTTTATGACCAAATTGATCCCATAGCAATGAAAGATGTTGAAGGATATTGGTCACATCTAATAGAAGACTATGAAACTGGATTATAACAGCTCGAAAGGAGAAATAAGGTTTGTTTATCTTATTTGAACATTCCTTACGTCCTCTGAAACTCCGAGATAAAAAAGTCACTCCATCAACCATAATCCCGCTGGATGTAGAACAACTGAGAATCACGGAATACACGGGAATCAGAAGCGGTAAAAGGGTCAGTGCTCTGAATTTCGGCGGGCATATCACCCCTTCTCCCGAAGCTAAAGATGCGTTTTTTTTATCAAAAGTAATGCCTGCAACCTTAGACGAATCTGGATCAAGTGCTGCAGACGGGGATATTTTCGTACCTACCAATGAAGCCTGTACTGTTGAGTTACTATCAATAAATGATATAAAAGTGATGAATTGGCCCGATTCAGTAAATGGTTACTGGATATCCGTAAGGTTTTATCAAAATGACGAACTTAAGGGTAAAGGCTGGTTCCACAAAAATAATGGAGCCGGCGAAGCTATATTGTTAAATGGAAATTTACAATACGATAGTCCGACTATTATTAGAGCGATGCGTCCTCTTTTTCAAAAAACAGTTGAATGTGAATGCAATGGCTTGGTGAGTAAGGATTATTGGGATTACAGCCCCGATTCAACATTTACTAACCTCTAAAGTGAAGAAGGCGATTTAAAGTGGCCCAAAGTGCAATCCGTTATCGAGACAATACACAGTATATTCAAGATGCCCTGTTAGGAGAGGCGTTAAAATACATATTTATCGCATTGGATAGAAAAGTTTCGGAGAACTCTAGACAATATGGTTGGTTACTTCAGGCTATGAATAAATGGTGGGACGACTTCGAGCATTTGCCTCCAGGGTTAAAAGATATCGAACTAGATGAATGGCTGGACAATTCAAAAAGGAAGTCGGATTTTGAGGAGATTTTAAGTCTTTCCCTCGACAACGTAAATACGGAGCTCTTGATTGAAATCATGAAATTCAAACGTGTAATAGATATGAATCCCCATGAATATGACGAATTCAAGGATATTGACAACAGGGTTTTAAAGGGTGAAAAAGTACCGTGCCCAACATGCGGTGAAATCCTAATCTATCAAGGTCCAGATACAGGAAAGCATCCATCCATTATTTGTCCCAATCATGATTATTCTGTTCTATTGGAAGTTCAGAGGGTTGATATTTTAGACAAATTGGGACTTAGGAAGAGGAAGGGATCAAGCTAATTGCAATTTTTCAAAAGCCGGGGCGCGTATGAAACGCTGCTCGGGCTTTTCAGTTCTAATCGGCTCCCCGGGCTTTGGAACGGAAACACGCTGGCCCGCGCACGGCACAAAGTTGTTTATACGCCTAACATAAGGATATATTTGACAAGTGGTGACTACTGGAGTAGTATAATAAATGACTACAACAGTAGTCATTCTGAGTGGAAAGAGGTGAACGGAAATTAAACTGTTTGATTCCGAATTAAGAGTAATGGAAATTTTATGGAGGGACGGGATGCTGGCGGCGGGTGAACTGGCGGCTGTTTTAAAACGGGAAACGGGCTGGAACAGGAATACGACTTACACGGTGATCAAAAGGCTGATCGATAAAGGAGCCATCCGGCGATCCGACCCGGGTTTTGTCTGCGAAGCGCTTATTCCCAAAGAGCAGGTGCAGTCGCACGAGACCAAGGAATTGATTAACAAAATGTTCGATGGCTCGGCGGAGATGTTTTTTTCCGCGTTTGTCAATGAGAAGAACTTGAGCAAAGAAGAGATCGACAAATTGAAAAAAATTGTGGAAAACTTAAGCTGAGGCGGCGATGATGGATATTCTCCAGATGAGTTTGTCAGCGAGTGCTCTGATTATTCTTGTTGCCCTGCTGCGGTCTGTGGCTATCCATAGATTACCCAGATTGCTCTTTCTCGTTCTTTGGGGAATCGTGCTTGCCAGACTGCTGGTTCCCGTATCCCTTCCCATCCTTCCGCAGTTGCCTGCGCCGATTGAATTCTTTGATTCCGGTTATGACGCAAATACAGGTTCAGCCGTGGTGTCCCCAGGCCCCGGTCAAACTTCCGGGCATACCGTGGAGCAGAACGGAAAGCTTAAAGCGGATAGTGCGGCCTTGACGGATTCCGATTGGCGGCCAAAGCCGGAGCATCTTACAGCCTTTTGGCTTGCTGGCGCTGTTCTGCTGCTTATGGCGGTAATGGTGATTTATTATAAAAGCCTAAGGGAACTGCGGACCGCGCTGCCTTTGCGGGGAGATCACCCTGTGATTGAAGCATGGCTGGAAAAACACCCCCTGCGGCGGAAGCTCTCCATCTTGACCTATGACCGGATTGATACACCGCTGACCTGCGGGATATGGCGGCCGAAGATTATTTTGCCCAAAACCTTGGATACGGACAACGAGGCCGCAATGGAGTATATTCTTACCCATGAATACATGCACATCAGGCACTTCGACGCGGTATGGAAAATGGCTGCGGTTGCCGCTCTGTGCCTGCACTGGTTCAATCCGCTGGTTTGGCTGATGTACTTCTATCTGGGCCGGGATATGGAGATGGTGTGCGATGCAAGAGTGATCAACCATCTCGGTGCCAAGCACAAAGCGGACTATGCGTTATGCCTCTTGTCGGTAGCGGAGCAAAAAGGGAGATACACTCCCTTATATCAGGGGTTCAGCAAAAATGCGACCCGGGAAAGGATCGTGTCCATTATGAAATTGAAAAAAGTGACGATCGTGACAGCGGCTATTTCGCTCATTTTAGTGTTGGGGGCCGTGTCCGCATTTGCGGAACAATCAAGCGGAGAAGAAAGCAGCAGTTTCGCAGGAACCGCGATAGAAATGAACGCCGCGGAAAGTGCCGACCACGCCGGACCTGATTCTGGGGCTTACTCGGCCTCATCGGAACAAGGCGATACAACATCCGATTTTAACTATGGGGAGCTAAAGGATTACACGGCTTATGGACTGACGTACGATAAAGCCAAGGACAGATATCTGTATAATGGCAAACATGTTCGGTTGTTTCTGGATCAGGATCCCAAAGACAAAGGAAAATTCACCAAATTTTATTTTGACGGGGACGGAGCAACCGATTTTCAAGTCGTCAGGGATAAAGACAACAAAATCGGCAAGATAGCTGAAGTGAGTGAAAGCGAACTGCAGGTTCTGGGTAACACGTATGGATTTGAGCTTAATAACGGCGGCCTGCAATTTGGAAATGTAGATTAAGGCAGCTCGGGCGGTATTGTACAAAAGGGATCCATAGCCATCGGCTACGAATCCCTTTTTGTATTAGTTATCAAAAATTTCGTTTTATCGGTTGTCCATATAACCCGTTTTATAAACATACCCGAAGTGATCCTTTTGACTTTCAATAGAAAAGCTTAGCGTAGCGTCATTATCCACACCAACCGCTCCGCTAAATGATGTCCTGGTAGTACCATTATCGTAAAAGTCGCCATTTATGACCCAGTAGATTCTTTTGCTGCTCTCCATTTTTGCCCGGATTTTCCCGCTAAATGCTTTAGAACCTGAATTATAGGATCTTCTCAAATGAAGATCCTCGATCCCTACAAAATCTTTATATGCTCCTTTACATTTCACATAAACATCTATCTGTGGGTACCAACCGGTATATCCAACTTCAAATGGTTGATAAAAATGAACATAAAAAATCTCATCGGATGATTTACTCTTGCTAAAAATTTTCTTGATCTTCTCTGTAGATTCATTCCGATTTGCGGCAATCTGATGAATTAATTCCTCATAGGATAATGCTTTAGCCCACAATCTGTCCCCCAAGTAAACCGGCCCGTCGCTTTCAAAAACTTTGCTGAAGTCGCTTTTTTTAAGTTCAATTTCCCCATTTTTGGTATAATTGGTGATGGTAGAAGCGTTACGATTCTTCGTGGATAAACCAACGAGACCACACACAAGTACAATCAAAATGAGGATTAGTGAAAAAGGTAACTTGAGATGCTTCATTTAGTAACCTCCAAATTTTGGATGTTCCTTCTTTGTTCATGTAACACGAAAAGTAAGTGAAAAGGAAGGTATGGAATGCAAAAACACGATATTCGCTCTAAGCCTTCGGCATATAAACACATCATGCGGGTCGGGATGGCTATCATTGATACAAAACTGGGTTCTCTGATCTCAGGGGGATTGGGTCCGGAGATTTCCTTAAACCATTTAAAAATACCTTATCTTGTCGATAAGTATATTATAGTAAGAACCGCCACTGAAGAGTTGAGATTTAAAGTGAAAAAAATGGATATCTCCACCTCGATCTGGGGAGGTATAAATATTGGACTTATTATTTATGATTCCGAGGATTTTACGAAGATAGAGCCAGGGGATGAGGTCTTGGCGGTAATGGAATGAGCCTTGTTCCCATGAGAGGCTCATTCCACTTAAATGAAGGAGAGGGAATGAGCCTTGTGAATTATTTTAATTTCCAGGAGGTCGCAATCTTTTCGAATTCCGATTCTTCAAGGTCTTTCGTTTGATCGGCTTCAATAAAAATAACGGTTTGATCCAGAAATATGTAGCAATACTGCTTGACCACCGGTTTTGATGTCTCTACTTCGATCCCGGAAACATAGGAGATATTAGCGGGGTATCCATGGATTTCAACATCCTTGGAATCGATGACTTCCAGGTCGGTATAGTAATTTCGTTTCAAGTTCATCTTTTCTATGTACGCCTGTCTCTTTTTGACGGGAACGGTTTGTTGCAGGTTCGTCACGCCGAGGGAGGGCTCACCTTCGGGGATGGGAAACATGCCGCCTTTACTGTACAGTTCCATGACACCAAATTGTTTCGCCAGTTTCCAATCCGTCGGTAAATCGAGTGCATAGTAAGTATCCGATTCCAGGGATTTACTTTCCCATTGAAAGGTGGATAGCATATCCATGATTTGATCCTCAATGAGTTTAAATTGCTTTTCCGGAGCGCTTACCTGAATTTGCCCCACCTTCTGCTCGTTACTTTCCAAAAGATAAATCCATTGGGTATAAGTGATCCCGTCCTTATTAATACTGCATTTGAGGAGGAGAGCCTTATTTTGATGGGAAGTCGTTAAGGTTTCTTTTGAAACTAGCTCGATCCCTTTGGTTTTTAGCCGGTCGGCGGTGTACATTTCGTCTAAATGGGAGATAGCCTGCGAACCATCGGGCACGGGAAGTTCAAGGATCAGGATACTGGATTGGTGTTTCAGACTCTCATAACCTACAAAACCGCTCGCAGGCTGGAAATCCGTTGGAAGAGTAAAACTTAAGGAGGTTCCCGGGACAGTTACATATTTCCCCTTTGTGATCGAAATCTTTTGTTCCGTAGCTGCAGATGCCGTAGATTTCCCGGACGCGGCCAGATCGGATGAGCCCCGGTTGCGGGTCAAATCCGGAGAAGAACTGCAGCCTGCCAAAAGGGTAAACAGTACGAGTGAGGTTATTAACTTGGAATACATATCATTCCACCTTTCTGGGTTGCTAATATTTGGTTGTTGGAGTTGTCTCTACAATATAATCGGAATCCATACATCAATTTTTGATACTTTTACCAATGGTTAGGGGGAGAGGTGATTTGTCTGTGGCTACGCAGGCTGAGGCGAGTTTGGAATTAAATAGGTTGAACTAAAGAATTGGCGTTGGGCAAAGTTCATGAAATGGTTTCGGAGATAGGTTGCCAACACCCACAATTGTAGATATAAAGCGCCCCCGTCAGAGTCTGCACATTAACAGGAAAATCTCCCGTTAATGTACCGCTCTTGGCTCTTGGATCGGATTTAGCTGGAATAACTCCATCTAATTCGCGGCCCTATTGCCGATATACACAATTTCAGGCGAATTAACGGGAGGTTTTCCAGCTAATTCGCCTCTGCAGCCGCATACGCACCAAATTAACGGGAAGAATTCCCTTTAATTTCCCCATCTTTTTTATACCGGTAAGAGATTACATATTGAATATGAAAAAATACGGTTGGAACCATAAAGGCCCTACCGATCAAACAGAAAGGTGAAAGAGATGCTCTAATCCACCATCCACAAAATCGAGAATATCAGAGATCCTGATGCTGGAGTTTTTTTCGAGCGTTTATCTGATAGGGGGAATTAACGATGGACATACAAGAGAGCTCGGAAGCGGTAAGGAACAAAGAAGATTTTATCAACTTTGTCTATAGCTTGATCAAGGATCTGAAACAAAACACCGACGAATGGGAAAATACTTCGCTTGAAGATTTTCTCCACGGGATGGCGTCTTGGGTCGAAGATACGGACGGACTTTTCCCTGGCTCGGACCATGATCAGACGGAGCATGCCGACTGGAATCGGTTCGCCGCCATGTTGTTTGCGGGAAGCCGATATGAGTAAATTTAAATAAGGAGGGCGGACGTTATGAAAAAAGACGACTTTGGCAATCGCATGAAGGGGTACGAGAATATTTTCCGGCAAACGCTGCCCCAGCGGCTCCCGGTGATTATTCGGATCGACGGTTCTCATTTTCACACCTTTACCCGGGAAATGAAGAAGCCGTTTGACGAATTATTAATTCAAGCGTTTTGGGAGACATGCAAATATCTGGCGCAGAACATCATGGGCTGCAAGCTGGTTTACCACCAAAGCGACGAAATTTCCATCCTGTTGACCAATTACGATAAGCTGACCACACAGTCCTGGTTCGAAAATAATCTGCAAAAGATCGTCTCCGTTTCAGCCTCCATGGCTACCGCCAAGTTCAATGAGGTGATTAAACCAGCCTACCCGGACAAACCGCTGGCTACCTTTGACAGCCGGGCTTGGGTACTGCCCCATGATGAAGTGGCGAACTATTTTCTCTGGAGACAGCAGGACGCGACCAAAAACAGCATTTCGATGGTGGCCCAGGCTCATTTTCCGCATGAGGCATTACAGGGACTGGACGGAAAAAAACTTCAGGACAAGCTGTTCCTGGAGAAAGGCATCAACTGGAATGACCTGCCCGTTTGGCAAAAGCGGGGTGCCTGCATCACAAAACAAACCTACAGCAAAGGTGAAGCGATACGCAGTAAGTGGGATGTGGATCTCCATACGCCGATTTTTAGCCAGGATCGGGAGTACATCAACCAATACGTCTATTTGGCGAAGGATGAATAGTGATGGAGTGCGTCATTTTTATCGGGATCCAGGCTTCCGGGAAATCCACCTTTTACAAGGAAAAGTTCTTTAAAACCCATATGAGAATCAACCTCGATATGTTAAGGTCCAGGCATCGGGAGGGCGTGTTTCTGGAGGCCTCGCTTCGAACCAGTCTCCCGTTTGTCGTGGATAACACAAATCCGACCATGGAGGACCGGAAGAAGTATATCGAGTTGGCGCAAAAGTATAAATTTAAGATCGTGGGTTATTATTTTGAACCCGACTATGCGTTGTCGGTGGAGCGAAACGAGCGGAGGCAAGGGAAGGAAAAGGTTGCCGACGTGGGAATCCGAAGTACCTTGAAGAAGCTGCAGCCTCCTTCTTATCAGGAAGGCTTCGATGAACTGTACCGGGTAAGGTCGCATGATGATCGCTTTGATATCGAAAGCCTAACATAGGGCGGAGTCCGTAAAGGAGGCCGATGCATGAAGAATGGGGATATACCGACCAAAGAAACACTGAAAATACTAAGAGACTCCGGATGGTATGAAGGAAGGAAGATCGATATAACCGAAATGAAAGAAAATCTCGAGCAGCGGGGTTATGTTGTTTTTCCGGCGGTCGAGGATTTCTTAAGAGAATTTGGCGATTTGGTGATCGAGGATACGGTAAACGAAGAAACGCATAATACAAGTATCCGGTTCACGGACTATTATAGACACGGCAGTTTCAAATCGGAGGAAAAATATGCGGGAGAGAAATTAGTTCCAGTGGGGATGATCGACAGCGATAACTTGTTGCTGTTTGTTTCGGAGAGCGGAAAGGTGTACTGCAGTACCGGGAAGTTGGGCGACTCCGCTATGGAAGCTTGGGATCACCTGATAAGCGGGCATGGGTTTAAGCCGTGGGGAATGTTTTGAGAATGGGATAGCGAGGTGAGGATTTGCTTGAAAACTAGACAAGAAGCCATTGATTATTGTTTGAGTCTGGGAACTGCCTATGAAGATACTCCTTTTCGTGATAAAAATTGGACCGTAGTGCGGCATATGTACACCAATAAAGTATTTGCGTGGATCTTTGAAAAGGACGGCCAT
The DNA here is from genome assembly GCF_036864765.1 of Paenibacillus sanfengchensis. Classification (NCBI taxonomy): domain Bacteria; kingdom Bacillati; phylum Bacillota; class Bacilli; order Caryophanales; family Paenibacillaceae; genus Paenibacillus; species Paenibacillus sanfengchensis. The sequence continues at coordinate 475,534 of NZ_JBAGJC010000003.1, read as the reverse complement.
ATTTGGATCAATGTAAAATGTGAACCGGGTGCCTTGGAGTTCTGGCGTCAGGCCTATTCTTCGGTGGTTCCGGCCTTTCATCTGAATAAGGACCATTGGAATTCCATCATCCTTGACGGTAACGTTCCGGAGGAAGAAGTACACGAGATGATCAAACAAAGCTACCTCCTGACTAAAAAGAAATAAACAGCGGCCTGGTAGCAGGCTCGATCCTTAGGAAGGATTAAGCTTGTTTAAGGCCATTTTTACAAGATGATCCGCTTGACGGGTTGTTTCGGGCAGGCGGTATTGCGGCGAAAGCTTCAAGATCCACGCTGAAGCGGTATTCAACGAGATTTTATGACCAATAGAAACGAATATAGGCTTAACATGGTCTTGCGTTCTTAAGACATGGCCGACAACCTCATCGTTGTCGATGAGAGGGGAATGACTCCCGCGAGAATCCCCGGGTTCATCATAGGTTCCGAGTAATCTCGTTTTTCCGCAACCGATCGTCGGAATATCCAAAAGAACGCCTAAATGACTGGCTAGACCAAATCTGCGGGGATGCGCGATGCCTTGACCGTCACAAACTACCAAGTCCGGCGGGGTTTTGATTTGCTTGAAAGCCTTTATAACCGGGGGGAGTTCTCTAAAGGAGAACAGTCCGGGAATATAGGGGAACTGGACCCGGTCTTCTACGGTCACGGATTCCACAAGCTTTAATGAAGCCGCCTCCAAAATAACTACGGCAGCAATCAACACATCGCTTTGTTTCGAATACGCTACATCCACACCGGCCACATAGGTTATGTCATGGTATTGATCCTGCTGGATGACCTTTTGGGCTAGTTCCCGCTGTATGGAGACAGCTTCTTCTTCGTTTAGTTCCCAAGGATGCATGATTTTTGATTTCATTGTAATCACCTTTTATGTATTTTAAATAGTTTCAGCAGCTATATGTACATAAGTCTATTATATCTTATTTTACAGATTTGAAATTCTCTTATTGCAGGAGGCAAGATGAGCCAACGACTGGAAGCTTTTAAGAGTGACTTTATGGATAATATATCGATCAAAACCAAAGAGATGCTTCATCAGGCAGGCTGGAGTCCAGACACTAGTATCGATATAACTCCGACCGTAAAATTTTTGGAAGCTATGGGTTATGAAGTATTCGATGCTGTGCTTGAGACATTGAGCCTTTTTGGCGGGAGAGAAATTAAGTTTGCGCATCCGGATGGGAGTTGGGAAACCTTTCATTTTAGTCCTGAAGTGGCTGTAGGGGATTATTATGAAAAAGAAGATTTCGAGGAATTTGAGGAGCGCGTGAAAGAGCCGCTTATTGTCGTTGGAGAGGCATACCGCGGTCATTTTATTTTGCTCATCTCGAAATCAGGCAAGGTATTTGGGAAGAATGGAGCTTCCTTATACAAATTCGGAGACAGCATTTATGAAGCCCTGGATACGCTTTGTCTGTTCAGAAAACCGGAAGAAGTTCCTTGAACTGGAGAGATTGCATAGAACAGATCCAAATTTTACATGAAATAACGATCCAGAACTATATTTCCGCCGAGGAGCTGCAGCGTTATTACAAGGAAGATATCCATTACAGCCTATATTACTGGTACGTCAAATTAAAAAAACGCTACTTTGAGATATGCGGATACGATGCGGGGATTGACCAGGAACGCTTTAGATTGCTGGAGGCAATGGAGCGGCAAATGGAGCATGGAAGTTCATCGAAAAGATGGAGTTGGAAATTGGGGTGAGCTTATGATTATTACACTGGATATAAGCCACGAAGAGTTCGATGGAATTGTAGCGGATGCCGGAGAATTTTCGCCGGTGATTTTTCTGAACTTTCCCAGGGATATAAGCGGGTCATATGAATTTGAACTGATGAACACCGTAATAAATATCTTTGATTTCAAAGATCAACTGCAAGCCCTCGGAGTTCGTTCGGAGGAGGATTCGCTGTTCGTATTTGGAACCATCCATGTGCGGATCGAAGGCGTTAAGGGGGCGGATTTTGAAATGGTTGAAGGTGACTTTCATACGGGACGTCGGCGGTATCATAGCTGGCCATACACCCTTCGGAAAGGAGATGTGGTATGTATATCCGGGGGAAGGCTATCTTTCCTGGAGGATAGCTACGCCTCTATTATGATTGTAGCGGAGAGCAGGTCCCGAATCACCTTAACCTTTAACCTCGAGGAAACAATTCCTTACGACTTTACGAAAAGCAGCAGAACGAATCAGGCCCGCTCCACAAAATCAGTGCATACATATACAACTTCTCCCGGAAAATTGTTCGATCCCCGCTTTTTTCGCGAGCATTTTGGCTCTGGAAGAATAGCGGTCAGGAGCGAGATATCGGAGTAGTGCCCCATCAGACAACCTGGATAACATAGAATTCCTGCAGATTTGCATCTTTCTTTTCATTCCCTCGGGGATCGGCTTAAATACCTGCAGATTTGCATCTTTTTGCAGTTGGAAGGACCTTGAAGGAGGCAACGTGAATAGATTTTCGGAGCGAACCTTAGGAATATTGACTAAAGCCGGATGGCACCCCGAGCGAAAAGTGGATGTGAGTGCAACCCTCTCTTTTTTAGAAAGTCGGGATTTTCAAGTAAGTACTCCGGTTAAGGAGGCTTTAGAGCGGTTTGGGGGATTAGTGTGCGAATTCTTGGATGGGGGAGAGGGTGAGAATTTTATTATTATTCCGGAAAGCCAATTTCGCGAAGGGGTTACAAAAGTCCACTTTAAAAGATACGACGTTCTAATTGGAGAGTACTTGATAGTCATTGGTTCGGTCTACCGAGAGAACGCGTTATTATTTATGTCCGATTCGGGAAAAGTATACGGCGCACATGACGACTACTATATTTGGAAGTTTGGCGACAATATAGATGAAGCCATAAGTAACTTGTGTGAATGCCAAGAGTTTAAATTAATTCATCAGGAATAGGGATAGCAAAAATCAGAGGTGCATTAAATTATTTCTCTCACAGAAAGAAGCCTGGTCGAGTTGTTGAAAAGCTCCAGGCAGCTTCCTTTTGTGATGGTGGAGGACAAAGGAGAATACATATGTCAATATTGGACACAAACCAAGTAGACGGGATCGGTAAGAGCAACACGGAAAATAAAATAGCGTTACTGCTGGCGGACCACCTGGATTGGAGCGACGAGCTTCAGCATTTAACTCTGCTGCAGGACAAAATGAATGCTTACCTTTCATTTATTGAAGGCGGGCAGATTTACGCGGTATATCCGGACGCGAAGTCCGTAGACGGATTTATTTTTGAGCTGAAATTCAAATATGCTCCTACCGAAAATGCTCTGAAGCTCATCGATGTGTTTAGAAAAAGTACGGCTGATTTGCGGATGGAGTATCGGGTTGGGGTTGATCTGTAGTGTTAGTCTATCAAGCTCCGACGGGCTCTGAACGGGTTTTGCAGAATCTTGTAGAATTGGAGCAGATTATACTGGATGGATTCCCTGATTATTGGCATGATGGTCACGGAGGAGGAACAACTTGCTTAACCCCAAGAAGCTCAACATGTCGTTCAGAAGATACAGCAAAAACTTCGTAGATGGAATTAAGTTTGAGACAGTTCAAAGACGATATCAAGAGAATCACAAAGAAGTGATTGAAATCGTCGATTCGAACCAAACGGAAAAAGATCATATTTTACTGATTGATTTGAATTCCATCGCCTCCTATTACTTATCCCAATGGAAAAGCGACGTGCTGATTACCGGAGGAAACCGGCTGGACGGCCTGAAGCAGATGCAGGTGGTCGTCTTCTATCAGTGTATGGCGCAGGATCTTTATAAAGTCAGGTATCCCAAAATGATAAAGAATTACACTTTTCGTGGAGTTATCGTAGCCTTAATTCATTTTGCGATGTTTGGGTGGGAGAAGGAAGAAGATATTCTCTTTGATTTCATAGTAACCCGCTTGGGCGGCAACATGTTGGACGGTAACGAGGAGAACAAACACATCTGGTTTTTGCTGGAGTTGTACTTACAGTATAGGAACAAGACCGTCGCGGGAACCGACCAGAACGTACATATCGCTGTGTGGCAACAGTTGAAAGAAGCGGGGCTGCCGCATGGCTCGATCCCGGATGATCTGGGGATGTACCGGCAGGCACTGGATCGGTGGTTGTCGTCTGACCCGGCAGAGATAGCGCAGTTGATCAACAGCATGGCATTATTCCATGCGATACAGGCTTCTGAGGTCGGGAAGTTCCACGAATTTGGCGATTATCGATACGGTTTCTATCCTTATGAAATTTTATTCCTCAGGCATATCAGAACCAAGCGAGGCCTGCCGCTTCCCGCGCATAGTGACGATTTTTTAATGAGTACCCCTGAAGCCAAAATGGAGTTTGCAAGTCCCGAGCCTTACCCGGAGTGGGACCCCCTGCTGTGTGTGATCGACGATTTTTACCGCCGGCATTACGCCGAATATATTCCGAACCAACATGGGGAGCTGTTTCAAACGTCATAATTTTAAATCCTACATTATTTCCAAGGAGGACATGAATATGTCAGAACGAGCCATTATCCCGCTGATTTTTGAAGGGAATCAGGAGCTATTAAGCAACCCGGATATCCTGTACGACTACACCGATCTGGTGGATTACGGGTTTCAAACGAAGCAATTCCTTTATCTCGACCATCGCGGGGAAGAGGATCAAGAAATTGTGAATTTTATTCTGGATTATGAATTTGCCCATCACCTTGATTTGGCATCCGAGGAGGAGCTTGAGGAACTGGGGAAATTTGAATATGAGTACGTCCCGGAAAAGATCAAAGAAGTCAACCAGCTCATTTCGCCAAAAGGATACGGCTTATTCTCCTATCCCACCGACGGCGACTTTTACGCCCTGTTTATTGCCAAGCTGGAGCATAAGCCCAAGTTGTTGGAAGTCGAGATCGAAGACGACGAATGGCTGCCGCTCGAAGCCCGATTCATTCAGTACTATGAATAACATCTGTCTAAAGTACATGATAGGATGGATTTCGCCTGTTTGCCCTGAGCCCAGTCGCACATTAACGGGATTTCCTCCCGCTAATGAGGTGCCAAAGCTGCAGCAGAGACAAAATACCTGGAATACCTCCCGCTAATTTTCCTGAAATTGCGAATATAGGCGGTTGAGCCCCGAAATAGCTGGAAATTTTCCAGCTAAATCGGCTCCAAGGGCCAAGAGCGATAAATTACCGGGAGGTTTTCCCGTTAATGTTATTGAACGAGGAGACTAAAGATGAATGAAAGCCTAAAAAGAAATATAAATAAGTTAAAAGAACAACTCGCATCTCATCCGGACAGCATACTCATCGGCCAGATTCATGAAGGGAATCCCCATCCAGAGATTGAGGACAAGCACGGGGGCTTGGCGGAATATACTCAATTCTTGCAGGAATGTGACGGGGCGTCCTTTGGGGAGATCGATCTTTTTCCTTCTCGTGAGCTTTCCCGCAATCAGTTTTATGTAGAGACCTTGGCCGGAGGAACGGAAACGTGGCTCTTCATAGGACTCATTCTGTATGAGCCTCTGGTCATCAACAAAACCGATGGAAAGGTATGCATGTTCTTCAGGGACATACCTGTAGACTCGCCGGGGAAATGTTTCGGCAGCTTTGATCATTTTCTCATGGGCTATGCGTTCGGTAAAAAGTATCTCGATCTCGTACCCGTTGATCTTGAAGATGGATGGGTCATGCTTATCCGTGAATTGGATTCTTGGACGAGGGGGCTGCCGTATTGATCCATCGCTTGCTCAACGTGCTTAATTAAAATTTTCGGAATAGGTTGCGACATGCAGCCTTTTTAATTTAATTTAGAAGTAGCGATTGGCCAGAACAGGCCGTTATTTATAAAGGCTAAAGGGGTATGCATTCCTGTGAAAGTAACCATAAACGATATCGCCAAAGCCGCAAACGTAGCGAAATCGACCGTTTCAAAGGTGCTGAACGATTCGCCCAGCATCCCGCTCGCTACGAAAGAGCGTATCCGGGCCATTATGAGGGAGATGAATTATATCCCCAGCAGCATGGCAACCGGCTTGGCTAAACGGAAATGCAACAATGTGGCGGTGATGATCGATCTTTCGCGCCGGAACGATTTTTTAAATCAATTTTTCTATAACATTATCGGCGGGATCGAGAGCGTGGTCGGCTCGAAGGGATACGATTTGACGATCTGCAACGTACCGCAGGGGGACAGCCGGGACTTTCTCCATCGGTACGCGTTAAGCCAGAAAGCGGACGGACTTATTATCGATACTTCGATCCTGGAGAAACAAGCTGCTGACGACTTGCTGAAGGCGAAATCCCCTTTTGTGGTGCTCGGCGCCTGGGGCGAGGCGCTTAAGTTCCCTTGCGTGGACATCGATAACCGGTTGGGCGCGGTAAAAATAACGGAGCATTTGCTTGCGGAGGGCTACCGTCGTATCGCCTTCATCGGCGGCCGGAAGAAGGAGTACTTATTCTCGCAGCGGTTCTCCGGTTACTCCGAGGCGCTGCGCCGGCAGGGCTACGGGGTCAATCCTTTATGGAGTTTTCCTGAAGGTGGTGCCGAAGAGAGCGGATACGCCGCAGCGGAGAAAATGCTCAGGCTCCCCATTGTTCCGGATGCGGTCATATGCATGAACAATTACGTTGCTTTTGGCGCTCTGCGGTGCCTGAGGGACCGGGGAATTTCCGTTCCCGATGAGATGGGCATAGTCACTTTTGACAACGAACCCTTAGCGCCTTATACCTCCCCGACTTTAACAAGTCTTCATACAGATACCTTCGGACTCGGCACGAAAGCGGCCGAACTGCTGATGGACCTTATTCAGGATGAGGAAACGATGCCGGATGAGGAGGCGGAGAACCGCCAGACCTGGATCGAGCCTCAATTGATCGTTAGAGAGTCGAGCGTAAAATCCGGAAGCGCGTTATGATTAAAAGAAGCTCGACGAGCCTGAATGGTTCGAAGGGCTTATTTTTATATCGAAAATTGGACCGAAACGGAAAAGCCGCACCGGCCGGAAAGCTCATTTTTCAAAATATTGAAAAATATGAAAATTTAGATTGACCCCCGAACAAACAGATGCTATTTTTATTTTAGGAAACCGGTTCCTCCAATTGGAAACGCGAAATTGGCAATCTCACATGATAATTCCAGTTTGGTTGCAAAGAAAATGTTGATTTTAAAGCACGATATTATTCCTATGGGAGGAGGGAAGAGTTAAACATAACTATATTGTAAGCGTTATCAATTAAATGTGACAAATGGTTCATTGGGCTTCCTCATTCTAAAATGACGATTCTATTCGAATTGGGAGGGATAGTAGTTGAAGTTCAAGACTATAAGAAAAGGAACAAGCCTTATTGCAGCATTTGCCATAGCTGTATCGTTGTTATGGGGGATTACGGGGCCTGCCGGGAAAGCCGAAGCCGCGAGACTCGGTTTTGACGAGAACGACACCGTCTATCAAATTATGGTCGACCGTTTCCACGATGGCGACAAGTCAAATAATGCGACCGGGGCGAAGATTCGCTACGGGGAAAATTCGGAAGAAGATTTCCGCTACATGAAGGGCGGCGACTGGCAGGGTGTGATCGACAAGCTGCCATATATTAAGGGCATGGGCTATACCGCCATTTGGATTTCGCCCGTAGCCGAGCCGCAGGTGACGAGCCGCGACAACAACGGGACGGGACGGAACACGGCCTATCATGGTTTTAACGTGAAGGATCCCAACAAGGCCAATCCTTATTTCGGCACAAAGGAAAAGCTGAAAGAGCTGGTCGATAGCGCCCATGATCTCGGGATTAAAGTCATTATCGACGTTGTTCCCAATCATATCGGCGACTACATGTTCGGAAAAAATAATTACTATGATATTCCCGGTTTGGAGCCGGCCGCACCCTTCAACAACCCTTCCTGGTATCACCACAACGGCGATATCGACTGGTCTTTGGTGGACGGCAACTATACCCAGTGGGCCCAGGATTATATTGAAAATCATGACCTGGCGGGCCTGGATGATATCGACCACGACAATGCGGCCGCCAAGAACGCCATTTTCAAGTCGATTAAAGACTGGTTCGACTATACGGGAGCGGACGGGATGCGCGTGGATGCCGCCAAGCTGATCAAGCCTTCGGTGATCCGCGAATTGGAGCAATATGTCGGCGTGAATTCCTTTGGCGAAAATTTTGACGGAAACACGGAGTTTGTATCCCGTTGGGTAGGCAGCAACGGCGAATGGGGGATGCTGGATTTTCCGCTGTTCTTCCAGATCCTGAGCAGTTTTGCTTACGGCCAGTCCTTCGACACCACCATCAAGCCGACATTGGCGCAGGATCACCTGTACAAAGGCCAAGAGAATCATATGGTTACGTTCATCGACAACCATGACCGCAACCGCTTCTTGACGGAAGTCGGAGGGAATGTGCAGAAGCTGCAGAATGCGCTGACTTTTATTTTCACGGTGCGCGGTGTACCGGTCGTATTCCAGGGGACGGAGCAGAACAAGGGCAACGGCAATGGTTCCATCATCACGGGCGGTATTGCCGATACGTGGAACCGCTGGTCCATGGTGAAGCGCGACAACAACGGGAACGTGATCACCGATTATTTTAATCCGAATACGGACACGTACCAATTTGTAGCCAAGCTGAATAAGCTTCGTCAGGATTATCCGGCGCTCCGCACCGGCAAACAAAGGGAAATGTGGTCGGCTGCGAATCTCTATGCCTTCTCGCGGAAGATCGATTCCGGTACCCATAAGGGTGAGGAAGTCATCGCCGCTTTCAACAACTCGGGGAATTCGATTACCCAGACCATTCCGCTTCGTGCGGAAAGCGCACTGGCCGTCGGAACAACATTAACGAATCTGATGAATCCTTCAGAGACGATCACGGTTCAAGCGGGAGGAGTCGGCGGCAAGCAAATCACCATCACCGTCAACGGCAATTCCAACAAAATCTACGCGGCGAAGAAGGCGGCTGGGGATACGGAAGCGCCGACCGTTCCGGGGAATGTGACGGCCGTGTTGAACGGAAATACGGGAGCGGATGTCAGTTGGACCGCCTCGACGGATAATGTAGGGGTTACGGCGTATGAGGTTTATCGGAATGGGGTCAAGATCGCATCGGTAACGGGAACCTCATACAACGATACGGGATTGCAGCCGAACACGACTTATTCCTACACCGTCAAAGCGAAAGATGCCGCCGGAAATGCATCCACATTAAGCAATGCGGCGAAAATAACGACGCCTGGCGGAGTTCCGGATACGGAGGCGCCGTCTGTCCCCGGTCAGGTAACGGCAGTTTTGGCTGGTTCCAATGGAGCTCAGATCAGTTGGAACGCGTCCACCGATAATGTAGGGGTAACCGGGTATGAGGTTTATAGGGATGATGTTTTATTGACTACGGTAAACACAACCTCCTATCAGGACACGAATCTGCAGCCGAATACGACGTACGCTTATACCGTAAAGGCCAAGGATGCAGCGGGGAATGTATCCGGGTCGAGCAACTCCGCCACAGTGACGACACCGGAAGGGAGTACCGTAACCATCTATTACAAAACATCGTTCGCAACCCCCTATATTCACTACAAAATAGATGGGCAGGACGAATGGACGACGGTACCGGGCGTGGCGATGACACCGGCGGCTCAGCCTGGCTACTATTCGATTGATCTGCCGGTGGGAACGGCGACGGGAATAACGGCCGCCTTCAATAACGGCAGCGGAACATGGGACAACAATAACGGCAAAAATTATCGTTTCTCCACAGGCACTTGGACGCTGGTGAACGGCAATATTGCCGAAGGCGAACCGCAGTCGGACAGCCTGACCTTTACGGTAAATGTCCCGTCCGACACCACGGAAAGCGACACGGTATATCTCGCCGGGGATTTCAACGGGTGGAATCCGGCGGACCCGGCCTATCAGCTCACTCGTCAAGCGGATGGAACCTACACAATCAAGCTTGATTTGGCGGCAGGCACGACGCTTTTGTACAAGTTCACCCGCGGAAGCTGGGCTTCCGTCGAAGTGAACAGCAACGGCAGCGACATCGGCAACCGCACGAAGACCACCGCCGGCAGCGGAGATACGGTTACAGCTACCGTACAGCGCTGGAAGGACCGCTAAGCGATCGGACTCTCATAAATCCGCTTATGGAGGAAGTCCTGTACCGTAGTGCTGGTACGGGGCTTCTTCCGTTCTGGCGGTTCCCGCTCTTTGTTTGGCAAAAGCAAGGTATCGTTCCTTACGGCTCACATTTCCTTCTGATACTTGTTCATATAATAAAGACCGATTACGGTATGGGCCAGAAAAACGGCCACAATCGCCAGTGTGACCCATAAGGGAGCCGAAATGATGATCGACAAGTAAGCAATGCCCATAATGAGCCACTGGGTGATGTCGCCGGCTTTCGCTTTGGCCCGATGGCGAATCATCGTGTTCCGCTCGTCTTTGAGTTCGATTTCAGTCTGCTTTGCAAGTTCGGGATGGTTAAATTCAACCCGTTTCATATAGAGTTGAGCTACGCTCATCCCGACCAACCCCGCCCCAACTCCAATCAGTACCCCGGAGATGGTTTTCACTTCCTCGCCTTTGAAAAAGAAGCTGGCCGCGATGCAAAAAATACCCGTGATCAGCGCGGCTATATAAACCGATGTGTTTCTTTTCATGATGGCTCCTCCTCGTAAATGAAGATATCCTCTATGCTCATCCCAAAGTAACGGGCGATTTTGAAGGCCAGCATGATCGACGGATTATACCTCCCGTTCTCCAGCGAGCCGATCGTCTGCCGCGATACCTTGAGTACTTCAGCGAGTTCCTCTTGCCTAATTCCACGCTGTTTACGTATTTCTTCCAGTTTATTTTTCACGCAATCACCTCTGGAAAATTCCTGGATGGAAAGTTTGCTTTACATTGAAGATAGCATCGCTCTGAATTAATGTCAAGCAAGCTTTCCATAAGGTGCCTCCCCTCCCCCAGCCTGTTTCATAAGTCCGATGATTCTTGTGTTTTTTCATTCAGGTGCAGAATATTTGGTGCAAATCAAAACCTGCCACGTTCCATTGTCGTGGCAGGTTTATAAGTTGAGAGGATGCCCTCTAGTCTATGCGCTTCTCTCCATCAATGGGAGTTATTTTTACCCTGTCGAAGATGTTATCGATGCTTCCCGTTTCCTTTGTGGGTCCGTCTTCTTCAATAATGCCATAATTGACGGTTCCTCCCATCCACCAATGAGAATAATAAACATAAGCCCCTTTATAATCCGGACGCTTTCCCCACTCCTTGCTGATCGCAGGCACGAGACCAGGGATGGCATCGGGTTCCTGTTTTTTCTTAGAGGTGATTTTTCCCTCCCAAGTTTGCCAAGCGGCACCCTCTCTCACTTCGAAATATCCGATATACTCCCCTTTTTGAATAAAGAACTTCCGAGCTTGCCCATAGGGAAAATAATACTTCGTGACCCGAACATCATTCGTGTAACCCAGAGATTCGCGTAAACAAACCTTTGGCAGTCCCAATGCGGCTTGCCGGGCGGTAACCAGGTCCGGGCTTTCCAGGTCCGGATTCTCGGGGAAACTGTAAATCATAGCGGTGCGGGTTTCCGTATCCCATGCCACATGAGCATCGAGCGATTCGCCGATAAACCTTAAAGGAACATAAATCGATCCATGGATGTTACGAGGTGGAGCATCTATTTTTAGCTTATGGTTTCCTTTGTAGGCCAAGTTCTTATTTAACGTTAATTTGAGGACCTCCTTGGAGGAGGTATTCGTTACGCTTACGGTTTTCGTTTTCTTATCCCAGTCCAGTTTAAAAACAGGGAGCAGGGAAACCGCCCGTATAGGGACAAAAGTGGAACCGTCCACAATCACAGGCTTAAACTCAGCGAGCTTCTCCCCGTTCACATTCAAGCTGATCTCACCAGCCGCCCCAGACGTATGGCCCATGGAACAAGCAGCAACCACCGCCAGGAGGCATAAAACCACCCGCAACCTTTTCATTATTCGTACGCTCCTTATTGGAATATTTAGTATACTATTTCTTAGACGTAAGAAAAACGAACTTTGTCGCGGAAAATGACACACCAATTAGGGAGGGAAAGGAATGAGCTTGGTAACCTATCATGGGCCTACCGGTGAAACGATGATGAACCCCGATGATGAGTTCTTGAAAGAGATCAATGTGAATTGGATAGATCTTTATAAGATAGATTTTGAGCACGGCTTTTAGCCCGTGATTGGAGGGGCAATGAATTCAATTTATGAATGGAGAGAGACAGATGATTTCACCGCAAGCATTTTTGGACAAGTGGAACAGTGAGATTTACGGTTTGGTTCAATATGACGAATCGAGTTTGCAGCCGTTCTTTTTACCTAAGGAGACCAGGAATTTTCTGCTTCAAGCCGGTTTGCCCGAATCGGCTCCGCCATTTCTCACGTTCGAATCAACGGCTGAGGGAGGGGGAGTCCGGTTAACCCAATATAATGACCTATTGGGCGAGGCGTACGAGCGGTACATCTATCTGGGATTTACGGGGAGCGGCTCCCCGGTTTGTATCGATGAATCCAATGGCGAGGTTGTTTTTATAGATGGGGATAACGAGAATGCCAGAGTATTTATAAATAGCTCTATTCCGCAGCTCGCGGAATCGCTATTGGTGTATGTGGAATTTATCAATAAAATAAATACCATCAATGGAAGGGGCGCCTACCTTGACAAAAATGCCCCCAAAGAATGCCTGGATTGGGTTTCCGACCGTCTTCGTCAGGTGGATCCACTGTCTTTAACGGAGGGGACATTTTGGGGAGAAGAAATTGCGGACTTTACGAAGTGAGAGGAAGTAAATCTCTGGATGGTCAAATTAGTTATGAATTTAGAGCGAGAATGCAACAACATGGGGCGGGTTCGTTCGCCATCCCGCGAGATTTGGCCCTGCGTACGCTTCGCTGGGCCGCCCGGTTGAATCGGAGTCGTTTCGACTAGTGCCCCGTCAGACAATCCTTGATTAACATAGAATTCCTGCATATCTGCAGGTTTTTTTCCTGTTCGGAACAAAAATTTCAAAATTCCTGCAATTCCTGCAGGAATTTTCGACGAAATAGGCTCGTTTCTCTAAAACCGCTAGAAATACCTGCAGATTTGCATCTTTTTTCGCATACCCTCGTGGATCGGTCAAAATACCTGCAGATTTGCATCTTTTGGAGTTGGAAGTGAGCTCGGCACCTTGATAGTCCGTGGGCTTAATACGGATTTGGATGTCTGATGGGACACTAGATGCCCTTTTGCCTAACTCCGAAACGCCCGCTTCGCCAGTTTATACACCTTTTCATATAAGACATCTTTATATAAATTAAACGCCGCCTCTGCTAGCGGTTCGGGGTAGCTCATGATCTTGAGCGGCAAATCGGGCTGTCCTTCCTGAAGCGGAGGCTGCACATATTCAAAAGGATTGAGATGAAATCCCAAACGTTCGTAAAAGCCGATCCTCCGCCCCGCCAGCTCCGTGTCGGGAGGCTCCACCTCCAAAAGAATCGGTTTGAATGATTCCCCGATATAGGCGGTCATTAACTTTTTGCCTAAGCCGCCTCCCCTGATGGCTGAATCCACGGCAATATGTTCCACAAAGCGAAACGACGGAAATTCCCATATGGCCATGAAGGCAATGACCCGGTTATGGTCATTCGTTTCCGTGATCAGCCGATAGTGCGGGTCGGCCAGCAATTCCTGTTGTCCGGCATAGGTTCTTCGTTCGCTTTCCGGAAAAGAAGCCTCCATGATGGCGAAAATTTGATCAAATACGTCATGCTTCATCGTTAACAAACTTCCCTTTCTACTTTGGTTGTCTGTCTTTATTATACCTCAATCCCCTTCCCCCCGAATCGCCCCGCTCTCCTTTATAAAATTTTGCGCTTGACCTTAGGTCAGACCTAAGGTGTAACGTAGACCTATGCCAAGCCTCAGCAATTAGGAGTGAATCCCATGAAAAAAGAGATCACGATTAGTGAGTTAGCCAAACTGATGAATGTGTCAGTTCATCAAATTCGTTATTTTGAGGAGAAAGGAGTACTGCAACCCGCTTACACCGACAGCAATCAGTATAGAATGTACGGCATGACCGAAATTTACCGGTTGGCTCATATTTTGTTGCTTCGCAAGCTGGAGGTACCCGTCAAGTCGATTGGAGAAAGTATGTCGGACTTCTCGACAGATCAATATCGGGAGCTATTGCGGCAATCCTTGCGGGACATAGACGCCGAGGTGGTACGATTGCAGGAATTACAGCGGTTTATCGAAAAAGTGTTGCAGGAACAACAAAACTTCAGCCAGTCATCCACTTCATCCTCTCCTTACCAAATAAAGCAAAGAGAGATGGTTTTTTTGGAACAATGGTTTGAAGTGAGTGCCAACTTGACGCTCCATGCCAAACTTTTGGCGGAACAGGCCAAGCGTGCGACGAACTTGTTTGAGTCCGACATTCATTATATCTATACGGGTTCGGACTCAATGGCTTTATGTCTGGAAACGGAAGAGCCCGGCGATCTTTCCTTACCGGGAGGCTATTATCTGTCCAAACAGAGTCTGATTTATGAGGAAGCCGAACTCGACCGAGCGATTGAAGCGTTTTATGCCTATGCCGATGCGCAGTCTTATATTTTGGCGGGACCTCTCATCCTGATCGAACGATCCTACTTATCGTTGTTTAGCCCTCACGCCTTGCATTTCGAGATACAGTCCCTGATGGAAAAAGAACCGGGTTCGCAATCTGAAAAAGGTGGGGAGTGGCAATGAACGAAGCGCCGATCACGATTGAACCGATGCAAGCCAAGTATAATCCCCAGGTGGGGCGGCTGCTGGTACACGGGTTTCGCGGGAAGTTTCAACGTCTGGCGAAGCTGAATGATGAGGAATTGTCGCTTTTTTTCGAGAAAATGTTGGAACTGTATCCCTACGAACCCGCAAGTCAAAGAGTAATCGCCCTCCAAGAGGGAGTGGTCCTGGGAACGCTGTCCATAAAGTGGAAGGCAGCAGTTAAGGCGAAGGTGAAGCCGGTAAGGCAGCCTTCCCCTTCTTGGAAAAGCTTCAGGCAGTTTGGCCAATGGAATGTGTTCAAATTGGGAGTCGGGCTGTACCTCATGGACCATCAACCCCAGGTGGGGGAATGTTACATCGCGGACTTGGCCGTACATCCGGACTGCCGGGGCAAAGGAATTGGAAAGCGGCTCCTGCGGTGGGCGCAGCATTTTGTACAGTCGGAACCCGGCTTGCAGAAGTTAAGCCTGTACGTCTCGGAGCGTAACCCCCGGGCCAAGGGGCTTTACGAGCAATTCTCGTTCCGCACCCGGTCGGGGGAGTATCATCCCCTTTGGTATTTACTGTTCAATGAAGCGAGATGGTATTACATGGTGAACGACTGCGGACAAGGGGAATTCGGAGCGAAGAGAGGGTAACGATGCGAAAGAAGTTATTGATATTTTGCATGATCATTGCAGTGCTGTTGGGCGGCACCGGAACCTATATTTTGCGGCAAAATAGTTTTCATATGGTTGAGCAGCCGATTGAGATTCAGACGCCCCAGGGGAAACTGACCGGCACGTTTGTGCTGCCTAAAAACTACACAGCCCCGCTGGGACTGGTATTGTTTATACATGGCGACGGCCCCCGGGATGCTTCCGCCGATGGGGGATACAAACCCTTGTGGGAAAGGCTGGCCTCGATCGGCTATGCGTCCCTGTCCCTGAACAAACGGGGAATTCAAGGCTCGGAAGGCAATTGGCTGCATCAGAGCATGGATGACCGGGTGGAGGAAGCGCGTCATGCGCTGGCCTGGGCAAGGCAGCAGCCGATGATTAACGGGAAGCGGATCGGCGTATGGGGAGCGAGCCAGGCGGGGTGGGTCATCCCGAAATTGGCCGGGAAGGAGCCCCTCGCCTTTAGCATTCTGGTATCGCCCGCGATGGATTGGGTGAGACAGGGACAGTATAATACACGCAAAGAAATGGAGCGCGCGGGGCATACGGAAGCGGAAATTCAAGCCAAAGAAGCGGATGACCGCCGGGTTCTCAAACTTTTGGAGCGGCGAGCATCCTATGAAGACTATCTTGCTATAGCCGACGCAAACAACGCCATGACGGAAGACCGATGGACCTTTGTCGGTAAAAACTTCCGGTCGGACGCTACCGGCGATCTCCGTCATTTTCATTCTCCAGTCCTGCTGCTGTTGGGTGAGGAAGACATTCATGTCGACGCGAAAGAAACGGAACGGGTATACCGTCAGAATGTGGCACCGGAGCTGCTGAGCGTCGCTGTTTTTCCGGCTGCGGACCATTCGATGTTAAGTCCCAAAACGGCGAATTCCGAATTACGCGCCGTACTGATCAGTTTGTTTGCCCCGAGGCAAATCACAATTCCCGGATATATGGATGAAATCGAGCGATTTCTGAAGAACCTTCCTGCACGATAATCAAAAGCTCCTGCAAATCATCTGCAGGAGCTTTCTTACGAAATGCCGGAGCAGTCTGCCATCCGGCGCGTCCCGTCTTTGTTGGGTTCTGCCGTTTGTGATAAAATGGCGTTATGCTATGAGAACCGATAAATAAAGAACAGAGTCGTAAAAGCGGAATGGAGGAGTACTGTTGAAGTTGAAGTACAAATTACTGGCCCTGGATATGGACGGAACGCTGTTGAACGATAACCACCAAATTTCGCCGGAGACGGAAAAATGGATCCATCGTGCGGCGGAGGCGGGGGTTCATGTTTGTTTCTCCACGGGGAGAGGCTACGACGAAGCGGCGCCGTTTGGCAAGCAGCTCGGCCTGGAGACGCCGATGATCACCGTCAACGGCAGCGAGGTCTGGAAAACGCCGACCGAACTGTACCGGCGGGAGCTGCTGGATAAAGCGTTGATCGCGAACATGCACGCGATTGCGGTGGAGCATGGCGTGTGGTTTTGGGCTTATGCCGTGGAAGGCAGCTATAACGAGAAAAACTGGGACCCGGCGCTGCTGGACCTCAACCAGTGGATGAAGTTCGGCTACCATACGGAAGATGATGCCATTCGCCACGATATAATGGTGCGGCTGCAGGACCTGGGCGGATTGGAGATTACCAATTCCTCTCCGTATAATTTGGAGATTAACCCGGCCGGGGTGAACAAAGCCACGGGCATTCGGATCGTATGCGACCTGCTGGGACTGGATATGTCGGAGACCGTGGCAATCGGCGACAGCCTCAACGACCTGGCGGCCATTCAAGCGGCCGGGCTCGGCGTAGCGATGGGCAACGCGCAGATTGCGGTCAAGGAGAACGCGGACGTCGTCACCGCTTCGAATAATGACGATGGCATCGCTTGGATTATCCGCGACTATATTTTGACGGGGGAGTGAGCGTAAAGGATGGCTGTACTCGGTTGGATTTTGGTCATCGCCCTGTTTGCCATCGGCATGGCCGGGGCGGTGTACCCCGTATTGCCGGGGGTCCTCGCCGTATATTTTGCCTTTTTCGTCTACGGGTGGTTCTTCTCGTTCGAGCCGTTCGGCTGGCTGTTCTGGACCATCCAGACCCTGATTGTCGTGGCGCTGCTGATCGCGGACTATGCGGTCGGGGCCTGGGGCGTCAAAAAGTTCGGCGGCAGCAAGCTCTCCGTCTGGCTCAGCACGATCGGCATTATCGTCGGGCCGTTTCTGATTCCCGCGTTCGGCCTGATTCTTGGTCCTTTGCTGGGCGCCATGATCGGGGAACTGATCAAAGGGGAATCGCCCAAGCAGGCTTTTAAAGTCGGGGTAGGCTCCGTCGTCGGCCTGTTCAGCAGCATTGTCGTCAAAATCGTGCTCCAACTGGCCATGATCATTATTTTCTTTATCTGGGTCATTTCGTTCTAGAAAGAAGGCGTTTTGGTTGTCGAAGAAAGAGTCTTTTATTAAAGGCACACTGATTTTGGCCGGGGCCGCCCTGATCGCCAGGGTGCTCGGGCTGTTTCAGCGTGTTCCGCTGGAGCATATTTTGGGGGATATCGGCAACGCGGCCTATGGTCAGGCCAATGCCGCTTACTTTATGCTGCTTACCCTGGCGACGGCTGGCATTCCCAGCACACTCAGCAAAATGGTGTCCGAACGCCATGCGTTGGACCGCCCAGAAGAAGCCGGCCGGGTCTATCAGGCGGCCCTCATTTTCGCCGCGGTCGCCGGTGTGGTGATGTTTACTTTGCTGTATGTGATGGCCCCTTACTATGCCGCCTCCACGGAGGTGCCGGAATCGGCCGTGGCAATTCGCGCGCTGGCGCCCGCACTCCTGATTTTCCCGCTGATTGCGATCATTCGGGGTTATCTGCAGGGGAGGAACATCATGATCGCCGGAGGGGTTTCCCAGGTCATCGAGCAGATCGTCCGCGTCATTACAGGGATCCTCCTGGCGTTTTTGTTCTACTACTGGGGCTTTTCAGGTGAAAAAATCGCCGCGGGCGCTACGTTTGGCGCGGTCCTTGGCGGGGTCGCCGCCCTGATCGTCATGCTCTATTTCAGTGCGAAGGTCCGTAAGGGAGATCGTGCGGAAAGCCTTGTTTCAAAGGTAACGCCGGAGAATCGGCTGCCGCTGTCCCGGATCTATAAAGAAATCTTTAAGCTGTCAATTCCGATCGTGCTGACGGCGCTGGCCGTGCCGGCCGTCAACTTCATCGATACCTCGATCCTCAAGCCTTTGCTGAGCGGTCAGCTGGGTTCGGATCAAGCGACATATATCCTGGGGATTCTCGGCAGCCGCGCACAAATGATCGCGGGCATTCCGCCGATTCTGGCCATCGCGCTAAGCCAATCGCTCGTTCCGATCATCTCGGCGGCGTATGCCCGCGGGGACAGCGAGCATTTGAAGAGACAGGTGACGCTGGCGATGCGCGTGTCCATCCTGACGGGGATGCCGATTATCCTGGCGCTCAGCACCGCCGCTTATTCCGTCAACGGCCTGCTGTTCAGTACGCGGGACGGCAGCAGCATCGTGGCGCTGCTGACCCTGATGACCATCTTCCAGATTACGATGATGACCAGCAACTCGATTCTGCTCGGCATCAACAAAGCGAACCTGTCAATGGTTCATGTCGCGGTCGGCATTGCCGTCAAGCTGGGCGCCAGCTACGCGCTGGCTCCGTTCTGGGGCATTTACGGCATCATCGCCGCCACGGGGCTCGGCTTCTTCCTGATTACGCTGCTGAATGTCCGGGCGATGAAAAAGATCGTTCCGTTCTCCATTATGGGCGGCCGGTGGATTGGCTTCCTGCCGACCCTGGTTATCCTGGCGGGCGTCGGCTACGGGCTGAATCAGGCCGGCATTCAAATGATTTCGTTCCTGCCGGACCGGGTGGCCTTCTTCCTGACCTGCGCGATCGTCGGTCTGGCCGTGGTGGCGCTGTACCCAGTCATGCTGGTGCTGCTGCGGGTGGTCCGCCGGGACGAGCTGTCCAGCTATCCCGGGCCGCTGCGCAAGCTGCTGTCGCCGCTGATGCGGCTGCAGCGCCAGAGCCGCGCCGGGTCCGCGGACTAAGCGCCCGCGGACGGGGGCGGGGGCCGCACAGCCGATTGGCTAGTGCGGCCTTTCGTTTGGGTCGCCCAGCGCGAGCGCATCATGCGCCAGGGCGGCCTTAAGAATGCCGCCGCGATGTTCGCGACTGATGTCGCACAAATACGGCGGCTGCGGCGCGCTGATGGCGTTCAGCGCGCTCATGTCCTTGAGCCAATCCTCGCGGGAGATTGGCTCATAGGGCGTGTCGCCCCAAGCGTCGAGCAGCTTGGGGCTGAACAGACGCCGGCCGGGCGGCAGCGCCCCGCCGGCCAGAAGCGCTGACCCCTGCGCCGCGGAGGTCAGCGCTTCTTCTCTATTGGCCGTGAAGCATTCCGGCCAATAGTCCGCGCGCGAGCCGCTGTGCGGCACGCGCGCGGCGAAGCACTCCGCGCCGCGGCGCACGGCGCGCAGGCCCATCAGCATCGCGTACAGGCTTTTGCCTAACGCGATGCGGTCCGCGAGGCCGCCGAAGTCGGACACGACGCGCCCGGCCAGCCGGCGCACCGCTTCCGCCTCCCGGCGGCCCTCCCCGTCGTCTTCCAGGAGCGGGAAGACGACTTGGTTCAGCCCGGCCAGACTGTTCACATGGAAGGCCGGCTGCTTGGTGACGTGCTTGCGGTAAAACGGATGGCGGATAACCCGCTTTTCGATGTAATTTTGCTCGTTGATAATCAGGCCGACCGTCAGCAGCGCGCTGCCGCGATCGATCCAGAACCGTTCCCAGAACGGCCGCATAAACCGGGACACGTGAAAGAACGGGAGCAGGTGAAAATGGCTCGCCCCCCGTTCCCGGCTTTTCATATAGAGCAGGAGCTGCGGGTAGGCGTCCTGAAAAATCAGCGCATTGCTCCGTTCCAAAAAGCGGTAATTGGAGCGCTTCTGCTGCTCGTCCATCAGATCGGCCACGCGCCCCTGCAAATCCGTCATATTCCAGCCGGCGTTCCGGGACACCATATGGGCA
Source organism: Paenibacillus sanfengchensis (assembly GCF_036864765.1). Taxonomy (NCBI): domain Bacteria; kingdom Bacillati; phylum Bacillota; class Bacilli; order Caryophanales; family Paenibacillaceae; genus Paenibacillus; species Paenibacillus sanfengchensis. Next base: position 455,005 of record NZ_JBAGJC010000003.1, on the reverse strand, counting down.
AGAAAAGCCCAATGCAGTTCGGGATAAGCCTGGTAACAGGCCAAATAGGCTTCGGTGCGGGTGATATTGCTGACGCCGGCCCGTCCGGTCTCCAGCGCGATCTCCTCGGCAAGCGCCCGGTCCGCTTCGCTCCAGACAGCCTGTCCGCCCCGGTCGGCCGTACCGCGGCACAGCAGCTCTTCGAGCTCCCGGGCCACGGTACGGGCGGCGATTTCGTCCCAGCCCAGCGGGATTCGTTCCTCCCGCAGCCGGTTGGAGTCGGCAATCCCGGCCGCCTTGCCTTTGACAACCTCGCCGATCGCCGACGGCAGCCGGCGGATGAACTCCATGATCCCCCGGGGCTTGAACGGTCCGTCCGGGTTTTCAGGCAGGTGTTTCATGGGACTCCTCGCTTTCTTTTTCTTGTCACGTACCTTGAAACAACTCTATTTCCAGTATGACCAGAAATTTGACTTCCACTCGCGCTTTTGGTTGACTTGACATAGGAACGCGAAAAATCCATTTTGATTCAACCAGGAGGGAAGAAATCATGAAACAAGTGCAAAGCGCAGCCGAATTTCAGGTCAGCATCCAATCGAGCAATCTGGTCGTCGCGGTATTTAAAGCCGATTGGTGCGGGGATTGCAAGTTTATCGATCCGTTTATGCCGGATGTGGAGGAGAAGTACAAAGACCGCCTTACCTTGATCGAAGTCGACGTGGACAAGGTGGGGGATGTTAGCCAGGAACAGAACATACTGGGTATTCCCAGCTTTGTGGCGTACGCCGACGGACGGGAATTGGTCCGGTTCGTCAACAAGCTGCGCAAATCGCGGGAGGAGATCGAAGACTTCTTGAATAAGGCGATCGATGTCTACCGTACCCTGCATGATACGCCGGAGCGTAAAGAAGGATAATCCGGTTTAATAAAATGAAGAAGATCACAACAACCCCGGGAGAAATTCCGGGGTTTTGCTTGTTTGGTGAACAATCTGTCACAGACCTCTATGATTCCACCCGTCCGATCGGGTATAATGAGTATGATTTGTACACGGAAACCTGGACTCTTTTCTTTTTTGTGCTTCGACTCCAATATGATCTAGCGGGTGAGAATCCTTGAATACGAAACAATTGAAATGGCTCAGCTATATGTCCTGCCTGGTGATGTTTCTTGCCACCTTGGGCGGAAGCGTCGTGACCAAGACGGAATCGGGGCTGGGCTGCGGCAATGAGTGGCCTTTATGTCACGGTAAATTTGTCCCGGCCCATACGGTCGCTTCGTTGATCGAATATTCGCACCGCGCGGTGAGCGGGGCGGCGGGGCTCTTGTCCGTGGCCGCTTTCGTGGCTTTCTGGCTGTACCGCAAACAGCGGCGGGATTTGCAGTTTTACGCCTTCCTGGCGCTCGTCTTTGTCATGGTCCAGGCGTTTATGGGCGCCATGGCGGTAATTTACCCGACCTCTTCGGCCGTAATGGCTCTGCATTTCGGTTTTTCCCTGATCGCGTTTGCCAGCTCCGTGATGCTCGTGCTGGGCATCCGGGAGGACGAAACGCGGGAGAAGCAGGGGACCAAGGCTCAAAGCTATACCGTGTCGCGGCGGTTCCGTAATTTTACGTGGTTCGCTACGGCCTATACGTATATCGTGGTGTATATCGGCGCGTACGTCAGCCATACCGATTCGGCCGGAGGCTGCTCGGGTTGGCCCCTCTGTAACGGGGCGCTGATTCCCGAACTTTCGGGCGGTGTTGGAATCGCCTTCATTCACCGGGTCGCCGCGGCTATACTGCTGATAGTGATCGCCGCGCTGGGCCACATTGCTTTCTGGAAGCACCCGGGCAACAAGGAAATGCGGTCGCTCGGGATTGCGGCAGCCGGGCTGGTCGTGGTGCAGGTGCTGACCGGGGCCGGCATCGTGTTTACTTTGACCAATTACGAGGTGTATCTGTTCACTTCGTTAGCCCATATCCTGGTACTGGCCGCGCTCTTCGGGGTGCTCAGCTATATGAGCGTCAGAACGTGGCAACTGGCCGGAAGCCGGAAGAGCAAGGAAACCCGGAGCGCGGATGCCGATTTGGAAGCAGCTCCACAGGTTCACCGGAACGCCCCGTAATCTTCGCTTGGCAGAGCTGTCGCGGGATCGGGAAAGGATATAATCACAGGTCGACCGGATCTCGTGGTATCCGTGGGAACTTTCGGGATAAACGATAGAAGCGGAGGAATATTATGCTGCGAAGCTTGCTGGGCGAACCGCCAAGGCAAAATGAAGGACTGCTCGCCAAGGCGATGGATGCGATGACACAGACAACAAGGCTGCTGCACAAACAGACGGAGCTATCCAAGGATCCGACCCATGATTTTCGCAAGCTGGAGATCTGGACGCTGGGGCTGATCTCTTCACTGGATGAGTTGGAGCAGTGCTTGCACGCGGCCGGCTTTTTCCGCCGGAAGGTGCAACGCAATTATGTGGAGGACATGGATCCGGCCGAGCGGGGCGACTACGCGCGGTATGTGTTCTTTTATAAAGACGGATTTATCCGTGTTTTCTCTACCCTGGACAAGCTGGGGACGGTGCTGAACGATCTCTATGATTTGAAAACGTCCAGGGTGAAGGCGCATTTTTCCTATTTTACGGTGCTTCGGCAATTTCGCTATTTGAAGGTTCATCCGGACCTCGAGGAACGGCTCTTCGCCATTAAAGAGAGGCACAAGGAAGCGTTGGCCGTATTGAGAAAGCGCAGAAACACGGAGATTCATTATATGAACTCGGAAATGCAGGATGATTTATGGCAGCGACATCAGGCGCTCCACGGCAAAATCGAGCTGGAGGATCTGGATCGGCATCTCCGCGACTTGGAGAACGGGTACCTCATGGTGTCCGAAACGCTGGAAGCGGTGTTCACCTATACCAATGAGCGCTGGAAAAAAATCTCGGCCAAGTAGCGGTGATCCTGGAAAATCTTTTTTCTATTTTTCCTTTGACAAAAGTACGGAAAGCTTCTATACTCTAAAATAGTTTCATGATCTTACAGGAAATGTTCATCATTAATTTCATATTTTTTCTTATCGAGAGAGGCGGAGGGAAAGGCCCGATGAAGCCCAGCAACCGATTCGTATTCCGGCGGAAAGACGCGTGATTCGCGCAGCCGAGAAACGAGTGTCATGGTGCTAAATCCTTCAAAACCGTGGAACGTGAAATCGGAAGACGCGGTTTTGGCAGATGAGAAGGCATTGTCTTTACGTAAAGAGAGCCCTCTGAATCTGCCGGGCTCTTTATTTTTTTATCTTAATAATTTTAGGAAACTTCGAAAGCGGGAGGCTAATCGGTTTGATTGAACTCAAACAACTGACTAAAATATACGGCACCAAGAAAAAGACCACCACCGCCTTGTCCAGCTTGAACCTGAAGGTGAACAAGGGAGAAATCTTCGGGGTCATCGGCCACTCCGGGGCGGGCAAAAGTACGCTCATCCGCTGCATCAATTTGCTTGAGCGGCCGACGCAAGGCGAGGTTTGGGTCGGCGGCGTCGACCTGACCAAGCTCGGCAAGCGGGAGCTTCAGCAGAAGCGCCGCAAGATCGGGATGATCTTTCAGCATTTTAACCTGCTGTCGTCCGCCACGGTCTATGACAATGTCGCTTTTCCGCTTACGCTGACCGGGACGCCGAAGGCGGAGATCCAACGAAAGGTGGATGAACTGCTGGCCTTGGTCGGTCTGGAGGCGCACCGGGGGAAATACCCGTCCCAGCTGTCCGGCGGACAGAAACAGCGGGTCGGCATCGCTCGGGCGCTGGCCAGCGATCCGGATGTTCTCCTCTGCGACGAGGCGACCTCCGCGCTGGATCCGCAGACGACGGACTCAATCCTGCGATTGCTGCTGGACATCAACCGGAAATTCGGACTCACGATTCTGCTCATTACGCATGAGATGCATGTCATTCAGAGCATCTGCGACCGGGTGGCGGTCATCCACCAGGGCGGCATCGTCGAGGAAGGGCCGGTGACCGAGGTTTTCCTCAAGCCGCGGCATTTTGTAACCCGGGAGTTTATCAACCGGGACGCGTCGGGCGAAGATGGCGGGGAGGGGTTGAAGCTGGCAAGCTCCGTGCCGCATCCGGCATGGTCGAAGCTGGTGAAGATCACCTTCCTTGGCGCGAAGACGTATGAATCGGTATTATCGCAGGTGGTCCGGGAAACCGGGGTCAACTTCGCGATTTTGCAGGGCACGATCTCGACGATCAAAGAGGTGCCGTACGGCAAGCTCACCGTTTCCTTTGAAGGGGACGACGAGCAGGTCGAACGTACGCTGGCCCTGCTTAAAGAACGGGATCTTGATGTGGAGGTGATCGGGTAATGTGGGGCTTGGACTTTTCCAAAATCGACTGGTCCGAAATGGGCACGGCGTCCACGGACACGCTGCAAATGATGGGTTACGCCACCCTGTTCACGTTCCTGATCGGGCTGCCGCTCGGGGTGCTGCTGTACACCTTTTCGCGATCGACCTCGCCGGTCCTGAGCTGGGTGTACCGGATTCTGTCGCTCATCGTGAACGTTATCCGCTCGGTGCCGTTCATCATCCTGATCGTCGCTTTGATTCCGCTGACGCGGGCGATTATGGGTGTCTCCTCCGGGGTGGAGGGCACGATTCCGCCGCTCGTGATCGCGGCCGCTCCGTTCTTCGCCCGGCTGGTGGAGACGGCGCTCCGCGAGGTGGACCGCGGCGTGATCGAAGCCTCGCATGCCATGGGCGCAACGAGCTTTCAGGTCATCCGCAAGGTGCTGCTGCCGGAATCGCTCCCCGGCCTAATCGCCGGAATGACGATCACCGCGGTTACGCTCGTTTCCTATACGGCGATGTCCGGGATGGTCGGCGGCGGCGGGCTTGGTGACCTGGCGATCCGCTACGGTTATTACCGCTACGAGAAAGAAGTCATGATTATCTCCGTTATTTTCATGGTTGTTCTGGTGCAGGTGTTGCAAATGCTGGGTGACCGGCTGGTGATTTATTTTACGCGGAAATAAGGAACATTAAATATACAGATTCATCCTTATTCAAAAAAATTTTGGGAGGTCATACTGTGATGAAAAAATGGACATTTTCGCTGCTAACGCTGGCTTTGGTACTGGTTTTGGCAGCCTGCGGAAACAACGCGGCCAAGAACAACGGCAGCTCCGCTGCCGGCAATGGAGAAAAGGCTCCGGCTGCGGAAGATACGGCGAAAACGCCGGCGGCATCCGAACCGGTCAAACTGGTGGTTGGCGCTACAGTGCCGCATGCCGACATTCTGAAGTTCGTCGCGCCTAAGCTGAAAGAAGAAGGCATCGAGCTGGAAGTCAAAGAATTCACTGACTATGTGCAACCGAACGTGCAAGTTTTCGAGAAGCAGCTGGATGCGAATTATTTCCAACATCAGCCGTACCTAGACGAGCAAAACAAACAAAACAACTTTAACCTCGTTCCGGTCGTAGGCGTTCACGTTGAACCTTTCGGCGCTTACTCCAAAACGCTGAAATCGGCCGACGAAATCAAGGACGGCGCCAAAGTGGCGATCCCGAACGACCCGACGAACGGCGGACGCGCGCTGCTGCTGCTTGAAAAGCAGGGCTTGATCAAGCTGAAAGAAGAAGCGGGCATCACGGCGACGAAAGCGGATATCGTTGAAAATCCGAAGAACCTGAAGTTCCAAGAAGCCGATGCGGCTATGCTTCCGCGCCAACTGGAAGAAGTGGACCTGGCGCTGATTAACACGAACTATGCGCTTGAAGCCGGGCTGAACCCGATGACCGACGCGCTCTTCATCGAAGACAAAGATTCGCCGTACACCAACATTCTGGTATCCCGTCCGGACAACAAAGATTCCGAAGCCATTCAAAAATTGGCCAAAGCGCTGACTTCGCCGGATGTGAAGAAATTTATCGAAGACACCTATAAAGGTGCTTTGGTTCCGGTATTCTAAAATAGCTTAAACACAGATCCCGCTGCCGGAAGGCAGCGGTTTTTTTCTGTATTTGAAAACCTCCGGTTCGAGTACATTATCCTTAAATTAAATGATAAAATTAGTTTTAAGTGATTTTTTTTCATATTATAGGGAGGAGGGGGTTGCCGCTATGAGAAGTGAACGGGAAATGATGAATATGTTTGTTGATTTTGCGGTGAATGATCATAGAATTCGATTGGTAACTTTGGAAGGGTCACGTACAAACAAAAACATTCCCCCCGATACATTCCAGGATTTTGATATTTCTTATTTTGTGACCGACATGGATTCTTTTAAAGGAAATGATCAATGGCTGGATATTTTTGGGCACCGCAGGATGATGCAAAAGCCCGAGGACATGGAACTTTTCCCGCCGGAATTAGGGAACTGGTTTTCGTATATCATTCTATTTGAGGATGGCAATAAACTGGACCTGACCCTTATTCCGGTAAACGAAGCGGAGGATTATTTTACGAATAGCGACGGACTGGTTGAAGTCTTGCTTGATAAGGATGCTCTTGTCCAAAATGAAGTGCTTGCGAGCGACCGTCAATATTGGATTAAAAAACCCACTGCCAGAGAATTTGACGATTGTTGTAATGAATTCTGGATGGTTTCGACTTATATAGTAAAGGGATTGGCGAGAGAAGAAATTCTTTTTGCAATTGACCATTTAAACGAGATTGCCCGGCCAAATTTGTTAAGAATGATGTCTTGGCAGATCGGATCGCAGCAAGGTTATTCATTTAGTGTAGGGAAAAACTATAAATTTATAAATCGGTATCTTCCTAAAGAAGATTGGGAGACGTTGCTGTCAACCTTTTCTCAGAACAGCATCCAAAACATGTGGCAGTCTTTATTCACTTGCTATGCGTTGTTTAGAAAATACGCCCAAGCAGTGGCGGAAACCCTCGGATATAAGTATCCGGATTATGATGAAGCTATTACCGAATATGCTGAAAAGATCTGTCGTTCTATGAACGGGAATTCAAACTCCGGTGGCGAGTCCCGGTAAAATACGGGAAGATGTCCGCCTATCGTCGAACCTCCCGGTTTGTGGGAACGGGGCAAATCTTTTATACTGAAATGGAAGGCCTTACGTGAGGAGGAAACGACGTTGGTGGGAAAAGTCGCCCTGATTACGGGCAGCGCAAAAGGGCTGGGGAAGAAGACCGCTCTGATGCTGGCAGAGCAGGGATGCCATATCGCGCTGAACTATGTACATAGCGAGGCGGAGGCGATGGCGCTCCGTTCTGAGATCGAAGCGATGGGTGTGCGCTGTATGGCCGTCCGGGCCGATGTCTCCCGGCGGGAGGAAATCGGGGCGCTGGTGGAGGAAATCCGCGGTACGCTGGGCCCGGTCGATATTTTGGTCAACAACGCCGGACCGTTCATCCGTGAGCGCCGGTTGTTTGCGGATTATGACCAGCAGGAAATTCTGGCCATGATTAACGGCAACCTGGTCGGTACAATGCTGCTGGACCATCTCGTTCTGCCGGATATGCGGCAGAACGGCTGGGGGCGGATCATTCATTTCGGCTTTGGTCATGCCGCGGAATCGCGGGCCTGGCCGCATCGTGCGGTTTACGCCGCCGCCAAGACCGGGCTGGTCTCCTTCACCAAAACGCTGGCGGTCGAGGAAGCTTCGTTCGGCATTACGGTGAATATGGTCTGTCCCGGGGACATTCGGGGCCGGAACAAGGAGATCTCCATCCGGGAAGCCCGCGGACTATCCGATGGTGAAACCCCGTTGGGCCGCCCGGGGAGCGGGGAGGACATCGCGCGGGTGATTTCTTTTCTCTGCCACCATGATTCCGATTTTATTACCGGCAATATCATGGACATTTCCGGAGGCCTGGACCCGATTCGGCCTTGGGTGAAGCCCTCTTAGTGCCAACATTCTTAAATAATAAAAAAACACGGTCTCGCCGGATATTCCGGGGACCGTGTTTCATTTTGCGCTGTATATCATTAAAATACTTGTACGACCTCTTGCACGCCTTCCACTTCTTCAAACAGTGCGCGCTCGATGCCTGCCTTGAGGGTAATGGTGGAACTTGGGCAGCTGCCGCAGGCCCCCATCAGTTTCAGCTTTACGATGCCGTCTTCCACGTCGACCAGTTCGACGTCACCGCCGTCGCGTTGCAGGAAGGGGCGCAGTTTATCCAAAACTTCTAGAACTTCGTCATACAATTTATCTTGTACGTTTTCACTCATTGTTTTCAACTCCTTTCCTTTCCTATATATTATATTACAAAAAACTTTAAATTTAAATGCTTCGCTGACGGGGAGGACCAGCTTGAAACATATTGTTGAATTTTGTGCGAACAATGCCGCCTTCGGCACCGATCAAGTCATGAACCGCCTGAAGGAGCAGCATGACTGCGAGGTTTATGAATACGGCTGTCTTACGGGATGCGGCATGTGCTATATGTCCCCTTATTGCCTGCTCGATGGCGAGACCGTTGAAGAGGAAACGGCCGAAGGGCTGTATCGGCGAATCATCGAACTCATCAGCGAAGCCGATGAGAACAGGGAATAAGCACTTAATCAGCCCCAATGATGCTTCGATTTCCAGAGCACGCCGCTTTTCAACAGCCGCGGTACCCGGCCGGTCACCTGGGTTTTGCCCATCAGGCCGAAACCGGCCTTTTTGCCGAGCGAGCCGAGCGTGCCCCGCAGCTTGATCGGCTGTAATTTCGGCGTTTCGCCGCGCCATAGTGCGGTAAGCACCTCCGCGATCTGATGCCCCTGGCTTCCGGCCGCCTGGGCGCTGGGTGCGAACGGGAGGCTCGCGCAGTCGCCGCAGACGAATACCTCGGGATAATCCGGAATTTGATGGTACGGATTGAGAAGAACACGGCCCTGCCGGTCTTTGGGGACGTTCAGGTTCTGAACGAGCTCCACCGGCTGGATCCCTGCGGTCCATACGGTAACATCGGATTCAATATCCCCGCCTTCGTAATGGATCACGCCCCGCTCCAGGGATGTAATCGAGATATGGGAGAACGTCTCGACCTCGTGTTCATGAAACCACCTGGTCACATAGGTGGACACTTTTTGCGGGAAGGCCGAGAGCAGCCGCGCCCCCCGGTCGATGAGGGCAATATTCAGATCGGGGCGGCTTTCGCGCAGCTCCGCGGCGATTTCGACCCCGCTCAGCCCTCCGCCGACGATGTTGACTTTGCTGTAAGGCTTCGCGTTGTTCAAGAGCATATAGGATTCCCGCACCGAAGCGAAAGATTGGATGCCGCAGGAGAATTCCTTCGCGCCCGGGATGTTGTGGTAGTTGTCGGTGCAACCCAGGGCGATGACGAGCTGATCGTAAAACAACGGTTCCTCCGCTTCGTCCGCAAAATAAATGATGCGCCGGTCCAAGTCGACCGATGCGGCCTCTCCGTATTTGATTGACATTCCCTCATAGTGGGGGTAAGGGACGCGAAGTTCGTAATCCGATGCTGTACCGGCCGCCAAGGCGTAGTACTCGGTCTTTAAGCTTTGAAACGGGAGCCGATCCACCAGGATGACTTGAACACCCGCCGGAATTCCCCCTTTGAAGAGTTCGTGTACAATCATCGTTCCACCATAGCCGCCACCCAGAATGACAAGTTGCCTCATCGCCACCGTTCTCCTTCTGCCAGGGGGCTTACCGCCCGCCGTGTAGCCTTTTTTAAATAGTTGAACGTCGTAATACGGAATCCATTATTCGTAAACTTCGATTTCGTTATAGAACGTGTCCCGCTCGACCGGGATGCGCCCGGCCCCCTTCACGAGCCAAATGAGCTCTTTCCGGGTCAAGCCGTCCGGCGTAAGCGCCCCCGCGGCGTGGCTGATTTGCTCTCTCAGAATCGTGCCGTGCACATCGGACGCCCCGAAAGTCAAAGCCACCTGGGTCAGTTGTACCCCGATATTGATAAAATAAGCCTTGATATGCTGAATGTTGTCCAGCATCAACCGGCTGATGGCGATGGTCTTCAAATCCTCGTACGCCGAATTCCGCCGCATAATACCGGCGTTCTTATTGCGCGGCTGCATGGACAGCGGGATGAACACCATGAAACCGTTCGTTTCGTCTTGAAGCCCGCGGATTTGCAGCATGTGACGAATCCGGTCCTCATGCGATTCGATCGATCCGTACAGCATCGTCGTATGCGTTCTCATCCCCAGCCGGTGCGCCGTCCGGTGAACATCCAGGTACTGGTCGACATTGGCTTTTTCTACCTTCATCTTTTGCCGGTATTGATCGGACAAAATTTCCGCCCCGCCGCCGGTCAGCGATTTTAATCCTGCCTTTTGCAGTTCCATAAGCACTTCTTTTGTACTGAGTCCGCTGATCCGGGTGAAGAATTCGATTTCCGCCGCCGTGTAGGCTTTCAGTGTAATGTCGGGGAATCTCTCGTTCAAGGCTTTGAGGGAGTCGACATAATACTGGAAGGGAACGTGCTGATTATGTCCGCCGACAATGTGGAACTCACGGACGCCGGGAGTAATATGTTTCTCGACGTAGGCGATCATTTCTTCGCCCGACAGCGTGTAGGCCCCTTCCTCCCCCTGATCCTTGCGGAAATTGCAGAAGGCGCAATGGGATTCGCACACATTGGTGAAATATAAACTCATATTTTCTATGAAATAAACCTTCTTGCCGTTCTTGCGCAAGTTGACTTCATTCGCCAACTGACCAATGGTCAACAAATCGTCGCTTTCATATAAATACACCCCGTCTTCCAGGGTTAAGCGCTCACCTTGTCTTACCTTCTCTACGATTTCGGCCATTCTCTTATCGGTGCTTGGCGTTACTGCAGTGAACATGATAATACCTCCGTTTCCCTGGGGAGAATCCTAACCGGATTCATCCCGGCAGGCTGATTAACCACCCTTCCTATTATAAACCTCGACGGAGAAAGGGACAACAAGCGGAACGGGGATGTTTCGAGTTTGCTGTTATAAAAATCACACCGCTTGAGGGGAAACACGATAAGGAGTATACTTTTTATATACAGAGGAGGGTTGATTATGATTGAAATCTCGGATAGTGCTGCCGAGCGAATCAAGGACATGATTGCCGGGGAGGAAACCCCGAATATGTTTCTCCGCCTCGGTGTGAACCCCGGCGGATGCAGCGGCTTTTCATATAGTATGGGACTGGACGATCAGGAGAGCGAAGAGGATGTCTACCTGGACGTCAAAGGAATTAAAGTGGTTGTCGGCAAGGACAGCGTACGCTACCTCAACGGATTGGAGATCGACTTCCAGGAATCCGGCATGTCCGGCGGTTTTACGATCCATAATCCGAACGCGATCGCTTCCTGCGGCTGCGGCCAATCGTTCCGCATGAGGGACGAAGAGGGCAGGCCGGAAGTTTGTGATTGAGAAACGTAGCAGTGGCGCAAACGAACGTTTGGAGTTGCGGATTGTACGCGAAAATAAGCGAGTCCGCAACCCCCATCCGGTATATTAACAATCCTAAAATTGGGCGTTAGGACTGTGAAACGACCTTTATGGCGGATATTATTCGCTATGGAGGTCGTTTTATTATGCTGTTAGCCGGGCGGACATAGGAAAGAGTTCTTTACTGCCTTCCTGATATTTAGACTTTTCATGACAAAGCATTGTATTACTAAATATACAAAATATGCTACTTTTTTACTATTTACATAAACTTCCATCAAGACTATTCTATGAATAGGAAATAATTAACTTTCCGAAAATAACAAGTTGGTTTCGAAGTGTTAAAGGAGGGATGAAAGAACAATAAAACCTACAAATGAATGTATTCCTTGTCGGATCAGGCTCAGGTGCGAAGATTTAAAATTAGAGGAGGTACAATTGTGAAAGCAGTAAAAAAATTATTTGCTGGTTTGATGATGTTTACTCTGATTTTTGGTGTATCTTTTGCTGGATCGGCATTTGCGAGCGGTGATGAGGTCAAGCTTATTGACTCGGAAGTCAGCGTAATTTATAAAAATGGATATGTCGGATTCAGCGGCAATATTGAGGTTGCTAATCTGGGACCCGAGAAGAATGTGACGGTCCATTACACGACAGATGACACGACTTGGTACGATACGAGTGCGAATTATGTAGGTCCGACGGATGGAAGCCATGAGAAATGGCGTTTTAGCATTTTCAGAAATGATGCTTCAACAGATCATCCCGAGTTGAAGAATCTGAAATCCATAAAATTTGCAATCCAATACGAAGTGAATAACCAGACTTATTGGGATAACAATGGGTCAGCGAATTATTACAATGAGGTGAATAGAAATTTACCCCTTAGATCCGTGATTTTGGGATCTCCCAATGTGCTTAGCGCCAATAGTACTTTGAGCAATGGTGAATTTAGCGGGGATATCTATGTGAAAAATCTGGATCCTGAAAAAAAAGTAAAGATCCTGTACACTACGGATGATTGGGCAACGACTCGTGAGGCTTATGCCATTTATACTCACCCCTTGAATAATTTCAATAGTGTTGAAAACTGGAACTATAGTATCAATGTTCCGGGTGCTACAAATGTTAAATATGCGATTTCGTACACAACCGGTGGGCAAACGTATTGGGATAATAACTATGGTCATAATTACGAGCTGGTTCCTAATTCACTTTAATAAAACAATCAAAGAAGGATCACAGAGGCTTACCATTCCGCTCTGTGGTCCTTTTTTCTGGGGAGGGCCGTTTTCAAATCCGGTTGAAATTCACATCGGACTTCGTAGATCACGGTTCCTGTTTTATTTTGCCGGGAGGGGGTAATACAATAGCGTACCGGGCAGCCGGTACCTTCCAAACAACGATAAGGAGTGATTTCAAATGGCAAATAACAATCGTGATGGTAAAATGAGCCGTGAGGAAGCCGGTCGTCTGGGAGGAGAAGCAACAGCTAAAAATCATGATAAGGAATTTTACCAAGAGATTGGTAAAAAGGGCGGAGAAGCGACTTCCCGCAGTCATGATAAAGAGTTCTATCAAGATATTGGCCAAAAAGGCGGGGAAGCCACTTCACGCTCGCATGGCAAAGAGTTCTATCAGGAAATCGGACAAAAGGGCGGCGAAGCCCGCAACGACTCCGATGGCAATGACGGCAAAATGAGCCGTGAGGAAGCCGGCCGTAAGGGCGGCCAAGCACGCGCACGTCAACGGGACTAAACTTAAACTATAAAAAGCGCCCCCATCCTTACCGGATGAGGGCGCTTTGCCTTTATGCCCGCCGGCGGCTATATTTTAAAGCGGTCGATCAGCGTATGGAGCTTCTCCGACAAGTTGGAGAGGAAGGAGGCCGAAGCATCGACTTCCTCCATAGCGGCAAGCTGTTGCTCGGAAGCGGCCGACATCGTTAGACTGCCTTCCACCGTATTGTTGGCGATTCCCACAAGCTGCTCCATCGCTTCGACAAGCTGCCTGGACTTGGCCGACAACTGGTGGACGGTATCGCGAACGTGGGCGACCGCCTCCGCTGCGGAGGCGGTTGACCTTTGAATTTCCTGGAAGGATTCGCCCGCATGATCGACCAGTTCCGCGCCGAGCTTCACTTCGCGGGAAGTCTCTCCCATCGTGCTTGACGTCAGCTCCATTTGCTTGATGATAAAGGAAATCAACTCGGCGATTTGCTGGGCGGATGCCGCGCTGCGTTCGGCCAGCTTGCGGACGGAGGTGGCAACCACGGCGAAGCCGCTGCCTTGTTCTCCCGCCCGGGCGGCCTCGATGGCCGCATTGATCGCCAGCAGGTTGGTTTCGGCGGCGATTTCCGTAATGATGTCCAGGATACTCTGGATTTCCTTGGATTGTCCGCTGAGCAATTCGATACTGGAAGCAAGGGTGTCGATTTTTTCTTCGATCGTATTCATCTGTTGTACGCTTTGTTCAATGGAGACCGCTCCTTTTTTCGCGGCCGTGGCCGAAAGCCGGGTTTCCCGGGATACCCCGTCGGCGTTGTCGGCAATCAGAGTAATGGAATCGGACATTTCCTGCAGCGCGGCCGAGCTTTGCTCCAGGCTCCGCAGCTGTCTTTCCGCACCGTCCGCGAGAGCTTGCGTAACTTCCACGGTCTGCTCGCTGGCCTTGCCGGTTTCCTCGCTGCTGGCGGAGAGCTCCTGCGAGGCGGAAGCCACTTGAACGGAGGTATGATTCACTTCGGCAATCAGCTGTCGCAAGTTTGCGGTCATATTGCCGATGTCGCGGGACAGCGTTCCGACTTCATCTTTGCCCGATAGGGCGACCGGGGCGACGGTTAGATCCCCCTGAGCCACGCGGTTGACCTGGCGGGACAGCTGTTCAAGCGGGCGCACCATGCGGTGAATAAACCAGTAGACGATAATAATGGCGAGCAGGAACACCCCGCTTCCGATGGCGAAGGGGAGGCCGAGAATGTCCCAGACACGTTCATTTATAATGGAAGCGTCGAAATTGATCGCCATGAGCCCCACGATTTCCTTGGTGGGATCATGATCTTTGAATATCGGACCATAACCGGTAAGAAGGCTGACCCCGTCGTAATTATATATTTTTGTATAGACGGAGTGCTTGTGCTGCATCAACATGTCTCGGCTGGAGGCGTCGAAATAAAACGAATCGCCGGCTTGATAGCCGCGCTTCTTAATATTTTGGTCGGCGGCCAGGATTTTTCCGTCCAGAGAAAGGATGAATACCTCCTTAAAAAGCGGCTTGTGCTCCACGGTCCAATTCAGGCGCTGTTCCAGCGCCGCGAGTCCCGAGGAATCCCCCTCTTTTAATCGCTCGATCACGCCCGGATCCACGAGCCCGGTCGTGATATTGGCGCAGCCAACGGTCTCGACGCCCACGGCTTCTTCGACCTGACGGTACGCCGTTTGATAGCTGGTGATCCCGATGAGCGCACTGACCAACAGCAGAAGACCGATGATACCGGCGGTTATTTTTTTAGCGAATCCCATAAATTTTCATACCCCACTTACAAATGGTTTGCTGTTTTTCTGGGTGAAAGGTCTACATCAAATTATAATGAGAATTAAATTGACGTATATTAAATAAAGCAGTCGTAATGTGTCTAAAAAACGAATTATGTACTAATATTCACAAGAGGTGACAAGCCGTGGCAGAGAAAGACGAGATGTGGAGGATTTTTGTGGCGATACCGCTTCCGGTTCCGATCAAGGAAGCCTTGTCCGCTTGGTGCGGAGATTACAAGAACCGGCTGGCCTTTTCAAAATGGGTTTATCCCGAGGATTACCATATTACGGTGCAGTTTCTTGGCGACACGCCGCCGGATCGGATTGAAAAGATTCGGGACGGGCTTTCGGAGGCGGCGGCAGGAATCCGGCCGTTCTCTCTGGAGTTCCGGAACTGCGGGCATTTTGGCCGCCCTTCGGCCCCAAGGGTGTTGTGGGCGGGAGTGGAGGGGGATTTGGAACCGCTGCGGGAACTGCAAAATCGCGTGGTCGTTGCCAACAAGCAGCTTGGTTACATCCCCGAGGACCGTTCATACAATCCGCACATTACCTTGGCGCGCAAGTACAAGGAAGGCGGTCGTTTTGACCCCGCGATCTTAAAGGAGAAAGTCCCGGAATTTGGGGCCTGGACCGTTGATGCCATGGTGATTTACCGGACGCGCATGCGTATGACGCCGATGTATGAAGAAGTGGCGAGGATTGCTTTACAGGGGTGACACAAGCGAATATGATGATGCCCGCCGGCCTTTCGGAGGGCTTTTTTTGCTGAAAAAAATCGAATTTGTATTCAAAACTCTTTTTTTCGGTTACATAGATGAAAGAATGTGTCATTACAATGGATGTTATCTTCCGGGTTGAGCCGCATTCCTCATTCGGGAGAACTGTCGGGCAGGAGGTCTTTATTTTATGTATATTTTTCGGCAAAACCGTTATGTCGCGCTTCTGATCGGAGCGATTCTTGTATGTTTAGGAGTCATTTACTTGCTTCAACCCCATTCGAGCCGGGAGCGGATAGGCCATCGGGAGATGCCCGGCGTGCCGGATGCTTCGAAGTCAAGCCGGGCCGTTGTGACGTCTGTCGGCAGGAACATCACGGTTAACGTGAAATCGGGCGAGAGGCCATTTCAGCCGGCTTTTTTGCATCTAACTACGCTTGAGATCAAGCGTCCTAAAAAAGAAACCGGAGTAAGCCATACGCTGCTGCTCAAGGAATTGGCGGCGGAACGGGCTTGGCTGCGCACCCAGGCGGCGGCAGTCCGAAGCAAGAGACAGACTCCGGACCCATTACATCCCCCCGACCAATTATTCTTCACTCGAACGAAGCTGTTAAGCCAGGCGGATAAAGATCAGGCGACCTGGAGCTACGCTTTGGACGAGGAGGAACTGCTTCTCCTTCAAAAGATCGTGATGGCAGAAGCAGAGGGCGAACCGTACGAAGGCAAGGTGGCTGTCACCAATGTTGTCTTAAACCGGCTACGGTCCGCCAATTATCCCGATACGATCAAGGAAGTCATTTATCAAAAATCGCAGTTCAGTCCGGTGCAAAACGGCCGGCTAAACAGGGTCAAACCGAACAAAGAGACGATCCGGGCCGTAAATGAGGCGCTGAACGGCCGCAAGGAGGTTTCGGACGACACATACTATTTCTTGTCGCTAAAGCTGGCCACCGATTTAACCATCGCCCGTACCAAGGATAAGGCGGAGGTGATTGGAAACCATACATTCTATAAGTAGAATCCGGCACGAACCTCCGGCTTGTTTCGCTATGCCCGGCGTCCCTGGAGATTCGCCGTCCGGTAAGGGGCACACAGCAGTTCGGCGATCGTCCTTGCGCAGCAATCCGGCTGATAAGAACTGCGGGATCCATTTAGTTTTTCTGCCGAAAGGGAGCGTGTTTTTCCGGAAAAATTGCGGCTCAGCTTATGCAGCCAAAAATCCAGCATATCTTCGGAGGTCAGTTCCGTACCGCATCCGATCTTCATAAAATATTCGCGGTTTTTCTCCTCCTGGCCGGGCAAGGACTCATAAAACAGCATCGGTATCCCTTTGGCCAGCCCCTCGGTGCAAGTCATGCCGCCCGGCTTGGTGATGAGCAGGTCCGAGGCGTCCATCCATTGGCTGATATTGCGGGTGTAACCGAGGATCTTGATATTCGAATGCTGCAGGCCCGGGTGGCTGCGCAGTTTGGCCGCCTGCTTCTCATTGCTGCCCATGCAGCAGACGATCTGAACGCGATCCTTCCACTCGGACATTTTGGCGACCAGTTCGTCTTTCATCATCCCCCATCCGCCGCCCATGATCAGGACGGTAGGAAGCTGGCGGAGACCCAGTTCCCGCCGAACGGAGGCTTTGTCCTGCCGAATCCAGAATTCGGGATGGACCGGAATGCCGGACACCTGGATAGCCGAAGGGCTCACCCCCCGGCGGATCAACAGGTTTTGGACCTCCGGAGTGGAGACGAAGTACCGGTCGACCTCCGGACTGATCCAAGAGCCGTGAGCGTCGTAGTCGGTAATCAAGGTAAACAGCGGAACCGTCAGACCGGAAGCTTTGAGCCTGGAAATGACGGCTCCGGGAATCGGATGCGTGCAAATGATCAACTCGGGCTTCATCTGTTCGATAAAACGCGAGGCATGATTGTAAAATAATTTATGGAGCGCAAGGCGGGTTAAACGCCCTACGGGCTTCTCGTATTGTTTGCGGTAGACCATGCCGACAAGCGCGGGGCTCGTGTTCACGGTCAGACGATAGGCGCCTTGAATCCAGGGAGCCAGAACAGGATGAAGGATCGAGCCCAACTCCAGCACTTTAGCGCGAATCGTGGGATCTATTTTCTTTAAACCTGCGGCGATGGCGTAGGCCGCTTGAGTATGACCGCTGCCGAAGCCTTCGGATAGGATCAGCACTCTTTTAAACGGCATAAGTTTCACCTCTTCAATAAACTGGTTTGCGCGACAGATTGGTGTTCGCAATTTCAGTTTATTTTTTTTCGGCCATTTTAAAAAGAGACCGGGGACTGGTCTCCGGCTGGACTTAGGTCGGGGAGCGGGCCGGACCGGGCCGTACAACATGATGGAAATACATTGTGAAAATTACAGAAAATAAGCTCTTGTCATGCCCCGGGGGAAATGATAGATTAGTGAATGACTTAATGACCGAATTAGATTTTTGGTCAATCAAGAAAAAATAAAGACGGGATGAAGGAGAGGGAACTATCATGAAATCGATATCGGTGTTTTTTCAGGACCTGGCTGCGTCCTTCAAGAAACCGAAAGTCATTGTCCCGATTATCGTCGTCCTGTTCATACCGGTGTTGTACAGCGGCATGTTTTTGGCGGCGTTTTGGGATCCATACGGGAAAATGAACGAAATTCCGGTCGCGGTCGTCAATGAAGACACCGGGGCGGAGTATGAAGGGAAATCGCTCCAGGTCGGCAAGGACCTGATTGAAGAACTTAAGAAAGGCAACGATTTCTCATGGAAATTCGTCTCGCGTGAAGAGGCGGAAAAAGGGATGGAAGCGAACGAATATTATATGACGATCGTCATCCCGGAAAACTTCTCGTCGCAGGCCACAACGGTCATGGACGATAATCCGCAGCCGGCCGAGCTGATGTTCGAGCCGAACGAGGGTTACAATTTCCTGGCTGCGCAAATCGGCGGTACGGCCGTGAAGGAGATTAAATCCAAGGTCTCCGCCAAAGTGACGGAGGCGTACACCGAGACGTTGTTCGATCAGGTGGAAAAAGTGTCCGGCGGTTTGAACGACGCGGGCTCCGGCGCAAGCACCCTGAATGAAGGGGCCGTAAAGCTGGACGAAGGCGCGCAGAAATTGAAAGAAAACCTGGCGAAGCTGGTCGCCGGGACGAATAAACTGGGCAAAGGCATCGCTCCGCTTCAGGAAGGCGCCGGGGACTTGAGCAAAGGGGCCGCGGATGTGCAAACCGGCGCGGCGAAGCTGTCCGGCGGGCTAAACCAACTGAAGGCGGCTGAACAGAAGCTGGAGAGCGGGGCGACCCAGGCTTACGAAGGCGGCGTGAAGCTGCAAAGCGGGCTGGAGTCCTCTGCGGAAGGCGCGAACAAGCTGAAAGCCGGCCTGACTTCCGCTCAGGAAGGCAGCGGCAAGCTCGTAGCCGGGCTGGAATCCTCCTCTGAAGGCGGCGCCAAAGTGGCCGAGGGAGCGAAGAGCGTGGCCCAAGGCTTGGAGCAGTTGGCCAAGAGCAATCCGGAACTGGCCCAAAACCCGGCCGTTCAACAGTTGCTGACGGCCAGCAAGGCCGTATCCCAAGGCAGCGAGCAGGTCCGGCAAGCCCAGGCTCAATTGCTGCAGGGCAGCCGGGAACTGCATAGCGCCCACGGTCAGCTGCTGCAAGGCAGCGAGCAGTTGGCGCAGGGCCAGCGGCAGCTCGTTCAAGGCGCCGACCAGCTTACGGCCGGTCAAAAGCAGTTGACCGAGGGTCTGCAGCTGTTCGGCGGCAAACTGTCCGAGGCTGCGGCTGGCGGCCATGAACTTGTCCAAGGGGCGGGCAAGCTGAGTGCGGGGGCCCAAAAGATCGAGGGCGGCATGGGCCAACTGACCGGCGGCGTCGAAACGCTGGCCAGCGGTTCCAAGCAGCTTGGCGCCGGTGCGGGCGAGCTGAAGGACGGCATGGATAAGCTGACCGAAGGCTCCGGCGAACTGGCTTCGAAGCTGAATGAAGCGGCCGAAAAAACGTCCGGCGTGAAGAAAAACGACAAGCTGGTGAGCATGTACGCCGAGCCCGTGCAAGTCAAGGAACAAAAGATTAGCGAAGTGCCGAACTACGGAACCGGCTTCTCTCCTTACTTCCTGTCGCTCGGTCTGTTCGTGGGGGCTCTGATTTCCACGCTGGTAGTCCCGCTCCGCGAATCGTCCGTGGCGGAGGCCAGCGCCTGGAACCGGTTTGTGAGCCGCGGGCTCGCCTTTACCGGTATGAGCCTGGTCCAATCCCTCCTGGCATCGTTGCTGGTGCTGTACGGACTGGGCCTGGAAGTGAAGAGCGTTCCGCTGTTCTTCCTCTTCAGCTTCGTCACGAGCTTGTGTTTCATGTTTATTATTCAGGCGCTGGTGACTTGGCTTGAGAATCCCGGCCGCTTCCTGGCGATCCTGATGCTGATTTTCCAATTGACCACAAGCGCGGGCACCTTCCCGCTGGAATTGATTCCGAACTGGATGAAGGCGTTCAACCCGCTTCTCCCGATGACCTACAGCGTCAGCGGCTACAAAGCGGTCGTCTCCACGGGCGATTTCAGCCATGCCTGGAATCAGCTCGGCATCCTCGCCGGTTTCGCCGTTGTCTTCCTGGCGTTGACGCTGCTCTACTTCGTTATGCATAAACACAGCGAAATTGTGAGCGCTGAAACGAGCCTGGAGGCTTAATTAGCTTAATATCTGTATCGGCAAGCCCGAAAAGAGAACCCGAACTTTTTTGTTCGGGTTCTTTTTTTGGGTACACGGCAAAAGGCGGGATGAGAGATGACAGCTGACAAACGGTAGGGCTGATCATGCCTATTTTTAGAAAATAAAGCGGGAGCGACCAAGATCTTGCCGACTGGATGATTTTCCTTCTTAAATTTCTTGGCATTAGTGCAAAAGAAAGAGAAGATAGTGCAAAAACAGTCGCGGCGTTTTCCGTTAGAATAAAAATACTAAATAAAACATGTCGTTAACAGTAAGGTTTAGTTTATTTATAGAAAGGTTGACGCTGAATATGAAACATACGGTTATACCACCAAAGCAGGGACTTTACGATCCGACGTTTGAAAAAGACGCCTGCGGCATGGGCTTTGTCGCTCATATCAAAGGCAAGGCCTCCCATGATATCGTAAGTCAGGCTTTGACGATGCTGACGAATATGGAGCACCGCGGAGGCCAGGGGAGCGAGCCGAATTCCGGGGACGGCGCAGGTATTTTACTGCAAATCCCGCATCGCTTTTTTGAGGCGGAGGCCCAGAAGCTGGGATATCGTCTTCCCGAGGCCGGTCAATACGGGGTAGGCATGCTGTTCCTGCCGCATGACGAGAAGGTCCGCAGCCGTCAGGAAGCCGAGTTGACCCGGATTATCGAGGAGGAAGGCCAACAAGTTATCGGCTTCCGTACGGTACCTACCCGGGACGATATGCTGGGCAAATCGGCAAGAGAGGCGAAGCCGTTCGTGCGTCAAATTTTCATTTCCCGCGGCGCGGGATTGACGACCGACCTGGATTTTGAACGCAAACTGTATGTGATCCGCCGCCGGGCCGAGTTGGCCATCCGCTACAGCGGCGAGGCGGAGGGCGACGCTTTTTACGTATCGAGCATGTCCTGCCGGAAGGTGGTCTACAAAGGGATGCTCACCACGGAGCAGGTCGGACAGTTCTATCTCGATTTGCAGGATGAGCGTCTCGAATCGGCGATCGCGCTCGTGCACTCCCGCTTTAGTACGAACACGTTCCCGAGCTGGGAAAGAGCGCATCCTTACCGCTTTATGATCCATAACGGGGAGATCAATACCCTGCGCGGAAACGTGAACTGGATGCGGGCCCGTCAATCGTTGTTCGAAACGGAAGCCTTCGGCGCCGATCTGGAAAAGGTCAAGCCTGTGATCAATCCGGACGGTTCGGATACGGCGATGTTTGACAATACGTTTGAATTTCTGTACCTGAGCGGCCGCTCCCTTCCGCATGTCGCCATGATGATGGTTCCGGAGCCTTGGAGCAACCATGCCGATATGGACGAGGACAAGAAAGCTTTTTACGAATATCACAGCGCGCTGATGGAGCCGTGGGACGGCCCTGCGGCCATGGGCTTCACGGACGGCGTGCAAATCGGCGCGATTCTGGATCGCAACGGCCTGCGTCCTTCCCGCTACTATGTGACGAAGAACGATTTGATCGTGCTTTCGTCCGAGGTGGGGGTTCTGGACATTCCGGCCGAGGAGGTTCTGTACAAGGACCGTTTGCGTCCGGGCCGGATGCTGCTCGTGGATACGAAAGAAGGCCGCATTATTTCCGACGAGGAAGTCAAGGCTTCCATCGCCAAGGAGAATCCTTACCGCGCCTGGTTGGATGAGCACATGGTGCTGCTGGAGGATCTTCCCGAAGCTCCGGAAATGCCGGCGGACCGCCACGAGAACATCACGCTGCGTCAAATGGCGTTCGGTTACAGCTTCGAGGACTTGCGCAAGGTGTTTGAGCCGATGGCGCTTACGGGAGCCGAGGGCATCGCTTCGATGGGGTACGACGCTCCGATCGCCGTTCTTTCGGACCGTCCGCAGCGTCTGTACAACTACTTTAAGCAGATGTTCGCCCAGGTGACGAATCCGCCGATCGATGCCATCCGCGAGGAGCTTGTGACTTCGACGGCGACGATGATCGGTCCGGAACGGAATCTGCTCAAGCCGGAACCGGAGAGCTGCCGCCAAGTCCGGCTGGAATCCCCGATTTTGTCCAATGAAGAGTTTGCCAAGCTGCGCCATATTCGCCGTCCGGGTTTCAAAGCGATGACAATCCCGATTCTGTTCCCGGCGGATCAAGGTGCGGAAGGGCTGCGCAAGGCGCTCGATACGCTTTGTGAAGCGGCGGACCGGGTGATCGCCAAAGGCCATAACGTCCTGATTCTGTCCGACCGCGGCGTGGACGCCGAAAATGCGGCCATTCCGGCGCTGCTGGCCGTTTCGTCGCTGCATCATCATCTCATCCGACAGGAAACGCGGACGAAGGTCAGCCTCTTGCTGGAATCGGGGGAACCGCGTGAGGTTCACCATTTCGCCCTGCTGCTCGGGTATGGGGTCAGCGCGGTGAACCCTTACCTCGCTTTCGAAACGCTGGATGACATGATCACCCAGGGACTGCTGCAAGGCATTTCCCATTACAAGGCCGTCAGCAACTTCATCAAGGCCGCGACGAAAGGCGTCATAAAGACGCTGTCAAAAATGGGGATTTCCACCATCCAGTCGTATCGGGGGGCGCAGATTTTTGAAGCGGTGGGCTTAAAAGAGGATTTCGTGGACCGTTACTTTACCTGGACGCCGTCGAGGATCGGCGGCATCGGGCTGGAAGAGGTGGCGCAGGAGACGCTATCCCATCACTTCCGCGCTTTCGCCAGTCAGGACGGTAAAGATCCGGTGCTGGATTCCGTAGGGGAGTATCAATGGCGGAATGACGGGGAGGAGCATCTGTTCAACCCGCAGACGGTTCATCTGCTTCAGCAATCCGTGCGTACCGGTGATTACGGACTCTATAAAAAATTCGCTTCTCTAGTTCAAGGGGAAAATGAGAAACACCTTACGCTCCGTTCGCTGCTGGACTTGAAGCCGGTCGGACCCAAAGTTCCGCTGGAAGAAGTGGAGTCGGCCACATCGATTATGCGCCGCTTCAAAACCGGAGCGATGTCGTTCGGTTCGATCAGCAAAGAAGCGCACGAGACGATCGCGATCGCGATGAACCGCATCGGCGGCAAGAGCAACACCGGCGAGGGCGGCGAGGATCCGGCGCGCTATGTGCCGGACGCCAACGGCGATCTGCGCCGCAGCGCGATCAAGCAGGTCGCCTCGGGCCGCTTCGGGGTCACCTCGCATTACTTGGTCAATGCCGATGAAATTCAGATCAAGATGGCGCAGGGCGCGAAGCCGGGGGAAGGCGGACAGCTTCCGGGCCGCAAGGTGTATCCTTGGGTCGCCGAAGTCCGCGGTTCCACACCGGGCGTGGGTCTGATTTCGCCGCCGCCGCACCATGATATTTATTCGATCGAGGATTTGGCGGAGCTGATCTATGATTTGAAAAACTCGAATCCGCGGGCACGGATCAACGTCAAGCTAGTGTCCGAAGCGGGGGTCGGCACGATCGCTGCGGGCGTGGCCAAGGGCCGTGCCGATGTCATTCTCGTCAGCGGCTATGACGGCGGGACCGGGGCGTCCCCGCAAAGCTCGATCCGCCATGCGGGCCTCCCTTGGGAGCTTGGGCTCGCCGAGACGCAGCAGACGCTGATGCTGAACAATTTACGCGACCGCGTTGTCCTGGAGACGGACGGCAAAATGCTCACCGGACGCGACCTCGCCGTCGCCGCGCTGCTCGGCGCCGAGGAGTACGGCTTCTCGACGGCTCCGCTCGTGGCGGTCGGCTGCATCATGATGCGCGTCTGCCAGTTGGACACTTGTCCGGTCGGCGTGGCCACCCAAAATCCGGAGCTGCGCAAAAACTTCACGGGTGACCCGCAGCACGTGGTCAATTTCATGACCTTCGTGGCCGAAGACCTCCGCGAATGGATGGCCGAGCTCGGCTTCCGTAATCTGGATGAAATGATCGGACGGACCGACTGCCTGGGCACGCTCAAGGCGGTCGACCATTGGAAGAAGAAGGGCGTCGACCTGTCCGCCTTGCTTCACATGCCGGAGGTGCCTGCGGGCGGCAGCCGTTACTGCACCCGCCGGCAAAACCACGGCCTGGAGGAGACGCTGGATATGACGCGTCTCCTGGAGCTGGCGGCGCCGGCGCTGGAGCGCGGCGAAGCCGTCAGCGCGCTGCTGCCGATCTGCAATGTGAACCGGGCGACGGGGACGATCCTCGGCAGTGAAGTGACGCGCATTTATGGCGCGGCCGGTCTGCCGGAGGATACGATTACGTTCCGGTTCGAAGGATCGGCGGGCCAAAGCTTCGGCGCTTTCGTGCCGAAGGGTATGACGCTGACGGTGGAAGGCGACGCGAACGACTACACCGGCAAAGGCCTATCGGGCGGCAAGGTGATCGTGAAGCCGTCGCCGAAGGCCACATTCGCGGCCGAAGAGAACATCATCGTCGGCAACACGTCGTTCTACGGCGCGACCGGCGGCGAAGCCTACATCCGCGGGATCGCGGGCGAGCGCTTCGCGGTCCGCAACTCCGGCGCGAACATTGTGGTCGAAGGGGTAGGCGACCATGGCTGCGAATACATGACCGGCGGACGCGTCGTTGTCCTCGGCGAAACCGGCCGCAACTTTGCGGCGGGCATGTCGGGCGGGATCGCTTACGTCCTGGATGTGACGGGCGATTTCGTCAAGCGGTGCAACCTGGAGATGGTGCTATTGGAGCAGGTATTCGAACCGGAAGAGGCCGACCAGCTCCGCACGCTGATCAGCCGCCATGTCCTGTATACGGACAGCATCGTCGGCCGCCGCGTGCTGGACAATTGGAATGAACTGCTGCCGAAATTCGTCCGCGTCATTCCGAAAGATTACAAGCGGATGCTGGAGCAAATCCGCAAGGTGGAGAACGAAGGCTTGAAGGGCGAGGCCGCCCTGCTCGCCGCCTTCGAAGCCAACACGCGGGAGCTTGCCCGCTCCGGCAACTAAACTGCAAACGAAAAGTCGCCGCCTTCGTCAGGAAAATAACGGGGGCGGCGTTTTTTCATATACATTTCATACTAACCAGTTAAAATAAACTTCAGATAGGTATGAGGAGGTCGCGGGGGATTGTCAACGATACTGGTTGTAGAGGATGATCGGGAAACCAATGAGGCTATTGCCGAATATTTGAAAGTTGCGGGACATCGGGTTATTTCCGCTTTTGATGGGGAGGAAGCTTTGCGCTGTTTTAGAGATCATAGTATCCACCTTATCATTTTGGATATTATGTTGCCCAAAATTTCAGGTCTGTCGGTTCTTTTGCAGGTGAGGGAAACCAGTGCGGTGCCCGTTGTGATGTTAACGGCCATTAGTGATGAATACACACAAATTATCAGTTTTGATATCCAAGCCGATGATTATATAACCAAGCCATTCTCCATGGTGCTGCTGGGCAAGCGGGTAACGGCGTTACTCCGCAGAGGTAATAAACAGCAAAACGTCAGCTTTATGACATTCGGAGATGTCAAGGTGGACTTTTCCGGTTATACGGCTAGCGACGCAGGCGGCAGAATTGATATTACCCCCAAAGAAATTGAACTGTTGAAACTGTTGGTGGAACATCAGGGACATGTATTGACCAGAACCCAAATCCTTGACGATTTATGGGGGGAAGAATGTACCATTAATGACAGAACCATTGACACCTACATTAAGAACCTTCGCAAAAAACTTAGGCTGGAATCGATTGTAACTGTGAAGGGTGTCGGTTATAAGTTTGAGGCTCGCCCATGAAACGGTTGAAAATTTTCCCCAAAACTTTTTTGTATACGCTTGGCTTGATGGTATTCATGAATGTAATGGCCCATACTTTATTTTACCTTTTAACGCCTCCCGTAAGCTTCACTGCTAAAGAATATACTGATGATCCCGTATTGACGGCAGTTACTTTAAACCTCTCCGATTATATCGCCGGCATTATTCGTTCCGTTCTTCCCATTTCGATGCTTATTTGTTTTATAGTTTCCGTGCTCTGCTCCCTGCTTTTTTCCAGAGCGATGACTCGGCCGATTCGACGGATTTCGGCTGAAACAGCACAGATGGAAACCTTGGATAGAAGCGCATGGTGTATAGTTCAGTCCGATGATGAAATCGGCGCTTTGGGGAACAACGTGAACCGGTTATATCACAGCCTCCTAAAAACCATCGAAAATTTGGAAATAGAGAAAATCAAGGTGAGTGAATCCGAAAAATCAAAAGTGGATTTTCTGAGAATGGCCTCGCACGAATTGAAAACGCCTGTAACCGCACTGAATGCGATGCTGGAGAATATGATGCTTGGCGTAGGCAAATACAAGGATCATGAAGTCTATTTACCGAAGTGCAAGCGAATGACGGAACAACTGGCCGAGATGATCAAAAATGTTCTTGATACCTCAAACTTGAGTGTTTTGGTACGGGATGAAGCAACAACCGACATTCATCTTCCGGCGTTCTTAACCGAATTATGCGAGCCTTTTCAAATCATAGCCAAGGCTAAAGGCATTCGGTTTGAGTTGGACGTTACGGAGGGGGAGACTGTCCATTTGCCGCCAGAGCTTTTTGGCAAAGCGCTAAACAATCTCGTTTCCAATGCGGTCTCTTATACCCAAAGGGGACATTCAGTAAGGGTGTATTGTGATGCTGACCACTTGGTCATTGAAAATGAGTGCGACCCCATCCCCGAAGAGCATCTGAAAGAATTATTTAAACCGTTTTACCGGCCGGAATATGAAAGAGGGAGAGATCCGGGAGGCAACGGGCTGGGTTTGTATATTGTCGATTCCATTCTAAACGCCTTACGGATTAGCTACACGTTCACTCCAACACCATCGAAAAAAGGGATGGCCTTTAGCCTTCTAATAAAAAAGTAAATTCACCGCCCGGATAATCTCGGCGGTTTTTTTTATGACTACATCCGTGCTCCACATACATTCTAAATGGCTTCCATTTCAAGGTGTTAAACTGGTTCTCGTCATCACAATCCTTGAAAAGGAGGCTTTGTTCATCATGAGTTTTATGCATCGGGCAGTAATGTACGTAACTCGAAAAAAAGGAAAGAGTATTTTATTGTTTTTGGTTTTATTCGTGATCGCGACTTTTGTTTTGACGGGAATATCCATTAAAGACGCTTCTCAAGCGGCAAGCACCGACCTTAGAGAATCGCTGGGGGGGAGATTTACCATCTACATAGATATGAGTAAAGATAACCCTTATGTAGTTACGGAAAGAACGGAACCCAGTGACGGCGGAAAACTAAGTATAAATTCATACAGTACGGGTCCGCTGATTTCGGCTGAAACGCTGGAGTCCGTCAAATCGGTGGGTGGAATAAAGAACTACTATGCCTCCGAAATGTGGCAGCCTCATGCCGAGAACTTTAATTTATTGAGAGGCAAACTTCCTATTAAGGACGGCTATGAAAATATGGTTAACGCCATAGCGGTGTCAGGAACAGAGGTCAGCGATTTTTTTACAGCACGATCCATTCAGCTGTCCGAGGGGCGCCACATTTTACCGAAGGATCGTCATGTTGCTGTGATCAGTCGCGCATTAGCCGAGGAAAACAAATTGAAAGTCGGGGATAGCTTAAAACTGGGGATCATGGATAGCGTTGCAAACCAACTGGGGATCAATCCGCACAACAAGATTGAACTCAAGATTGTCGGGTTATTTCAACCGACGGGTGAGGACCAAATAACCGAGATGACTTCTGCCTATAACATGATCGAAAACCGTGTGTTCACGGATATTTATTCGCAGGCGGAGCTGTTTAATAGCGATAAGGAGCCAGGGTTTTCGGAGGCTACGTTTTTTGTGCAAAACCCTGATCAATTAAATTCCATAGTGGAAAAAGTTGAAGCACTCCCAAGCATGGACTGGAAACAATTTAATGTCAGTGTGGATAACGAGACATACAGCCAGGCGGCTGCACCATTAAACAACCTGTCTCGTCTGGTTAAGATATTGCTGATTATTATGATGGCGGTTAGCGTTGCCATTCTTTCTCTGCTCTTAACGCTATGGATGAGAAACAGAGTGTATGAAACAGGGGTTTTCCTGGCTTTAGGAATCCATAAGTTCAAAATATTGGGTCAGTATGTGACGGAAGTTCTGCTCATCGCAATAGTTGCGTTTGGAATCTCCTATTTTTCGGGAAATGCTATTGCGGAGAACGTAGGGAACGCGCTGCTGCAGCAGCAGCTTTCCCGGGGAGAACCAAGTGAACAGACTGGCACCGTGGCGGTGTCGTCAGTTGTGGTTGCTGAGCCGATAGCCGGCACGGAAGCCTTAGATAGTATCGAGGTAAAGGTAACCTCAAGGAGTTTTGTCCAGCTATACTTGATCGGAACCTTGATTATTGTAATCGCCGTAGGGATGTCATCCGTTTCGGTCATGAGGCTGAATCCCAAAGAAATTCTTTCCAAAATGAGCTAAGAAGGGTGGTAAAAAGGCGATGTATTTTGAGGCACTCCATGTATCCTACTCCTACGACAAGCAAAAATTACTTTTTAGTGGGGTTGATATGAGCATGGAAACAGGGAAAATGTATGCCATAATTGGCCCATCCGGTTCAGGTAAAACAACCTTGCTCTCAATCCTGGGGGGACTGGATTCTCCGATGCAAGGTAAAGTTCTGTTTAATGGTGAGGATATAGCGCAAAAAGGACTGGAGTACCATCGGAGGCATCACGTAGCGTTGGTTTTTCAAAACTATAATCTTATCGATTATATGAATCCCGTGGAAAATATCAAGATGATCACACACAAGAATCCACTGGAGATTTTGAAAAGATTGGGCCTTACGGACGAGGAGGCAAAACGAAATATTCTACAACTTTCCGGAGGCCAGCAGCAACGGGTAGCGATTGCCCGTGCCTTGGCATCGGATGCTCCCGTGTTGCTCGCGGATGAGCCGACCGGAAACCTGGATGAAGATAACGCGGCGGAGATCACGGAAATTCTGAGAGAAAGCGCACATGAATTTCAAAAATGTGTTGTCGTCGTCACCCACTCCAATGAAGTCGCGAAAAAAGCGGACTACATATACCGAATTAAGCGCGGCAAAGTGCAAGGTATGGAAGCGCAGCATGCTAATTGACGCGGTTTTCGGATGATTGGGGGAATGGGTGAGATGTATGGTAAAAAGTTTAACAAGGGCTTGGTGGTCATCGTTATTATGAGTTGTTTACTTGTTGCAGGCTGTACAAGGGGGGCCGGTCATCATTCCGAGGAAATAAAAGTGACTCTGAAAGTGCTCTATCCCAACGAGGAGGCCTTTTTTCGGCAATACGGCGATCTATTTAGGATGAGTCACGCGAATATCGACTTTGAAGTGATCCGTACCCCAAACCTGAACAGCAATGGGCGGGATAGAACTTATGAGGAAGCTTTAGACGAGCTTGTAAAAACCGAACAACCGGATATCCTGATACTAGATACAGCTACTTTTAAAAACTATATATCTGAAGGCAAACTTTTGGAATTGGACTCGCTCATTCAAAAAGATCATTATCCTTTAGAGGGAATCTATCCGGGGCTCATTGACCTGTTAAAGGAGTTGGGGGGGAATAAGTTATACGGCCTTGCTCCGACCTTTTATGGGACCGCCCTCTTTTATAATAAAGGATTATTCAGCAAATACGGGATTGAACAACCGCATGATGGAATGACATGGCAGGAAGTCTTGGATTTGGCGCGCCGGTTTCCAACCGATGGAGATGAGGGGTCCCGGGTATACGGCTTTGGAAATGACTATCCGATAACGGTAATGAACTATCCGATGTCTGTAGGAAATTTGGTCGATCTCATTGCCAATACGGAAGGCTTGATGAGTGTAAATCCGAATATCTTGAAGCTGACAGTTGACACGGATTCCTGGAAAAAGGTATACCGGTTGGCTATAGAAGCTGAAAAATCGGGAGTCATTTATAATCCGAAGGATGCCGGATTTACGGGAGGATCGATCGAAGAGTACTACCGCAGCCAGGCGTTTCTGATGGGACGGGTTGCTATGATTATAGGCGATCCTTATACATCACAAAATGCAAAACTAGCTCGGGACATCCTGAAAGATGACAAGCCGATCAATATGGGGATCGTCTCCGGGCCGGTGAATTCTTCGGATCCTGAAACAACCCTGACTGCAAGTGTGGACGAGATATTTGCGATTCATGGGAATTCAACGAACAAAGACGCTGCCTGGGAGTTCCTTAAATTCGTGAACGGTGAAGATTACGCCCGAGTGAAATCAAAATCAATGAATGGGACTTTGCTGTCAAGAATGGGGTTTAATGAAGAGTACGGAGGTCAAAGTCTCGATGTCTTTTATGCTCTAAAACCAAAGATAAACCCAGATCATATGAATTCGGATAAAATTCCCGATGCGTTTTATGTACAGCTCCAGTCTATTGTGAGCGGAGAGCTCTCCCAGGTGCAAGAGGGTAAAAAGTCACTTGATGAAGCGGCTAAAATGATTCAGGACGAAGGACAGGTCGCCTTGGATCAGGTATTAAAGGATCAGCAAGCGGATAGAGGAACTTCGAATTAAGGACAGAGGAAACGGGGACTTTGCCAGGTGAGCTATCTTGCGGTCAATTAGTGCCCATCAACCCGTCTGTAACTAAACTGCAAACGAAAAGGCGCCGCCTTCGTCAGGGAAATGACGGAGGCGGCGTTTTTTTGGGGTGCGTTATTTTTGCGAATCTGTGCAGCTTCCTCTCGTTGCCCATCCCCCGTTATATCCCGCATCGGGCTTTACGAGACGCTGGGCGCGGCGGGCTGTCTTTTTGCGGGATTTCGGGTCCCCGGCGTATGGACCATATACATCAGGAGGGCCAGCGTAAGCGACAAGGAGGAGGGCGGATACACCAGGTAAACTTCCTTCCATTCCGGGGCGAATTTGTTTTTGTAATCGTACAACCCTTTAAAGTTGTACCAACGGTTCCCGAATTTGTAGATCCAACGGGCGATCAACAGTTCATTCACGTTCGCCAGGGGGGCCATTCCCAGACCGCAAGAGTCATAGTGATGCTCTTTAGCCCATTTGAACAGGGAGGCGAAGAGGACATCCATAGTCCCGTGAGGACATGCCTTGGAGTATCGCATCAAGTCGACGGTGAGCTGCCTGCAAACCGGAACCTCCTCCGAGGCCGACAGCAGCGGCGGATCGCCGACGATCGAAGCGAAGGCCTCGTATTCTCCGTCCGGTCCAACCAATAAAGCTACGGGAAACCGGCTGATGTATTCACGGTCAAAAAAACCGACGGAAAAGCCTTTTTCCTTCCGCCCGCCCAGCCATTCCTCCGAAATGGTATGAAGTCGAGCCAAAAAGGATTCGGAATACGGAGGGAAGTGCACCGCAAAGGAGAACCCCGCCCGTTCAAACTTATTCAGGCGGTTGCGCAATTTTAACCAGGCCTTACCGTTTAAATGGAATTCCGGCAAATTCACATGGGCCTCTTCACCGATTTTGAGATGTCTGAATCCATAGCCCCGGAACATGTCCAGGTTCGAAGCCCCCGTTTGGTAGAAGGCGGGGATATGCTTCCTTCTCCGGCAATCAGCGATAAATTCTCTGATGATTCGCTCCATCGCTTCCGGTGGGCCCAAAGGGTCGCCAAGGACGATTCTCCGGTTTCCGACCGTGCGATAGGCGATCAATGCCTCCATTCCGGAGTCCCAAAACCATTCTTTATCGCCAAGATAATATAAGTGTGCGTGTGAATTGTAACCCCATCTTGCAAGAATTCGATGGAGGCGCTGTTCTTCCAGGTTCATCTCAATCAAAGGAAACATCTCCTAAGCTGTCTGATCTATGCTGTATAGATGTAGAAAATTGTCGAATAAGTTTATTATCGGTAGAAATTCAACCCGGCTTAATAGATTTCCGGAAAATTACCTTGAGTACTATAGCGGAAAAAGATATAAACACATAAAATCAAAATAAGATCGCATAGCGTTTTACAATATATGGATATAAAATCGTGTTGTAATAGCGCGAATTTGTAGAATAACCTGATCGATTGATATCGTTGGCATTAAGGAGGTCTCGCCATGCAAATATCAAGACAGGAAATACTCAAGCGGCTAAATGCTCAAATCAAAGTCAACGGACATATTATAGGTGTCGCTGCCGGCAGCGGCATGACGACCAAATACAGCGTCTTGGGCGGGGCGGATCTTATTCTGGCCCTTAGTGCCGGACGCTTTCGGCAGATGGGACGGGCGTCTCTGGGATGTTATCTTTGTTATTCCAACAGCAATGAAGTTGTAATGGATTTTGCCTCGCGCGAGTTGATGCCGCTCCTGCAGGATACTCCGATTTTATTCGGACTGAACGCTACGGACCCTGGTATTTCGCTCCCGGAATACATTAGGCATATTAAAAAATCCGGCTTTGACGGGATCAACAACTGGCCCACGATCGGACTGATCGACGGGAAGTTTCGCGAGGCACTGGAGGAAGAGGGGATCTCCTATCGTCAGGAAATCGAGGCGATCCGCCTTGCCCATGAGCAGGGGCTGTTTACCTTGGCCTTTGTCTTTGATGCCTGGCAGGCGGAGCAGATGCTGAAGGCCGGAGCGGATATCATCTGCGCCCATCTGGGGCTGACGACCGGCGGCGTTTTGGGCGCGAAGAAAGTGCAGTCGTTGGACAGAGGGCGGGGGGATGCCCAGCGGATTTTCGATACCTGCGATCGGATTCGTCCGGAGGCGATAAAGATGGTCTACGGCGGCCCGATCAAATCCTCCATCGATGCCCGCTACTTTTACGACAACTCCGCTTGCCAGGGCTTTTTAGGCGGCTCTTCCTTCGAACGGATTCCGGCGGAAAAGGCCATTTTGAACACAACCAAATCCTTTAAAATTTCCCAAAGCGACGAGGAAGAAAATAGCCTTATCAAAGTGTTGAACGGACAGGCTCAGGACTACGACTATGTGGAGTTTATTAAAGAGCATATCATCCATCACTATAATGAACCGATTCTCCTTAGCGAGCTGGCCTTGGCGGCCCATGTCACGCCTTCCTATCTGAGCGCCAAGTTCAAACGAATTGTCGGTTGCAGCTTTACGGAATATTTGATCCGTTTCCGAATGAACAAGGCGGGGGACTTCCTGAGGGAGACCGACATGCCCGTGGGAAAGGTGGCGGAGCTGGTTGGTTATGGCGATTATTTTCAATTCACCAAAATGTTCAAGAAATATAAAGGCATGACGCCCACAGGCTATCGAAAAACCCACTCCCCGAAAGAATACGGCCAGCGGGGCGAAATCTAATATAAGCACAAAAACGGCGTACTTCAAACAATATCAAAATTTCCGCCAAGTCGTACAATTAGGTTATCAGTTCTGAAAGCCGTTACATGATCAACGGCGGACAGAAACAGATCATTCCAGGAGGTGTTTCTAATCAATGAAAACCGTAGCCATCGTGGGGACCTTCGACAGCAAGGGGAAGGAATTCCTTTACTTGAAGGAGCTGTTTGCGGAAATCGGCCTTAACACCTTGACCCTGCATACGGGAACCTTTGAACCCGCCTTTGTTCCCGATGTTTCCAACGAAGAAATTGCTGCCGAGGCAGGTGAAAATCTTCGGGAACTGGTAGCCCGGAAAGACCGGGCTCGCGCCACGGCAGCTATGGCAGAGGGAACCGAAAAAACCGTGCTCCGCCTTTATCAGGAAGGCAAGTTCCAAGGCATCATCTCTTTGGGCGGCTCAGGCGGCACCTCGATTATCACGCCGGCGATGCGGGCTCTGCCCATCGGCGTACCGAAAATTGTGGTATCTACCATGGCTTCCGGGAATACCGAACAGTATATAGGCACCAGCGACGTGATTTTGATGCCTTCGATTGTGGATGTGGCCGGACTCAACTCCATTTCCACCAAGATTTTCAGCAACGCGGTTTTTGCCATGGCGGGCATGCTCGAGCATGAAGCTACAAGAATAGAGAAAAAGCCTTTGGTTGCCGCCACCATGTTTGGGGTGACGACCCCCTGCATAGAAACAGCCAAATCCTATTTGGAGGAGCAGGGCTATGAAGTGCTGGTCTTTCATGCTACCGGTACCGGTGGCCGCACGATGGAGGACCTGGTGCGCAGCGGTTATTTCCAAGGTGTGCTGGATTTGACGACGACCGAATGGTGCGATGAGCTGTTTGGCGGCGTGCTGAATGCCGGGCCGAACCGCAGCGAAGCCGCCGGACTTTGCGGCGTGCCGCAGGTGGTTTCCGTGGGGGCTTGCGATATGGTTAACTTCGGCCCGATCGACACCGTGCCTGAGCGCTACAAGCACCGCAACTTGTACCGGCATAATCCGACGGTCACCCTGATGCGTACTACGGCCCAGGAAAACAAAGCCGTCGGCGAGAAATTGGCGGAGAAGCTGAATTTGGCCAAGGGTGAAAGCGTTTTAATGTTGCCGCTGAAGGGCGTCTCCATGATTGACGCCGAGGGCCAGCCTTTCCATGGCCCCGAGGAGAACCAAGCTTTGTTTGATGCTTTAAGAACCAACCTGAATCACAGCAGGGTGGAGCTTTGCGAATTGGATGAGCACATCAACGATGATTCCTTTGCGCTTGCCGCCGCTAAAAAACTCATTGCCATGATGGAGAGCAAAGCCTAATCATTCACAGACAAAAGGAGAAATAAAACATGAATACGATGACCCGAAACGAAATCCTGGCCAAATTCAAAGCGGAAGTTGAAGGCGGAAAGATCCTACTGGGCGTAGGCGCCGGCACCGGCATTACCGCCAAGAGCAGCGAAGCGGGCGGCGCGGATATGCTGATTATTTACAACTCCGGCCGTTACCGGATGGCCGGCAGAGGTTCTTTGGCCGGGCTTCTCGCTTACGGCGATGCCAATGCAATCGTGGTCGAAATGGCTTCCGAGGTGCTGCCTGTTGTGAAGGACATTCCGGTGCTGGCCGGCGTTTGCGGTACCGACCCGTTCCGCGTCATGGATATTTACTTAAAGCAATTGAAGGATATGGGCTTTAACGGCGTGCAAAACTTCCCGACGGTGGGACTCATCGACGGCGTGTTCCGGCAGAACCTGGAAGAAACCGGCATGGGGTATAACCTGGAAGTGGAAATGATCCGCAAGGCGCATCAGTTGGACCTGCTGACCTGCCCTTATGTCTTTGACCCGGATCAGGCCAAGGCGATGGCGGAAGCCGGTGCGGATATTTTGGTGGCTCATATGGGGCTTACCACGAAAGGTACGATCGGCGCGAAGACAGCGCTCACCCTGGATGATTGCGTCGTGAAAATCAAGGATATCATTGCCGCGGGGCGTGCCGTTCGTCCGGAGATCATGGTCATTTGCCACGGCGGCCCGATCGCCGAGCCGGCGGATGCCGCTTATATCATGCAAAATATACCCGATATCGACGGCTTCTTCGGAGCTTCCAGCATCGAGCGTTTTGCGGCGGAGAAGGGCATCCGGGAGCAGTCGGCCGCGTTCAAGGCCATTTCGAAATAAGGAAAAGGCGGAGAAGCCCGGATTTTATTATACCCACTCATGATATATGATGGATAATAGCGGGATAAGGAGCGGTAATATGGACTTCGGTACAATAGATCAACTTAAAAGCGAATTGGATGCCCTCCGGCCTTTGCCGGCAGCAGCCGTCAAAAATCTGGAAGAAGTCTATCGTGTCGAATGGACCTACCACTCGAATGCGATCGAAGGAAACTCGCTGACCCTTCTGGAAACGAAACTTGTTCTCGAAGATGGTTTGACTATTGGGGGCAAAAAACTGCGTGAGCATTTTGAAGTCGTCCACCATTCCGAAGCTATTGATTATGTTCAAGATATCGTAGACCGCAAGATCGAATTAACCGAGTTCGTGATCAAGTCGCTTCATCATCTTGTTCTGAAAAATATCGACGACGAACTTTCCGAGAAAATGGAGCAATTGGTCCGGTGGTATTACGAGCAAAAAGATAAGCTTCATCCCGTCCAACTGGCAGCGGAATTCCACTTCCGCTTCGTCTATATTCATCACTTCAACGATGGGAACGGGCGAACGGCAAGGCTCCTCATGAACTTAATCCTTATGAAATACGGATATCCTCCGGCCATACTAAAGTCTGAGACCAGGGATCGGTTAAGGTATTACGAGACGCTGGAAGCTGCAAGCGTTCAAAGTGGGCTGGAGCCGTTTGTACAATTGATCGCCGGATGCGTAGAGGAAAGCTTGCGAAGATATATCGGTACGGTAAAGTAAATTAAGACGACGATAATAGAAGACGGCCGGGGATCAGGGCCGTCTTCTTTGCAATTCATTTCTCCATTAGCTGCCAAGCTGCGTTTTTACCTGCTGAATTTCCTGGTTATCGGCCATCATGGCCGGCTGGTAATAACCTTTCGACTGGGCCAGCCTAAACAGTTCGTACTGCGAGGCTTCGCAGTTATTTCTGATCTGCTGGATGGTCGATCTGAGCTGGGGGTTGGCGCATTCCGAGATCGCGCTGGCATAGGTAGTCAGGCTGTTTTTGACCATGGACAGCGCATCATTGACCATTTCTTTTTCCTGCATCATGTCGACTTGATTCCTCCCTAGTTCAAGAATGACAAAAGCTGTTGCTTGGTGTTTAACGCGTCCTGGGCCGATTTTTCGAAATAAGCTTTCACCTGCGGATCGGTACTCTGCTGAGCGTAAGCCAGCATCTTTTGGTTTGCCGTTTCATGCGCGCCGATCAGATGGCGCAGGCTTTGCAACTCCTGCTGATTGATTTGGGCCATCTCTTCATACTCCTTTCAGGGGATTCATGGGTTATTGTCTGCTTTTTGCATGGAAATATGCGGGAACCCATTCTACCGGTACTTATGGTAAAATAGGGGAAAATACCGGCGCATTGATCAGGAGTGCCGATGGGTTGGTCAGGAGGGGGAGTGAATATATGACGCAGGAGCCAGTCGTGCGTATCAAGAACGTCACCAAAAAAATCGGATCCAAGGTGTTGATCGACCGCTTGACCCTGGACATCCCGCCGGGCCAGGTATTCGGCTTTCTGGGACCGAACGGGGCCGGCAAAACGACGACCATCCGGATGATGGTCGGTCTGATGTCGATTACAAAGGGAGATATTCTGATCCAGGGAGCCAGCGTCAAAAATGATTTCGAGCGGGCGATCTCGGCGGTCGGGGCGATTGTGGAGAATCCGGAAATGTACAAGTTCCTCACCGGGTATCAGAACCTGCTGCACTATGCGCGGATGTCTCCCGGGATTACCCGGGATCGGATTATGGAAGCGGTGGAGCGCGTGGGGATGCAGCACCGGATTCACGATAAAGTGAAAACCTATTCGCTCGGCATGAGGCAGCGGCTGGGAGTGGCTCAGGCGATTTTGCACCGGCCGAAGCTGCTTATTTTGGACGAGCCGACGAACGGCCTGGATCCCCAAGGCATTCGCGAGTTGCGGGATTACCTACGGATTTTGGCGAAAGAGGAGGGGACGACGGTTTTCGTCTCCAGCCATCTTTTATCCGAAATGGAGTTGATGTGCGATACCGTGGCGGTCATTCAGCATGGGCGGCTGATCGATGTCAAAACGCTCGACAGGGAAAACAGCGCCGCGGACCGCCCCCAAGAAACCGCATTCGAAGTGGACGCACCCGAAAGAGCGCTGCATCTCGTAAAGGAAGGTCGGCTTGAAGGCAAGCACTTGATAGTCACCGCCGATCGCTCCGCAACCGCCGAAATCAATACAAAGCTCGTTTTGGCCGGGATTTCCGTATACGGCATTCGGATTTTGACCCGTTCGCTCGAGGATCAATTTTTGGAAATGACGGGGGGCGGAGAAATTGATTGATTTTTTACGGCTCATCCAAAATGAAAATATGAAAATCTACCGTCGGTTGCGGACCTGGGTGATGGCGGCCATTCTGGTCGTTCTAACGATCCTGTTCGGTACGCTGTACTATTTAGGCAGCTCGACAAGCCCGGTCGGAGTCTGGGATGCGGTGGATCAATTGTCTTTTCTCTACTATTTGGTCACGATTTATTCGGTGGTTGTCGCATCCGACATCGTTGCGGGAGAGTTTACCTGGGGGACGGTCAAGCTGCTTCTCATCCGGCCTTGGACCCGCACGAAAATTCTGCTATCCAAGCTGCTGGCGGTGCTGTTGTTTACGGTGCTGACGACGGTGGTGTTTTTCCTGGCCTGCCTGGCGGTTTCGTTCCTTCTGTTTTCTGATATACCGTCCGGTGTATTCCCGGCAGGGGTGGAAGCCTTTTGGATGATTGTGGAGAATTTGTTTTATCGGTATATCGACCTTCTGGTGATTACGACCTTTTCTTTTATGATCTCTACCGTTTTCCGGTCCGGGGGAATCGCCATCGGTCTGTCGATGTTCATTTTGTTTGCGGGCGGGCTCTTTACAATGCTGTTTCACCCGGCCCGTTATCCTTGGGCGAAGTATATGCTGTTCGTGAATATGGACTTAAGCAAGTATCGGGGAGGCGAGCTGGGGCCTGCGGGAATGACGCTTGGCTTTTCGGCCGCCGTGCTTAGCGGCTATGTGATCGCGTTCCTGGTCATCGCCTGGCTCGTATTCAAAAAGAGGGACGTCGCCGCATAACCCCGAGCATTCAGCAACAAAAAAGTTCCCGATTGCATCATATGCAGCCGGGAACTTATTTTTTTCGAGTCACCGCGATTACCCCGCTTCAGGCTGAGCCGCTTTTTTCGAGGACTTCTCTTTGACGGGAAGCACGGAAGGAGACGTCCTTTCCATTTGAGCCGATCCGTTCAGGAGCCCTCCTTCGATGATGACCAGTTTGGCCACATGGACGGTTCCTTCGACTTGCCCGCTGCCGGTAATGGTAAGCCGGCCTTGGCTGGTAATATCGCCGATGACTTTACCGGCCACGATGATGTCGCTCCCTTTGATATTGGACAACGCTTCGCCGGTTTCCCCAATCACGACCTGCCCGCCGCACTCGATGTCACCGTAAAATTTCCCTTCAATCCGTATGTTCGTTTGGCATTCCAGCTTGCCTTCCGCCGAACTTCCCTTCCCTATCAGCGTATCTGTACCGTCTGCGGCGGCACTGTTCTTTTTGAGCATCGTTTTTTGCCTCCTTCATGAAAAATATAATGAAAAATTACTTGAGATAAGGCAACGGGTCGACAGGTTCCCCCTGCTTGACGATCTCGAAGTGGAGATGGGGGCCGGTACTCCGGCCGGTACTGCCCAAGCCGCCGATTTCCTGTCCTTTTTTGACGCTGTCCCCCTCGGAAACGCCGATCTGGCTAAGGTGCAGATACCAGGTTTGCAGTCCTCCGGGATGCTCCACCACGATGTAATTGCCATGAGACCCGTCCCTGGCGGTCGTAATCACCTTCCCCGCACCCGCGGCGTAGACCGGGTCGCCGGTTTTTCCGGCAATGTCGATGCCGGCGTGAAAAGAGGCCCGTCCCGAAAAAGGGTCGCTCCGGTATCCGAAATTGGAAGTCAGGCGCTTGGACAACGTCGGCCATTCGGTGGGCGTGCCCGAAATCGAGCGCTGTGTCTGCCGGGCTTTTTTTAGCGTGTTGGGGATATTGCGCTCCATTTCGTCCAGGAGCGAGCTCATTTCCGCAAATTGTTCACGCGTCACGGCAGCCAACTGTTCAATTTCGTTCTCATGGACCGCAATAAATTCGCCTCCCACCCCGAGGGTTTCGGGTTCTTCGTAGGACAGAGAAGAGAGGTTCCGCAAACCTTCCTGTCCGCCATACTTCTTAATGAATCGCTGCAGCTCGGTTTCAAGCTCGGAAACGCGTTCCATCCGGTCCATCATTTCACGGGACTGCCCGGACAACGCGATCACTTCATTCTGCAGCCTTTCGATCGCTGCGTTTTTGTCGGTCACGATTGCTTCGAATCGCAGTTCTTGATCCCGCACCTGGTGTTCGAGTCGGGAAATCGTCTGTCCGGATTGAATCTGGAGGCTGATGATCAGCCCGGAAATGGACAATAAGGCAAAGAGTGGCACGGCGATGACCAGCGGTTTGGAAACCTGAAGCTGTTTTACGGGCTGGTTGGCATCCCTCAGGACGAGCAGGGTCATCCGCCGGGGGTGGGCGAGGCCTAAACTGGCGGTTTTCATGGCATCTCCCTTCCTCTCAAAATGAGCTTCTATAACTTATCTATTCCTATGACTCTTAAAACATGTCAAAAAATCCGGCTTTGTCTGATATATCGGAGGACGAGGCGGAGTGGACCTGAATAAACCGGAGGCAGAATGGTTAATGCTGATTGAAGGGAAGGGTGAAGACCATGGTGTGGCTGGTTACCGTTTTGCTCGCATTCATTTTTCAAATCGCTACGATACTTGTATTGGAGTTTCGGAAGCCCAGCAAGGCGGTCGCCTGGATGTTCATTCTGTTCGTCGTTCCGCTGATCGGCTTTATTCTCTACTATTTTGTGGCACAGGATTATAAAAAACGCAGGAAGCTGCGGAGCCAGGGAACCCGGCTGTTTCAGGAGATGAAAGCCAAGCTGTGGCAGCAGTCGGTCATTGTGGAAGCCTCCGGGCAAATGAACAATAAAGGCTTCGAAGGTCAGGAGCGCCTTTTCGGTCTGCTGACCCATCTCTCGGAAAGCCCGATTACGGGATGCAACGAGACCAGGGTGCTGAGCAGCGGGGAAGAGGCCTTTGAGGCCATGCTCGAAGAGATGAGCAAAGCCAAACATCACATACATATCGAATTTTATATTTTTCGGGATGACGGCTTAGGCGGAAGATTTAAGGAAGTCATGATCTGGAAAGTCCGGGAGGGCTTGAAGGTGCGCCTCATCTGTGACGGGTTGGGCAGCTATCATTTGCCGCGTTCTTTCGTGCGGGAACTGCGGGAGGCCGGGGTAGAGGTTTATTTTTTTCTGCCTCCGCTGATCGCCACGCTGGACCGCCGGATCAATTACCGCAATCATCGCAAAATCATTGTCGTGGACGGGACAGTGGGATTTGTGGGCGGGCTGAACGTCGGTGACGATTATCTCGGCCTTTACGATAAAGTAGGGTATTGGCGGGATACCCATTTGCAGATTAAGGGGGATGCTGTCTATTTTTTGCAAAACACGTTTCTTGGCGACTGGAAGCTGGCCGCAGGTCAGGGGATTCATGACCCCGATCTGTTCCCTGAGCATCATTGTCTCGGCAAAGAACAGGTGCAGATTCTGGCCAGCGGTCCGGATCAACACTGGAACGCCATCCAGGAAATGTGTTTCGGGTCGATCGCCGTGGCCAAACGGAGGATTTGGATCGCCACCCCGTATTTCATCCCGGACGCCAGCGTCTATGCGGGCCTCAAAACCGCGGCGGTGAGCGGCATCGATGTTAAGATTATCATCCCTTACAACTCCGACAGCCGCCTCGTGAAACTGGCCTCGCTGTCCTATGTGGAGGAACTGCTGCAGGCGGGAGTCGAGTTTTACGAATACACCAAAGGCTTCATGCACGCCAAAGTGCTGATCGTCGACGACTTACTGGCCTCCGTGGGAACCGCGAATATGGATATGCGCAGCTTTTTTTACAATTTCGAGATGACGGCCCTGCTGTTCGACGAAAAAACCATCGCCCGCCTGTCCCGGGACTTCCAGCAGGACATGGTCGACTCCCGCCGCATCAACCCGCGGGAATTCGCCCGCCGCTCCCGCAGGCAGCGCATGGCCGAGCTGGTCGCGCGGCTGCTCTCGCCGCTGCTGTAGGGGCGAGCGGGGGAGGGAGAGAGCCAATGAAAATTCTAACGGTCGCCAAAGCCGTTATTTTCCTGAAATAGAGTGGCTTTAAATTCTAACGGTCGTGAGAGTTCTTATTCGAGCCATTTGGGTCGACTTATCTTCGAATTCCGCAAATTAGCGGCGCTCACGACCGTTAGAAATCTGTTTAGGTGAATTTTGGCAAAATAGCGGCTGTGGCGACCGTTATAATGGCGCCGTTATCATCCCGTTCCACTCTCGGTCCATTTAAGCGAGTTTATATGAACGATAACGCTGATTTCCGCTCGCGACTATGAGGTGCTTCTTCGCCAATAGACAATGCAGTATAACTCTTGTCCGTCTTTCCGACAGTTGCAGATGCTTCGCAAGTTCCGGGGGCGTAAACGGCCGCAGCAAACGGCGGGCATAGCGCAGCGTTTCGGCTTCGGCCCAGTTCAAATCGGGCGGAACCGCACCGGACAGGAACTTTCCGACAAAAGCGAGGACCAACTGCTTACAGACGGCGGGGTCCTCTTTGATGGAGAGGTAGGCAATCGGGAGAAAGTACCAATCGTCCAGGACCAGCAAGGCCTGCTTCATGCATAGATCCTTAAACCGGCCGGCCTCGATATCTCTGGCGTGGGAGCGGAAACCATGCAGCTCGATGCAGCCTTTGGCACCGCCCGGGCCCGGCATGTAGGCAAGGTCAAGGTAACGGCAGCCGTTATTCAAATCGCGTACCTCGTACTCGGCATATAAGTGATCCAGGTTTCCGATCGTCGGAAACCAGATCGCGCGCAGAAATTCCACGGTCCCGTGTCCCAACCCGTTCGCCAAAAGCTCCCGCCGCCTCGCATTCGTCTCTTCGCTCAACTGCCGCTGCAGCCAACCCGCATAGACCTCTTCAAATACGCTCATTTGTTTGCCTCCCGCTTTTTCCGAAATTATTAAAAAGAAAAGCCGCCCCAATACGCGGCTCCTAAAAGGGCCTGCGCATCAAGGCGGCATGTGCTTCACACCGACAAAAACATGTATTGGTCGTTATTTCCACAACATCAATGTACCGCAATCACAGGGCCATTTCAAGCAGGTTCCCATTGCTTGTTCCCCTAGCGGACCCCCGGCTTCCGCAAGTGCTGCAGGATCAGTTCCACCGATTGAGGCGGCACATCCTGCAGCAGATCCCCCCGCTCCCGAAGGCGCTGCCCGATATTGAGCAAATGGAAATCGGCCGGAGACGGATTGCGGGCGACCTCCTCCCACGTAAGGGGCGTCGAAACGCTGGCCGCCTGCCGGGCACGGGGCGTGTAGGGGGCGGCCAGCGTTTTTCCGCCGTAATGCTGGAGGTAGTCGAAGTAGATTTTATCGCCGCGGTCTTTTTTTAGCCGTTCGATCGTAAACAGGCGCGGATGCTTCTCAGTGACATAACGGGCGACAAAATGGCCGATCAGCCGCAGTTCATCGAACGTAACGCCATACTGGATCGGCACGATAATTTGCACGCCGGTCGCTCCCGAAGTCTTGGGCACCGAGGACAGGCCGAGCGAGGTAAGGATTTCGCCGACATATGAGGCGGCCTCCATGATCCGGGGCTCTTCCTGCAGGGTTGGATCGAGGTCGATCATCCATTCGCAGGGCAATAACTCCCCTACATAATGCAGGGAGGGGTGAAACTCGATGGCCGCCAGATTGCCGAGCCACAAAAGGACGGGAAGGCTGTCCATGACAATGTACCGGATTCCTTCGTGTTCGGCGGTTTGGACAAAGGACGGGAGCGGATCGGGCGCGTTTTTTTGGTAGAAAAATTTGCCGTGAATGCCTCCGGGGTACCGAATGGTTGTCAGCAGGCGGTTTTGACAATAACGGAGCAGATAAGGCGAAAGCTCGGCCAGCCTCTGCAAGTAGATCAGCTTCGTAATCCCGGCTTCCGGCCATAGCAGCTTGTCCGGGTTGCTTACAGGCACCTCGGCTCCTTCAATCGTAATACTCCCTTTGATCGTTCGCGCCATAACAAGACCCTCCTTCCAGCTTCTTTTTATAGCGTTGCCCGTTTCCCCGAAACTATAAGCCTCCCCCCGACGGGATAAAGAAGGCCGGGGGAGGATACCGGAGCATAGGTTAGCCAATACAGGAACAGGAATGCGGAGCAGGGCGGGTGGGCACACTTGGAAAAAAGCCCGCACCATCGGAAGGAGAAAAATGACGCGGTGGAAGCGAAAAAGGAGGACGGAGAGATGGAGCTAAAGCCGGTCATTCCGTTTGAGCCGGTCAGAGCGCATGAAGTGCCCCATGGGGAAGATTGGGTCGCCCAGGTAAAGTGGGACGGAGTGCGCATGCTGACTTATTTTGACGGCCGGGAGGTGAGGCTGATCAATCGAAAAGGAAACGACCGCACCCGCCAATATCCGGAATTCACGGATGTGCCGGGGTATTGTCGTGCGAACTCGGTGATTCTGGACGGTGAAATGATCGCGATCTCCGGCGGGAAGCCCTCCTTCCACGAAGTGATGAAACGCGACAGCCTGCGGCGGGACCAGGAGATCCGCTCGGCCGTTTCGCGGGTTCCGGCGATTTATATGATCTTTGATATATTGTACTGCAACGGCGATTGGGTGACGGGGAGGACGCTAGGAGAACGCCAGGATCTGCTGAAGGAGATCCTCGTTCCGCATGAACGGCTGCAGCCCGTTCCCAATGTGGCGGACGCGGAC
Source organism: Paenibacillus sanfengchensis (assembly GCF_036864765.1). Taxonomy (NCBI): domain Bacteria; kingdom Bacillati; phylum Bacillota; class Bacilli; order Caryophanales; family Paenibacillaceae; genus Paenibacillus; species Paenibacillus sanfengchensis. Next base: position 410,362 of record NZ_JBAGJC010000003.1, on the reverse strand, counting down.
CGTCTTTTTGCGGTGATGAAACAGCAGGGCTGGGAGGGCATCGTCTGCAAACGGCTGAACAGCACCTATGCGGTCGGCGGAAAAGATGCCCGCTGGACCAAGCTGAAGCTGGCGCATGATCTATACGCAGCCATCGGCGGAGTTACCTACCGCGACGGCAGGGTCAACGCTATTCTACTGGGGGTGTACGATGCAGAAGGAAGATTTCTGTATATTGGCCATGCCGGAACGGGAAAATGGAAAATCGAAGAATGGAGAAAAATCACGGAGCTGGCGCATCAGCTCAGAACGGGAACAAGGCCATTCGCCAACACGCCGGAACGCATTAAAGGGGCGGACTGGCTGATGCCGCAGCTTACCGTGAAAGTCCAGTTTCTGGAATGGACGCCCGGGGGGACCATGCGTCACCCGGTCATCCAGGGCTGGGCGGGCGTGCCTGCCGAAGCCTGCGTCCTCACCCAGCAGGTTTAAGGGTCAAGGGGAGCCGCTAAAGCGGAGCAGGCGTATGCTCAGGATATCGTCTTCTTCGCGGTTTTCCCCGTGCTTTTGCGCTTAGGCTTCGTCACGACTTCCGGCTCGCCCGCACCTGCGCCCGCCGCGGGGGCTTTGGTCTTTTTGCCGCCGCCCGCCGCGGCCGCGCCCTCTGCCGCCGGGGCCTTCGTCCGGCCCCGCTTGGCCTTGGCCGGCCCGGGATCGGTGGCGATCGGCTTGACGGCCTCGATACTCGCCTGGAGCGCGGCCATCAGGTCGATCACATTGCTCTCCGGCCTGGTGGGAGCCAGGCTGATTTCCTCTCCGGCCACTTTGCTTTCGATCAGCTGCAGGAGGTTTTCCCGGTAGTCGTCCGTGTATTTTTCCGGTTCAAACGGGGTGGACAACTGTTCGATCAGCAGCCGGGCCATCGTCAGTTCCTTCTCATTGGTGCTGATCTGTTCCGGAAGGTTCGGCACTTGCGAGATCGGACGGATCTCATCGGGGAAAAAGATCGTCTCCACCGCGAGGCAGCCTTCCATCACCCGGATCGCGGCCAGACTGCTTTTGGAGCGGATGGCGATTTTTGCGACCCCGATTTTACCCGATTGGCGCATCGCCTCTAGCAGCAGTTGGTAAGCGTTCGATCCGGCCTGGTCCGGAGACAGGTAATAAGTTTTCTGAAAATAAATCGGATCGATCTCATGAAGATCGACAAAATCTAGGATGGTGATCGTTCTTTCGGCACGGGCGGACAGCTGTTCCAGCTCTTCTTTCTCAAACAGAACGTATTTGCCTTTTTCGTATTCGTACCCGCGCGAGATTTCCTCCCAATTTACATCTTCGTCACAGGTGGGACAGCGCCTGACGTAGGAGATTGGACTGCCGCACACTTTATGGATATATTTCATCGAAATATCTTTGTCCTCGGTGGCGGAGAACATCTTGACCGGCACATGGACAAGACCGAAGCTGATCGCTCCCTTCCAGACGGTATGCATCTATCAATCGCTCCTTTAAAATCGTATTTTCCTTAGTATTAGATAAAATTTGGTTTTCTATAAGGGTCAGTTCGAGCCTACCGGGGTCGGATTCCGTGTTGCGGGGCCTGGGACAGACCGATATAATGGGGACATACGTTTTTTGAGGGCTACGGATGAAAAGCGGGCGCCAGTCCCATGGCATTTCGGGTGCCGCCAGGCTTTTTTTGAATATCTGCAGGTATTTGGATGCCCGGTGGAAATAGCGGCCTTTTGGGGCGCTATTTCCGCCCGATTCGGCTTCGGGCGAATCATAGCGGCCCAAAAGGGCCTTATTGACCTGCCCAGGGCCCCATAATCAGGGACTGGCCCGCTTTCCCAACAATAAGACCCGAAAAAGCCGCTATTTCACACCGCCTAGTCGAATTCGACAAAATAGCGCCTCATCAGGCACTAGCGATGCACTAACCCTAACATGAAAGAAGAGTGTGGTTAAAAATGGGAGCCCTATCTTACGCATGGCGTAGTCTTCCTTTTTTTTCGGGAAATTTTCTTTTGCCTTCCAAGGCTGACCTGCATTGAAATAATCGAGTATGAATTCCTGCAAAAGGTCAGGCATTCCGGCTGGTACTAACGCCTGAGAGGAGTCTAACGGCTGTAGCAGCCGCTATTTAACGAAAAGTAGCCCTTTCGAAATTCTAACGGTCGTGAGCGCCGTTATTCTCTTGGATTCTCGCTTTAACAGCCTGTTTATGCGAAAATAAGCGCTGTGGCGACCATTAGAATGGGAAATCGGCGTTTTCAGGACAAATAACGGCTGTGGCAACCGTTAGCGTTAATTTCCGTCTTTCTTGCAAGGCTGCTCATGCGACGGCGGTTAGGGAAATGGGACACGCCGGATCCAACTCGCCACACCGAGGCGACAAGTTTCAAAATAAGTAGCACCCTGTCAGGTTTGATGCAACTTCAGTGCTCATCAGGCCCTTATTTACCTGCACGGCATTCAAATTGCTTAATGCCACGATAGTGCACTTGTGCACGAGCGAGACGCTTGCTCGCAACATGTTCTTATAGAGCTGATGGAAGCCACCGGCCAAGCCGGAGGTTATGACTGAAAGAAGGGTACCGAAGAATGGATGAATGGATGTTTGATAAAGGCGCCGCGGGATTCGTGTTTCGGGCGGAGAACCTGGAGGGGACCGACCGGCTCGCCGGCCGGCTGGCCCATATGGCCGTTCCCGGGACCGTCATCGCGTTGGACGGGGACTTGGGAGCGGGAAAGACCGCTTTCTCTCAGCGGTTCGCCAAGCATTTGCAAGTGGCGGACACCGTGAACAGTCCGACGTTTACCTTGATCAAGGAGTATGCGGGCAGATTGCCCTTTTACCATATGGATGTGTACCGCCTGTCGCTGGAAGAAGCGGAGGAGCTTGGACTGGACGAGTATTTCTTTGGCGCCGGGGTAACCTTGGTGGAATGGGCGAGCCTGATCGAAGAACTCCTGCCGCCCGAGACGCTGTATATCTACATCGAATCGGGGATGGACGGGGAGCGGACTTTTTACTTAAAAGGCTGCGGGCAGCCCTACGAAGCCTGGATCGACAACTTGCGGGAGAATGGAGTCGGGGATCATGAGTAACGAGCAAGAGGTACGGCCAGTCCGGCGGTTATTGGCTTTCGATACATCGACGTCCTCCCTGGCGGTGGCCGTGATGGAAGACGGCAAATTGCTGGCGGAGCGAAATATCCGCGCCGAACGGAACCATTCGGCGTACTTGATCGGCGCGATCGAAGATGCGCTGGCGGCCGCCGGCATTGCGAAGGCGGCGCTGGACGGCGTCGCCGTCGGCGTGGGCCCGGGCTCCTATACGGGAGCCCGGATCGCCGTCACGACGGCGAAGACGCTGGCGTGGGCCCTGCGCCTGCCGGTGTACGGCCTGTCGAGCCTGGAGGCGCTCGCCTGGGGCGGGCTCGCGCAGGGCGCGGGCCTGGACGCCGCGGACCTCGGCGTCCAAACCGGCAGCGGGGACCACTGGGTCATCCCGCTGGTGGACGCGCGGCGCGGTCAGACCTATACCGCGCTGTTCGCTGCCGGAGCCGGGCGGCCGTGTCCGGAGCGCATGGAGCCGGACGCGGTCCGGCTCATGAGCGACTGGACGGAGCAGCTGGGCGCCCGGCTGCGGGAGCTGGCGCCGGCGGAACGCCCGGCCGGCGTATGGTTCGTGGGCGAAACGGGGCAGCATGCGCCCGCGGCTGAAGCGCTTCGGCCCTTGCTCGGCGAAGCGCTGCACGTGATTCCCTACGAACTGGAGGGAATCGCCGTCGGGTTGGCTGCCGTCCGCCGGGCGCGGACGGCGGGCGGCGACGAGGTGCACGCCCTCGAGCCGAACTACACCCAACTGGCCGAAGCCGAAGCCAAACGGCTGCGGGAACGGCGTTAGGGGGCCGGTGATCATGGAATATCTTAAGGAAGAGACCGCCGGGCATGTCGGGTTCCGAACGATGGAGCTGGGGGACATTCCCGATGTGATGGTCATCGAGCACGAGTCCTTTTCGCTGCCTTGGAGCGAGGAGGCTTTTCGCAACGAGTTGACGCTGAACCATTTTGCCCGCTACCTGATCATGGAGGTGGACGGGCACCCGGTAGGATACGCCGGGATGTGGACGATCGTCGATGAGGCGCATATTACGAATATAGCCGTCCGAACCGCTTTTCGGGGGCGGCATTTGGGCGAGCGGCTGCTGCGCCGGATGATGAGTTGGGCCGGGGAGCTCGGCATGGAACGGATGACCCTTGAAGTGCGCGCCACCAACCGAGTGGCGCAAGCGCTCTACGCCAAGCTCGGCTTCGTCCCGGCGGGCGTGCGGAAGGGATATTATTCCGATAATCAGGAGGACGCCGTAATCATGTGGTGCGAGCTGCCGGAGGAGCTGCGCGGAAGCGGCGAGAAGGAAGGAAGCGAATAACTTGCGGAATCAGGATTGTTATATACTTGCGGTGGAAACGAGCTGCGACGAAACTTCGGCGGCGGTCGTCAAGAACGGGACCGAGGTTCTGTCGAATTTGATTGCCAGCCAGATCGAGACGCATAAAGCGTTCGGAGGCGTTGTCCCCGAGGTCGCTTCCCGAAAGCATGTGGAGAGCATTACGCTCATGCTGGAGGAGGCGGTCGAGCAGGCGGGGATCGCTCCCGGAGAGCTGTCGGCCGTGGCCGTGACCGAGGGGCCGGGCCTGGTTGGCGCCCTGCTGGTCGGTATTATGGCGGCCAAAAGCCTGGCCTTTGCGCTCGACAAGCCCTTGATCGGCACCCACCACATTGCGGGCCATATCTATGCGAACCGGCTGGTGGGAGAGATCCGTTACCCGTGCCTGGCGTTGGTCGTATCCGGCGGACATACGGAGCTCGTGTTCATGCGCCGGGAAGGCAGCTTTGAGCTGATCGGCCGGACGAGGGACGACGCGGTCGGCGAAGCCTATGACAAGGTGGCGCGCGCGCTCGGCTTTCCATATCCGGGCGGGCCGCATGTCGACAAGCTGGCGATGGAATCGGAGGTGGCGGAGGAGCTTCCTCGTGCCTGGCTGGAGCACGACTCATACGATTTTAGCTTCAGCGGCCTGAAATCGGCCGTCCTGAATGCGGTCAACCGGCATCGTATGCGCGGGGAGGACGGCTATCAGGCCGCCATCGCCCGCGGTTTTCAAGAGTCGGTGATCGAGGTCGTGGTGGAAAAAGCGATCCGCGCCGTCAAATCGACCGGCGCCGTACAACTGCTGCTTTGCGGCGGGGTGGCCGCGAACCGCGGCCTCCGTCAAGCCTTGGGCGCACGCTGTGAACGGGAAGGCATTCCGCTGTCGATCCCGCCGATGAAATACTGTACCGACAACGCGGCCATGATCGGCGCCGCAGCCTACCTGAAATGGCAGCGCGGGGAGTTTTCGGAGATGGAGCTGAAACCGGAGCCCTCCTTGTCTTTGGAGGCCTGGTCGGCGCGTTGAATAACCGGGAAGGGTAAATAAAATCGCAGAGTCCACATCCGCAGGCAAGTCCGCGGATGGAGGACTCTTTTTCTGCTTCCGCAGACGGCGGTTTACTTAGTATACTGGGAGAAAGACGTGTCGTTTTGAAAGGAGCGCCCCCTTACCATGAGTTATCAAAATACATTTATCCTGATTTCCTCGGATTGCCCGGTTCAGGAAGGGATCGAGCCGATAAGCAGGAAGGAGAGCAAGCCGGTGCACGTCATTCAGTACGAGCTGCTCACAGCGAATCCGTACAAGTATAATTATGATGAATTGCTGTTTGAAACGCATGTCCGGCACAAGGGCATTTCCGACTCTATGCTGCTCGAACGCAGGCAAGAATTTCGGGAAGCCTTGTTCGCCAAAAAACATGCCTGCATGCGGGCCTCGGCCCTTCCCAAAAGATACGGCTGGGGCGTTCACTACGATGCGGAAGGAAAGATGGCGATTTATGGGGCGGATTCGCCGCAGTACCGCGCTTTTGCGGAAACGGGGCGCGAGGACATCCAGCTCTTGTTGGCCATGCGCAGCCGGAGAACCTAGAGCGCTTTGGTTTAGTATTTTGATTTATTTTCACAGAAAAGAAGGGAAGATAGGATGAACGAGGTACAAGGTCCGCTGATCACAAAAGATTCGCTGTTCGCCGATTTACGGGCGCTCGGCGTCGAAGAGGGAATGACGCTGCTTGTGCATTCCTCCTATAAGTCCCTGGGCGGTTTTGTTGCCGGAGGGCCGGTTGCGGTCATTCTGGCCCTGGAAGAAGCCTTGGGAGAAATGGGGACGCTGGTCGTACCGACGCATTCCGGTGATCTTAGCGATCCGTCCGGTTGGCAGAATCCCCCGGTTCCCGAGGCTTGGTGGGAGACGATCCGGGAGCAAATGCCGGCTTACGATCCCGATCTGACGCCGCTGTGGTACATGGGAGTTATCCCGGAATTGTTCCGGAAACAAGGGGGGACGATCCGGAGCGGGCATCCGAACGTCTCTTTTGCCGCCAGAGGAGCTAAAGCCCGGGACATCACCGACGGCCACGGTCTCGATTACGGGTTGGGCGAAACCTCGCCGTTGGCGAGAATATACGAGACGGAAGGCTGGGTTCTGCTGCTGGGCGTAGGTCATGGCAACAACACTTCCATCCATTTGGCCGAATATCGGGCGGATTACCCCGGCAAAAAAGAAACCGTCCAAAACGCCCCCATGATGGTGAATGGACTGAAAAAGTGGGTGGATTACCGCGATGTCGAAATCGATGCCGAAGATTTCGACCGGATCGGGGCCGACTTCGAACGAGACACGGGCCTGGTCCGGCGGGGGAACCTGGCGGGAGCCGCTTGCCTGCTCATGCCGCAAATGCCTCTGGTGGACTATGCCGTGGATTGGATGACCCGAAACCGCAAGTAACCGGCTCCGTTAAAGACGGGCCGGTTATGCCTACTCGAAAATCCCCATGCTGATATACCGTTCGCCCGTGTCCGGGGCGATGCAAAGCACCCGTTTGCCTTTGCCGAGCATCCGGGCCAGTTTAAGGGCGGTCCAAACCGCCGCGCCAGATGAGGGCCCGACGAGGATGCCCTCCTCGGCGGCAAGCCGCCGTACCGTATTTAACGCGTCGTCATCGTCCACCTGAACGATTTCATCGTAAACTTGCGTATTGAGGACCGGCGGGACAAAACCCGGGCTCGTGCCCACCAGCTTATGCGGACCGGGCTCGCCGCCCGAAAGCACAGGCGACCCTTTGGGTTCCACGACGGCAATGCGGATCTCCGGCAAATGTTCGCGCAGATATTCTCCGGTCCCGGTGATCGTCCCTCCCGTGCCCGAGGTGGCGACAAAGGCGTCGAGCCGGCCTTCCATTTGAGCCAGAATTTCGGGACCTGTCGTCAAGCGGTGGATCGAAGGATTGGCCGGGTTCTGAAACTGCCCGGGAATAAAACTGCCTGGTATGCTTGCCTGCAGCTCCAAGGCTTTGTCAATGGCGCCCGGCATCCGCCGCGAAGCGGGGGTGAGCACCACTTCCGCTCCGTAAGCTTTCAACAGGTTGATCCGCTCGGGTGTCATATTATCCGGCATGACAAGGATGGCCCTATATCCTTTGGCGGCCGCATTCATGGCCAGCCCGATGCCGGTGTTTCCGCTGGTCGGCTCGATAAGGGTGCCGCCCGGCCGGAGGAGCCCGGCTTTCTCCGCCTCCGCGATCATGTAGGAGGCTGCCCGGTCCTTTACGCTGCCGCTGGGATTAAAAAACTCAAGCTTCACATACACCTCCGCGTCCCCGGTTCCGGTCAAACGATTTATTTTTACGGCGGGCGTTTCGCCTACCAGATCTACAATATGGTCCACTACTCTCCGCTTCATGCTCCTTCGCCTCCGCATCTTCGGTTCGACATTTGCAAGTGATGACGATTATGTCTATTTTACTCATGCCGGTGCGGCGGTTTCAACGCAAAACTTAAGGCGGGGGATTTCCCGAAAACCGCGGGTATGATATGGTGTATCTAACAACGAAGACGAAGCCTGGAGGTTTCGTCTTCGTGCGTTAAGAGGGGGAGAAACAGTTTAATAATTGTGATTTATATCACAAGGGGGAGAGTCATGAATCGGATGGCGAGCATGCCCATAACCGTAAAGATATTAATGGGCCTTCATTTCTTTTTAGGCGTTGGGGCTCTCTTTGGCGGGGGCGCTTTAGTGCTGGACCCCAGCGGGCAGGGGCTGGGGATGCCCCCGGATATGATGCGAGTCCCTGTTTTTACGAATTTCCTGATTCCGGGCTTGATCCTCTTTCTTGTGCTCGGCATCGGTCCACTGGGAGTCCTGTTTTCTTTGTTAGGCAAAAAACGCTGGAAACTCGGAGAAGCGTTAAATGTGTTTAAAACGGTTCATTGGTCATGGACCTTCTCGCTGTATACCGGCTTTGTCTTAATCATTTGGATCACGGTGCAGATGTATGTTCTTGATGCGGTTTACATCGTTCATCTCGTTTATATGTTTCTGGGCCTGCTCATTCAGATCGTAACCTTGCTCCCTACCACTCAGGATTATTATCGAGAGACTTAAACACAAGCTACCAGGACTTAAGTTCCGTACGCTTCCAGGTATCCTTGGCCACGCAAATGTAAATGTAGTTTTCATCCCAAACGACGTCTCCTTGATTTCCGGGGGAGTTTGCCGAAGCCGGCGTGCGCGATTCGCGAATCCGAATCGAATCACCGTTCACATCGAGCTTGCTCTCCGGATCGGACGTCCCGATTCCGACGTTGCCTTTCTCCCGGCTGACGGCGATGGCGCTGTCGATGGGCTGGCCTTGATCGTCATACCGGATCAGGTTGAAATCGGCTCCTTTATTTCCCGCCGTTTCTCCGTTATTCGTCCGGAGGGCCCAAAGCGGTGTGGTTGCGTTGTCTTTGCCGGTTTTGGCAAATTGGACGTCACGGGCGCCTTCTCCGGCGACTCTCATAATCCCGTCCATGACGTTGAAGTTGGAGGAATGCGTGCGGATTTCGGCTACGTCGGTATCGTAAGGGATTTCAAACCGGGTGAACAGTTCGCCTTTATTTTTCCCCGTGGGGGACATCGTCGTTTCTATGGAAATGTGTTTATGGTCGTGCTGTTCCGGATTGTTGGCTTTATCGTGGGACACGATGGCTGTCTTGTCATCCCCGTTTTGGTCGGCCCAGGAAATGGCCGGTTTGGCTCGGTCGGCGGTCCACTGCAGGCGGATCAAATCGGACAGATGACCTTCGTCGGCGACCCATTTTTGATTGGTCGACAGATGGATTCGTTCGTTCTCCGGAAAAGCGACTCCCCCGCCTGGCAACGAGGATTCCTTAACGGGAAGGGAAGAGGATGAGCTTCCGGACGTACCGGACATTTGGCAGCCACCTACGAAGACAAGGCTTGTCCCTAAGGCTGCTATAGAGGCGATTTTAGCTAACTTCATCATCGAGCTCCTTTATGACAAATTTGTAATAAATTCTTATATAAATGATTGTATTTTTTCATGGAAATGGCAATAGGTATTTCGGTTGGTTTGTTTGGGATCAAGCTCCAGTTCTGGAGCAAGTTTTGCCGGTATGGGAGTTTCGTATCATAAATTAAGAAAGGAATGAAGCAAAAATGGTTAATAATCTAAAGGAAAAGAGCTATACAAAATACGTCATTTTGTTGACTTTAAATCCCGGGAGAAGTTTGGATGAGTCCCTGGTCCGGGACCATGTCCATCATCTGCGGGAACTGGACCGTTTGGGGAAACTGGTCATGTGCGGACCGTTCGGGAATTATAAAGGCGGGATGGTGATTATTGAAGCGGAGGGAATGGAGGAGGCGATCCGGTGGGCGGAAAATGATCCGTTCGTAAAATCGGGAGCGGAGAACTATGAAATTCGGACTTGGGAAATTTCTTGCGAGGAGAACAATCACTTGGGAATGGGTTAAGGGAAACCGGAAAAGTCAAGTTGTGGACAACAATATCTCTAGCATACCGTCCTTGATTATGAAAATGGACTGAAAGCTTGCCGGCCAAAGACGGAGGCTTATTCGTGAAAACAACCGGTTTATTTTCAAAAAACTGTGGATAATGGGCATAACTTCGTGGATAATACAGGAAAACGATCAAAATCAGCTTAGAAATCAAGAAAAAACGACCTCAATGGTCGTTTTTTCTTGTGGGTATCCCTGTTGATTTTGTGGATAAAGTTGTGAATAAAGGGAGCCGGGCTATTTTGACTATTTTGCAAATTATTCTGCCGCCAGCGCCTCCCATTCTTCATAAGCGGCAGCCAGCTCCGACTTGAGCTTATCAATCGCGGCCTGGCGCTCCTGCAGCAGGGCATAATCCTGGTAGACCTCAGGCAGCATAAGTTCGGCTTCCAAATCGGCGATGTCCGATTCGAATTTGGAAATGTCTTCTTCCAACTGTTCCAACCTGCGGGCACGCGCCCGTTCCTGCCGTTTTGCCTGCTTTTCCGCCTCATAGGACATCGCGCCCGCTTTTTCCCCGGGGGGACTGGTTTGATTACGACTCTCTTTCCCGGAAGGGGCCAGGGTTTGCTCGGCAACCAACTCGCGCAGCTCCTGTTTTTTCTCCAAATAATCGTCATAATTACCCAGGAAATGTTCTATTCCGTCGGGATTCAGTTCCTCGATACGTTCGGCCATTTTATTCAGGAAGTAGCGGTCATGCGAGATGAACAGCAATGTGCCGTCATAATCCAGCAGAGCCGATTCCAGCACCTCTTTACTGAATAAATCCAAGTGGTTGGTCGGTTCGTCAAGGATCAGCACGTTGGCCTTCTGCAGCATCAGCTTGGCCAGGGAGACCCGCGCTTTTTCCCCGCCGCTTAATGCCGCGATTTTCTTAAGCACATCCTCGCCGCTGAACAAAAAATTGCCGAGCACGCTGCGTATCCGAACTTCCTCCAAATGGGGAAACGCGCTCCAGACTTCTTCCAGCACGGTGTTGCCCGGGTTTAAATGGCTTTGTTCCTGGTCATAATAACCAATCTTCACCTTCGTTCCCCAGGTCAACTTGCCCGAAGTAGGGGAAAGGTCTCCGGTGAGCATTTTCAACAGCGTCGATTTGCCGATCCCGTTCGGTCCGATCAAAGCCACGGTTTCCCCGCGTATTAAACTGAAGGAAACATTGCGGAATAACGGCTCGGCTCCGGGTTCAAAGGCGTACGAGAGACCGTCAACCTGAAGCACATCCTTACCGCTCATGATTTCCGCTTCAAAGGAGAAACTCGCTTTCTTCAAGTCGCCGGGCGGCCGGTCCATGACTTCCATTTTTTCAAGCGCCTTGCGGCGGCTTTGCGCCCGTTTCGTGGTTGAAGCCCGTACGATATTGCGCTGGATAAAAGCCTCCATCCGGGCGATTTCGTCCTGCTGCTTTTCGTAGAGCTTCATTTGGCTTTCGTATTCCGCCGCCTTCAATTCGATATAACGGCTGTAATTTCCGGTATATCTGCGGGACTGGTGCCGTTCGATCTCCACGATCACATTGGCGAGCCGGTCCAGAAAATAACGGTCATGGGATACGACGAGCAATGCGCCCGAATAGTTCCGCAGATAGTCCTCCAGCCAGGTCAGCGTCTGGATATCCAGATGGTTGGTAGGTTCGTCCAGCATGAGCAGATCCGGGGCCTGGAGCAGAATCCGGGCGAGCGCCAGCCTGGTTTTTTGCCCCCCGCTGAGCGTGGAGATCACGGTATCCGGCGAAAAGCCGCCGAAACCCATGCCGTGCAGCACGCTGCGGATGCGGGTCTCGATTTCATAACCGCCGTGGTCTTTGAACCAATCGGACTTGGCGGCGTACCGGCTGAGCAATTCTTTATAGGCTTTATCCTCATGATCCGCGGCAGGGTCCGCAATCTGGATTTCCATCTGCCGGAGCTCCTGCTCGGTTTCCGTCAAATCGGAAAAAACGGCGAGCATTTCCTCCCAGATAGTGCGGTCCGATTGCAAACCGCTGTTTTGGGCGAGGTATCCGACCCTCGTTTCCTTCGCTTTAAAAATTTGTCCGCCATCCGGAGTCAATTCACCCGCCAAAATTTGCAGCAAAGTGGATTTGCCGGCGCCGTTTACCCCGACGAGACCGATCCGGTCCCGTTCCAGAACCTGGAGGTTAATCCCGCCGAGGATGGTGGTTACTCCGTACAATTTCGTAATGTCCGTAGCTTGAAGCAGCATATCGTATTGATCCTCCTATATATCACACCCATCTGTATTCAGTGTACATGAAATGCGGGGTAAATGCACCGCTCATTCCCGGCGGAAAAGGGATGAAACCTGCCGGTTCAGTTTTCATTTTGCGTTAACAATGATACACTAAGGGAGGAGATGGCAGTTCCCGTATTTTGACGGGAGGGAGTTTACGGATGGACATCAAGGAACGCAAAAAAGAACTCAGAGCTCACATGGCTGGGGTACGGTCGAGTATTCCGGAGGCTGTGCGTCAAGCCGAGGCGCTGGCTGCCTGCCTGCGTGCGGAGCAGGAAGTGCTCGGTCCGCTGCGGGCCCGAAAGGGCGCCCCTCTTACGGTTTTCAGTTATTTGTCGTTCCGCGATGAACCGGACACAACTCCGCTATTGCGAAACTGCCGGGATCGGGGAGACCGGATCTTGGTTCCCCGTGTGTCCGGTGGCGGAGTGATGACGCTGCATAGGTTGAACGGGGCACAGGACTTGATCGAGGGGCTTTGGGGAATCCCGGAGCCGAATGAGAAAATTCCCATTTGGCCTGTCAGCCGCTACGGGGAATTGGACGTGATACTGGTCCCCGGGCTGGCCTTTGACCGCCTCGGCGGTCGGATCGGCTACGGCGGCGGGTACTATGACCGTTTCATGAGCGTCCTGGGAGAGACGAGTCATGCTGTGATGTCGTGCGGAAGCCGACGGGTTCTAAAGACAGCCCTCGCGTACCGGGAACTTATCGTGAAGGAGCCGCTTCCGATGGAAGAACATGATTTTAGACTGGACATGCTGTTTACGGCGTCCGGTACAATATATATAGAAGGAAAGTAGTGAGGAGAAGAATGGATTCGGCAGACGGTCAAGGGAAATTGACTCATTTTAACGAGCAGGGCAGAGCCCGTATGGTGGATGTCTCCGGCAAGGCGTCCACGGTCCGCGCAGCGGTTGCGGAAACGACGGTCCGCATGCTTCCTTCTACATTGCAAGCGATCAAGGAAGGCCGGATCGGGAAGGGGGATGTCCTTGCCGTAGCCCAAATCGCCGGAATTCAAGGGGCGAAGCGCACGTCAGACTGGATTCCGATGTGCCACCCGTTGCCGTTAACGGGGGTGAACCTCGTTTTTACCGATAACGGGAAGGACGAGCTGTACGTGGAAGCCACGGTGAAGACGGAGGGCAAAACCGGCGTGGAAATGGAGGCGCTCACGGCCGTTTCCGCCGCGGCGCTTACGGTTTACGATATGTGCAAAGCGCTGCAGAAGGATATCGTGATCGGCCCTACGCAGCTGCGCTCGAAGAGCGGCGGAAAAAGCGGGGATTATGTCAGAGAGGGTTAATATCATTTTTCGTTCCGAGATGGATGAGGAGGGTGACTCATGGTTTGGAAAACAGCGATCCTTACGGCAAGCGACAAAGGAGCCAGAGGCGAACGTGAAGACACGAGCGCCCAGGTAATTCGCGAGCTGGTGGAGGAAGAGCTTGGCGGAGAAATTGTGGAGTATCGAATCGTTCCCGATGAACCGGATGAAATTATCGCGGCCTTGATCGAAATGACCGATTATTTTCACGCCGATCTGGTTTTGACGACAGGCGGAACGGAACTGGCCATTCGAGATGTAACCCCTGAAGCGACGCGGAGGGTCATCGAGCGGGAGGTTCCGGGGATGGCTGAGGCGATGCGCTATACGGCGATGAAGAAAAACCGGGGAGCCATGCTCTTCCGGGGCATTGTCGGTATTCGCGGACGCACCTTGATCGTGAATCTGCCAGGCACTCCTAAAGGGGTGCACGAGAACTTGGCGGCGATTATGGACCAGCTTCCGGAAGCGCTGCTGATGGTTACCGGCCAATTTCGGCTGTAGACGTTGAGCCCCCAGGGAGGATGGGGAAATCCGTCAAAATTATGGACTAATTTTGTGATATAAGTTATGGTATATCTATAATGAAAGGGTTTGCGGAAGGAGAGTCAGGATGACAGGCGGGATTTTGTTAATCATCATTGCGGCTTTGCTGCTGTTTGGACCTAACAAATTGCCGGAGCTCGGACGCGCCGTTGGACGGACATTCCGTGAATTCAAGGAGGCGACCCGGGATATCGTCGATGACGAGCCCGAGCCGAGGAAAGCCGAGGCACCGGTGACTGCGGCGGTGCAGCCCGAGAAGGGCGACCCTCGTCGCCTGCCGGAGTGAGCCCAACTTGAGAGGAAAGCTCCCAGGAATCCTTCCCTGACCGGGAGGGATTTTGTTTGTAGATGTCGCATCGGATGGTAAGGAGGCAAAATTTTGGCTGAAGAGCAGGATAAGCAAAGTGTTGTCGCTCATTTGGCGGAACTGCGGCGGCGGTTGTTTTATGTCTTATTCGTTTTTGTGCTGGTTCTCGTGGCCGCTTTTTTTGTCGTGGACCCGATCTATCATTATATCACGGTCAATGCGCTATCCGGCGTCCGAATCGAGCTGAACGCCTTTTCATTTTGGGACGGCGTCGGCGTCTACATGAAAATCGCTATGGTGGTGGCGCTGGGGGTTACCCTGCCATTTACGCTGTACCAACTCTGGGCGTTCGTCAGTCCGGGGTTGAAGCCGGCGGAACGTAAGGCCACCTTAAAATACATCCCGTATGTATTCGTTTGTTTCCTGGCCGGCGTGGCCTTCGGCTATTATGTCGTCTTTCCGCTGGCGATGTCGTTTACGGGCTCGCTGAATAAGCAACTGGGGCTGATCGAGACCTACGGAATGGCGGACTATTTCAAGTTTTTGATGAATATTGTCCTGCCGATCTCCCTGTTGTTCGAACTGCCGCTGGTGATTCTGTTCCTGACCCAACTGCGGCTGCTCAATCCTGTCCGGCTGAAAAAAATGCGCCGCATGGCCTACTTTATTCTGGTGGTCATTTCGGTGATGATTACCCCGGCCGACTTTTTCTCCGCGTTCCTGGTACTCGTCCCGCTTATTCTTCTCTACGAGCTAAGCGTCGTGTTGTCCAAGCGGGTACATCGGAAGCAGCTTGCGGCGGATGCCGAGCGGGAACGGAGATATAAATAGGTTCTTGGAATCAAGAAAAACCCGGTTTCGGAGGAGTCTGTCTCGCGACCGGGTTTTATTTTGCGGCGGGACGGCGGGCGAATGTTAACGGAACTAATTAGCGGCTATAGCGTCCATTAAAAATACGCGGGTACTTTAGTGTCTATGCCCCTATCCCCGCAATGGAATATATTTATCCTCCGGAGGATAGAATGGTGAAGCGAGGCTGTCCAAGATTTTCATAAATTAAAGACAAAAATTGTATCAGGGACTTGAAATCTGCAAACAAGTTGAGTATCATAAAAGTGGTTATTAGCACTTGAGTATGTTGAGTGCTAATACATAGTTTACTTCAATCCATCAACACAACATATTTAAAGGAGGCTATTTTTTCATGATCAAACCTTTAGGTGAACGCGTATTGGTAGAACCGATCGAACAAGAAGAGACAACCGCTTTCGGAATCGTCCTTCCGGACACGGCGAAGGAGAAACCGCAGGAAGGCCGGGTAGTCGCTGTAGGCAGCGGCGCGCTGAAGGACGGTGTTCGTGTGCCTCTGGAAGTGAAGGAAGGCGATCGCGTATTATTTTCCAAGTATGCCGGAACAGAAGTGAAGTACGAAGGTAAAGAGTATTTGATTATGAAAGAGAGCGACATTCATGCCATCGTCGGTTAAGACGGTGCGTTATACATCCGAATTGCAGCTGTAACCATTTATAATTAACCAGGGAGGTAATTTACTAATGGCAAAAGAAATCAAATTCAGTGAAGACGCCCGCCGTTCGATGCTCCGCGGTGTTGACACTTTGGCTAACGCAGTAAAAGTTACGCTTGGACCGAAAGGACGCAACGTCGTTCTGGAGAAGAAATTCGGCAGCCCGCTCATCACGAATGACGGCGTAACGATCGCTAAGGAAATCGAGCTGGAAGACGCCTTTGAAAACATGGGCGCTCAACTCGTTAAAGAAGTAGCAACCAAGACGAATGACGTGGCCGGTGACGGTACGACGACGGCGACGGTTTTGGCTCAAGCACTGATCCGCGAAGGTTTGAAGAACGTAACGGCCGGCGCAAGCCCGATCGGATTGCGTAAAGGGATCGACAAAGCCGTTCGTACGGCGGTTGAAGAATTGAAGAAGATTTCCAAGACCATCGAAGGCAAGCAATCCATCGCTCAAGTTGCGGCGATTTCCGCAGCGGACGAAGAAGTGGGCGAACTGATTGCCGAAGCGATGGAAAAAGTGGGCAAAGACGGCGTTATCACCGTTGAAGAATCCCGCGGCTTCGCGACCGAACTGGAAGTCGTAGAAGGTATGCAATTTGACCGCGGCTACGTCTCCCCGTACATGATTACGGATACGGACAAAATGGAAGCCGTGCTTGATAACCCATATATCCTGATCACGGATAAGAAGATCAGCAGCACGCAAGAGATTTTGCCGATCCTTGAAAAAATCGTACAACAATCCAGACCGCTTCTGATCATCGCCGAAGATATCGAAGGCGAAGCTCAAGCGATGCTGATCGTGAACAAACTGCGCGGTACATTCAGCGCGGTAGCCGTTAAAGCTCCTGGCTTTGGCGACCGTCGTGAAGCGATGCTGCAAGATATCGCCGCTCTGACGGGCGGTCAAGTGATCACCGAGAAACTCGGCCTGGATCTGAAGAGCACTACGGTGGATCAATTGGGTAACGCTCGTCAAGTTATCGTTACCAAAGAAAACACTACTATCGTTGACGGCAGCGGCGACAAGAACGATATCACCGCTCGCGTTAACCAAATCCGTGCCCAACTGGAAGAAACCACTTCCGAGTTCGACAAAGAAAAACTGCAAGAGCGTTTGGCTAAACTGGCTGGCGGCGTAGCGGTCATCAAAGTCGGCGCGGCTACGGAAACCGAACTGAAAGAGCGCAAACTGCGCATCGAAGACGCCTTGAACGCAACCCGCGCTGCGGTTGAAGAGGGGATCGTTTCCGGCGGCGGCGTAGCGCTGGTGAACGTATACAACGCGGTAGCTAACATCAGCCTGTCCGGCGACGAAAAAACCGGTGCCGAAATCGTGCTCCGCGCTCTGGAAGAGCCGGTTCGTACAATCGCTGCCAACGCCGGCGAAGAAGGCTCGGTTATTGTTGACCGTCTGAAGAAAGAACAAGTAGGTATCGGCTACAACGCGGCTACCGGCGAATGGGTCAACATGTTTGACGCAGGGATCGTCGATCCGGCCAAAGTTACCCGTTCCGCATTGCAGCATGCCGCTTCCGTTGCAGGCCTCTTCCTGACCACCGAAGCTGTCATCGCCGACAAACCGGAACCGGAAAAACCGGCTATGCCTGACATGGGCGGTATGGGCGGTATGATGTAATAAAGGGTCCATAAAACCCTGTAATAGCGCATAACGAAAGGCTCCCGAGAGGGAGCCTTTTTCAATACCGAACGATGTTCCATCGGTTTTTTACTATCCTGAAATGCGCTTTCGTGATGGCTTGTCAATGCGGCCTATTTTTTTGCCTCCACGAGACCATATCACCACCGGAATTAGTAATAAGGATAAAATCCCCCCAGTCAATGATAACGTTAGGAAGCTTGAACCTGCCACAATCATTCCGGACAATGCCCCGCCGGCAGCTCCCGACAATGCAATCAAAACATCCACTGTACCTTGAGTTTTAGCACGTGTGGAGGTTTCAGTTGAATCAACGATAAGGGCAGTCCCGCTTATCAAACCAAAATTCCATCCTAATCCAAGTAAAGAAAGGGCAATTACTAGAAAAACCATAGAATCTCCTGGTGCGAATGCCGCCATTACACCTGCCAGAAGCAACGTAGTTCCAGAAGCAATAGCCATCGCAATACGCCCTAACTTATCAACAAGGACACCTGTAACCAGTGAGGGGAGATACATGGCGCCTATATGAAAACCAATAACAAGACCTACTGCACCCAAGCTATGTCCATGATGTCTCATATGAACCGGCGTCATTGTCATAATAGCCACCATTACAATTTGAGTAAGAATCATAATCGTTGCCCCAACGACTATGCCCCTTTTGTTTTCTGTATGCTCCGTTGCCACCGAACGTCCTTGATCACCGGGTTCTTGGTTGGTCGCTTCGATCATTCTGGCTATAACTAATGGATCGGGACGAAGCATTATAAAAAGGACAACACCTGCTAGGATATATGCTGCTGCTGCTAAAATGAATGGGCCGGCAAGTGACGGAACACCAATGGAAAGAGCAAAATTTCCCATAACATTCACTAAATTCGGACCTGCAACCGCACCGAATGTTGTAAAAACCATCGAAAAACTAACCGCAGTCGCTCGTTGTGTACTATTCGCTAAATCTGTACCTGCATAACGAACTTGTAAATTTGTTGCTGAACCTGCACCATAAACAAGTAGGGAGGTAAATAACAGAAACACACTGTTTATCATTGCTGCAATGATGATTCCTAGTGCGCCAAGTCCACCGATCATAAATCCCGCTGTCAGACCTGTACGACGACCATAACGTTGGGAAAGTCTCCCGACGAATAAAGCCGCTCCTGCTGAGCCTAAAGTAAGTAAAGCTGAAGGAAGACCGGCAAACGCATCAGTACCGAGCATTTGCTGCGCAAGAAGTGCCCCCACGGTAACTCCTGCTGCTAAGCCTGCACCACCAAAAATTTGTGAAATACTTATAACGAATAGTGTTCGCTTGTATAACTTTTTTTGATCTTCTGAAGAACGAATGTACCTTTTAAGCAAAGCTGTTTGGACGTCTGACACTTTTATTCTAACCCACCCTTTTAGCTCTCATCTTACGCTACACTATAAATTTTTACTTCGGGGTCAGCACTCCACAATGGCTTAAGCCCAACAACAACATCACTATTAAACATTTCACTTGTTAAATAAGCTTGTGCATTCTCAACACTATCGAATCCATGAAGCACCTGGACATCTTCGTTTCGAATTAGAAGTTCCTTAGAAATAGCGCCTTTTATTTGGGTCAGAAAAGGTTGGCGATAATCAGCGTATACCTTGGCCGCTGCCGGACGGTTTGCTTCATCAATCATCATTGTAATTTCTAAATATGCTTTGGTACTCATCTTATCAGCCTCCAAAATATATAAGTATGGATCAACACTCACATCATAACGCACAGAAAAAAACCATACAATAATATAATTGTATGGCGAACAATATTAAGTAAAACCGTTTAGCAAACGCCTAAGGATGATCAATCCTTGCTCAAGCTCTTCAAGCGTCTCGGGCGCACAGACAGAAACTCTTACTGCCCGCTCCGGATAACTGTTTCCAACTACAAAACGTTCAGCCGCATACACCTGTACCCCCTGTTGTGCAGCTAACGCTTCAAATTCAGCACCTGTAATCTTGCCTGGTAATAGCAGCCAACGGAAGATGCCTGTTTCAACACCTAAACACATATAGTCAGCCAAATATCGATTTACAACTTGGTTTCTGCGAATGGTTTGTTTCCGATGACCCTCAATTATGGCTTCAAATTGATTAGACACAATCATACGTGCCGCCAGTTCTGCGAGTAACGGGGAAACGGATACATTTAAATTATAAAGCGCCTTTGAAATGGGCTCCTTAAACTGATTCGGCACTGCTACATAGGCTAGTCGTAATCCCGGTGCCATTGATTTCGATAAACTCGCAATGTAGATGACCTGTTCCGGTGCGAATGATGCGATTGCTGGAAGTGGCTTTTTATTGAGGAGATGATACGACGCATCTTCAATAATGAACTGATTATACTTCTTGGCAATTGCTGCAATCGCTTTTCGATTCTCGACAGACATAAGGCAGGCTGTCGGATTATGATAATCCGGGATCAAGTACACCCCTTTAATATTGTCATTTTTACACGCATATTCTAAAGCTGCCGGACTCATTTCATAGTGCTCTGATTTTATGGGGACCACATGCACACTAAGCATCGCCGCAACAGTTTTTAATCCTGGGTAGGTATGATGATCGACACCAATGCGATCCCCAGGCTTACAAAGACTCGCCAGTATGGCAGCAATCGCATTTTGACCCCCATTGGCAAATAAAATGTGATCAACCGTTGTTTCAAACCCGCCTCTTCGGATCAGCTTTATAGCTGCGTCTTTTTGCCAAAGGCTTTCGCCTGCTCGACCGTAACCAAACCATTTTTCATAATCTGCCTCTTGCAGCATGCTTTTCAGTTGGAGTTGCAGTGGCTCGTAAGAAGCATTATCCGGTATTGTGGCTCCCATTTCAATTAAATGCTTCGGCTTTGTATCTTCAAGTAAATACGCATTCGACAACGCATCATACGATACAAATGTCCCGCTTCCGACAGATGCACTCAACAAGCCCTTTAACTCACACATTTTAAACGCTTTTGAAATGGTACTCAAATTCAAATCTAAATAATCGGCCAGTTCTCGCTGTGGTGGAAGTTTCGTACCGGGCAACAAAACTCCGTTTAAAATATCCTGTTGCAATTGAGCCGCGAGTGCTCGATAAATAGGTTTTTTGGTTTTATCAATCGATGGCTTCCAGCTCATCGGATAGTTTTCAAAAGAATTAATCGGCATGATACGCATCCTTTTCATATTGCTATACAAATTGAACAAGATATAGTTTAGTAATAAAGCTGCATCTTAAATTATAACCTTCGGGCCTTCTATACACCATCCTGTGTGTCCCGTGCTTGCCAAACGGGCGAGTGGGTTTCTTAACCTCACCTCTTTACAAAGCAATCGGATGTCCCTTATCATAGTTTACATAAAGTAATCATTTACTTAGTGTAAACTATATAAGGAGGTTCTTTATGTCCCGCTTTTCGGCCTCAAGCGGATATCCGCTTTTCATCTTGATGTTTAACTTATTCATCGCCCTGTTGGGGCAAGGGATGGTCATACCGATCCTTCCGGATTATCTGAAACAGTTTGACGCCGCAGGTACGGCAGCCGGCTATCTTGTCGCCGCTTTCGGGGCCGCCCAGTTTTTATTTTCCCCGATCGGGGGTCAGCTTTCCGACAAATTCGGCCGTAAAAAAATGATTATGTCCGGTCTGTTTTTGACCGTTCTCTCCGACTATATGTTCGCCGTATCACACAGCTTGTCATTTTTATATGCGGCCCGTTTTATCGGGGGAATCGGACTCGGTCTTATGGTACCTTCCGTTATGGCTTATGTAGCCGATCGGACAACTGCGGAGACGAGAGCCAAGGGGATGGGGTATTTGAGCGCTTCGATGAATCTCGGGATGGTCCTGGGACCGGGACTCGGGGGAATCATCGCGGAGTTCGGCATCCGGGTACCCTATTTTTTTGCCGCGGGGTTGGGACTTGCAGCGACGCTTCTCACATGGCTGCTCCCGGAAACCCAGACGCGGGAGATTAGAGCAGCCGAAAGATCACGTTCGCAGCGCGAACCGTTAAGACAGCAACTGCTGAACTCGTTCCGAACTCCTTATTTTCGATACCTGCTGCTCATTCTGGTCATGACCTTCGGGCTAGCCAATTATGAAACGGTTTACGCTTTGTTTGTAGAGCAAAAATATGCCTTCGACGCTCGGGAAATTTCCGTTATCATTACATTGGGAGCGATTGTTGGCGTGGTCGTACAGGTGTGGCTGCTCGACCGGATCGTTCGACGATTCGGCGAAATCCGGGTCATTCGCTGCTCTTTGATCCTGTCGGCTTGCGCCCTCTTGTTGATGTTGATTCGGGTCAATTTGGGCTACCTTTTGGCGGTGTCCGCCCTGTTTTTTGCCTTCAACGCCTTTCTCCGGCCGACGGTCAGCACGCTGATCGCCAACATGGCCGAAGGGCGGCAGGGGTATGCTTCCGGACTAAATACGACCTACACCAGCTTGGGAAACATTGTCGGCCCGATTTTTGCGGGGGCTCTGTTTGATATTCAACTCAATATGTCCTATATTATAGGGGCGTTCATTCTTCTGGGAGCCTTTGGTTTAACTATAGAAAGGAAAAAGCGAAATGAAGGACGAATCGTTAACGATGGCGGAGTCTTGGCACCGAAATCTGAAAAATAAGCACCGGGAGGCTATAATCGCGGCAGGGAAGAATCTTTTTATGAAAAAAAGCTTCCTTCACGTGAATATCAAAGAGGTGTGCGAATTGGCGGGCGTTAGCCGGGTCACCTTTTACAAACACTTCCTCTCCCTGGACGAATTGATTTTTGAGGTGCAAATGGACGTGCTGGAGAACATGACCGATTATTTGAACGGAATAGGAATCGAGGCCCGCGACGGGAAGGCGAGGCTACGGCTCATTCTCGAAGCTTGGATAGACTACGCCCGGCAGCATTCCGATTATCTGAAATACATCCTGCTATTCGATCTCTACTACGAGGCCTATGATTCGGATCACGAACTGAAACGCCGCTATGAACAATTTATCCTTACAAAAAAAGAGCGGCATTTCCTCACCGAGACCCTCGAAGCGGGGATCAGGGATGGCTCGTTGAAACCAGAACTCCCTCCCTTAGAAACGGGACAGTTTATATTTACGGCGATGATGGGGCTCCTCCAGAAAATTAGCCTCGTTCCGGCAACGGTTACAGAGGAGGAGAAAGATGACCCGATTCCACAGCGTTTCGTGGATATGATTCTGCAGTATTTGGCCGACGACCCTTCGCAATAATTAGAGAGAATAGGGCGACTCTAGTGATTCTATGGCTTACATAAATAAGAGACAGCAGCCAAGCCAAGGCCTACGCCGATTAGTCATTTTAAAGCGATCCATTGAAAAACCGACCTTCCGGTTCGCCGGAAAGGCCGGTTTTTTCTTTAATCGTACCAAGTGCAATTGCTCGATTTAACGATTTTGGCCATAGAAAATCAAGCGGCAACCTGCCTGCGCAGTTCCAAAATAAAGGTGCTGCCCGCCTGCGAGCTGCTGTCCAGCCTGAGTTCGCCGCCTTGGGCGCGGGCCAGCAGACGGCTGTAGGTCAAGCCGAGACCCAGGCCGCGCACCTTGCGCTTCTTGGCCTCACCACGGTAGAAGCGTTCAAAGATATGCGGCTGTTCGTCCTCCGCAATGCCGCTTCCGTTGTCACTCACCGCGATATCGATATATCCCTCATGGGAGATGAGCGAGATACGGATCAGGAGCGGTCGCTTGTCGGATGCCGCCTGCAGCGCATTATTCAGCAGATTCACCACGATTTGCTGAATCCGCAAGGCGTCCCCGCCCGTGAGCAGCTCCTCCTCCGGAGCCTCCACGGTGATGATGATGTTCTCGTTCTCATGGAACAAATTCCACTGGTAGGCGATTTCCTCAACGAGTACTTTCACATCCAGCGAATCGTTCCGTACCTCCAGACTGCCTGAAGACAGGGCATTATAATTAAGCAGGTCGGCCACCATCACTTCCATGCGCTCCGATTCCTTCAGTGCGATATCGAGGAACTCTTCAGCCTCCTCCGGATTGACCACCCCTTCACGCACCGCCAAAAGCAGGCCTTTAATCGAGGTAACGGGGGTTTTCAGCTCGTGGGACACTCCGGCTAGCGACAAGGCCCGCCATTCTTCCAACTGCTTAAGGCGGTGGGCCATGTCTTTGAAGGAGCCAACCAGATCCTGAAGCTCCCGTTCCGGGGTGGCGATATCCAGATCGACATCATAGGACCCCGCCGCAATCTGCCTGGCGCTCCGCGCCACGCGGCGAATCGGATGGGACAGCTTGCGGGATAAAGAATAGATCGTAATCCAGCCGCATAAGATGAGCGTTAAAAGCAATACGGCGACTAAGATAATTTCATTCGGACTATAGGTCAGCGAGCGTTTGGATTGTAGCAGGGTGACCTGACCTTGCTGCTGTTTCCCGTTCATAATCGGCGTCGTGACGGCCAAAAACCGATCATCACGGGCCTGCGACAGATCGTCGGTAAGTTTGTGTTTGAGCTGTTGACCGCTGATTTTGGGTTTGGAAAATACGAGTTCTCCTTTTTTATCGGTAATAATCAGGCAGAGCTCATCCTTGTCCAGATTGAAATAGACAAACCGGCTCTTCAGCAGTTGCTCAAAATTCGGCGGAATGACGAGTTCGTCCGTGGAAGAGGTAACCCGTTCCGAAATTTCCTGCCCGAGCAGGCCCGTCGTCTTCAGGCGGTTGTCCATGGCCGTTTCCCGAATCCAGTACACGGCAGCGAGCGCGATAATCGCCAGTCCAAGGCATAGAATGACGAAATACCGGACCGTCCAATACCACAACATGGAGGTTTGTTTGCGTTTCACTCCTTGATCCATAACTGATACCCCATTCCCCGCAGCGTACGGATTTCCCCTTCTTCCAGCGACCAATGCGACAGCGCCTGACGCAGACGTTTAATGGACAGGTCGACCGCCCGGTCGCTGCCGTCATAATCGATTCCCCAAACCTGTTCGATGAGCTGTTCACGCGTAAAAGTCCGGTTGGGCCATCCCGCCAAAAACAGCAGCAGCGCCAGTTCACGGGGATTCAAAGCAACCTCGGCACCGTTGACCAATACCTGCTTGGCGGCGAGATCGATCAGCAGGTTCCCGTAAATCCGTTTGCTGCTGCCGTCATGCCAGTGGGGAGGCCTGCGGAGCACGGCGTTGATGCGGGCGATGACTTCGTCGGGAACGAAGGGTTTGATCATATAGTCGTCAGCCCCGCCGTTCAGCCCCGCCAGCCTGTCGGAGATCCCGTCGCGGGCCGTCAACATGATGACCGGGCAGGCGCTCGTTTTGCGGATTTCCCCCAGCAAGTCCATCCCGTCCCCATCCGGGAGCATCAGGTCAAGCAGAACAAGATCCGGGGACTCGCTCTCAAATTGTATGATCGCATCCCGGCCGTTTGCCGCCCGGATCGGACGGTGTCCGGCTTTTTTGATATAAGCGGCGAGAACGCGGGAAATGGCTTCCTCGTCCTCGATAATTAATATCGTTTTCACGAAGTTCTCCTCTTTCGGCAGATCGCTTTTTCTAAATCTTTATCATATCCGCGGCACAGCTGCAAGCCTTTCCCCCGCCTTAGAGTAAAAAATAGAAAGTTTTTCAGAAAAAGAGACTTTGACATCATCTCGACATATTCGAATGATAGATTAACTGTAAATGAGATAGGAGGTAACCCGAGAAATGAACAAAAAAACTAGAAACTGGATGATAACGGGAGCGGCCGTGGTCCTGCTGGCCGGCGCCGGCGGTTATGCATTTATGGATAATTACCTGGGAAATCGTGTGGAGATCACTGAGGCTATTCCGGCAAGCGCCGCGGCGGCAAATGGGGGGAGTGCTGTTCAAGCCATTGTAAACGGCGAGCAGTTAAACGGCGACTGGAAAATTGCCGAGCCTTCCAAAGTTTATTTCTCCGTAACCACCTCAAGGGAAACCGTCAACTTTGAGAACGCGGCGGTTAGCGGCAACTGGACCATTCAATTGGATCAACGCGAAAAGATGAAGGCCGAGGGAATCGTGGAGATGAGCAAAGTCAGCTCGGGGAACGCCCAGCGGGACGGGCATATTCAGAATGAGGAGTTTTTTAACGTGCCTGAGCATCCGCAGGCCAAATTTGTCGCTTCCTCTTTTGAAGGGCTGCCTGCGGAATGGAAGGAAGGAACGGTTTACGACTTCAATATGCCGGGGGTTTTGACCGTAAAAGGGGTCGATAAGGAGGTTACCTTTAAGGCACAGGCGCTCTATCAGGACAAACAGGTGAGACTGTCGGGCGTCACGACCGTGACTTTTGCCGACTTCGGCATGAAGAATCCACACTCCGTCGTCCTGGAAACGGAGAACGACATTTCGGTTCGTCTCGAACTGGTGCTCGAACGCTAAGGGAATCAATCATACGGTGATAAAATAAGGCAGGGATGAATCCGAGGAGGTTCATCCCTGTTTTTTTTCAAAATGCGGAATTAAATGAGAGCAATAGCCAAGAGCGTAAACAGGCTGAGCGTGAGGATATCGTTTCCGTACCAGCCGGCTCCTCCATAAGGCCCGGGACCGAACCCCGGGTAAAAAGCGGACGTTTGAACAGGCCCCCCGCGTTCGGGACGTATATAGACATTTTGGGGATCCACATCGACGATCGTTCCTACAACATGTCGTCTGTCTGTCGTCAGAATCCGCACCTTGCGGTTTTTCAAGCGCAAACAGTTATAATAGGCTTCCACTTGGGCATTCCTCCTCCTTTTTTATAAACTATGTGCGGTTTGATCGTATGGACACGGCGTTTGCCGGAAGGGGAAATGGGTTCAAAGGGGAAAATGTGCTCTTATATCAAATTTTATTGATTCGGGTATCGGTTTATGGGTTTTTTTAGAGATTTTTTCGACAAAAACGGGTATGGAAATAATGAGGCGTTCAGGAGAGAGGACGACAACAGGGAGGAGATATCATGGCAAAATTGGTGGCCGCGATTACACACACAAGGCAGGATGCGGCAATGGTGATCGAGGAGTTGAAACGGGCCGGCATCAAAAAAGGACGGATTTCCGTAGCGGCAAGAACGGAAGAGGAACTGGGTATCATCAGCAGGGATACCGGATTACCCAAGCCCAAACGAGGGGATGGAAATCACGCGCTGTTTCATCCGCTGCTTGAAGTTGCCGCCATATTGGAAGAGAAGCCGGTCAACGTGGCCGTGATCGGGCCAGCCTCCTATTTGCTCGCCGGAGCGGAGATCGGACAGGGAAGCGATGACTTTGTCGTCGGATTGAGGGGAGCGGGAATTCCTTTGGAGGATGCGCGGGAAATGGAGCGCAGTCTGTTAAAAGGCGGGTTTGTCTTGTTTATAGAATGTGAAGAAGGGCAGAGCGAGTTTATCGAGCGGCTTCTGGCCGAAAGGGACGAACTTGTGCTTTTTCCGGCCGAGGCTTTAAATTAAATTAATCTGATTTTCAGGTTTCCGTAAGGTTTGTTTAAGGAAGGGTTGTTATATTAATTGTACTCCCTCTTTTTAATTGATATAGATGAAACAAAGAAACCATCCCAGCCAGAGGGATGGTTTCTTCTTGTTATTGTAATCTGAAGGCTATTTCAAATCCTCGATCGATTTCACATCGACATAGGACGGGACGACCAGGCCGGTTTTTACGCCGGTCATGTTAGGGCCGAGGTCTTCCAGCTTGTCGCCGAATTCCGCCCAGTAATCGGCATGCGTGAGCGGAAGCCAAGCGGCTGCGGAAGCGTCGACGTCTCCGCTCGCCACGCCTGTCCACATCGGGCCCGCTTCGACCTGAAGCGCGGTGACGTCATAGCCGAGCTTGCTCTCCATGATATATTCCAGCAGATGCGTGCTGGCGATTTCCGAATCCCAAGCGACATAACTCAGCTTGAATTTGTCGCCGCTGACCGGCTGCAAATCCTTCGTCCAGGCGTCCACGCGGTCGCTGTGGCTGTCCGCCCAAGCTTTGGCGGCTTCCGCTGGGTCCGAGCCGTCCTGGATGGCCGTCATGATTTCGCCCATCTCATCGGAACTCCACTCAAACCGGTCCAGAAATTCGTAGGCGACCGGATGGTCTTCTTTCAATCCTTTACGTACGATCGTATGAATCTCTTCCGCTTCGCCATACGCCTTTTTAGGGTCTTCCAGGTATTTCAGATCATACTTGGAAAACATCCAGTGCGGCGTCCAGCCGGTGATGATGATCGGCTCTTGTTTTTTTACGGCTTTGTCGAGCATGGCCGTCATCGCGGCCCCCGAACCTTCAATTAAGTTCCAGTCCTTCAGTTCATATTGCTCCAGCGCGTCGGCGGTTGCCTTCATAATGCCGGCCCCCGGATCGATGCCGATAATTTCATGTTTCACTTGCGCACCGATGGAGCCGGTTGCCGCGCCCGCGCCGGATTTGCCGTCACCGCCGCCGGAGGCGGAGTTGGAACCGCAAGCGGTCAACGCCAGCATACCGACGAGGCCTCCCATTACCCATAGCTTCTTCGTTTTCTTCATCCTTTATCCTCTCCTTTTGCTCGATTTAAAAAGATTCTGTGTAAACCGGTCCAGCACAATCGCCAGTACGACCACAGCCAGGCCGGCCTCGAAGCCTTGCCCGATCTTCAGCTGGGTGACGGCCCGGTACACCGTTGCACCGATCCCTTGTGCCCCGATCATGGAAGCGATGACGACCATCGACAGGGACAGCATAATCGTCTGGTTCACCCCGGCCATCATGGTCGGCATCGCCAGCGGCAGTTCCACCTGAACAAGCTTTTGCCAGGAGGTCGAGCCAAAGGCATCCGCCGCCTCGGACAGTTCGCCGGAAACCTGCTTGATTCCAAGGTAAGTCAGACGAATCGTCGGCGGAATCGCAAAGATGACGGAGGCGATAACCCCCGGTACGACGCCGAGACTGAAGAAAGTGACCGCCGGCAGCAGGTATACGAACGCAGGCATGGTTTGCATGAAATCAAGCAAAGGGGAAATGATGCGGTGCGCCATTTTGCTGTAGGCGCTCCAGATCCCGATGGGAATCCCGAAGACGATCGAGATAAGTCCCGACGTAATAACCAGTCCCAACGTATTCATCGTTTCCTGCCAATACCCGAGATTTTCGATCAGCAGGAAGCCGATTACCGTAAACAGCGTCAACCTCCATTTGCCGATCAAAAATGCCAGTACGCCGAGGATAGCGATAAACAGAAGCGGATGGGGGAGCAGGAACAACCCCGAGAAAAAGCCTACGATTCCCTCAATAACACCCGAAATACCGTCGAACAAGCCGCCGAGATGATCGGCCATCCAGTCGACCAACATTTCAATCCAATCCGCGAGCGGCAGTTTAGGCATGTTCATGTCCGCTCACCTCCTTATTTTCGACTTCACCGGCGAGCGCGCCGAGCACGGCACCGCGGACAATGACACCGAGAAGCCGGTCCTGGCCATCCACAACCGCGAGGGGAACCTTCGCGGAGCTCGTGACCTCAAACAGTTCGTTGAGCAGGGTATCCGGCGAAACCCGAGGTCCGTCCTTGATCAAAATGTCGCTCAATGTCCCGCCGGCCTTATGAATTTGCGAAGCGTCCTCCGCCGTAATAACCCCGAGCAGACGTTTGGCCCGGTCGATGACGAACAGGTTGGAAATCCCCCGTTCCCGCATCAGTTGCAGCGCAACCCGCGGACCGCGGTCCAGTGTGACGGTCTCGGGACGGCGCATGACATGCGAGGCGGTCAGCACCTTGGACAGGTCGACATCCTCGATAAAGCGTTCGACATAACGGTCGGCCGGTTGCGTCAGCATTTCCTCCGGCGTCCCGATCTGAACAAGCTCCCCGTCCTTCATCAAGGCGATGCGGTCGCCGATGCGCAGCGCTTCGTCAAGATCATGCGTGATGAAGACGATTGTTTTTTTCATTTTTTCCTGCAGCTCAAGCAGTTCATCCTGCATATCGCGCCGGATTAACGGGTCGAGAGCGCTGAACGCCTCATCCATCAGCAGAATTTCGGGATCATTGGCCAAGGCGCGCGCCAGGCCGACCCGCTGCTGCATCCCGCCGCTAAGCTGATCCGGCATGACGCTTTCCCAGCTTTGAAGCCCTACGAGTTCCAGGGCACGAAGCGCTTTTTCGCGGCGTTCCGCCTTCGGTACCTTTTGGACCTTCAGCCCGTATTCGACATTTTCCAGTACGGTCCGGTGCGGAAACAGCCCGAACTTTTGAAACACCATGCTGATCGTTTTACGGCGCACTTCCCGCAGCTGCGCTTTGTTCATTTTTCTTAAATCCTTGTCATGAACCAGTACCTCACCGGAAGTCGGCTCGATCAGCCGGTTTAACATACGAACCAGTGTAGACTTGCCGCTGCCGGAGAGGCCCATGATAACAAAAATCTCGCCTTCTTGAATGCTCAGACTTACGCGGTTCACCCCGACCATGATACTTTTCTCCTTGGCTAACCGCTCTTTGGTATAGCCTTTCTTGAGCAGCTCGACACCTTGATCGGCTCCGGGTCCGAACAGCTTGGTTAATTGGTTGACTTTCAGAATTTCTTTAACCATACATTCACCCCTTTTGTGGACGATACTTCATTTCTCTATAGCATCACGGCTTGAACTATCGGTGCCGTGACGATCATGTAACCTAGTTTAGCAAAATGGCAAGCTTTTAATCAAAGCTCAAAACCGTACGTAAAGAACGTACAGAAAAAACTGAACAAAAGGTTTCTTCCGTATCCTCCGTATTCCTCCCAAATGCTGTGCAGTCCGATTCTTTACTTTTGAACTTCCTTTTCTTAAGATAGAATAAGCATTCGTGCGCTTGAATTTATCAAGCCGCGGTTTACGCGGAACTCCGAGAATTCACTCGTAATAAATTCAATTCATATCAATTTTCAGATGAAACGCATAGCAAAATGAATGGAGGTCGCACACATGAGCTTGGACCAGCTCACAACGGAACAACAAGCCGAGTTACAAAAAGTGCGTAAACGTGTTATAGAAGCGATTGGACGAAATATGGACTTATATGGAATCTCTCTGTCAACGGGCCATTTGTACGGGCTGCTTTTTTTTGCCGACAAACCGATGACGCTGGATGAGATGGGGATGGAGATGAAAATGAGCAAGACGAGCATGAGTACGGGCGTACGTACGCTGCTCGACTTGAAAATGGTGAATAAAGTTTGGGAGAAGGGGTCGCGCAAAGACCTGTATGAGGTGGAATACGATTGGTATCAGACCTTTACCGACTTTTTTGCAATTAAATGGAGAAAAGCGGTGGAAACGAATCTCCTCGTACTGAAAAGGGCCATGGATGAAATCCAAAGATCCTTGTCCGCGGAAAACGGTCCGGAGGAACCTTTCCGTTCGATTCTGGAACAGGACCGGCAGAGGATGGGGGAGGCCGTTAAATATTACGAATGGCTGGACAGGCTGATCGATGTGATGGAGAGCGGCGAAATTTACAAGCTGGTCCCCAAGGATATGTAGAAAAAGAGGGCGTCCCGAGTCTTTTTGACGGGGGACGCCCTCTTTTTGCGCAGCTCTCGTGGCATTAGCGGCCTATTGGGGCGCTACTTTCGCCTGATTCGGCTTTGGGGGAAAATAGCGGCCAAAAAGGCACTGAAGCTGCATCAAACCTGACAGGATGCTGCTTATTTTGAAACTTGTCGCCTCGGTGTGGAGTTGGATCCGGCGCGAAGACGAAAATTACGCTAACGGTTGCCACAGCCGTTATTTGCCCTGAAAACGCCGACGTCCCATTCTAACGGCCGCCACGGCGCTTATTTTCGTATAAACAGGCTGTTTGGGCGAGAATCCAGGGAAATAACGGCGCTCACGACCGCTAGATTTTCGAAAGGACTACTTTTCGTTAAATAGCGGCTGCTACAGCCGTTAGACTTGCATTAACCCGAGGGGGCTAATGGCTGTAAAAGCCTCCCTTTGAAGCCGGGCGGGTGGATAAGGGCCTTGTGCGGTCAAAAAGGGCCATATTGTCCTGCCTTGGGCCCCAAAATCAGGATTAGCCCGCTTTTCCCAACAATAGGACCCCAAAAAGCCGCTATCTCACACCGCTTAGCCGAATTCGACAAAATAGCGCCGCATAACGCCCTTATGTACCTGCACGCAGGAGAATTTCCAGTTCTTATTTGGCCGCCAGCGCCCCCGGCAGCCCTGACTTCAATATGCTCCGATGTCGTCGAGCATCACACGGCCCGGGCCGCCGGTCAGGCGAAAAGTAAGCCGCCGGATGCCCGAGCCGGGGTCGAACTCCGCGTTCGCGGCGGTAAAAGCGGCGATCGGCAGCCGATACGTCTGGAAGACGGCTTCGATCGGATCTTTATATTTTCCTTCGGACAGGTGCCGGTCGAGCCAGGGATGAAGCGTGTAGCTCGTTTCGGGCAAGCGCGGCAGCGGCATGAACGCGGACAGCGGGACGCGGGCCGTTTCCCCGTTGCCGGACTCCAGCTCCACTTCGATGTCAAGCTCTTCCCGGGGCGATCGATCTTCCTTCATATCGAGCTCGTAGCTCCGGTTCGACAAAGAAAACGACAACATTTCGATCGGCCCGTTCTCCGGGGAAGGGGCGGATTCTTCCCAGTTCAAGCTGTAAGCCGGTACCTGCGCTTGAGGATGAGCGCCTGCCGTTCGTTCCAGGACGATGCCCCGCGTTCCTTTGCCGGAATTGCGCCGGTTTTTGGCTTCTTCCTCCTTCCAGAGGAGGTTCGTTCCTCTGGCGGTTCCGCCGTCCGGAATCGTCATCCGGTTGGCGTCCTCGTCAAATCGGGCCCAGGTTACCATTTCCCCGCCTTCATAACGGTTAAAATAGGACGTCTCCGGTAGCCAGGAGAGCCCGGTCCGGTAATCGATGAACAAGGGCAGATAATCCTCGTTCTCCCGCAGCGTGCTCTCTAAAAATGCGGAAATGTACACCTTCGCGATGGTCCGCTGTTCCTCCGCAGTCAGCATTCCGCGCCGGCTAAGAAGAATGCCTTTGGGATAACTGACATCGCGTCCGCCCCACCCGGTATTGAATTGACTGTGGTTCGCATCGGCGATGTACAGCGAAGCTTTGAAGGCATTTCCACTCCCCGGGAAGCTTGTGCGGACGTACTGCCGCTCGCCGTCAAAGTCCGTGACGTCGCCGTCACGGGCCCCTTGCAGCGTCAAGTAACTAACATCGGCCAGTCTGGCGTACAGGTCGTCGACTTTTTTATCTGTGGGGGCGATCGCGGCCACAGCGCGAATGTGGTAGCGGTCCATTCCCACCAGTGTGGTGTCCTTGCTAAACCACCGTTCATCATCGGCGGCCATCGCCGCGGCCTGGCCGCCCCGGGAGTGGCCGATCAAGGCGATCCGCTCAAAGTCCAACTTGCCGGATAACGGCGTGTCCGCCCGGTCGGCAAACCGGCCGATCTGCTGGAGATGCTTCAGCAGCAGCCAGGCCCGGGCTTTCATATCATTTTCCGGAATTCCGCTCCAGACGGAATAATTGAGAAAGTTTTCGTCGACAGAGACGGCGACGTATCCCCGGCTGGCCAGCAGGTTCCCGAGGTAGGCATAGCCGTCGTCGGAGTAGTCCTCCATCAGGTGGTTACCGTGAACGATCAGCACCAGCGGGAAAGGTCCCTCGCCCTCCGGCATCCATATCCGGCCGTTGAGCGGAAGCGCGCCCGTATCGAAGCCCCAATACAGTGTGCGTAGACGTAACCACTTCTCGAGATAGGCGGAGGCGTCGACGGAATCCGAAATCAGGCCGACGTCTTTCCCGTATTCCGGCTGCCAAATGTCCCGCCCGCTCCCATACGTAAACGTGTCCACGGAATATACGCCGGGCTTGGAAGGGTCGGCCACGGTGAGCGGCGGCGTGCCGGAATCGGCTTGAACCTCGGCCATCCCGGCCGGGACGGCACCCCGATCCGGCGGCCAGACGGCGGCCGAGAGGCAGGCCAACGCCATTAGGCCGGCGATGGCCGCCTTCAGGCGGAGCGGGGCCCTGCCTGCGGCAAACCAGCCGACGAGCAGTCCGACCAGGGCTCCCGCTACGGTCAGGATGACGGATATGACGGCCGGGATGGCGAAGGCCTGCTCTTCCTGATAGAAGATTAAGAAGATCGCGGTTAAATCGAACAGCAGGGCGCCTGCAAAGAGGCGGGGGACCGGCAGGCCGGTCAAGGCGAGCAAAAAGGCGGCGAAGTGAGCCGTCAGGAACAGGGCCGCCGTGCCCGCAGCGGCGAAGCTCAAGGTGTCGACCGCGGCGCCCAGCCCGGTCGGCATGCCCAGCGCCGCCAAGGCAAACGCGAACATGCCGGCTCCCCAAGGGCCGGCCAAGCTCATGCGCCAGAAGGCGGTGTCATACCGGTAGGTCTGGCGGATACGTTCGCGTAAGGTCTGGCGGAGCGGCCTTTTGGGCGGCCGTACGACAAGTTCGGTCTGCGCTTGAAGTTCCATAGTTTCCCCCGGTTTTTAGATCAAGTGTTGGATCGGCGTTTGGTATCGTTATTGTGCTCTGCAATAATTGTAACACGCCATACCACGGCAACAAACAGGAGAATACCGGAGGACTCAGGAACGCGAGCTTCGCTTGAAGAGCCCGAAGGAGCAGAGCACCAGCGCGGCCATTACCGCTAGGCAAACCCCGATGCTGATGCGGTTTTGGGCATCGAACAGAAAAATAACGGCAATGACCGCTAAGCAGACGACCGCAATCCAGGTGATGAACGGGTAGCCCCAGACTTTGAAGGCCGGCTCCGCGGGATAGCTTTTACGCATTTTCCATTGCGCGAGCAAAATCGTGATCCACACCAACAAGACCACGAAGCCGGGAACGGCCATCAGGAGCCGGAACAGGTTCTCCTGGGCGGCATAGGCGATCATGGCGCCTATAATCAGAACGATACCGCTGAGCTTCAAGCTGTTTATGGGCACCCCTCTGGCGGACAGACGCCCTAAGCCTTGCGGAGCTTCCCCGCTTGCCGCCATCGAATGGAGCATCCGCGTCGCTCCGTAAATGCCGGAATTGGCCGCGGACAAGACGGCGGTAATCAGAATAAAATTCATCAGATGGGCGGCGCCCTTAAATCCGGCGGAGGTAAGCACCTGAACGAACGGGCTCGTTTGTTCGCTAAGCGTGTTCCACGGAATGAGTCCGCAAATAATCAGGATGGGCAGCGTATAGAACAATACGACTCTTAAAATAAAACTCTTCACCACCTTCGGCAGCACTTTCTCGGCCTGTTGGGTTTCCGACAAGGTGAGCCCGATCAGTTCGGAGCCGCCATAGGAGAACATGACGACAAGCAGGGCCGAGAAGATCGCCGTCCATCCGTTCGGAAAGAATCCCCCATGCGCGGTGAAATTGTAAAGCCCCGGCGTTTCCGCCCCGGGCAAAACGCCGAATAAAATACAGCCCCCCAGCACGATAAAAACAAGAATCATGGCAATTTTGATGCCCGCGAGCCAAAACTCGAATTCCCCCAGCCCGCCGACACTCATCAAATTGACGGCAAGAATCAGCACGGCGCAGCCCAGACTAAGCAGCCAGAGCGGAATCTCCGGCAGCCAGAACTGCAGGAAGCTTCCGGCTGCGATGACCTCGATGACGCAGACGGTAAGCCACATAAAACAATAGAGCCAGCCGATGATAAAGGAAATTCGTTCGCCGAAGGCAAGCCGGATGAAATCTTTCATATTAAGCCCGGGGTAAACCGTGGCCATTTCGGCGATCGCTCCCATGACGACCAGCAGCAGCAGCCCCGCCAAGGCATAGGAGATGACAACCCCGGGACCCGCGACGCTGACGGTCTCGGCACTCCCTTTGAAGATGCCGGTACCGATGACGCCGCCCATCGCCATAAAACTGATATGCCGCGGGCGTAATTTTTTCTGTAAAGGAGAAGATTGCGAATTCACAAATGATAGCCTCCCGACGTGGATGATAGAAAATAATATTACAACAATTTGGGGCGTGTGGAAATGAATAATCATTACATTGATATGTATCATTTTTAGTTGATCTCTCAGATAGTCTTCCCGTCCGGTCCTCTTTACAATAAGATTAGCCGGAAAAATGCGGATAGGAAAGGAGCAACATATGGCACAGCTTTCCGTCAAGAAACCGATGGATTCCCAATCACTCCGGGACCGCCGGAAGAACGGGTTCCTGCGGTTCGTCAGGCAGCTCGACTTACAGTTGATGGTCATCCCGGCGCTTGTTCTTATTTTTGTGTTCAGTTACATTCCGATGTACGGGATTCTGATCGCCTTTCAGGATTACAAAATCGGGCGCAGTTTTACGGGCAGCCCCTGGGTTGGCATGAAGCATTTCATAACTTTTTTTCAATCGCCGGAGTTCGGGATCGTGATGAAGAACACGGTCATCATAAGCCTGCTGAAGTTTTTTATCGGCTTTCCGGCCCCGATCCTGTTGGCCCTGATGCTCAACGAAGTCCGCAAGATGGTGTTCAAGCGGATTGTACAAACGATTACGTATCTGCCCCATTTCATGTCCTGGGTCATCCTGGGCGGGATCGTCGGGTCCATGCTGGCTACGGACAACGGCAGCGTCAATATGCTGCTGGAACGGCTGAATCTGATCGATGAACCGATCAACTTTTTGTCGCTTCCGGAATATTTCTGGTCCATTTTAATCACGACCAACGTGTGGAAAGAAATCGGCTTCGGCTCGATCGTATACCTGGCGGCCATCGCGGGCGTCGATCCCAATACGTATGAAGCCGCTTCGATCGACGGGGCCAGCCGTTTTCGTCAAATTTATTTGATAACGCTTCCATCGATTATGCCGGTCGTTTCGATCTTTATGATTTTGGCCATCGGCAATCTGCTGAGCGCGGGGTTCGAGGACATTCTGGTGCTTGCGGTCAATCCGGCGCTGCGAGATGTGTCCGATGTTCTCGATACGTATGTCATCCGGGTCGGCATCAACAATTACCGGTACTCGTATGCGACCGCGGTCGGTTTGTTTAAAGCGGTGATCAGTGTCGGTCTGCTGACGATCGCCAACTACGTGGCCAGAAAATCCGGCAACAGTCTGTGGTAAACAAGACATCATCCAGGGAGGTGAACATCGGTGCGGGATAGTCTGGGTGACCGGATTATGGTCACGTTCATTTATATTTTTCTCATCCTCCTGTCCGTTTCGACCTTGTATCCATTCTTAAACGCTATTGTTATTTCCTTAAACGAAGGCCTGGATACCTCCAAAGGGGGAATTACGCTCTGGCCCAGGGAATTTACCTGGGAGAATTATCGCGTGGTCTTCCAGGACGAAAGGCTGATGAGCGGTTTTCTCGTCTCGGTACTGCGCACGGTCATCGGAACGGTTACGGCCATTCTGGCTACCGCGATCTTCTCGTACGGCATGTCCCGGAAAGAGCTGATGGGGCGGAAGTATTATATGGTCATCTGCATCATTACGATGTATTTCGGCGGGGGATTGATTCCGACCTTCCTGCTGATCCGCGATCTCGGCTTGATGAACTCGTTTTGGGTCTATATTATTCCCTCGCTGATCAGCGTCTGGAATATGATCATTTTCCGCACGTTTTTTCAAGGACTGCCGGCGGGTCTGGAGGAATCGGCCAAAATCGACGGCTGCGGCAACTGGGGTACGCTATTCCGGGTCGTTCTTCCGTTATCCGGTCCGGTGATTGCGACTTTGGCGCTGTTTACCGCGGTCGGCCATTGGAACGAATGGTTTTTGGCCAGCATCTACGTTTCGGATGAGAAGCTGCTGCCGATCCAGACGATCCTGAAGCAGATCCTGGCCTCGAATATCGTATCCGAGCAAACGGCCAGTATGGATGCCGCCGCGCTGGCCCATCTGCAGAAAGCGAAGACGATTACGAGCAAGTCGTTGTCCATGGCGACGATGATGGTGGCTACGCTCCCGATCGTTCTGGTGTATCCGTTTGTGCAAAAATACTTCGTCAAAGGCGTGCTGGTAGGCTCACTGAAAGAGTAGCCAGGGGGTTTAGAGCGTCCCGCTTTAAACATATATATTTGGAGGGGAAAGGGGATCACAGGGAATGAAGAAAAGAAGTAAGCGGTTTGTCGGTATGATCGCTCTATTGACGGTGATGGTCATGATCGCGGGTTGCTCAAGCGGCTCGGGCAAAGCCCCGGACAACAGGGCGTCCCAAACCGGTGAGGGCAATACGGATCAAGGAAGTGCGCCGAAATCCGCAGAATCCGGCCTCTACGAACTGGGCAAGGAACCGCTTGAATTTACGCTGTTCGGCAATTACGACTGGTATACGATGCCGAAATGGGGGGCGGACAAGGCGACAGCCTGGATTCAGGAGAACAAGAAAGTGACGGTAACGGAAGTGCCCAACGGCGGGAATAACGTCCAGAAGATGAATACGATGATCGCCTCGGGCGAACTGCCGGATGTCATATGGGGCGAGCGCGGGGCGGAGGTGGAGCGATTGCGCGAGGCGGGGATGCTCGTGCCGTTGGATGACTATATCGACAAGTATCCAAATTTGAAAAAATGGCTGGACCCCAAGGCGCTGAACATGCTGCGCTCGCCGGACGGCAAAATTTATCAGTTCCCGAACTGGTACACGAACCGCCCGAATGGGAATGCCGGCTGGGTTGTCAACAAGAAAATCTATGACGAGTTGGGGAAACCGAAGCTGGAAACGACGGATGATCTGTATGCCTTTTTGAAGAAGGTCAAGGAAAAATATCCGGATGTTACTCCGTTGGAGACGGACCTCGCGAGTGAAGGCCACGGTCTGGATCAGATCTATTCCGCCTTCAAAGAGAACAATTTCAGCTTTACCCGCTATTTTGCCGTTCCGGATGGCGATAAAATGACTTCGATTTATAAGGATGAGCCGTTCCGCGAATCGGTGGTGTACGCCGCCAAGCTGTTCCGCGAAAAACTGATGACTCAGGATGCCATGACGCAGACGCGCGACCAGGTGCAGGAGAAGCTGATGAACGGAAAAGTCGCCGTGTACGTGTCGACGAATCCGACAGTCTATGCAATGCAGGCTCATGCGGAATTGACCAAAAAGGATCCGAACGGCGGTTATTTTATGATTTGGCCGATTCATAAGGAAGGGCTGGATAAGAACAAAATTTACCCCGGGACTTACAACAAGCTGGGATGGAACGCCGCGGTCATCACCACAAGCGCCAAGAACCCGGAAGCGATCTTCGCTTTCCTGGACTGGTATACGGGGCCGGAGGGAATGAGATTGCAGATGTGGGGCGTGGAAGGCGAATATTGGGACGGTCTGGAAGCCGACGGGGAGACGCCGAAATTCACCGAGAAATATACGAAGGAGAAAGAGGCGCTCGCGGAGCATCAAACCAAGATGGACCCGTTAATGTGGGTGGGCAATACCGTGTATGTCGACGATATCAAGGGGAAATATGAAGCGACCCTCTCGGAAAATGAACGGAATTGGTCAACATACTGGCAGTATGCGATTACGTGGAAAACGCAAGGTGACGCCACGGAATTTATCAACCTCTTCCCGATGCCGGACAGCGAAGAGGGGATCTCGTTCCAGCGCGCAAATGACATTTGGCTGAAAGTCCGGGCCCAGACCTTGTACGCGAAGACGGACGAGGAAGCGCTGGGGATGCTCGACAAGGCTCACGAAGATACGATGGCGGCCGGGTTCCAAAAGGTACTGGATTACTATGCGGTCAGATGGAAGGAAAACTTGAAGCAGATTAACGGAAACTAATAACGAATCGAGGGAAACCGATTATTCGGGGACCCTCTTTTCAGCGTTTTGCGGGTGCGGAGCACCTCCATCTCATGGGGAGGAAGGGATTCTTGTCCGGAGGGAAGAATTTAGTATTATATTAGGTTGAATTCAAGAATAGAATTGCGTTGGGAAAGGTATGAAATAGTTTCGGAGATACGTTGCCGGCATCCAGAATTGCGGATATATCGGAGTTTACATCATTAACAGGAAAATCTCCCGTTAATGTACCGCTCTTGGCTCTTCTATCGGATTTAGCTGGAAAAACTCCATCTATTTCACGGCCCTATTGCCGATATACACAATTTCAGGCGAATTAGCCGGAGGTTCTCCAGTTAAATTGGCCTCTGAAGCCGCGTACGCACCAAATTAACGGGAAGAATTCCCTTTAATCCAAATGAGTTGTAGGTGAAGAGTGTGAAAAGAACCCTTAAACCGCACCGCCGCCTATTGCCCCATCAGACATCGTAGTAGGAGAAAATGAGAATCCGCTGCTTCAATTATAATTTGGAGTGAGGCACTAGTATGCCAATCAATAGTTCAATATATATGGATCAATTGGACTCAATGAACTTAAATAATCAAGTTCGGGCATAACGTTTATGGATGGATTCCCCTGAAAAAAGGAGTTGCCTCATGTATAAAGTTTTGCTGGCGGATGACGAACAGCTGGATTTGGAGGGGATGAAGCGGTTTATCCCCTGGTCCGAACTGGGTCTTCAGGTTGTCGGTGCCGTGAATAACGGCTTTGCGGCCTGTGAGGTTATGGAGCGGGAGCCGGTCGACATCCTGGTCACGGACGTAAACATGCCGAATATGTCAGGGCTGGAACTGGCCCGGATCGCGATCGAGAAAAGGCCGGAGGTTCGAGTAATTTTTGTAAGCGGTTACCAGGATTTTAACTATGTGAAACAGGCGCTATCCCTCAAGGCCTGCAGCTACGTGTTAAAACCGATGGAGGACGACGAACTGATCTCCTCCCTGCGCCGGATCACTGAGGAACTGGCCGCCGAGGAACGCCGCAGGGAAGCGGAAAAGCAATACCATCACCTCAAGCCGATGGCGAAGAACGACTTCCTTGCCCGCCTGCTGGAAGGCGAGCTGGCGCTTACGAAGGCGGAGGAGTTTAGCGAGCTTGCGGCTTCCTTTGGCGTGGATCATCTAAGTACGCCGCTGCAGGCGGCCGTGCTGGAGCTTGATGATTTGAAGTGGCTGCAGCCGGGAATCGCAGAGGCGGCGCTGCGCAATTTGGAGCTGAGCTTGAAACAGATCAACGAGGTGTTGCTCAGCTATGGATTTACGCACAGCTGCAAGCTGTCCCGGCAGCGGATCGGCATCCTGTTGCATGGTGAGGGGCTTCGAGCCTGCGTCGATGAGCTGTGCGGCGCGGTGGACGCCAAGGCATCCCTTTCCCTGACGGTCGGGCTGGGCGAGCAGGTGCCGCATCTTTCCCGGATTCATGAATCCTACAGGCAAGCGCTCGAGGCGCTGGAGGGGAAAATGTTCTTCGGCAGGGGGCAGGTCATTAAATATGAAGATGTGCAGCAAGCCCCGGAGCTCAGCGATGCGCGAACCTTGGATCTGAGGCTGGATGCGCTGTTCAAGGCGATGGCCAATTACGATTTGGTGCTCATTCACGATGAAATCGAGAACCTGTTCAAATCCGTCACCTCGCTCCGCTCGAAATTTACGATTTATAACCTGGCGATGTACATCGTTTTTAAGCTGGATCATTATCTGCATGCCTTGGATGAGGATTTGTTCGAAATGCTCGGTATGGAGCTTCACAGCCTGGATGTGGTGCTCAAATTCGAAAGAGTCGGGGATATCCGTTCTTGGCTGGTCCGCAAAGTATTTGAGATTTCGGAAATGCTGCGAATCAAGGCCAACTCCAAAAACAGCCGGCTGATCCGTGAAATTTTGCGAACGATGCGGGAGCGGATGCAGGAGAACCTGACGCTAAAGGACATTGCCGAGCAGTTTTCGTTTTCGCCCAACTATTTGGGGCACCTGTTCAAGGAAGAAGTCGGTAAAAGCTTCAGCGAAACCCTGATCAGTATGCGGATGGAACGGGCCCGCGAGCTGCTCAAAAATCCGTCCCTGAAAATTTACGAAGTGGCGGACCAGGTCGGCTACCGGTATATTCCGTATTTCAGTCGGCAGTTCAAGGAAACGTTCGGCATGACGCCGATGGAGTGCCGAAAGCGCGAGTAGACGGGGGGACAAAAAACATGAAACCGGCCGCGGATCCGAATCCAAATCAACCGAAGTACATTCCTTTCGGCTATAAGTTAATGATCACATATATGGTGTTTATTATTTTGCCGGTCCTTGCGATCGGCTATTTTTCGAATTCCATGTACCAGGATTCCATCCGGAACCAGACGAGAAACTCCATCCAGGGGACGCTGGTACAAATGAAGGATAACATCGAATTCAAAATGGCGGACGTGGAGCGCGTCTCCTCCATGCTGTATGACGATTATTCCCTGATTATCCAACTGCGGAGCTTCGAAGAAGGGTGGGACAGCTACGAGCGGACGACGAAAATCATCAAGCCGAAGATCGC
This sequence comes from Paenibacillus sanfengchensis, assembly GCF_036864765.1. NCBI lineage: Bacteria > Bacillati > Bacillota > Bacilli > Caryophanales > Paenibacillaceae > Paenibacillus > Paenibacillus sanfengchensis. The sequence continues at coordinate 368,451 of NZ_JBAGJC010000003.1, read as the reverse complement.
TATCGCCGTAAATGCGACAGGTCTGAATATCGCGATGTATCTGTTCCTGGCCAACGAAACACTGCCGGAGGTGTATTACGGCTCTTTTGAGCGTGAAAATCCGGATCTGCTTGAGCGGAATTACAACCTTTACCATTTGAAACGCATTGAAAATAAGCCCTGGCACCGGGATTTCCCGCCGGAAAAATACGGGGAGACGATGCTATGGAGGAAGGTCGAGCGGGATGCGGATTTCAGCCGGATTTCCCTGCTGCGCCGCCTGGTGGACAGCCAACGGCCGCTGGATTTGACAGAAATCGGTTTTATGCGGATCAGCGTTAGTACGGAAGAACTGTTCCAGGGGCTGGATTACAAAAAAATCGGCGATGGCAGCGGCCTCATCATCAGGGATGAAACCGGAGCGGTGCTGCACCGTTCCGGAATAATTCCCGGAGGGGATGGCGGCGGTTCCCATGCAAACGGGAGCGGGAGCGAGTTTCTGACGATCCGGGAATCGGTCGGCAGGCAGGGCTGGGAACTGGCGGCCTATGTCCCGCTTACGATTATGGAACGGGATGCCGCAAAGGTGCGCGTGTTCGTTATTCTGATCTGCCTGCTGTGCCTTATCGTATTTACCTTTGCCGGGATGTTTATCTCGCGCTATTTCTCGATCCGGATGAACAAAATCGTGTTCGTGCTGAACGCTTTTCGCGAAGGGGAGCTGCATAAACGGATGGGGTACCGGGGCAAGGATGAATTTTCCCAGATCGCCAACGCATTAAATGAGATGGGCCAAAATATCGACCAGTTGATCGAGCAGGTATACATGACGCAGATCGAGAAAAAGGAGGCCGAGCTCGAATCGCTGCAGGCCCAGATCAATCCGCACTTTTTGTACAATACGTTGTCTTCCATCAGCCGCCTGGCCCAATTCGGCGAGATTGACAAGCTCCAGCGGATGGTGCTGGATTTGGCGAAGTTTTACCGCCTTTCCCTTAATGAGGGGAGGACAGTGATCCCGGTCCACAGCGAATTGGAACAAGTGAGGGCTTATATGAACATTCAGACGACGAAATTCGGCGATGCCGTCCATGTCTTTTATGATATCGATCCGGGGATTCTGAACTTCGTTACCGTAAAACTGATTTTGCAGCCTTTTATCGAAAATGTTCTGGAGCACGCCTGGTTCGGAAGCTCTATCCATCTTCGGATCTCGGGCCGTCTGGAAGGGGAGCGTATCGTATTTAAGATCATTGATGACGGGATCGGCATGTCTCCGGGGCGGATTGCGCAAATATTCGATCCGGTGGAAGGGCTGAATACCGGTTTTGGCATCCGGAATGTGCATAGCCGGATTCAGCTCCATTTCGGGGCTCCCTACGGCGTTACAATAGGAAGCCGTATTGGGATTGGCACCACCGTCCAGGTCGTTATTCCCGCACAAAGGCGGGTGGACTAGGACCAAAGACGAGGGGGGATTTCGGTAAACCTACATTGTTTTGTCCGCAAGGCCATGGTCCTAAAACTGAAACTATCTTCCTGTTTTATGGAAAAAACGTTTGTAACTCCGGGGAAGCGGGTAAATGATCCATGGTAATCCGAATCATAGCAGGATTGCCGGAACCTTATTCATAAAGGAGTTTACGATATGATTCTCAGCAGCGTACATAGCCCGGTACCCTACCATCCTCAATATCAGAGAACCTCAGTGGTGAATCAGGCCAAGAAAAGCGAGGGTAAGGATTCCGCGCTCAGCTTTCAGGAGATATTGCAGGAAAAAATGAAAAGTAACCGGGAACGCCAGACTTCCGAGTCAAAGCGGCTGTCTTTGCCGAGATTGATCTAAATCATATGTTCCCCCTGCCCAAGGCTGCCGTTTTCGAGGAAACGGCCGGTCTTGGTTTTTTTGTTTGGGATGGCTCTTCATGGCCGAGTTATTGCCTGTTCTGCCTTGACAGAAAATGACTTCTCGGGTTTAATAGTCCAATAGTTTCTTCCCGGAGAAATTGGAAAATTGAGCAACAAGAAAGGCAAACAGTGTATGAACGCGAACCTTAGACAGATTCATCCGTTATCCTGGACTATTATTGTTGGGACGATTTTCGGCCGCATGGCAACCTCAATGAGCGTTCCCTTTCTCTCCATTTATTTGATCGGCAGGCTGGGCGCAACCCCGTTTGAGTCCGGCATCGTCGTTGCGGTCAGTTCGCTGATCGGTGTCTTTGCCAGCTTCTACGGCGGATACATATCGGATGTGATCGGCAGAAAAAAAGTGCTGTTCATCTCCATTTTCGGCTGGGCGCTGGTCTTTGTGGGCTTTGCGCTCGCGGATCGAATCTGGCTGTTCTTCATCATCAACGCGCTGAACGGGCTCTGCCGGGCCATGTTTGAACCGACCTCGCGGGCCTTATTGGCCGACATTACCCCTCAGGAAAGCAAGCTGCTCGTGTTCAACCTGCGCTATGCCGCTATCAATTTGGGCGTGGTGGCCGGTCCGATTTTAGGGCTGCAGATGGGTTCTTCGCATTCGGGGAGCGTTTTTTACATCGCGGGCCTCGTTTATTTTTGCTATGGCGCGGTTCTCGTCCTTCAGTTTCTCGGACATAAACATATCGGCACGGCCAGCGGCCCAAGCACGGCTGCTTTAACCTTAACCGAAGCGCTGCGGGTTACCGGCAAGGATCGTACTTTCGTCTATGTGCTGATCGGCATGATTTTTTGCGTGCTGGGCTATGGTCACTTTAGCTCGACACTGGCCCAATATTTGGAGCTTGGCCCTCATTTCACGGACGGCGCGAAATGGTTTGGCTACATGCTGTCCTTGAATGCGGTGGTCGTGCTGACCGTCCAATATCCGCTCGTCCGCTTCGCCAGCCGTTTCTCGCCGATCGCGCCGTTGATCGCGGGAAATTTATGCGTCGCCTGCAGCCTGCTTATATTTGGCCTCTTCCCTTATATATGGACGATGATGCTTGGCGTTGTGTTGTTTACGATTGGAGAAGTGCTGATGTTCACAATGACGGATGTGTTGGTGGACCGGATTGCCAGCCCCGAACTGAGAGGCACCTATTTCGGGATGTTTGGCTTCAATAATCTGGGGAATGTGCTGGCTCCTTTGCTTGGAGGCATTTTGCTCGACGGATTTGGGGCGAATCACGCGGTACTGATCTTCGCCGTTATCGCTTTGACCACAGCTTTCGGTCTTCCGTTCCTCCTTCTGGCCCGCAAACATATGCCCGAGGCGAAGGGGCAAGAGGGAGCGGAAATGTGAAGAAAGCAGTTGCCTTTCCCAGATTTAGGGAGATGCTAGTGATGTTTTCGCTTCACAGTATTTCCTTAGGGAAAGGAGGACTTAGATGATCGGGGTTATCGATTTCGTGCTCGATAAGCTCCATGTCGCAGACGCTTCCGGAGAGGCAGCAGCATCGAGGCCTTGGCGGAGTTCTATTGTCTCTCCCATGAGAGCATTAAACGAATCGTATACACCAAGAAAGCGTAGAAAGCGTAGAAAGCGTAAATTTGCCCGCTTGCCGGTACATCGGCAGCGGGCTTTTTATCGTTGCGTGGATAACGAGGGCTTATTTCGCCGGTTTCGGCCAAATAAAGTAGCTGCAGGTAATTAGGAAGTCTATCCCCAGAACCACTCCCCACATCCGCAGAACGCCCATTAGCTTTTCTGTACGAATCGGGTCATCGATCCAGTAAATCAGCCCCGCGAGGAGGCCGGCACCGATGAGAAACGCAAGAATATGCCGGAAATACCCTTTCAAATAGTGCTTGGCGAAATCCGTGCCGTACCGCTTCACGGGTTTGGCATCCGGCTGCTTGGCGATGTGGTAACGGAATCGGGTGTCGGCCCATTGGATCATGCTTTTGCCATAAGCGATGGAAACGCCGATGTAAACGGCGGCGATGGCGTGGGCGGTGGTGGCCGTGGCTCCGTGATACAGGTCCAGACCGGTAATTATCAACAGAACCAGATCCACAACAGGGGTTAAGGCAAGGAGAATCAGGCCCAGCTTGGGTAATTTCAAAAAATAACGGGTAATCAGACCGGCTGCGATAACAACCCAAAACGCAATTTCACAGGCAACGATCATCCAGGCTACAAAATTCATTGCTTACTCCTTCCAAAATAATAAAAAATTTAATTTTCTTTTTATAATACAGCTGTACTAAATAAATGTCCACAGGGAACTTTTTTTGATAAAATGAGACTATGCCGAAACAAATCGATCATGATCAAAGAAAACAAGTGATCGCCGAAGCGACATGGCGGGTAATCTTGAGGGACGGAATGAGCGGGGCGACCGTGAGAAATATCGCTCGGGAAGCGGAAATTTCCCCGGGATCGCTCAGGAACGATTTTACCTCCCAGGAGAGCTTGCTTCGCTACGCCATGAATTTGGTAAAGGAAAGGGCGGGCGAGCGCATCTTGTTCATTGCCAACCAGGACCTGCCTCCGAAGGAGAAGGTGCTGGGGATGCTGCTGGAAATTGTACCCACGGATGAGCAAACGAGGGCGGAAATGGAGGTGTGGTTTGTATTTACAGCTCATTGCAGCCATCAGAGGGAGCGGTTTGATGTGGGTTACGACGGAATCCGGAATATGATCCGGCTTATTTTTCTGCAGCTGCAGGAGTGGAATTCACTAAAGCCGGATATTCACCTGGAGCTTGAGATTGAGAAGCTTTACGCTTTGGTGGACGGTTTGGCGCTGCATGCCATGCTGGAGCCCGGCAGGCTGGATCGGGACAAAATTAAAGCCATACTGGAAAGCCATCTATCGTCCGTCTGCCTGTTCCCATCCTAGCGAATTGTCTAATCTGTGGCCCAGGCCTTCTTCCGGTCTGACGCGTATACTGTGTCGAGATCCGGAGGAGGTGAAGAACCTTGACGCTATCGGCAATAACGAAACGAGCCCGCAGCTATGTCGGGAAACGGGTGCGGATTAAAACCAGAACCGGAGCGGTTTTATACGGCACTGTCGAAAAGGTGAAGGGCGGCAAGCTGTACTTGAGAACGAAATCGGTCCATCCCAAGGGCAGTAAGGCCCATGCCACTTTCGCTCCGGTCATTTTGCCACTGGTTCTGTTTGATTTGCTGGCGATATTGCTGCTGGAAGGAAGACCAAGACGCAGGAGATTAGGCAGGTTATAAATTTAGTGGTTTGCAAAGCCCCGGCCGGGTTCATTTTCGGCCGGGGCTTTGCATCGATAAACGAGTTTAGTGTCCGATCGGCCAACTCACACTCTTTGAGGCAGACTATAGCGTCCGGTTAGGCCGCGGGGCCGCTGCGGGTGGTGGCCACCCCGGTCGATGGAGCCCCGGTCGATAGCCGCCGCGGACCGTCAAGCTATCTTAGCGTGTGTGCGCGGCGGCAGGCCAAGCCGGAACTCGTCTGCATAATCGGCCAAGTTCTCTCATAGACATGTATCAGTTTAGGAAATCAAACTGCAGAGGGGATGATCTCATGCGTCGGATCGCAAGGATGCTGACGATATTAATCGTAGTAAGCATCGTACTTGCCGCATGCGGGAAAAAAGATGCCGCCGGCGTCGTCAAGGATTTGGACAAAGTGGTTACCAAATTGGAAAGTTATCAGGGTTCGGGGACCATGACACTGTTTACCGGTGACAAGCCCCAGGAGTACAAGGTCGAGGTGTGGTACCAAAACCCGTCCTTTTACCGGATCGCCCTCACCAATGCGGAAAAGGATGTGACCCAGATCGTGCTTCGGAACGAGCAGGGAGTATACGTCCTTACGCCCAGCTTGAACAAGAGCTTCCGGTTTCAAAGCGATTGGCCGGAAAACCAGGGTCAGGTGTACTTGTACCAAACCTTGGTGCGCAGCATTCTGAGCGACAACGCGCGTCAATTCGTCGCCGATAAGGAAGACTATGTATTTGAAGTGGCCGCCAACTACAATACGCATGCTCTCGTACGGCAAAAAATCTGGTTGGCGAAGGAGAACTACGCTCCGAAACAGGTGCAGGTTTCCGATGCCCAGGCGAAGGTCGTCGTCGAGGTCAAATTCGACAAGTTCGATTTTAACACCAAATTCGACAGCAATTCTTTCGATATGCAGCATAACTTGGATACCGCGGCTAAGGACGCTCAAGGAACACTGCTGGAAGTGGATCAGAACGGGATGTTGGTGGAAAAGACTCCCGAGGAGAAGGCCGAGGACAACCAGCCTTCAACGGATGCGGCCGCAGGGGAAGCTGGAGACGGAACGGCGGAGAAGGCGCTTCCGGCGTTGTCCGATCCGTTTGGAGTCATTATCCCCACCTACCTGCCTGACGGTGTTGTGCCTCAGGACGATAAGATTGTGGAGGACAGCGAGCGGAGCATGGTGCTGCTGCGTTATGACGGTGCATACCAATTTACGCTTTCCGAATCCCGGTCTCCCGATCGTACGACATCTCTCGTCCCGGGCGAAGTGATCGATCTCGGGTTTACGGCCGGGCTTCTCACCGGCGAAGAACTTCAAACCTTGACATGGACCGTGGACGGGTTGGAATTCCGGATTACCAGCGACAATTTGCCTGTGTCGGAGATGGTGAAAATCGCCGCTTCTATGCAGGATCAATCGGGTAAATAAGGAAATAGTAGCAGGCGGATTTTCGGCTGTTGGGGAGATGGAAAAAGTTACCCTGACCCGTCTATTCGCCTCTTTCTTCATTTCGCCTTCCGATAGATTTGACAGCCGCTCCCGGGAACATTACGATTAGTGTATTGTTTGAGCATGGACTTTCAATCATTAGAGAAGGTGACTTAAAGTGCAAGTGAAGTATCGGCCAACCCAAGCAGTTATAGACCTGGATGCACTGTATTCCAATTACACGGAGCTGCGGCGAAATCTGCCGGCCGGAATGAAGTTCTTGGCCTGCGTTAAAGCTAACGCTTACGGGCACGGCGCCGTCATGATCGCGCGCGAACTTGAACGTTATGGAGCGGATTACCTCAGCGTAGCATTTTTGGATGAGGCGCTCGAACTCCGGCGTTCGGGGATCAAACTGCCTATTCTCGTACTTGGATACACGCCTCCGCATGGCGTAAGAACTGCATGGGAGCACGACATTACGCTGAATGTATTCAGCGCAGAAGTGCTTGAGGCGATCTCGGCGCTCGAACCTTCCGAATTTCCGCATAAGCTAAAGGTCCATATCAAGATCGACTCCGGTATGGGACGCCTTGGTTTGCTTCCCGGGGAAGGAGCGATTGCCTACATTCGTCAAGCGCTCGCAATGCCGCAGTTGGAAGTTGAGGGGCTGTTTACTCACTTTGCTACGGCGGATGAAAAAGACAAAAGCTATACATTGGAGCAGTATCAGCGGTTTCAGGACGTGGTGTCCGCCCTGGGGGAACTTGGAATCCAAATCCCGATTATACATACGGGCAACAGCGCCATCGCCATCGATTTACCGGACTTTTCTTGCCAAATGGTAAGAGTCGGCATCGCTTTATACGGGCTATATCCGTCCGAGCAAGTCAGTCATGAAAGCGTGAAGCTTAAACCGATCCTGTCCCTGAAGAGCGCCGTGGTATGGGTTAAAACGCTGCCGCCGGCCTCCGCGGTCAGTTACGGGGCGAAATATGTGACGAGACGGGCGGAACGGATCGGGACGCTCCCGATCGGTTATGCCGACGGGTATTCCCGCATGCTGGATGGCAAGGCGGAAGTATTGATACGCGGACGCCGCGTTCCTGTTGTCGGAACAATCTGTATGGACCAATGTATGGTGTCGCTAGAACCTTTGGCCGATGAAGCCAAAGAAATCCAAGCCGGCGAGGAGGTTGTACTCATCGGTCAGCAATCCGGGGGTCAAATATCCGCGGATGAACTGGCCTCCGCGATTGGAACTATCCACTACGAGCTGATATGCATGCTGGCTCATCGGGTTCCGCGGTTATACACCCGCACAGGGGAACCTGATGTCCTGGTCAACCCTCTATCGACCTAAAAATCACACAGGGCGACAAAAACCTACAAAACTTTTTTCCCAGGTGAAGGAATTTATGCCTAGGCTAGCGAATGAGTAAACATGGAAATGATCAGGTATGTACGGTAATGTCATTTTTGTTTATAATGATATGCAGCATACTTGATATACTCGCGGCATATATTTTCTTTGTATATATTTCCTTGGATAATGCTATACTGTATCACAGGGTCAAGGGATCAGGGTCGACAAGGTTTTGGGGGTGGAAGTTAAAGATGGCCAATATGCATAACACCAAAAGGATCATGATTAGTTTACCGGATCATCTTTTGCAGGAAGTGGATGGAATCGTGGCGATGGAGAATTCCAATCGCAGCGAGCTGATCAGGCAGGCAATGAAGCTGTATCTGAACGAGCGGAAGAAGCGGTTTATCCGCGAGTCGATGCAGCGGGGCTATATGGAGATGGCTAAGATCAATCTGTCCATGGCCTCTGAAGCATTCCATGCGGAGGAAGATGCAGACAGCACTCTGGACCGCCTAGTAAGCGGGGTGTAACTATTGATCGTTAAGCGCGGCGACGTTTTTTTTGCAGACCTCTCCCCTGTAGTAGGTTCTGAGCAAGGCGGGGTGAGACCGGTGCTTATTATCCAGAACGATATCGGCAACCGATTCAGCCCGACGGCGATCGTTGCTGCCATTACCGCACAAATCCAAAAGGCGAAACTGCCGACACATGTCGAAATCGAGGCGGCAACGCATGGGTTTGATCGGGATTCCGTTATTTTGCTGGAACAGATCCGCACGATTGACAAACAAAGATTAACCGATAAAATAACGCATTTGGACGATGAGACGATGAAGAAAGTGAACGACGCTTTGCTTATCAGTCTCGGCTTAATCGACTTTTGAACATACCGTGCGGGAAGACGATTCTCCCGCTTGGGTCGGACGCTCCGAACATAACGTTCGGGGCGTTTTTACTTTTATCCTACAATATGGACGCAGTGTTCGTGGATTGCATGCATCCGTCTTACGGCGTGAACGAAATGTTCAGCGAAAATAAAGCGGTGGTTTCATCCGGTAAGGAGAAACCACCGCTTTATTGATGTGTACGTACAGCATTATCCTTATCGTTCGATTAATCGGTCCGAAGCGCATAGATCGGTCTCAACTTGGCGGCTTTATTGGCCGGAATCATGCCGAAAACGACGCCGATGAATAAGGAGAAGCCAAAGGATACGAGCACAACGGCGACCGAAACGTTGGCGCTCAATGTCGAATAAGCACTGATCAAAGCGCAAGCCCCGTATCCGATGCCTACGCCAATCAAGCCCCCGAAGCTGCTCAGGGCGGTGGACTCGATCATGAACTGCAGCAGGATGTTCCGTTTTTTCGCCCCGATCGCTTTCCTGACTCCGATTTCCCGCGTCCGTTCGCTCACGGACACGAGCATGATATTCATAATTCCGATTCCGCCTACGAGTAGGGAGATCCCGGCGATCCCGCCGAGCGCCATGGACAGCATCTGCGTGGTCGAGTTCAACGTATCCATCATTTCCTGGGCATTGAAAATCGTGTAGGCGTTCTCGGCAGACTTGAACTTTTCGTCCAGCCACGCTTCTAGCCGGGTCTGCGTCCGCTCGACCAGGTCGGTCGATTCGGCCTGAACCGTGATCGAACGGATGCCCCGGGTTTGCATAAATCGCTCCGCCGTCGTGATAGGAATCAGAATTTTGTCGTCATTGGACTCGGTCGCGCTGGTGCCGATCGATTCCAAAAGCCCGACAACGGTAAAGCTCGAGCCGTTTAATTGCAGCGTTTGTCCGACCGGATCGTCGGTTCCGAAGAAATCGGCGGCCACTTCTGTGCCGATCAGCGCCACTTTCATCCGGTATTCATTATCGATATCGAGTATATAACGGCCCGCCTGAACGTGGAAGTCTTTAACGTCCTCGTAGGAAGGGGTTATTCCTTCAATTGTATACGTATCGTTGGTCGTTCCCTTTTTTACGGTAGCGGAGCCGTTAATGACCGGAGAAACCGTCTTAATGCCTTCGATCCCGGTCAGACTCTTGACCTCCTCGTAGGTTAGGGAAGTCGTCGCCCCCCGGCCCATGATATTTACGGTGAGCAGATCGGTTCCGAGTCCCTCCAACTGTTCGGTGATCGAGGAAGTGGTGCCCTGACCGACGGAAACCAGGGTGATCACGGATGATACACCTATAATAATGCCCAACATCGTCAGAAATGACCTGACTTTGTTCCCGAGTATGCTTTTTAGGGCCATTTTGATGCTTTGGTACAGGTTCACACCGCAGCCCCCCGATCCTCGACGATCTTGCCGTCCATGATCCGGATGACCCGCTTCGCCTGCTCCGCGATGGAAAGGTCATGCGTGATAATAATGATGGTATGTCCCTTCCGGTTTAAATTTTTTATAGTCTCCATCACTTCGGCACCGGTTTTGCTGTCGAGCGCGCCCGTAGGCTCGTCGGCCAACAAGATCGGGGGATTTCCCGCGATGGCGCGGGCGATGGCGACTCGCTGCTGCTGACCGCCGGATAGAGCGGAGGGGCGGTTATGCATCCGGTTCTCCAGGCCGACCAATTGCAGTGATGCCTCGACCGCCTTTTTTCTTTCCCGGTGCGGCATGTTCCGATAAACAAGAGGCAGCTCCACATTTTCATAGGCCGAGAGCTTCGGCAGCAAATTATATTGCTGAAAGATAAAACCGATTTTTTCATTGCGGATTTGCGCCAATTTGTTATCGGATAACTTCCGGACGTCCTGCCCGTCCAGGATGTAATGTCCCTCATCGGCGACATCCAGACAGCCCAGCATGTTCATAAGGGTCGATTTTCCGGAGCCGGACGGACCTATAATGGCTACGAATTCACCGTCATGAATGCGAAAGGAGATATTTTGCAAAACCGGCATTCTCTCCCCCGCCATGATGTAGCCGTGGCTCAAACGCTCCACCTCGATCAGCGGTTGCGGCGAAGTCATCATTCCCTTCCACCTCCGCCGCCCCCGCTGCTCGAAGCGCCGCCACGAGGCATCCCGCCTCCGCCGCCAGGCATTACGCCCATGCCGCCCCCTCCGGGCATTTGTCCGCCACCGTTTCCGAAACCCTCCATCCCGCCGGCGGGGATAGCTCCTTGCTGGTTGGCTGTCGAATTGCCGGATGACCGTACGGTAGGAATTACGACTTCGTCCCCTTCGTTCAAGCCGCTGACGATCTCAATCAAGGTTTCGTTGTGCGCCCCGACCTCAATCTCCTTCATATTGCCATTTGCCGGAGCGCCCGCCTTTCTGCCGGACGGTGATGCGGAATCCGCCGGCTCGGCTGTCTTCGTCTGTTCCTGTTCGGTACTTCCGGCGGCCGGGGAGGCAGAAGGAAGAAGGACTATGTATTTTTCACCCCGCTGTTGAACCGCTTCAATGGGAAGCGTCAATACATCCTTTTTTTCCTCAAGAATAACTGTAGCTTCCGCGGACATTCCGACACGAATCCCCTCGGCCTTCAGAAGCTTAATCGTTACGTCAAACAAGGAGACTCCATTGGAGGCGACACCCTCGTCGGCAATCTCCGAAACCTCGCCTTCAAAGGTCTGATCGGGCAACGCATCAATTTGAACGGTGGTCTTCATTCCCGGCTTCACGTTGGGGATATCCAGCTCATCCACCTGAATCGCCACGCTAAGGTCCTGGTAGTTATTGATCACGAACAACTCGGTACCGGTTTTGGCTTGTTCCCCGGCGGTAATGTTAACGCTTGTCACGGTTCCGTCAATCGGAGAGGTTAGCGGCTCCGGGGCTGCCATGTCCTCCCGGATCGAGGCGATTTCTGTTTCCGTGCTTTGGATATTCAACTCTTGCTTGGCTATCGATTTTTTTATGGAGGTCAGCTCTTCTTCCGTTCCGCCGTCTGCGACCTTTTGCTTAAACTGTTCCTGCAAGTCCTGAAGATCCAACTGCTGCGACTTCAGGTTTCTTTGCTGCGATTCGAGATTCTCGGTGAGATCATTCGATTCGAAGGTGAGCAGAACCTGTCCTTTTTTGACGACGTTACCGGCTTCGACGAAAACCTTTTTCACTTTTCCTTCATCCTTGGTCCGCACCGTTTCGCTATCCGTGGAGATTACCGAGCCGGAGCCGGAAACGCTGACGGCAATATCGCCGATAGACGCCTTGGCCGTGCTTTGGACGGCGGCGGGCAATTCCATTTTTTTATCCGGTAAGTTAAAAACAACAATTATAGCGACTGCGGCAAGGATAACCAACCCCAACCCAATCCATAGCCATCTCTTTGTTCTCATTCCATCACTCCAGCTTTCCTTAATATTAGGGCATCCCTCATATTAAGGGTTCAAGTTGAATCTATTCTTAAGTGAAGCTGAAAGAAGACTGAAAAGTTACTTTATGGTATTCATCATCGTGTAAAAATAAGGTTGGCACCAAAACAGAGGATAGAGTACAATGTTATTATCTGGACTTTTTGGGGCTTATGTGAGGGCAGGAAAGCTTTTCCCAAGCAAGGAGATCTAGCAATGCGAACACTGCAGTAATTTTGAGGAGGCTTCTTCATGGATCAAAATCCGCAAGATCAGTATCAATACACTACTTTCAACAATTACCCGCCCGGTTATCCGCCGGTACCCGCCAAAACAAACGGCAAATCGATCGCGTCTCTCGTCATGGGCATTTTGTCCATCGTGATTCCTTATATAGGCTTTCTCCTGGGGATTGTGGCCATTGTATTCGCCAGCTTGTCATTCAAAGAATTGAAGAAGACCGGGGAACAGGGCAAGGGATTATCCATTGCCGGCCTGGTCTGCGGCATCGTCGGCACCGCTTTGTACGGCATCATTTTATTGATTCTCGTCTTCGCTCTCATTGCATTTGCATCGGTGAGTAGCGGAAATGTTTACAGCAACTTTTAATGAATTCGCGGAGAACATCGCGGCTTTACCCAGCCACGGTGTTTTTTGCTTTCTATGGGGCCGCGTATTCATCTGATGGTGGAAAAGACCGGGGAAGTCTGTGATAATACTAGACACAGTCATTTTTTGAATGAAAGAGGGATTCTATTGTCACAATTGCAATCGGATGCCGTCCAGGCAGAGGAACAAAGCGGGAAAGAGAAGAACCGCGAATTGATCGTTCAGCAGGTCGCCAAGGAGCTTTCGCTGTCCCAGAAACAGGTGCGCACGACCATTTCGCTGCTGGACGAAGGGAACACAATTCCCTTCATCGCCCGATACCGGAAGGAAATGACCGGAGAGCTGGATGAGAACCAGCTACGCGAGATTGAGGAACGCACGCAATATTTACGTAATCTGGAGGATAGGAAGACGGAGGTCCTGCGGATCATTGCCGAACAAGGGAAGCTGACGGACGAATTGGCCGCGTCGATCCGGAAAGCCGTCAAGCTGCAGGAAGTGGAGGATTTGTATCGTCCTTACCGGCAAAAACGCAAAACGAGAGCGAGTGTCGCCAAAGAGAAAGGGTTGGAACCGCTGGCCGAATGGCTGAAATCCGAGCCCAAGCAGGGGGATGCGCTGACCGAAGCAGGCCGATACGTGAATCCCGACCTAGGCGTCCAGACGGCGGAAGAAGCGCTTCAGGGCGCAATGGACATTGTCGCCGAAACGATAGCTGATGAGGCGGCGATCCGCGCCTGGGTTCGCAAATACACGATGGATCATGGGATGATGGTGTCGGAGGCCAAATCGCCGGAGGCGGAATCTGTTTACGAGATGTATTACAATTACCGGGAGCCCGCCAAGAAGATGCCTTCCCACCGGATCCTCGCGATGAACCGCGGGGAACGGGAGGATGTCCTTAAAGTGACGCTGGAGGTGGATGCGGAGCCGATTCACCGCTACATCGCAGGGCGCTGGATTAAAGGAAACTCCGCCGTAAGCGGCATTCTTCGCAGCATCGTTGAGGACGCGTACAAGCGGTTGATCGCGCCCTCGATCGAGCGCGAGGTTCGCGGCGCCTTGACGGAACGGGCCGAGCAGCAGGCCATCTCCATTTTCGCCGGGAACCTGCGCAGCCTGCTGCTGCAGCCGCCCGTCCGCGGCAAAGGCGTGCTCGGCGTCGATCCGGCCTATCGGACCGGCTGCAAGCTGGCCGTGGTCGACGACACGGGCAAGCTGCTGGAGGTCGCGGTGACGTATCCGACGCCGCCGAACAACAAGAAGCGGGAGGCGGCCGCCAAATTCAGCGAGCTGATCGACAAGTACGCCGTCTCGCTGATCGTGATCGGCAACGGGACCGCCTCGCGCGAAACGGAGCAGTTCGTCGCCGAGGTGATCGCCGAACGGAAAGACAAGGAGCTGGCCTATTTGATTGTCAATGAGGCCGGGGCCAGCGTTTACTCCGCATCCAAGCTGGCGCAGGAGGAATTCCCCGATCTGGATGTGGCCGAGCGGAGCGCGGTTTCGATTGCCCGGCGGCTGCAGGACCCGCTGGCCGAGCTCGTTAAGATCGAGCCGAAGGCGATCGGGGTTGGGCAGTACCAGCATGACGTCTCCCAGAAGCAGTTGGACGAGAGCCTGACCGCCGTCGTGGAATCGGCGGTCAACCATGTAGGGGTCGACGTCAATACGGCTTCGCCGTCTTTGCTCTCGTACGTATCCGGGGTTAACGCGACGACGGCGAAGAATATCGTCAAGTTCCGTGAAGAGAACGGACGGTTCGTCGAACGGAAGCAACTGCAAAAGGTGCCGCGACTCGGCGCCAAAACGTATGAGCAGTGCATCGGGTTTTTGCGGATCAGCGACGGCCGGAATACGCTGGACAAAACGCCGATTCATCCCGAGTCCTATGAAGTGGTGAATCGCTTGTTCGCGGAGCTGGGCGTCGATTTGGGACAAATCGGCTCCAAAGAGCTGGCCGCCAAACTGGCGGCGGTCGATGCGGAAGCGATGGCGGCCCGGCTTGAGGTGGGGGTTCCCACGCTCCGCGATATCCTGGACAGCCTTCAGCGTCCGGGACGCGACCCGCGCGAAGAGCTGCCGCTGCCGATCTTCCGCACCGATGTGCTCAAAATCGAGGACCTAACGCCGGGCATGGAGCTGCAGGGGACCGTGCGCAATGTCATCGATTTCGGCGCTTTCGTGGACATCGGGATCAAAAACGACGGGCTGGTGCATATTTCACAGCTCAGCGAAGGATATGTCAAGCATCCGATGGATGTCGTATCCGTAGGGGATAATGTGACCGTGTGGGTACTGAATGTCGATTTGAAGAAGGGGCGCGTCGGACTTACGATGCGGAACCCCAATATGGCGGCTCAATAAAAATGAAAAAAACCGGACAAGCGCATGCTGTCCGGTTTTTTATAAATAATTCAATGGTTAGCTTCCCCGATATGTTTAACAGGCGATAGATGTTGACGCGCCGGCTACAGGCCGGCGGATTGTTTCAACCCATCAAGATCCCGCACCAGCACGATTTTCTTATCGACGGAAATATATTCGCTGTTTTGCAGGTCCAGCATAACTTTGGTGACGGTCTCCCGCACGGTGCCGGACATATCGGCAATTTGCTGATGGGTCAGCTTTAGCCCGATTTGGATTCCGTCCGTTTTGCGGCGCCCATGCTCATCCATTAAACGGAGCAGCGTGCGAACGATTCTTGCCCTGGCATCCAGCAGGGTTAAATCAAGGATTTGTTCGTTGGCTTTGCGGAGCCGGGTAAGCGCGGTCCCCAATATTTTTAACGTAATCTGCGGGTTTACCTTCAGCATCTCGACAAAGTCCCGCCGCTTCAGAATGCAGAGCACCGACTTCTCGCTCGTGCGGGCGGATGCCGAGCGGGTCTGCCCGCTTTCCAACAGGGCCATTTCCCCGAAAAAGTCGCCTTCCCGGAGCACCGCCAAAATAATCTCCCTGTTCTCATCATTTCTATAAATATGGATGACTCCCGATTGAATCAGAAATAACTCTTCGCCATCCTCATTCTCCAGAAAAAGTAGTGTTCCTTTTTCATAGGTCCTGGTCATGAACAGCGGGACGATTTTTTCCAGGTCCGCTTCCTCCAGATGCTCAAAGAAAGGGAAATTACGCAGAAACTGCAGGTTTTTCACTGTTTTTCCTCCTGCTTTTACTTTGGTATCAAAGTACTGCTACCGAGACTTTTTGCATATTTTGTGGTTCACACTACAAATTTGGGGATGCAATCCTGTTAATGTTGTCGATAGGAATAATTCGCCATCGACCGGGCATATTCCTCTATTTTGATAGAACAAGGGTAGAAAGCTATGCAAGAGTTTCATGTCAAATTACTGGAACCTGGGGATATATTAGGTCGGGCTGTGCTTGGAATCACAGGGTTAACGTACTGCATACATGCGTGGAGTAGGGGGAAGCAGCACCGGTTACCAAGAACAAAGCCCGCCAATGTTGGCGGGCTTTCGCTTTGCGAAATGGTTCTTCGCGGGGAGATAGACTTTATTGCAGGCCATGATCCGTACCGCTATCGTCCCGGCGGTTATAGTAGAAAAACCAGCAATCATTCAACAAACGAATCTGTCGGCGGTCGCGCTTGTGAAAGGCGCGCATTATCTGGTTGCTGAGCCATTTAGGCAACACGATCTCCTCCTCGGGCACCCTTTGTAGGTAGCATATGGGAGAACGCCGGAAACCGTGCAGGTCCAGCCGGAAAGGAATCGTCAGGCTATTCCTTCCTCCTCGTACCACTGTTCAAGCTGGGCTTGTAATGCCCGGATTTCCGTCAAAAGGGAGATCAGCGGGTAATTTTCCTCGCGGATGGCCGAGAAAGCCGCTTCCAGGTCATTGATATAATCCAGTCCGCTTGTAATCTGCAGCGATTCCTGCAGCAAATCCAGGTTGTCGCATTCCGCTACCGCGATCGGCAGGGCAGGAACCTTACTGGCCGTCAGTTTGTCGATTTCTTTATTCAAACGCAGGTTTAACGCGCTGAGTTGATAGGCATAATCCCGGGGCATTTCCACAAATAACAAATTCTGTTCCTGCTGCAGAATGACATATCTCATAAGGGCCATGTACGATATCTCCTTTTTGTTGTATCCTACTTGACAGTGTAGCGTAAGGCGAAGTTAAAATTCAAGTGATAACCTTGAATGGGGGAACCCGACTTTGGGCAGAAAAGAGGACAAGCCGATGACCAATGAACAACTGCAAACCTGGGTGGAACAGATATCTCTCGATTCGTTCGGCCTTCCATTTCGGCATCAGGCGAGCTTTAACCGGCGGCTTCGGACAACCGGAGGGCGATATTTTATGAAATCGCATGATATCGAGATCAATCCCGCGCAGTTGGAAGTTCACGGCAGGGAAGAAGTTGAGCGGATTATTAAGCACGAACTGTGCCATTACCATTTGCATTTGTCCGGTAAAGGTTACAAGCATCGCGATCCCGATTTTAAGCGTCTATTGACACGGGTGGGCGGGAGCCGCTACTGCCAGGGATTGCCCGGGGCCGCCAAGCGAAAAGTTCTCCCTTATCGATATAAATTGATTTGTTCTCAGTGCGGGATGGAGTACCTGCGAAAGCGGAAGGTCGATCCGGCCAGGTACAGATGCGGAAGATGCGCCGGTGTGCTGCGATTAAATGTTCTTTAAGCGGTATGCTTATGCTATACTTAGCTCAATATATTTAAGGAGTGAACTAAGAATGGCCCAATCGAAAGCCAAAAAAATCCGTCAGAAGCTGATTCGGGAGGGAAAAAGAAGCCCGGAACTCGGGCGCAGCCCGTTCGCTTTTGCGGATTTGAGAACCCGAAAGACAAAAACGAAGCAGGATGTCATCAACAAGCAAAAATATAAGAACCACGGTTCCTTTCATGGAGACGATGGTTCTTTTATTTTTGGAGAAATCCTGCGAAACTTACTCCATAAATCAATCGCAGAAATGAGATATAATAAAATATCAAAACCATCGAAGGAGGGATTTTTATATGCGATATGGACCCGATCCTAATGCAATCTACCCAAATAAGCAGATAAAAAGCATATGTTATATTAAAAACGTAATCACTCGACCCAATATAATTGTCGGTGACTACACTTACTATGACGACATTGACGGTGCTGAAAAGTTTGAAGAGCATGTCACCCATCATTATGATTTTATTGGGGATAAGTTGAGAATCGGGAAGTTTTGCGCAATCGCAAAGGGCATCGAATTTGTCATGAATGGTGCAAACCACAGAATGTCCAGCGTCACTACGTATCCATTTAACATTATGGGCAATGGTTGGGAAAAGTCGACTCCAACACTGGCAGACTTACCCCTTAAAGGAGATACGGTAATTGGAAACGATGTGTGGATCGGTCAGAATGTTACCGTCATGCCCGGTGTGCACATTGGTGATGGAGCCATCATTGCGGCCAATTCAGTCGTAGTAAAAGATATCCCTCCTTACCATATAGCAGGTGGGAATCCCTGCAAATCGATTAGAAAAAGATTTGATGACGAACTTATCGAATACCTCCTTTCCATGAAATGGTGGGACTGGCCTGCCCGAAAAATTTTTGATAACCTGGATGCTCTTTGCAGTGGGGATCTAACAAGAATCAAGGAAATTATTTAACTTATAGTGTCCGTCAGACAACCGTTGAAGCGGCGTATTCTCATTTTCTCCTACTACTACGACGTCTGATGGGACACTAGACAGCGGTGTAAAGGGTTCTTTGCACACTCTTGACCTGTAACTCATGGTTTGGTTCGAATTAAAAGGAATTCTTCCCGTTAATTTGGCGCGTATGCGGCTGCAGAGGCGAATTAGCTGGAAAACCTCCCGCTAATTCGCCTGAAATTGTGTATAACGGCAATAGGGCCGCGAAATAGCTGGAGCTTTTCCAGCTAAATCCGATCCAAGAGCCAAGAGCGGTACATTAACGGGAGATTTTCCTGTTAATGTGTAGACTCTGACGGGGGCGCTTTATATCTACAATTGTGGGTGTTGGCAACCTATCTTCGAAACCATTTCATAACTTTGTAACTTTGCCCAACGCCAATTCTTTAGTTCAACCTAATATAATCGAAGGTCAAAATTGCGGCCAAAACCTTGACTTGATTACATAAACATGATAAATTTAAACTTGTTCTAACGATATTTATATTCCCTGATAGCTCAGTTGGTAGAGCACTCGACTGTTAATCGAGTTGTCACAGGTTCGAGTCCTGTTCGGGGAGCCATTTCTTGGAGAGATACCCAAGTGGCTATAAGGGGACCCTCTGCTAAGGGGTTAGACTGCGTAAGCGGTGCGAGGGTTCGAATCCCTCTCTCTCCGTTTTGATTTACATCGATTAAAGAGCCTCCCTCTAAATCAGGGAGGTTCTTTTTGTGCAGAGGAATGAGAAATCTCATTGGGAGGGTTCGTAGGAGCATAAACTTCGTTAGGAAGATGGTGTGACGGCACCGACAACAATCCCTGTCGCATCGTCAATGGCAGCATGAAGTGCAAAGGTTGGAGCTGTCTCCTGTCCCATAGTGACATTATCTCAGAACAGTTATAGGGTGACATTATCACAGAACAACAACACTATTAAAATTTATTGTTGCAAGGCATTCTAGTTTCTGTTATACTCATTCTTGTCGCCGCTTCTGGCGAGTTGATAGTAGGGCCCGTTGGTCAAGGGGTTAAGACACCTCCCTTTCACGGAGGTAACAGGGGTTCGAATCCCCTACGGGTCACCATATATGCGGTCGTGGTGGAATGGCAGACACGCTATCTTGAGGGGGTAGTGGGCGTACGCCCGTGGAGGTTCGAGTCCTCTCGACCGCATCCTAATGAATTTAAACAGTCCCGGTAACTTCGGTTATCGGGGCTGTTTTTTTAATTTCCTAACCCTGAACTTCATGGAGTATGGACACAGAAGCGGCGATATGATATCTATATGATATTGCTGATAATCATTCTCAATTAAAGGCGGTTTTTGTATTGACTCATCTTAAAACCGAGCAACCGAGTCGATTTCGACAGGGACATGGTCCTTGGACCGTTCGCCTGTGGGATCTTGAAATTATAAAAGAGCAACAGAGACCGGAGGATCAACGGCTGTCGATGCATCCGGCCTTGATTGTATTGCTGGAAGGCGAGATCCGTTTGGAGTTGGATGAGCAGACCTTACGGATGAGCAAGGGGTCCGCTTGTTTTTGTCCCAAAAACAGCACTTTCGGCATTTCAGCTGAATCGCAAACGCCGGTAAGCGCTGTTGTCTTTTATTTTAGCGTCTATCAAGGAGATGATGAATTCCGTCATGAATTATGCGAGGCGGACGTCAAGATGGCTGGTGGGCTGACGGAAAGGATTATCCACTTTACGGGTTGGGAAGATCGGGCGGCTTCGTTGTGCCGTTGCGTTTATGACCAATTTTATCACAAGGACAACTTAAAGCGCTGGAGAGCCCAACTGGACTTTCAGGAACTTCTGTACGGGATGCTGACGGCATCGGTTCACCCCGGCGGTACCGACAAAACCCAGGCGTTGGAACGGGCGAGAAGCTTTATGGAGGAGCATTATGGCGATGAGTTGACCATGGACCAGTTAGCCGGCATCGCCGAGCTTAGTCCGAAGTATTTTGCGGAGGTATTCAAAAAAACGTATGGAACTAGCGTGATGGAGTTTTTGACGCAAATTCGCTTGAATAAGGCGAAGCAGCTCATGCTTGGCACGGGAGGGAGGCTGCGGGATGTGGCCCACCAGGTAGGGTATAAGGACGAGTTCTATTTCAGCCGGAAGTTCAAAAAGGAGTTCGGTCTGTCTCCGACGGCCTACTCCAAATCAAAACAGAACAAACTTGCCGTGTACGGCTCGTCTTCCGTTCTCGGCTTTTTAATGCCGCTGCAAATTACCCCTTACGCCGCGCCTCTCCATCCCAAATGGTCCCGTTCCTATTATCATGCCCTGGCACCGGTGGTGCCGGTTCATCTGGACGCCTATCGGCAGAACTATAATAAGCAATTGAATTTGCAAAGACTCGCGGCTTCCCGGCCGGAAATCATTATTTGCTCCTCCGGTACGGAAGCTTGGGAGAAAGAGGAATTGGAGAAGATCGCTCCCGTATATGAAATGAAAGCTGAAGAGATCGGATGGAAATCCCAGCTTTTGGAGCTTGCCGATTTGCTTGGTAAAAGGAAGGAAGCCCAAAAATGGCTTGAATCTTTTTGCGCAAAAGAAACGGAAATTCGCCTTACCTTGAAAAATATAATGCCGGGCCGTACCCGCATTTTGCCCCTGCGTTTGCATTTGGAAGAACTGAGGATCAACGAGGGGCGAGGCCTCCGTGAGGTTTTATTTGAGATGCTGGGCGCTGAAGATGCGTCTCCCGCCGCTGGTTTAATCGGGCTCGAGACGCTGGCGGGCTTGCAGGCGGAGCATTTGTTTTTGCTCGTCCGGCAGGATACGGCAACCTTAGCTTACTGGGCAAAGCTGCAGTCATCTCCCCAGTGGCTGGGCATGGAGGCGGTTCGCGCCGGGAAGGTGCACATGCTGTCTTCTTATCCCTGGCGGGAATATTCCCCGGAGGCGATCTACCGGATGATCCATGAACTGCCGACCATCTTTTCCGATAAAAGTCCATGAAACTTCCGCCCATAATCCATGGCGAATTCGCGGAAGGTTCTTTACGATATTAATGATAATAATTATCATTATCATCTTAAAGATAGATTCGATTTATGGAAAGGGGCAGCAAGGAAGACATGAAACAGACGAAATGGGCAGTAGTGGGGTTGTTATTCCTTTTATCGGTTGTATTTACGGCCTGCGGAGAAAAGAAAGAGACCGCCGAATCCCCCGCGGGGACCGAAACGGCCATTTCGGCCGAACAAGCGGAAACCAAAACCATCACTTATCTCGGAAAAGAATACAAGGTGCCGGCCAAGATCGAGCGCATTGTCATTACGGGAGCCGTGGAAGCGATGGAGGACGCCATTGTACTGGACGTCAAGCCGGTGGGAGCGATCACTGTCGGCGGTCAATTTCCCGAGCTGTTCCGATCCATTACGGGGGAAGCCAAGTCCGTGGGAGAGAAAACCGAACCGAATTTTGAGACAATTCTATCCTTGAAACCGGACGTGATTTTGGGCAGCACCAAATTCAAGCCTGAGGTGATGGAGCAATTGGCGAAGATTGCCCCAACCCTTCCGTATTCCCACGTATCCACGGATTGGGAAAGCAATTTACGTCTGCTTGGCGAGCTGAGCGGCAAGGAAGAACAGGCGGAGCAGGAAATTACGAAATACAAGGCCGATCTGGAGGATGCCAAGACAAAGCTCTCTGATTCCGTTAAGGGTGCGAAGGTGCTTGCGATGCGCATTCGTGTAGGTGAGCTGTATATTTATCCGGAGAAGGTGTTCTTTAATCCCGTGCTTTATCAGGATTTGGGCCTAACGGTTCCGGCCGAGGTGAAGGCGGCCAAGGCGCAGGAGCTGATTTCCAAGGAGAAGCTTGCCGAAATGAACCCGGATTATATTTTCCTCCAGTTCTCGCCTGACGAAAATAAAGAGAATCCGAACGCGCTTGAAGAATTTCAGAACGATCCGATTTTGAAAAATGTGGCCGCCGTCAAAAACGGAAAATTGTTTATTAACGCGGTAGATCCTCTCATCCAAGGAGGCACCTCATACAGCAAAATACAATTTTTGAAAGCGGCGGTAGACCGCTTGGCCAAATAGCAGATGTAAGGCGTGTTTAATTTATGAAGCAGAAAAAAATGCTGCCGGCGTTCATTCTTTTAATGGCTCCGGCAGCCGCTATTTTACTTATTTTAGTTTCAACGCGTTACGGCGCGAAACCGATGACACTGGAGACGGTATGGAGCGCGGTGTTCGCTTTTGACGGAGACCGTGTCGACCACCAAATCGTCATGACTTCACGACTTCCGAGAGCTATAGGTTCCATGCTGATCGGGGCATTCCTCGCCGTGTCGGGAGCGCTGATGCAGGGGATTACAAGGAACTATTTGGCTTCCCCCTCCATCATGGGCGTTTCGGACGGTTCCGTGTTTGCGGTCACTTTGGTTATGGCCGTATTGCCCGGCGCTCACTCCAATCTATATATTCTGAGTTCGCTTCTGGGATCGGCGGCCGGTGCGGCCATGGTGTTCGGGCTGGCTTGGTTGATCCCAAAGGGGATGACCCCCGTGCGTTTGGCGATTTTAGGTACGGTCATCGGGAGCTTTTTAAGCGGCGTCGCGAATGCGATTCAATCGTATTTTCAGGTATCCCAAAAGTTAAGTTTTTGGTATAATTCCCGGCTGCATCAACTCGATCCGGAGATGATCAAGCTGAGTATTCCCTTTGCCGTGGCCGGTCTGGCGTTAAGCCTGGCATTGACGAAGTCGGTTTCGGCTTTGTCGCTGGGCGAGGAGACGGCGGCGGGTCTCGGGATTCGCGTCTGGCTGGTCAAGGGCCTGGCGATGCTGGCCGTCGTCATTTTAACCGGCGTATCCGTGGCTTTGGCCGGAAAGATTGCTTTTGTGGGATTAATTGTCCCACATATCGCCCGGTTTATTTCCGGTTCCGATTACCGGTGGATCGTCCCCGTATCCGGTGTGCTGGGGGGCTTGTTTTTAACGGGCTGTGACTTGCTTGCGAGGTTTGTCAACTTTCCGTTTGAGACTCCGGTTGGGGTAGTTACGGCGTTGTTCGGCGTTCCCTTTTTCTTGTATTTGATCAAGACCCGGGGAGGCGAGCAGCGTGCGTAAATCTACGGTCGGAAGGACGGGTGCCGTCCTTGCCAGCGGGCTTCTGATCATCCTTGTGGCGGTATACTTTAGTTTAACTTATGGGAGTTTTGACATATCGGTAAAAGATATCGTGAAAACCATCGTACGAATCGACCCCCAACCGGAATATGATCTGGTCGTTTTTGATTTTCGCTTGCCGCGGATTATTTTGGGGGCTTGTATCGGATTCGCCCTCGGAATAGCGGGCTGTGTTTTGCAGGCGATAACGCGCAACGGCCTTGCCGATCCGGGGGTCCTGGGAATCAACGCCGGCGCCGGTATGTCGGTCGTCTTGTTTATGTTTCTGGTTCAAGGAAGCGTAAATTTAACCCATTGGCTCGGAGTCATGACCATGCCGTTGTTTGGAGTGGCCGGAGGGTTCGCCGCCATGGCTGCGATATTTGTCTTCGCCAGGCAGGGGGGGCGGCTGGATCCCCAGCGGCTGATCCTTGTCGGCATCGCCATGGGGACCGGATTTGGCGCGGTAACGATGTATGTTTCGCTCAAAATGAATCCCCAGGACTTTGAAGCGGCCGCGGTCTGGTTGTCCGGAAGCTTGCATGGTGCTAACTGGAAGTTTGTTGCGGCTACGCTGCCCTGGCTGTTGGTCATTCCGCCGGTGGTCTGGCTGCGGTCATCGGTCTTGGATTTGCTTCAACTGAGCGAGGAGAACGTGAAGGGGCTGGGTGTGGCCTTGGAACGGGAGAAAAACCTGCTCTTGTTATGCAGTATCGGACTGGTAAGCGCCAGCGTAGCTTTTGCGGGAGCGATCGGTTTTGTCGGGTTAATCGCCCCCCATTTGGCGCGGCAGTTGGTGGGGCTCCAGCACAAGCATCTCCTGCCTGTCAGCGGCATGATCGGAATCGCGATGATCGTCATCGGAGATCTGATCGGCAAGACGGTATTTGCGCCGGCCGAATTGGCCGTAGGCGTGGTCATTTCCATACTGGGCGTTCCCTATTTTGTTTATCTCCTCATCCGGAGCAGAAAATAACCCAACAGTGGGAGGTCCTGATGCAGAAATTTCATCAGTTGAAAATAGGAGAGAGGGAAGTGCTCCTGTACTTGCCCCCCTCTTACGAGCAAACCGTTCGCCATTATCCGGTCGTGTATGTTCATGACGGCGGCTTTCTTTTTACGAACTGCATCAATTATTTGGAGCATTTATTTCGATCGGGGCGATTGCCTGAATTGATATTTGTCGGGATTGAAACGGCAAGGCGAAATGACGAATACACCCCGTGGCCCGCGGAATCCTTAACTCCGACCTCCGCAGGCTTTGGCGGGATGGGACGAAAATACGTCGATGAAATTACGGACGTACTTAAACCTTATATCGACCGGCAATATCGGACGCTCCCGGACGCGGGTTCCACGGGGATTATCGGGGGCTCGCTCGGTGGATTGATTTCCTGGTTCGCAGGGTACTGGAGGCCGGACGTGTTCGGAAAAATAGGTTTATTGTCCCCTTCATTTTGGTATCAGGGAGTGCTCGATTTTGTCGGAAATTCATATGGGCTGGACCGGAATCTGCTTGTATATATGTCCTTAGGCGGCTGTGAGGGCATCTACAAACCAAATGTCCAGAAACATATGGTCCGGTGCGGGAAAGAGTTTTGCGAGTTGATGGTGAAGCAAGGATTTCCTAAAGAACGATTGACGTTTGCCTGGGATCCTGAAGGGACACACGACGATTTGTTTATGGTGAAAAGATTTCCCGAAGCGCTGCAGCAGTTGTTCCGTTCAACTCCCGGATCATTGCAGGCAGTCAAGGAGAACACCTCGTGCTATCAAATCCCGGGAACCGAGGTTTGGAGCGTGACTGCGAATCCTACGGGTCGCGAATACCGCATTTTCGTGGCTGTGCCGGACACCCCGCCTCCGGCCGAGGGATACCCGGTTCTGTATTCCCTGGACGGGAACGCCTCATTCGGTTCCCTGGCGGAAGCCATGAGGCTGCAATCGCGTGGACCGCATGGGATTCCGGCCGCCGTGATCGTCGGCATCGGCTACGATTCCAACGAACCGCTGGTTACGGCCGAAAGGTTCCGCGATTATACGGTTTACGCCGAGGATCATGAGCTTCCGAAGCGCCCGGGAGGAACGGCTTGGCCGGAAACGGGAGGCGCGGATGATTTTCTTGATTTCTTGGAGCTGCAGCTCAAACCCGAAATGGAAAGGCGTTATCGGATTAACCGCGCAAAGCAAACGTTGTTCGGCCATTCGCTCGGCGGATTTGTCACTCTGTACGCCATGATTACAAGGCAGGGGGCTTTTCAGCGTTACGCGGCGGCAAGTCCCTCGATCTGGTGGAAAAATCACATGCTTTACACGTTAATGGAGCAGTCGGTTGAGACCATCAATGACATTGGAGAATCCGCCGTAGAACTCCTTCTAATTACCGGAACGG
Organism: Paenibacillus sanfengchensis; assembly: GCF_036864765.1. NCBI lineage: Bacteria > Bacillati > Bacillota > Bacilli > Caryophanales > Paenibacillaceae > Paenibacillus > Paenibacillus sanfengchensis. The sequence goes on along the minus strand of NZ_JBAGJC010000003.1, from coordinate 342,382 downwards.
AAGAGAAGGCGTCCATGATCCGCGATGCCCGGGAGTTTATGAGCAGGCTCCGGCAATCCGGCCCCCATCTTACAGTGAATTATAAGGAAGTGGACAAGGAAGGACATGTCTCTGTCCTGCCCGCCTTGATTAGCGAACTGCTGCGCTTTGTGACCTCTTGAACGGGAATATTCAATGAAATCACCGCCGATAGTGTTTATCGGCGGTGATTTTTTCTTGGAGTGGTTGATATTAACCTCAGCCTTGAGCGTTATAACAGATGCCTCAGTGCATAGGCAACGCCATTTTCGTTGTTGCTGCGGGTTACTGCGGAACTCAGCTCTTTGACCTCATTGACCGCATTTCCCATAGCGATTCGGGTACCGGCGATTTTAAACATGGAGATATCGTTATAACTGTCTCCGATCACGACAGTGTCTTCCAGAGGGATACCGTAATGTGCGGCGAGAAATTTCAGCGCTTGGCCTTTATCTGTAGAGGCGGAAATGATCTCCAGGGTATGATCGGCGGAGGAGGTGGTATGGACGAAAGGGTGATCGGCAAATTGTTCCTGAATCGCCTTCAGTTTGCCTTCATTATAAGTAAACACAAGAAGCTTGTAGACAGGCGAGCCGGTTTGCATCACTTGTTGGGGATGGTCCACTTGTTGAATGCCGAACTGCACAAATTGGACCAGGGCGCTCTTCCACAGCAATTCCCGATCGATATCGGGATTTCCGCTAAGCAGGACATCCATTTCCGCCCTCAATTTATCTTCGCCCCGGGAAGGGGAATAGATGGCTTCCGGACAAAAAATTTCAAAGTAAACATCCAACTCGTGCAAGTATTGTACCGCTTCCTCGGCAATTTTGCGCTCAATCGGTGTTTGGTTTAACAGGCGGCCTTTCTCGTCAATGACTGACGCCCCGTTAAAGGAGATCATGGGCAGGCCATCCAGACCGACCAAATTCCGCACATCATAGCTCGCTCTTCCCGTGCAGATGGTGACCTTATGTTCACCGGACTTCAGTATTTTGGCAATCTCGGCTATCCCTTCGTCACTCGGTTTGACTTGGCTGGTCAGCAAAGTCCCGTCCAAATCAATGGCGATCAATTTCATGATGGTTCCTCCTCTTTTCTCTATACTCTAGTAATAACCCTATCGAGTATAATTTATGAAAAGCATTTCAGGTCAACCCATAGGGGGTATGTTACAATGGAGCATATGTTTTGCTGTTGTACTCGAGAGAAGATAAGAAGGATGAGGAAGAATGGGTGCCCAACTTTGAGCCACTGATTCCCGTTAGGAATCGTTGGAGTCTAAAATGCGCGAATATTGGGGATAGTGGGACCGGATGCAATCCGGACAAATATCGTGAGTGAAATCTGCGCAGGTACGTGCCTTAAGATATTCTTCGATGGAAAGCCAGTGATTCCGCTCGTCTTTAATTTTCTTGCAGACGGCGCAGATCGGGAGCAAACCGTGGAGTGTGCCGGCTTGGGAGACGGATTTGCGAAGTGCGGCTTCGGTTTCCTTATATGAAGAAATATCGGAATAAAGTAGCATGAGTCCGCTAAGCCCCGATGTACCGGCTTGAAGCAATGGCACCGCTTCAAGCCGGTACCAGCGGTTGCTGGTGGTGCAAGGCTGCATTTCCGTAGAGAAGGAAGGGAGCGTTCCATCAAGAACTTTTTGCAGCCGGGCCATCATTTCGGGGATATAAGGTTTAGAGTAGTGAGTTGTCGGGTCACTGAAATGTTGCATTACATTCATTCCCGGGCGATCCCAGAGCGGAGAAAGCCCGTAGTTTACCGCCGTGCGAATCCAGGTATCGTTTACAAATCGGATCGTTCCTTCAGGATCAAGGATAGCCAGGCTTATAGGGAGACAGTTGGCAACTTCCTGCCATAAGAAAAATGGACTACTCACAGCTTTCCCTCCTACTCTAATGAGGTGGGGAGGTTTTTAACGGCGCAACTCCCAGCTCATATTAATTAATGGAAATTTTGTGATATAATTGGTTAGTGATAGAAAGAATGAGGATTGGTTTAATTATATACGCAAATACGTCATTTTACAATCATAAAGTACGTAAATGCGTAACTTTGAAAATTTGCGTCTTTTGAAGGAAGGTCGGAGCAGGTGTCTATTTATGATCGAATCGAGTCGCTTATAAAGGCTGGCGAGATGACCAAAAAGCAGTTTTGTCAGGACCTTAACATCAGCACCGGCAATCTGGGGGATTGGAAGCGCGGGAAATCCACGCCCAGCACGAATAAACTGATTGAAATAGCGGCTTATTTTAACGTAAGCCTGGATTGGCTTCTGATCGGCCAAGAAGGAAAACAGCCTTTCGTGATCAAAGAGCATCAGGCGCCTTACGGCAGAGAGATTGGAGAGATCCTGAGGGAATACGGCTATCCGCTGACCCCTCGCGAGGCCGCGTTTATTCAGGAATATTTGGAGTTTGTCAAATACCGCAGGCAACAGGAAAACGATGGGGATTAATTCCACTTTACATTTCGTAAACACACCGATATAATAAGAATGTTCGTTTTTGAACTGCCGCGCGGTCGTGGTGGAATGGCAGACACGCTATCTTGAGGGGGTAGTGGGCGTACGCCCGTGGAGGTTCGAGTCCTCTCGACCGCATCTTAGTCATGCAGAAAGTCTCCGGATAAATTTCCGGAGGCTTTTTTTGTCTATTCGCTTTACCTGCAATCAACACTTCTCTAACATTCTTCTAATCTTTGGATACTATACTCGATTTAGTTTAAACCAAATAGGAGGGAAGAGAATGAGTAAGTTGTGGAGAAGGCTTGCGGTCAGCGGAATGGCTCTGGCCGTTATCGCGGCAAGTCCGGCGGTGATTGCCCAAGAAGGCGGGAATAAGGGGGCTGTTGCCGGCGGGACAACTTCCAAAAATCTGATTGTGCTTATCGGGGACGGCATGGGGCCGGCTCAAATTTCGGCTGCCCGCTACTACCAGCAATATGTGAAAGGCGTTAAATCGCTGAATCTCGATCCTTATTATGTGGGGCAAGCGACTACGTACGCCGACCGGGGCGAAGACGGGGGCACCGTCGTTTCCGGGATCGTCACGGATTCGGCGTCCGCCGGAACCGCCTTCGCTACCGGACACAAAACGTACAATGCCGGGATCAGCGTATCCAACGAAGACGTTTCGAAACCGTTTGCTTCGGTCATTGAAGCGGCGGAAGCCGGCGGCAAGGCCACCGGCCTCGTGACGACGGCGCGGATTACTCATGCAACGCCGGCTGTTTACGCTTCGCATGTCCGCAGCCGCGACAACGAAAATGCGATTGCTTCCCAATATTTGGACAGTGGGGTGGATGTGCTCTTCGGCGGCGGAAAGAACTTCTTTGTGACCAAGGAGGAGAAGGGAAAACGTACGGACAAGAACCTGCTTCCGGAATTTAAAGCGAAGGGGTACAAGGTGATTGAGAACGCCCAAAGCCTACAGGCATTGACGGCAAAAGATTCCAAGGTGCTCGGTTTGTTCGGCGGTTCCCACGTCGATTACGTACCGGACCGGAAAGCGGAAACTCCTAGCCTGGCCGCGATGACCTCCAAAGCGCTGGAAGTGCTTTCCGCGGATGAGGATGGCTTTGCCATCATGATCGAAGGAGGACGGATCGACCATGCGGGGCATGCGAACGATCTGCCGACCTTGGTTCAGGAAGCGCTGGATTTCGACGCCGCGTTTAAGGTGGCGATCGATTTCGCCAAGAAGGACGGAAATACGTCGGTTGTCGTCACCGCGGATCATGAAACGGGCGGATTGTCTTTGTCCAGAGACAACATCTATGAGATCAATATCGATTTATGGGATAAGCAGAAGAATTCTTCCGAATATCTGGTCAGCGCTTTAAACGAAGCCAAAACGTTGGCGGACGTGAAGAAAATCGTAGCGGAGAACACGTGGATTAAAGATTTGAGCGATGAGGAAGCCCAATATATCCTAGATGGCGATGGTTCCTCTTATAAACGGGAAGGCGGTTATAATGCCGTTATTTCCAAGAGGCTCCTAGTGGGCTGGTCGGGACACGGCCATTCCGCCGTGGATGTCGGGGTTTGGGCGTACGGGCCAATCGCCGAGAAGTTAAAAGGCCAAGTCGACAATACCGAAATTGCGGTAGCCGGAGCGGAAGCCATCGGTGTTGATTTGGCGAAGGCCACTGCGGAACTTCAATCCCGCCACATCTATCCGAAGTTTAAAATCAACCGGGAAAAAGAGGTGCTGTACCCGGCTAAAGCCTTGACCGAGGCGCTTGGGGGAACTTATCAGGAGAAGGGCTCCAGCGCTTCGCTCACCGCGGGCGGCAAGACCATTTCGGTCGATCTTGCCGGCAAAGCGGCAAAGGCTAACGGAAAATATACCGTTGAGGTGGATAACGGAACCTTGTATCTGCCCCTTGGCGCTTTCAATGAGCTTACCGGAAAGACTCTGAAATGGGATGCTTTATCGGAACGGATCCTATTGAAATAAAGACTTTAAAAAGGCATACAGGAACAGGAGAAACCCCTTTCTCCTGTTCGCTTTATTTTGAAGGAGGATACTATGCTGGAAATTCGCGGAGTTAAGAAACGGTTTCAAGTTGCGGGCAAGACGATACCTATCTTGGACATCTCCGAATGGAACGTGAACCAAGGCGAGCAAATCGCGATTACCGGGCCGAGCGGTTCCGGAAAAAGCACCTTGCTTCATCTGATCAGCGGAATCATGAAGCCGGATTCGGGAGTCATCACCATCGGAGGCGAGCGGTTGTCGGAGATGAACGAGGCTTCACGGGACACCTATCGGTCCGCACATATCGGCTATATTATGCAGGATTTTTATCTCATCCCTTCGTTAACGGCAAGGGAAAACATTCAAATGGCCCTCTCCGGCTCCAGGAAAGGGAAAAGCCGACAGGCCAACATCGCCGAGTGGCTTGAGCGGGTTGGCCTTAAGGATAGGGGACACCACAAGCCCGCCCAATTGTCTCGCGGTCAACAGCAGCGGGTGGCGATCGTTCGGGCGCTGATTCATGAGCCTGAACTGGTTTTGGCGGATGAGCCGACGGGAAGCCTGGATTGGGAAACCGCGGACGAAATCGGCAACCTGCTGCTGGAGCTGTGCGACAGCCAGCGGCAAACGCTTTTGGTCGTCACCCATGACCTGAATATGGCCGAGCGTTTCCCGGTTTCCAAACATATTCACGAGATCAATCTAATGAACCGAAACATGCAGGTACAGGGGGACATCGCGATATGAGCTTGCTGCGCTACATGCTTCGAAACCTGCTGCACCGTAAGTTTTTATCGCTGCTAACGATCTTGTCGGTAACGGCAACCGTGGGATTTATCCTTTTGCTCTCCATGTCCAAGGCGGGGGTGGAGGAAGGGGCGGAAAACGGATACGGGCCCTTTGATCTTGTGATCGGCGCAGCCGGCAGCGAAACGCAACTGGTGCTTAACACCTTTTATCATGTCGGAGCTCCAACCGGCAATATAGCCGGAGAAGCATGGGAGGCGGTAAGCAAGCATCAAGGGATCGACCAGGCTTTTCCCATGACCACCGGAGATTACTTTAACGAATTTCCGATCGTGGGCATCGACGCGGGCTATTTCATGACCCGGTACGGAGACCGGGCGTTATCGGACGGCATTCTGTACCGGCAGACAGGGGAAGTCGTCGTTGGGGCCCATGTGGCTGAAACCCTGGGGCTTCACGTTGGTGACACCTTCACAGGCGCCCATGGATTGGTGGGAGATTTACATCATGAAGAGGAGCATGAAGGGGAAGATGGGCATGCGGGCGAGGAGCAAGATGCCCATGAACAATTCCGGTATACGATTACGGGAATATTGCCCAAATTGAGCACTCCGGATGACCGGGCTGTATTTACCACGGTAGATTACGCTTGGGCAGTCCACGGCGAGGAAGGCGGACATCGGGAGATCACGGCCGTGTTGGTGAAGCCGAAGTCGCTGCTGAGCGGCCAAGAGTTAAGGGATGCGTTAGAAGATAAGGCCGGGATACAGGTTGTGTACACCAGCAAGGCGGTAGCCGATGTGGTGAACCTGGTGGACAGAGGATCGGAGTTGATCGAAATTGTCACCCTGCTGTGCGTAATGTTGGCCGCGGTAACGATCCTGTTATCTCTGGTGGCCGCTGCGGGCGAGCGTACCAAGGATGCGGGGCTGCTGCGTCTTTTGGGCAAATCGAAAGGATATATCATGGCTTCGATGCTCGGGGAAGGGCTTGCTCTTACGGCAACGGGGCTTCTGTTGGGCTATCTGGCCGGGCACATAACCGCTTATTTCCTTCAGGAGGCCGTGTTCAACTATGCGGGCATTCAGATCGACCCGTTTCAGGTTACAGGGGATCATGCCGCAATTGCCGTCGGAGCACTGGTCACCGGATTGGCTGCTTCCCTGTTACCCGCTTTCCGGATGTACCGGATGGACGCGTTGACTCTTTTTAAGGCTTAGGAGGAGCAAGAGTATGAGGAACCATAAAGTGATTTCTCTGGTGATGTTAATGATGGCCGTTCTTTTGCAAGCATGCGGGCAAAACAAACCCGCAAGCCCTGCCGCGGGCACTTTTGCCCAGGCGGAGGCGACAGGCGGGCTTACGGCTGAGGAGAGGTCGGTGATTTCGCCGGATAAGGAGCGGGCCAACGGGCCGCAGAAGGAAGCCAGAGCCCCCGATAATCCCCTGAAGGATGCGGAGACGGGCACGGTTGCAAAAGAAAACGAGCAGGAAAATGGACACGAAGAGCAACAAGGTAAAGAAAGTCCGGTTAAGGATAAATCGAGCGGCGATAAAGCCGCAAAGAAAACCCCGTCTAGAGCGGAAACTTCAGGCGGGAAGCAACCGTCGAAAACGGAAACGGTAAGCGGGGATCAGCCGGCAAAAACGGTGCCGGAAAAACAAAATACCGCTAACAAGGAGCCCAGGGAGAATAACACAAAGGTTAACAAGCAGGTTGACGGCGAACCGAAAACCAAGCAAACCTCCGCTGTGCCGAAAACACCGAAAACACCGAAAACACTGGATATCAGCGCCAAGAAGACCGACCGGGGTCCGCAAAGCATAAGCTGGACCGGCTTTTTCGACGGCGAAGACCAGACGACCCCGTCCGAACAGTTCTGGGATCTTAGCGGCTCGACAGTGACTATTAAGGGATTTATGGGTGAGGTACTGTCCTTTGAAAAAAACTGGTTTTTGCTGATTCCGGAGCCTGGGGCGGAATGTCCTTTTGACAATGGGGATGAAACCTACTGGAATAAAATCATGATCGTGTTTGTCCCAGACGACGTCAAGCTCCGCTATAAATCAGAACCGCTCCAAGTAACGGGGCGGCTTGATGTGGGGATTAAGATTGACGAATCCGGCTATAAAACGATGTTCCGGCTTTATGACGCTTCCTTCAAGGAGATTAAGGAATAGGCTGAATTTCTGCGTTTCAAGTCCCGCGCATTGCTTTAAATGGAACATGTAGCCGGAATAATGAAGGAGGTCCTTTCATGAAACCATTGTATACGGCAACAGCAACGGTAAAAGGCGGGCGTACCGGAACGGTGGAAACGTCGGACGGGGTCCTGAAGCTGAACCTTAGTATGCCTGAATCGCTTGGAGGTGCAGGGGGGAATGGCACTAATCCGGAGCAATTGCTTGCGGCGGGGTACGGAGCCTGTTTTGCGAGTGCTTTGGCCAATGTGGCCCGGAAAGCCGGAGTAAAGACGGAAGCGGCAGAGGTCACCCACCATGTGAGCATCGGTAAAGATGAGGGAGACGGCGGCTTTCGGCTGGCCGTGGAAATCGATGTGAAGCTTCCGGGAGTGGAGCCAGCCAAAGCTCGGGAATTGCTGCATCAGGCGCATGATTTCTGCCCTTATTCCAAGGCGACGAGGGGAAATATCGAAGTTAAATTGAATCTGGTGGAATAGCGCGACCATGCGCTTCAATAAAAAAGACTTCCTTGGGCATATTAACAGGGAAGTCTTTTTTTGGGTAAGGGAACGTGGAGATCAGGGATGTCATCCCCTTCCAAGTTGACACATGGATGAAAATTAATTAATATGTCTAAGTACTAAAACAGGTTTTTAAATTGATAATACGGGTGATGACCATGTCTTACAGACCGAATGTAGAGAACGTGACCAAGGCTGGGAGCAATGAAAAAGAAGGTTTGTACGAATTTATCGTCAAGCTGGCCGACGGAACGGAGTGCCGAGTATTTTACCACCGTTTTCCCGAATGGCGGTTAACCAATATTAGCCGTTTGCAGAAAACGCCTTGCCCGGTCTGCCGTAAAGATTTTATTTGCAAATGCATGGATAGTTTTTCGGGCGATATCGAGCGTCAAATTACAGATGAGCAGTGGATTGACAAGGCATTGGCCGAATAATGGATCGATTCGGTTGCGAATAGTGAGCGCGGGGCTAACAGGCTCCGTGCTTTTCTCTATATAGGGTGAGGAGGAAACAAGGTGGAAAATGATCAGGCAATCTCCGCTATCGTCTTTTTTGACGGTGTGTGCCATCTTTGTCAGGGGGCGGTGAAGTTTATTATCCGCCGCGACCCCCGGGCAAGGTTTCATTTCGCGTCCCTTCAATCCTCAACGGCGCGGACGCTTCTGGCGGGCCGGTTTCCCGGTTCGGGAGATACGATGCTTCTATTGGAAAACGGGAGGATGTATTCCCGTTCGACCGCGGCTCTGCGTATTGCCAAGGGATTGCGCTTTCCCTGGCCGCTGCTATACATTTTAATCGTGGTTCCGCCGGTGGTGCGCAATGCCGTTTACAGCTGGATTGCCGCAAATCGCTACAAGTGGTTTGGCAAGGATGAGGCGTGTATGCTCCCCACCCCGGAAATCAAAGCACGATTTCTGGAGGATCGGAAATAGGACTTGTCCGAAGAAAAAAACTGTGTTATTCTTACTGTAAAATTCAGGAATACGGGAACGGAAGCACCGTCCAAAACACCGAGACATCGGTTTTTGGGCGGTGCTTTTTTTCGTTCCGTGAGAGGAGCGTGAGTTTTCTTGCCCTTAAGGCTGGTGCTGGCCGTCCAGGATGAGCAATACATCGAACCGTTCCTTCAATTTGCCCGCAGCGGTGAATTTGAACGGGGATATACAGTTACCGCGTTTAGCCGGACGGAGGCGTTTGTGAGATATTTGGAAGAATGCGGGAATCAGGTTGACGCTGTTCTTGGGGAGGCCGTTTTTATCGAAGCGGTATGCCGTGACGGTCGGGAGAGGATCAAATTCATTCGCCTCAGTGAAGAGGAACAAGGGTCTGCCGGAAGCGGAGCTTTGTACAAATATCAGCCGCTCCCCTTGCTGCTTTCCGCCGTTTTCGAGAAGGTTCGGGAGATCCGGGAGGGAGCTGCTCCGCCGGAGGGGAGGACGCCGGTCTATGGGGTAACGGCAGCCGTGGGGGGATGCGGGAAGACAACGCTGGCTCTCCATTTGGTCCGGCAGTTGGCTTCGGAAGGTAAACGGGTCTTCTATCTGAATCTGGAGACCATCCACAGCGAAGTCCTTTGCGAGGCGAGACCAGCCGGGAAGGAGGGGAATACCAGGGGACTTGCACGCTTGCTTTATGATCTGAAAGCGGGGGAAGAGCGTCAGGAGGAGCTTAAACTCCCGGTTACGGCTTATTGTTACCGCCATTCGGTGCTTCATTGCGACACGTTTGCACCGGTCGATAACTTTAACGAGCTCCTGGAAGTTGGCAGAAAGGAGGCCGTTGCATTAATCGGATACATTGCCGGCAGCGGGAATTATGATGCGGTGATCGTAGATACCGATTCTTTTCCGCACGAACGAACAGCAACGATGATGGAGCAATGCGACAAATTGATCTGGCTTGTTGCGGACGATTGGGGAGTGATGAGGAAAACGGGGGCCTGGCTTGCTCATTTGGAGAAAACACGACCCTCCTTGTTCAACTCGGTCATGGCCAAAACGCTGTTTGCGGCCAACCGGGTTTCGGGCGAGGTCCAGGCCCTTTCCGCGGGAAAAGGCATTCAAGTTGCTGCCGTGCTCCCTTTGATTCCCGCTTGGGCTCAGGGGAACCGTCAGGGAGGGATCATGCATTCCCCGATCTACCAGCGGGATGTGATGAAGCTTTGCCGGATGTTGGGCACGACGAAGGACGGAGCTCGGGAAGGGAGGGAGCTTTTTGATTCAGGGCGACCTGTTTACCCTTCTTAGAGGAGAAATCCGCTCGGGTTTGGATGTTACCTCCACGCTGGAAGACGAACAATTGATGTCGTATATTGAGCGCCGCGTCCTTGAGGAGCCGCGGTTGGCCGGCCTTACCGCAGCGGAGAAGTTGAAATGGGTCCGCCGCTTGTATGATTCCTTCCGGGGACTGGACGTTCTCCAGCCGCTCGTCGACGATCGGACAATTACAGAGATCATGATCAACGGACATGATGAAATTTTTGTCGAAAAGGATGGACAGGTGACCCGGCTGCCGGTCCGCTTTGAATCCAGGGAACGGCTTGAAGACATCATTCAGACGATCGTATCCGGTGTCAACCGGGTGGTGAACGAGTCTTCTCCCATCGTCGACGCACGGCTCAAGGACGGTTCCCGCGTCAATATCGTCCTGCCGCCGATCGCGCTGAAAGGACCGACGATGACGATCCGCAAATTTCCCGATCATCCGATGACGATGCGCGATCTGGTCCAAAGAGGCGCGCTGGGGCAAGGGGCCGCCGAGTGGGTACAGACGCTCGTTAAGAGCAAATACAACATTTTTATCAGCGGGGGTACGGGGTCAGGCAAAACAACATTCCTGAACGCACTGTCCCAATACATTCCTTCGGATGAACGGGTGATCACGATCGAGGACTCCGCCGAACTGCAAATCGTTACCGTTCCGAATCTCGTTTCGTTGGAGACGCGAAATGCCAACACGGAGGGCAGAGGTGAAATAACGGTCAGGGACTTGATCCGCTCCTCTTTGCGCATGCGTCCGAACCGAATCATCGTCGGGGAGGTCCGCGGCCGGGAGGCGTTGGATATGCTGCAGGCCATGAATACGGGACATGACGGTTCTCTCTCAACCGGGCATGCCAACAGTACGATCGACATGATCAGCCGTTTGGAGACGATGGTGCTTAGCGGAGCGGATTTGCCGATCGCTGTGGTAAGGCAGCAGATTGCTTCGGCGATCGATATTTTCATTCATTTATCAAGACTCCGCGACCGTTCGAGACGGGTGACCGAAATTTCGGAGGTTATAGGGATGAAAGATGGGGAGGTGATGCTGAACCGGCTTTACCAATTCAGGGAGCAGGGAGAGAACGGCGGGAGGATTATCGGCCGGCTGGAGAGAACGGGAAATCGGCTAATGCATGGAGAGAAGCTGGCCATGGCCGGAATGAACCGGGAATGGGCGGAGGAAGAGGGGGAAGGCAGGTGAAGGAACGGGGGATTGGCGGACCCGCTAGAAACGCACGATCCGCATCGGTCATTGGCAACCGGGAACCGCTTACGGATTACCGTATTTATGTGCTGTCCGATCGCCAGAAATGGAGCTGCTTGCTGTTGGGAGGTATCGGATTGTTCGGGATAGGATACGTGTTTTTTCATTCCCTGATTATTTCGCTGCTGCTGGCGGGAGGGACGTTTTTATCGCCGAAATACTGGAGCCGCTACTTGCTCCGGAGAAGACGGGAAAGGCTTGGCTTGCATTTCAAGCAAGCTTTGTACTCCTTGTCCTCGTCTCTGGCGGCCGGGCGTTCCGTGGAGAACGGCTTTCGGGAAGCTATCGCGGATTTGAGGCTGTTGTACCCTGACGGAAGCAATGACCTTATTTCCGAACTGGCCATAATTTGTACCCGGCTTGAATATGGGCAACCGATCGAAGAAGCGCTCCAGGATTTCAGCAGGCGTGCGGGCATGGAGGATATCAGCAACTTTGCCGATGTTTTCACGACATGCAAGCGCACGGGTGGGGATCTGGTCGAAATCGTACGGCGGACCTCCGCCATTATCAGTGAGAAGTTGGAGATCAGCCAGGAGATCGGGGTCATGATCGCCCAGAAGCGTTTTGAGGCAAAAGCGATGCTCGCGGCGCCCGTACTCTTCTTAATGTTCATGGATTTGACTTCATCGGATTACATGAGGCCTTTGCACAGCGGAGCGGGGCTGCTGATTTCTGCCGTCGCGCTGCTGATCTTTGCGGTTTGTTCGTGGCTGATCTTTAAAATTATGGATATCCGCATCTAGGAGGTGAGTTCGCTTTGATGCTGTTGGGCGGCCTGTTGTTATGGGCCCTGCTCGGTTTGTGGTGCGGCCTGTACCTTAAATCCAGGGAGAGGTATGAAACTTACCGCGGACTTGTGATGGAAGGAATCCGGCTGCAAAAGATTGCCCCTCCCATGCTGTTTTTACTGGAGAAGCTGAGGTTATCCCAGAGGGCTCCCTTCTTTTTTTTCAAAATTCAACGTTCGGTCCAGAAGCTTTGCGGGGATCGGCGGGGCGGCGATTTGACCCGCCTTTTTCTGGCGGAAATGCTCTCTTACAGCTGGCTGTTGATGATGTTCGGCAGCTTGTTGACATTGCTCATGGGAGGCGATGGCAGCGGGCTGCTCATCGGGGGAGTTCTGGCTGCGCTTCTTCCGGCGGCCCTGATCAATGATCTGCATCGAAAGGTAGTCCGGCGCGAAAGGGAGGTGCTGATCGAACTGCCCGAGCTTTTGAACCAAATCATTTTGCTGGTCGGAGCCGGATCCACCGTCCAGCAGGCGATCAAGCACTGTTTGGAACGAAGGAAGGGGGAACAAGACCATCCGCTGTATCGTGAACTGATCCAGATGCAGAGGGAATGGGAAAGCGGCGATTCGTTTCAGCATGCGATGGAAGGATTCAGCAAACGATGCGGCATTCAGGAGGTGTCTGTCTTTACAACGGCAGTATTACTCAATTTCCGCCGTGGGGGCAACGATTTTGTACTGGCGCTTCGTGATTTGTCACATACCCTTTGGGAAAGGCGAAAAGCGGTGAGCAAGACGCTTGGGGAGCAAGCTTCCTCCAAACTTGTTTTTCCGATGGTGCTGCTTTTCGTTGTCGTGGTTATTTTGGTGGGAGCTCCGGCCTTTATGGTGATGAATTTGTAGCAAGAACTTTTAATCAATGATATGGGGAGTGAGGATTGTGTTGGCTTTGATGAACGGGAAAATAAAGGGGTTTTGGCGCAATGAAGACGGACTTGGCATGCTTGAGATGATTTTGATCATCGCGGTCATCGTAATTATAGCGATTATTTTTCGGACCCAGCTCAAAGAAATTGTCACGAGCCTGCTCGGCAAGGCCAAATCCAAAACGGAAAATTTTATGGACGGGCAATAAAATGCGGCGGCTTTTGCAAAGTCGGGAAGGAAGCTTCACGCTTGAAGCTTCCCTCGTTCTCCCCGTTATCTTGACAACGCTGCTTATCCTGCTGTTTTTCTGCATGTTCTTGTATCAACGCGCAGTTCTCGGTCAAGTCGCGGCCGTAGCGGCGGAACGGAACGCTTATGTCTGGGATAACAGCTATCGCAAGCCGGAAACCGGCGCGTTTGAAGAAGGGAGCTATGACCCGCTGTATTGGAGGTTGAGTGATGACGGGATGCTGCAGGCTATTTTCGGATTTGACCGCCAAAACCCGGGGGCGCTTTTATCGCTTCCCGCGGTTGGAGAAGACGGGGGAGACGCCTTGCCTTTGCGAAAGCTGAACCGGGTCGGACAGAAAGTTCACCCGGGAATTCAAGGCGAGATGACATACGACAACAGGCTTTTGATGCGGAAAGCCGCGGTATCCTTGAATCGCTTCGCTCCGCTGGCCCCGCTCGAAAGAGTCATTGGAGATATCACTCAAGATGCGTCATCAGAGGCCTATATCGTTGATCCTGTGGAGTGGATCCGCAGCGTCAATCTGGCGGGATATTACGGGGCCAAATTCAAAGGCAGCGGCGGAAGCAGCATGGACAAACAGGAGGCGGGAAAAGCACTGGCCTTGTTCGGAAAATAACGAGCCTTACATTCGAGTTGACTCTTGATTTTACGGCTATAGCTGGAGTAGAGGGGGCGGAAGATATAACGATGTTTAAGCGCAGGCGTTCGGAACTGGGGGCCGTTTCGGTGTTTTTAATTATGGTTTTTGCGGTCGTTTTTGCCTTTGTTTCCATCTTTGTGGATTTTGCCCGCATATCCGCCCTTCAGGCGAAGACGGAGATGCTGGCTCATGCCGCTGCCCGCTCCGTCATGTCGGCCTATGATCCGCAGTTGTTGGAGAAATACGGTTTGTTTGCCTTTGGGGAGACGGATGCCAACTACATGATGTCCAAGGTGCTCCAGGCTCAGTTCGACACGTTGAAACAGAGTGAAAGTTTGCCGATTGTGAATGCGCAGCTCGATTCGTCATCCGTAGAGCTTCTGCGGCCGTTGGGTACTTATGGGGTGTTTGAGCAGCAGATCCGGGAACAGATGAAATACAAAGCTCCGATCGATTTTACGATCGAGATCATCAACCGCTTCAAACCGATGTCCGGCATGATGAAGGAGGCTTCCAACACTGTCGATTTGCTCGGCAAGCTCCAGAAGCTCTACGAACGCCGCGAGGCGAAGCTGGACGACATGCTGGAGAAACAAACACGTGCGGCCGCTCCGGTCACTAAATTCGGGATTTGGTTACCAAGGTCCGGTGGTCCGGCCGGGGATGGAGAGCTGGGGGATATCTCCGCCGCAGCGGACGTGGCGGCCCAGTATGGGGAGTATGCCCAGAAAGTGGCAGAAGACCGTGACAGGAAACCTCTAAAAAGGAGGCACACCCTGGAAATCGGCCGATATCGCTCAAAGGCTTCAAGGGTGTTCGATCATTTAAAGGACGGAAACCGGGAAGCGGGTGAGCTTCATCGGGAACTGCTCCCACAGGCGAAACAGCTTTTGAACGAGGCCAGGGATATCAATGAACAGATGAAGCGGATCATTAAGGAGGCGGAAGATCGGCCCGCTCAGGATGGATACAATACGGTTGCGAATGCGGAAAGCACGGGCGGTAACGATGCGTTGTCCGGCGGAGACCACATCTATAACATTCGCCAAAAGAGCCTGGAGCTGATCCTCCCGGAGGATATGTTCGCCGACTTTGAAAGCGATATTTCGCAGCAAGCCGCAGATTATTCCAAACTGGATGCCGCCGCTTCTCCTTTTTTGGCCATGGAGGGGGCCGTTATGGCGGCTGCCTGTTCGGAAGGCGCACTATTCTCGAATCTGAACCGGATGCGATCGGAAGTCAACGGTTTTGCGGGGAAATTCGCGGATCCCGGAGCGGGAAATCTGTTGGAGCAGAACCGAAAGAAGCTCCTGGATAACCGTTCCTCCGACGGGGAACGGAAAGCGACAGAGAAAAAAGCCGCAGCCAAGTTGAAAGAAGCCAGAAATCTGATCGGACAAATCTCCGGTTTGAAGGAGAAGTTAAGAGAACAACAAAAGCAGTTCGATCAATTGGAAGCTTATTTTCAGGCCAATCGGGAATTCAATAGCCATTCCAGCCCCTCCAAGGGGGAAACGGGAGCTGCTAGGGCGGCTGATCCGTATGACGCAGGGGGTGAGGCCATGGCCGGAATGGACTCGCTTTATGGCGGATTTTCCGGCTTGCTGCAAGGGATGACGGACAGCTGCTTCCAGACCGAGTACATTGCAAGCTATTTCCGTTACCTTGACGTAAGTTCGCTCAAAGGGCTGCTGAAGGAAAAAGGTGCCGGAAAATTGGAGTTGATATCCGATTCTTTTGCGGCGGGCCGCCAGGAAGTGGAGTATATATTGTACGGATTCCACAATCCGGCGGGAAATATCGCAGCGGCATACGGAGAAATTTTTACACTTCGGCTGGCGATCCGGACGATGGAAGGATTGGTCAAACACGCCTCAGAAGGCAATCCGCTGTTCATATTGGCATCCGCCCTGCTGTATGGGGTGGAGAACGCCATCAAGGATATGATTGACCTAACCCAAAAAGGCAGCCTTGAGCTTAGCGATTTTTTAAAGATTCAATTTTCCTACAGGGACCATCTGCGCCTGTTCTTACTAATTCATGGCAGGAGCGAGAAAAGGCTGTCCCGGATGCTGGCCGTAATTCGCATGAATACGGGGATTCCGACGGAGGAACGGGCTACATATCTGAAGGGGAGCGTCACCGCCTCCTCCCCGCTCTGGTTTTTGCCGGGGGTTGCCAAGGCGATGAGTTCAGCCGGGGTCCTTTCGGGAAGGGTGGAAGGAAGCAAATATGTTGCGAGTAAACAAGCGGATTTTTCCTATTGACGAACAGCCTGATACGAAGGGGAGCATCGTACTCGAAGCTTCTCTGGTGATGCCCTTATTCGTCATGGTCATCTTTCTGTTCATTTACATGGTCCAGATGACGTTGATTTCCACACAAATGCAGGTCGTGGCCGCCAATGCGGTAAGGCAGGTTTCAGCTCATATCTACCCTGTGGCTTTGGCGGTCTCCAAGACAACGGCGGGGGAAAAAACGAATAGAAATGAAGGTGAACCGTTACCTGGGAAGCAGTCGGCCGGTTGGAGGATGCCGGAATTGTCTTTATCCGCGTGGGCGAACGAGTATGCCTCCAAGCTGCCGGAGCCTTTATCCGGCTGGGTTCAGTCTGCGGCGAATCGGGGAGACGAGCCGCTTCAAGATGTGAAGAGCCGCCTCTCCGAGCAGGTTCTCGATCCGGCAATAAAGCCGATGCTCCGCCCTTTTTTGAAGGGGACCTGGCTGAAAGAAGAGCGGCTTCACGTTCATCGGGTCACTGTCCCCGACCTGAAGACAGGCCGGAATCCTTATTTCGGACTGGAGATCAGCTACGAGCTGCCCATCAAGGTTCCGTTAACCGGGCGGAGGATTTTACTTCAGGCGAGGGCGGAAGAACGGCTGTGGATCGGTGATACTGGGGAACAAGACGGTCAGGGCAAAGGGAGCGGGGAAGGCGAATCGGGCAAGGGGAAGCCGGCCTCCATTGTATCCAAGCCCGAGCCAGCCTACGCGGGCCATCGCGCGCTCGTGAAAGCCCTCGTAGAACCAGGAACGCAAGCCAAATTGACAGTGTACTACAAAAGCGGCGTCAGTAAAGCCAAGTATTTGGGGGCCGCATCCGCCGGAAAGGACGGCATTGTGGAATGGGAATGGCTCGTAGGCGGCAATACGACACCAGGTACATGGACGATTGAGATAGAAACGGAGGACGGACTAAGAACGACTGAACAGTTTAATGTTGAAAGTCCATAACTCA
This sequence comes from Paenibacillus sanfengchensis, assembly GCF_036864765.1. Lineage (NCBI taxonomy): Bacteria > Bacillati > Bacillota > Bacilli > Caryophanales > Paenibacillaceae > Paenibacillus > Paenibacillus sanfengchensis. Next base: position 325,097 of record NZ_JBAGJC010000003.1, on the reverse strand, counting down.
AGGGAAACTATTTGTCTTCGCAGGGGGGAGCGAACATGACAGGGGAGCTTGTTGGGGTTTTTATTTTATTAGGGGCGGCCTTTATAACGGACTTGAGATCGATGAAGATACCGAACGCCTTGACGCTGTCCGGACTTGCGTTTGGATTGCTGTGGCATCTCCTGGACGGAGGATGGGGAGGCGGCCTGTTCGCTTTAAGAGGGGTTGCGGTAGGCTTCGCCCTAATGCTGATGCTGTATTGGTTCGGCGCGGTCGGCGGAGGCGATGTAAAGCTGTTTGCGGGCATCGGCGCATGGACGGGGGCTCAGATGACATTGCATATCATGGTGTATTCCATCCTTTGCGCCGGTTTAATCGGAGTCTTTATCTTGATTTTGCGGCGGGAAGCGTTTACCCGGTTACGCGGAATTTTGCATAATATTCTGGGTGCCCTTGTGCTGAAAAGCTGGATTCCCGTTCGATCGGGACGGAAGAATCAACTGCAATTTCCGTTTATGCTTGCGGTACTCCCGGCAGCGGTCTATGCGGTATTCAATTTATCCTAGGGAAAGGGGGACAGGATCATGCCGGAATTGACGGCCGATTTTATAAGAGACGGCGGAACCTACATGGTGCTGGGCGCCAAGGGCGGCCTTCATTCAGGCCATCTCAACCGGGTCCAGAGGAACATGCTCTCTTCGGTTTCCGTCCCGAACTTGCTGCGTCTGGATGTCAGGGAAGTGGATTTTGAGGTCAGTCTGCACTATGAGATCACCGGCAAGAGAATGCTGTCCCAGTGCTTGAAACAAGACAAAATCACGATGCCGGAACTCTACAACTTGCTGATGCAAATCGCGGAAGCGCTGGATGAATGCAAGCAATTTATGCTGTCACCGCTTAACTTCTATTTGGATGAAAATTTTATTTTTGTCGAGGATCCTTTATCCTCCGGAATTTTATATTTTACATATTTGCCTTTTTGCGAGCCTCTTTCGGACGAATCGCCGGCGAAAGCGCTGACTGGACTAATCACCAAAATGATTACATGTGTTTCTTCGATGGAGGGAGGAGGAATCCAGCAACTGCTTCGCTTCTGCTCGGACGAGCTTTTTTCATTGCCCGAATTCAAGAATCTGTTAGTTCGGCTGATGACGAAGGAGGATCCGGCCGCGACCGGCGTCTCAGGTTTCAAAGGTCCGGAGAAACTTGGCTGTCGCCCGGATTTGCGTTCTCCCGCCGTCACGATTAAGGAGTATGTGCCTGAACAAAATATTCCTTCCCCAGCGTCCGATTTTTATCCTTCTATGGCGAACATACGCGAAGGGGAGGCTTGTTTTTCTTCTCAGGCCGGAGCGGAGAATGACAGGCCGGTTTCACCGCCGTCAGGCGCTTCCAGGTTAAACACCTACATCTTGGCGGGGATGGGGGTGACGGCCGCTCTCTTGTGGAAAATCATCTACTTCGATAATCCCACAAGTTTGAACAGGAATATATGTCTTGCCGCAACGATACTGCTAATAACGGCTGCCCTGCTTTTAGGCCGCGGTAAATGTAGATGGCTTTCCCTATTCGGAGGTCAAAAGCGCGGGGGAGGCGATGAAAGCGATGATGAGTTAAAAACAAATGAGAATGAGATTAATGGAGCTCCGTCCTGGGACCAAAGCTGGCGCTGGAATGAACCGTTTGAACCTGAACTTGCCATCGCTTCGCCTTTGGTTCATGACGGTTCCAAACAGTCCTACAACGCCTGGAATAGGCCCGAACCCGATCCGCCGGAGGCCGGTCATGCCGCAGGGATGCCCCCTTTACCGGCGCAGCGAACGGTGCTGCTCAGAGAACCGGCAGCGCCGGACCGGTTATCCCCAAAGGCGGCGTCATTCTCCTTGGAGCGGCGGCAAGGGGAGCAAGGAGGACAAAATCCGGAAACCATTATACTCGGTAAAGGCAGCTTCATAATCGGGCGCTCGGAGGAGATGTGTCAATATGTGGACGGCGCGCCGGGGGTCTCCCGCGCTCATGTGGAACTGATGGTGCTGGAAGAGGGTTGCTCGTTAAAAGACCTCGGTTCACGGAACGGAACGATACTTCGTGGAGAGCTGATCGCTCCTTATAAGAGTTACCCCATGAATCCGGGGGACTCCTTTATTATTGCCGATTGCACGTACACCTTGCGCCAGCGCGGCTTGGGAGCTAATTTGGATTAACCGTAGATAATCCTACCCAAAGAGTGTATAATGATCGAGAATCATTCTCAATTACATCATTTTGGTTTATAATTGCTATGTTGTCTTACTACTGTGAACAAGTCAAAAGGATGGATTAATTCATGACAGCCTCAACCCAAGCTACAAAAGCAAACCGCCGTTCCCGGCCGCTTGCGGCCAGTCTGATTTTGATCGGCGGCGTCATTTTGCTTGCATTCGCTATCGGCTTGTCCATTTCCGTCGGGGCAGCCGATATCAAGCTGTCCATGGTATGGGACGCTCTATTTCATTTTGACGCCGGGCGGACCGAGCATCAAATTATTCTCGACATGCGCCTTCCCCGCGCGGTAGCCGCGGCATTGATCGGCGCGGCGCTTGCGGTCGCGGGAACGATCATGCAGGGGATGACAAGAAACCCGATGGCCGATTCCGGGCTGCTTGGACTGAACTCCGGGGCGGGGCTTGCATTGGCGATTTGTTTCGCGATGGTACCGGGAACGCCTTTTCTTCTAATGATGTTTTATTCTTTTGTCGGCGCCGCGGCCGGTGCCGGTCTGGTTTTTGGCATCGGCTTCCTCTCGAAAGGCGGCATGACCCCGGTCAGACTTACCTTGGCAGGGGCGGCGGTGAGTATGCTGCTGAATGCGATCAGCGAAGGAATCGCCCTGTACTTCAAGGTCGGCCAAGATCTTGCGTTTTGGTACGCCGGCGCGGTTACCGGGACGACCTGGGACCAGCTGAAATTCGTCGCCGTAGGCGTTGCCGTCGGTTTGGTCGGGGCGCTCTCTCTTTCCAAGTCAATCACCTTGCTTAGTCTGGGTGAGGAAGTGGCTACCGGACTGGGGCAGAGGACGGGCTTAATCAAAGCGCTCAGTATGATTTTTGTGCTGATTCTGGCGGGAAGCGCCGTTTCGCTGGTCGGAGCCATCGGATTCGTCGGCTTGATGGTCCCCCATGTCACCCGATTTTTGGTGGGTGTCGATTATCGCTGGGTTGTCCCGTCTTCAGCCGTTCTGGGAAGTTTGCTTATGGTGTTTGCCGATATTCTGGCGCGGATGGTTAATCCGCCCCATGATGTTCCGATCGGAGCGCTCATCGCCGTTATCGGGGTTCCCTTCTTCCTTTACCTCGCGATGAAGCAGAAAGGAGGGCTCGACTGAACATGAACGGACCGGATTATAGCGCTCATTTACGGAGAAAAGCGGCGAGATCCTACGGGGTTATTCTGCTCTTCACAGTTTTGATTCTGGCTGTATTTATCATCAGCATGAACACGGGATATATCCGGCTTACGCCAGGCGAAGTGTTTCGGACTTTGTTTGGTATGGGGACGGATAAGCAGGAGTTGATTCTCTACGATTTCAGGCTCCCCCGGATTGTCATCTCCGTCCTGATCGGGATGGGAATGGCGGTATCCGGCTGTATTTTTCAAGGAATCTCCCGCAACCCGTTGGCCGATCCCGGCGTGCTCGGCATCAATGCGGGCGCCGGGTTGGCCGTAACCTTGTTCATTTCGTTCTACCCTACGACGGCGGCGGCGCCGGTATTTATGATGCCGTTTCTCGCCCTTTTGGGAGCCGCGTCGGCCGCCATCCTGATTTATGTGCTTTCCTACAAGAAAAACTACGGGCTTCAGCCGATCCGGATGGTGCTGGTGGGAATCGCCGTAGCGGCTGGCATCAATGCGGCCATGATCATTCTACAGCTCCGGCTTCGGCCGGAAAACTTCCAACTGCTTCAGGTCTGGCTTGTCGGAAGTATTTGGGGCACGTCGTGGAAGTATGTTCTGGCGCTGCTTCCGTGGATCCTGATTTTAATCCCTTACGTATTTATGAAAGCCCGGGCACTTAATGTGCTAAGCCTGGGGGATCAGACGGCGACCGGTCTCGGTACGCAAATCGAGCGGTCACGGCTCGGACTTTTGGCGGCCGCCGTCGGTTTGACCGGAGCTTCCGTAGCCGTAGGCGGGGGGATTTCGTTTGTCGGGCTGATCGCTCCGCATTTGGCAAGGCGGCTGGTTGGCCCGAAGCATGAATTTTTAATTCCGGCCTCCGCCCTGGCCGGCGGGCTATTGGTCATCATAGGCGATACGCTGGGCAGATGGGTACTTCAGCCGACGGAGATTCCGACGGGGATCGTCGTAGCCATCATCGGAGCGCCTTACTTCTTGTATTTGCTGGCGAAATCGAAGGGCTAAGATGCTGGAAACATAGCGACAAACAAGGAAGAAGCCGTCCGCAAGCCGGACGGCTTCTTTCATGCGTGCAGATCGGCCAAGGCCTCCTGCAATCCGGGGTAGGTGAATTGAAATCCGGCTACGAGCGCCGACGCCGGTATGACTTTCTGACCTTCCAACAACAGCATGGCTCTGTCGCCAAGCAGAAGTTTCAGGAGGGGAGCCGGTACGGGAAACCAGCTGGGGGTTCGGTGAACCCGTCCCAATGCGGCGCTGAATTGCTCGTTGGTTACGGGAAAGGGGCTGACCGCGTTGATAGGGCCGGAGATCGCCGGATTGTTGAGGCAAAAATCAATCAGGCGCACGATGTCGTTTATGTGGATCCAGGGAACCCATTGCTGTCCGGTGCCGACCTTCCCGCCGAGGCCCAGCCGGAAGGGAAGCCGCATCAGCGGATAAGCTCCGCCTTCGTTGCCGAGAACGACTCCGGTACGCAGCAGGATCAGCCGGCGGTCCCGGAAACCCTCCTCTGCGGCGGCTTCCCAGCGCTCCGTCACTTCCTGTAGAAAATCGTCGTCCACTTTCTTGCGCTGAGCCGATTCCGCAAATTCTTCGGTAAGTGAGGTGCCGTAAAATCCGACGGCGGAGGCCTGTACGACGGCTTGGGGGCCGGGACTTAGCGATGCCGCGAATTCGGCGACCTTTCGGGTTGTCGTCAACCGTGACTCCAGAATGATCCGCTTGGCTTTCGGGGTCCATCTTAGATTAAGTGAAGCGCCCGCCAAATTAACGAAGGCGTGAACTTCGCTCAACGGAGAAAGATCGTGTTCGAGTTCGTCCCACGTACAATGGATAAGGTCCGGCGCAGCGGAGTGGAGCTCGCGGTTCCTGTTTTTCCTGGAAACGACGACGACCTCGCCGCCCTCTCTCAACAGATAGTCCGTTAGAGCCCGGCCGATAAATCCCGTTCCGCCAAAGATGGCGATTTTCACAAAAATCCCCCTTTTAAAAATCCGGACCTGCAGTTTCAGGACCGGATGCCGTTTATCAATAGACTATTTGTTCATTAAATGCCGGTATGGCTGGTAGTCAATTTGATTCTTCTCCAGAAACTGAATCAGAAACTTATTGTCCCGTTTTGGGGTGGCTGTAATATAACCTTTAATACAGTGATCCCGGGTTACCTCGGCGGCTTCTTCCTCCAAGGCGATTCGGCCAATTTCCGCAGCGATCGAATGCTTGGCGATATCGCGGAAAGGTCCGGGCACCGGCTGTACCAACAGATTAAGAAATGCCTTGGCATCGTCACTCCAGAGATGCCGGCTTTTCTCGACCCAGTGGTTTTGCCAGTCCAGCTTGGACATGCCGTCTGCTTTGGGAAGCACTTTCAAAAATTTCCGGAACATAAAAAAACCGCCGATCGACATCATGCCAAGCAGCACAAAACCCCAGAAGACAATCGTATTCAAGAACAGGTTACTCGGTCCCCCGGAAGATAGTGGGAGCAGCAATGCCTGGTAGGGCATGGGTACAATCACCTCGATATTCTAACTGTGATATTTCTCATTGATAAAAATTATAACGCATTTCCAACCTTGTGACGAGACTTCTCGTTAATAGATTTCTTGCGGGGTTGAAGGCTTGGCCTAGCTTTATTTTGCTATTCAAGATAAAATAGGGATGTTTAGCGATTTACTGTCCAAAAGGGGGAAGAGAAAAATGCTTAAAATAGGCTCCCATGTTTCGTTTTCGGACAAAGGGCTGTTAAGCGCAACTTCGGAGGCGTCTTCTTACGGCTCCAGCTCGTTCATGATATATACCGGCGCACCGCAAAATACGCGCCGCAAGCCGATCGAATCGATGAATATCGAAGCGGGCAAGGCGGCGATGGCTGCGGCGGGGATCGACGAAATCGTCGTCCATGCTCCATACATTATCAACCTCGGCTCGTATAAGCCCAATACGTATCAGCTCGCGGTGGATTTTTTGCAGGAGGAAATCCGGCGGACCCATGCCCTGGGCGTGCGGAATATCGTCCTTCACCCCGGCGCGTTTACCGATAAAGATGCGGAATACGGCGTTGAGCGGATTGCGGAAGGTTTGAATGAAGTGCTGAACGGCACCGATGAAACCGAGGTCAATATCGCGCTTGAAACGATGGCGGGGAAAGGGACGGAGGTCGGCCGGAGTTTTGAAGAGATTGCGGCAATTATCGACAAGGTGCAGCATAATGAGCGCCTGACGATCTGCATGGATACCTGCCATATTCATGATGCCGGATACGACATCGTCAATGATCTCGACGGCGTGCTTCGCCAGTTCGATGACCTGATCGGTCTGGATCGGCTTGCGGTCGTCCATATCAATGACAGCAAAAATCCGATCGGCTCGCGCAAGGACCGCCATACCCCGATCGGCAGCGGATGGATCGGCTTTGAAGCGATCAACCGCGTCGTGCACCACGAGGCGCTGCAGGGACGTCCTTTCATTCTCGAAACGCCGTGGGTCGGCAAGGACCCCAAAACCCAACGCCCGATGTATGAAATGGAGATCGCCCTGCTTCGCGGGGATTTGGCCGGACGTTTCGGCGAGAGCATCTTGACCGAGGTGGAACAACTGGGCGCGTTTTTTGCCGGCCAGGAAATTCACCCGCGCGCGTTCGTGCTGGACACCTGGAATTTGCTGAAGAGCGACGCCAAGGCGAAGAAGGCTGATCCGCGGGAGCCTTTGGAACGGCTTTACGACCTCGTAACGGCCCACAATCTGTTTCCGGATTATAATGAGGAACAAATCAATCAGCGCCTGGTGGCCTGGCTCGCTACGGCACAAGGATAAGAACGACTACAGGGGGATGTAGAAGAAAGATGGAGACTCATATCAAAGCCGGCGGCCGCCCCGCCAAACCTTACGAAAGCAATCGCGCCCGGATGCTGATTTCTTGTCCGGACGGCCCGGGTATCGTTTCGGCCGTATCGCGTTTTCTTCATGAGCACGGCGCGAATATCGTTCAATCGGATCAATATACGATGGATCCGGAGGGCGGCATGTTTTTTATGAGAATCGAGTTTGATCTCGAGCAGTTGGAGGACCGGGCAGCCGGACTTCAGTCGGACTTTGCCGCAATCGCGGACAAGTTTAACATGCAATGGAACCTGTATCAGCTGAGCCGCAAGAAAAAGCTGGCGATTCTCGTCTCCAAGGAGGACCACTGTCTTGTCGAGCTTTTGTGGCAGTGGCAGGCGGGAGATCTGGATGCCGAAATTTCAATGGTGATCAGCAATCATCCGGATATGAAGGAATATGTCGAGTCTTTCGGAATCCCTTATCATTATATTCCGGTGACACCGGAAACGAAGAAAGAGGCCGAGCGGCAGCAACTGGACCTTGTCAACGGAAAAGTGGATCTGATCGTGCTGGCCAGATACATGCAGATCGTATCGCCCGCCTTGATCGAACCGTACCGGAACCGGATCATCAATATTCACCATTCCTTCCTTCCGGCCTTTGTCGGCGGGAAGCCATATTCCCAAGCTTATGACCGCGGGGTTAAAATCATCGGTGCGACGGCTCATTATGTGACCGAAGAGCTTGACGGCGGACCGATTATTGAACAAGACGTTCAGCGGGTCAGCCACCGTGACAATGTGGGAGAACTGAAGCGCATCGGAAGAACGATCGAGCGCGTCGTGCTCGCCAGAGCGGTGAAATGGCATATCGAGGACCGGATTCTGGTTCATCAGAACAAAACCGTTGTTTTTAACTAAATATCGCATGTTCCACCGCGCGGCAGACCCCAGTTTCTGCCGCGCGGTTTTGGTTTTTGGGGAAACTTTTTGCATCCCCTGCCCGTTAAACATTAAAGAAGGATTCTATGGATGGGAACTTGTTTAGTTCGGAAAGGGGAAACTTGTGTTGCTTTCAATAAAACGATACGCCTTGTACGCATTCCTGGGATGGATGCTGACGGCATTTTGCGTCGCGGGAATCCCGGCGTCCGCCGCGGAGGCCGGACCGAAGATCACGATTCAAAGCGAAGAGGGCTTTGGCGGACTTTTCAAATCAAATGAATGGATTCCCTTAAAAATTTCGCTGACAAGCGATCAGGACATCTCCGGGGAATTGGTGGTGCAAACCGCAGTTCCTTTTTCGGGAACCCGCATCTCTCGCGTGCAACAAGTGGATTTGCCGGCGGGAACAACGAAGGTGGTCACCTTCGGCATCGAGGGCGACAGCTTCAGTAAAAACAATAATGAAATCCGGTTCTACGAAGGTTCGGCCGAATCCGGGGAGTATATTCCCTTTGCTTCCGGGACCCCTTACCTGCAAAGCGCTTCCGTTCGGGGAACGCTGATCGGCGTACTGGCCGCCGACCCCGATACGATGAACTTTCTCGCCGCACTCAACGGAAACGCCAATCAGGCGGTGATTGCCCCGCTAAAAGGGAGTGATATTCCCAAAGAGGCGGCACTGCTCGGCAGCCTGGATGTGCTCGTTATGAACAATTATCCGGCTGACAGCCTGACAAAGGAACAGGTGGAGGCGATCCGCTCTTGGGTCGACGGGGGCGGCTCCCTCGTTTTGGCCGGCGGGCAGGGTTATCCCAAGACCGCAAAGGGATTTGAAGATCTCTCCCCGGTCGAGTACAAGGGCAGTACGGATGTGTCCTCCCTGCCGAATGTAGCGAAGGCCGGCGGGAAGCCGCTTGCTTTGGGCGAGCCTTTTCCCGTTTCCGAGGCGACGTTGAAGAAGGGGGCGAAGGCGGAGATCGCGGAGGGCTCCCTGCCCCTATTCGCCTCTTGGTCCGTCGGTAAAGGGAAGGTCTACTACGCTGCCTACGATCCGGCGATGACGCCGCTTCAAGGGTGGTCGGGACATCCCGAAGTATGGAGCGGGCTGCTGCGTGAAGAGATTTCCGCAAACCCGGGTTCCTTGGGCCAGGGCGGAATGCGTTCCGGCAGCAACCCGATTTTCAACATCAGTTATTTGCTGGACTATTTCCCGTCCCTTACGCTGCCTCCTTTTTCCATGTTGTTCTGGCTGCTTCTCGGATATGCCGTCCTGGTGGCACCCGTGCTGTATTACGTTTTGAAAAAAATCGACAAGCGCGAGTGGGCCTGGGGGCTGATTCCGCTGATCGCGGTGTTGGCCAGCGGTGCCGTCTACATGACGGGAACGAGCGGCAAATCGAGCGTGCGCAGCCATACGTTGAGCTTTGTGGAGCTGGACGGAAAGGGCCGGGCGCTGAACGCCACGGCATCGGCTTTGTTCGTGCCCCGGGGCGGTACTTATAATGTTTCGCTTCCGGCCGGTACCTTTGTCTCGGTGTCCCGGGAGGACGGTTTGATCTCCGGCGGACAGGGTGGGCAATCGAACCGTCAACTGGTCAGAGTAAAACAGGACGCAACCGAAGTGAAGCTCCGGGACATGACGCACCGTTCCTTGGCCAAGCTGTGGTTGGGCGAAACGGTTCTGCCCGAATTTGGCGCCATTAAAATTGAATCCTCGTACGATGCCCAGGGGCGCCTGACCGGCAAGGTGACGAATGAAACAAATACCGACTTGAATAAGGCGGCAATTCTTTCTGCGGGTAAAGTCTACCGGATTGGCGATCTCCCCCAAGGGAAGACCGTGCAGATTCCGGCGGCCGACGTTGCCGTTTATACGGGGGATTACGGTTCCTCCCTATATCCGCCGACGGGGAACAAAGAGGATTATTTGCTGGAACGGCAAAGAGGCATGATCAACTATTATATGGACTCACTCTCCTCCAGGGGAAAAAATACATTTATCGGCTGGAGCGAGGAGCCGCTCGACCAAGGCCAATATGAAGTGAACGGAAAAACGCCGCAAACCGACCGGCTCAATTTGGTTGCCCAGTCCTTTGTTCCGGAATTTGAGCAGAACGGAGAGGTCTCGATTCCGTTCGGGGTGACCGAGGCGCGGATTACGGAGGTTACGGCACAGGAATGGGGGACGGAAGGAGCAAACCGGGTCAATATGTCGAGCGGAGAGATGACCTTGGAATACACCCTGCCGGATCTTGGCGACATCCGGGTATCCCGGTTGACGGTCCGCTCCACCTATCCCGGGGACAAAACCACGGTATCGATTTGGAACCAGGAGGTCGGGAAATGGGAGAAATTTGACCTTGGAGCCAAGTTCGAGGCCGACCTTACCAAGAAGGCAAGCGCTTATGTGCGCAGCAGGACCGTAAAAATAAAAATTGCGGCCGGAGAATGGACCTACTTCGATTTGCCGGAAATTTCGCTGAAAGGAAAGCAAAAGCGATGATTGAGATCAAAAACTTATGCAAGACGTACGGCGGTTTTGAGGCGCTGAAGTCGGTGAATCTCACCATATCGAAAGGCACGGTGTTCGGTTTTGTCGGACCGAACGGAGCGGGGAAAACGACCACAATGTCGATTTTGGCCACTTTGCTGGCCCCCACTTCCGGATCGGCCAAGGTCGGCGGCTTCGAAGTGACGGAGTATCCGCACGAGGTTCGCAAGCGAATCGGGTACATGCCGGACTTTTTCGGAGTTTACGACCAGTTCAAGACGACGGAGTATCTCCATTTTTACGGGGCCAGCTACGGCATACCGAGGGATGAAAGAGAGCGCCTCATTCCGCAGTTGCTTGAGCTCGTTAACCTGAGCGACAAAAAAGATACCTACGTTGACAGCTTGTCCCGCGGCATGAAGCAGCGCCTCTGTCTGGCCCGGTGCCTGGTGCACGATCCCGAGGTGCTGATTCTGGACGAGCCTGCTTCAGGGCTCGATCCCCGCGCACGCATCGAAATGCGGGAAATCCTGAAAGAACTGAAGTTGATGGGCAAGACGATCATCATTTCATCGCATATTTTACCCGAACTGGCGGAAATGGTCGATGAGATCGGCGTGATCGAGCACGGGACGATGATCGCCCAAGGGCGGGTCAGCGAGATTCAGGACCGGCTCCGGGTAAAAAGAGTGCTGCATATCCGCGTCATCGACCGGGCCGATGAGCTGGCGGCACGGCTTAAGGACGAGGCGCATATCAGCCAGGTACTGCACGACGAGTCCGGCGTTCACGTTCATTTCGGCGGAGGCGATGCGGAACAGTCGCAACTGCTGGGCGGCATCATCGCATCGGGATATCAAGTCATTTCCTTCCATGAGGCCCAAAGCAATCTGGAGGACGTCTTTCTGGAAATCACGAAAGGGGGGGCGGGACATGAACTGGCGGAAAATGTGGATTAATCCCGTCCTGGATAAGGAATTCCGGCTGAGAATGCGTACGCCCCGGGCGGCGGTGGCGGTGCTTAGCTATGTAATGGTCATGGGGCTCCTGGCGATGGGGATCATTTACGTGATGACCTCCGGCAGCATGGGGCGGGCCGGGAGAATCGATCCGGGCAGCAGCCGGATGATGTTTTATGCGCTCAGCATCGCGCAGCTCGTTTTGATCGCTTTTATGACACCGGCGCTGACGGCGGGGGTGATCAGCGGAGAGCGGGAAAAGCAGACGCTGAACATGCTGCTGACGACGCAGCAGAGCTCCGCGACGATTATTTTAAGCAAACTGGTCTCCTCGCTTGGCTTCATGACGCTCCTGATCGTGGCGACACTGCCGGTTTACAGTATCGTGTTTCTGTATGGCGGGGTTTCCCCGAGCCAACTGCTTTCGGTCTTCTTTTTCTACCTGTTTGTCATGCTGCTGTTGGGATCGATCGGAGTTATGTGTTCTACCTTGTTCAGAAGAACGATAGTATCCGTCATTATGACTTACGGCATGGGGCTTGTTATCTTTCTGGTGACCGGGCTTGCCTATCTGTTTGCTTTAAGCATAGAGCAGGCGCGCCAATACACGATGCCGCAAGTCATTACGCAAACTTATTCCTGGATCGGTTATTTGCTCGGGCTGAACCCGGCGGGCGCCTTGATTAGCATATTGGAACCGTCATTCTCGGAAAACGCCTTTCTGGTTCGTGGGAGCAACCTTCAGACAACGGCGCCCATTCAGTTGTGGCAAGAGTTTGTGCTTGTTTATTCTGTAGTGATCGTCGTTTTTCTCTGGATTGCGATCCGCAAGATCCGGCCGGTGAGAGGCAAACGATTCCGCACCAATAGTTCGGAATCAGACGGTGAAACGACCGGCAAGGTGATGCGGAAACAGACTTGACCTTAATCCAAAACGGACAATGGAAGGAGGCGGCAGATATGGAGGAAGAGTTCCGGCGTCAGTTGAATGTCGTCCGCCGGCGACTGCGGTGGTTTCGCGAACTGGACGGCATGAGGAACGGCTCTCTGGCGGGGCTTGCCGCCGCCCTTCTCTGGCTGGCTGCCGGGAGGCTATGGCCCCTGGAAGGGCTATGGGTTTATGCGGCGGCCAGCTTAGGTTTATGCACAGCGGCCGGCTGGCTGCACGGCCGCTTAAGCAAGGTGCCGCTCACGGAAGCCGCCCGGACGATGGACCGGGCGAACCCGGGGGAGGAGCGGCAGGATCTCATGGCGACGGCGCTGGCCTTCGTCGGAGAAGATACGCCGATCGCCCGTCTTCAACGGGGACAGGCGGAGGCGTACGGCGAGGTCTATGTCGGAGCGCTGAAGCAGCGCTTGCCGCTGCCGCGCCGCCACTACTGGCGGATTTCCGCCGCCTTAGGCCTGCTCGCCGCGCTGCTGCTGGCACTGCTGCCGAATCCGATGGACGAGGCGGTGCGACAGAACCGCCAAGCTCGCGACTGGATTCGCACTCAGCAGGCGGCAACCGAGCTTAGGCTGGAGCAGTTGAAGGCGGAAACGCTGGATCCGCAGGCGAAGACGGCGTTGGCCGAGGAGTTGGCCGAGCTCCGCCAGGCTTTGCTGCGGAACCGGGACCCGGGCAAAGCATTGGACCGCTTGGAGGAAAAAATGCAAAAGCTGGACGAGATGGCGGAGAAGCTGGAACTGGGGCAGCGCCGGCGCGCGGATTGGCTTGAAGCCTGGAAAAGCCGCGCGGACACGGCGAAGCTGGGCAAGGCGCTGGAGATGAAGAGCCCGAACGAAGCCGTTAAGGCGGCGGACGAGCTGAGACGGAAGCTGCCAAGCCTTACCGTGGAGCAGCGGGAGAGCCTGGCCGAAGCGCTGCGGCAGCTGGCCGAAACCGCGCCCGCCGAGGGTCCGGACGCAGAGCGGCTGGCGGAAACGCTGCGGAAGGCGGCGTCCGCGATCGAGAGCGGTGAGGCCGCCGGGATGGACCAGGCGCTGAAGGAACTGGCCGAAGCGATGGAGTCCGAGATCCGCGCCGCGGCGGCCACATCCGGCCAGGCCGCGGCCGCCGCCGAACTCGCGGCGGTCCTGGCGGAGCAGGGGCTGGATTTGGCGGAGGACATGGCCGCCTCCGGGCTGGCCGTTTCGGGCGCCTGGGGCCAGGGCGGCCGGGCGGAGCGGCTGGCGGCGGGAAGCGCTCCTGCCGGCGGGCTTGACGCTGGCGGCGATGGAGCCTCCCCCGGAGCCGCTTCGGGAGAAGGCCGCCCGGGCGGCAGCGGTGCCGGTACCGGAAATGGCACCGGCAGCGGCCCAGGCGCGGGCGCCGGCCAAGGAAACGGAAGCGGGTCCGGCGCCGGTCGGGGCCAGAGCCCGGGAGGCGGTCAAGGCCAAGGCTCCGGCGCCGGGCTGGGCAGCGGCGGGCGCACGCTGGTGACGACGCCGCGCAGTATCCAGGACGGCGGACGGGTCGAAACCGACGGGGGCCCCAGTACCGGCGGCAGTGTGCAAAAGGGCGGCAAGTCCCCCGTTCTGGATGGCGTCAGCCGCCCCTATGAAGAGGTCTACAGCGACTATGCGGCCGAAGCCAAACGGTCGCTGGAGCGAAAAGATCTCCCGCAGCGCATGCAGGGACTGGTCGAGCGTTATTTTACGGAAATTGACCCGGGATCTTGACCGTTAATTGGTGATGTCATCTAAGGAGGAGATATGTGATGTTGGAGCCGATGCCGCAAGTAAAGGCTTGGAGCGATACGATATCGGCCGTTCGCGAGCAGGTTGGCCGTGTGATCGTGGGACAGCGGGACGTGGTGGAGCAGATGTTGTGGTGTATTTTTGCCGGCGGGCACGCGCTGTTGGAGGGGATTCCGGGTCTGGGAAAAACCGTGTTGGTCCGGACGATTGCCGATACGCTCGATCTATCTTTCTCGCGGATCCAGTTTACGCCGGATTTGATGCCGAGCGATATCACCGGGACGAATGTTATAAGGTTCGGACCGCAGGGAGCGGCGGATACAGTATTCCAGCCGGGCCCCGTGTTTAACGGCATCGTGCTGGCGGACGAGATCAACCGGGCTTCCCCGAAAACCCAAAGCGCCCTGCTCGAAGCCATGCAGGAGCAGACGGTTACGGTGGGCGGGGAGACGCGGAAGCTGCCGCACCCTTTTTTCGTGCTGGCGACGCAAAACCCTCTGGAGCAGGAAGGAACCTATCCGCTGCCCGAGGCCCAACTTGACCGGTTTATGCTGAAAATCCAGGTCGGCTATCCGTCCCCGGAGGAGCTTAAGGAGATCGTCCGCCGGACGACCTCGGCCGCCCCGCCGGTACCGGATCGGCGGACCTCGGTCGCCGACCTGCTGGAGATCCGCCAGGTTGCCAAGGAGGTGCTGCTTGCCGACGAGGTGCTGGATTACGGCATCCGGCTCCTGATGATGACGCACCCGGAAGAA
Source organism: Paenibacillus sanfengchensis (assembly GCF_036864765.1). NCBI lineage: Bacteria > Bacillati > Bacillota > Bacilli > Caryophanales > Paenibacillaceae > Paenibacillus > Paenibacillus sanfengchensis. Next base: position 310,066 of record NZ_JBAGJC010000003.1, on the reverse strand, counting down.
CAGGCAGCACCGGAAACGGTGCGCAATTATGTACGGTTCGGGTCGGGCCCGCGCGGCATTCAATCGATCATTGCGGCGGCCAAGGTGCGGGCGATCTCCAAAGGGCGTTTGCACGTTTCAACCGGCGATATCGCGGCGGTTGCGGTGCCGTCACTGCGCCATCGGCTGTTCCTCAACTTCGAAGGTCAGGCGATGGGCATATCCACGGATACAATCGTTGAGGAAATCCTGGCCGCGCTGGAGGGCTCCCGATGAATCAGCCGCTGCTTCCGCCTTCCCTGCTTCCCCGCTTAGAAAGGCTGTCCCTGAACTCCGGACGGCAGGTCAGGGGGACGGCCCAAGGCAAAAGACTATCCGGCCGCTTCGGCACGTCCCAGGAGTTTGCCGATTACCGGGAATACACGCCGGGCGATGATATCCGCCGCTTTGATTGGGGGGTCTACCGGCGGACCGGCCGCCCTTTTGTCCGCCAGTATTGGGACGAGCAGGAACTCATGGTCAGCCTGTATCTGGACATATCGGCATCGATGGATTTCGGCGAAGAGAACAAGCTCCATTACGCGAAAAAACTGGCGGCGGCGATCGGCTATATGGCCTTGGCCGCCGATGATCGGGTAGAGGGCGCTTTGTTTACGGATGCGATCCGGCAAAAACTTCCGGCGGTGCGCGGCAAAGCCTCGGCCCTCCGGTTGTTCCGGTTTCTCCAGGAGGCCGAACCTTCCGGTCCGGGGAACCTCCGGTCCGCGTTGCGGAGTACAGCTTCGCTGCCCGTCCGTCCGGGAATGACCTGGATTTTCTCCGACTTATGGTTGGAGGACGGGGTGGATGCTCTGAAAGACGCGCTATCCTATTTGATGGCCGCAGGTCAGGATATCGTCCTTGTCCACGTCGTATCGCCGGCGGAAATCAAGCCGTTGTTTAGCGGGGATTTACGGTTGGTGGACAGCGAACTGGGGACGGGCAAGGAATTGGCGATAAGCGGACGGTTTCTGGAGAGCTATGCGGCAGAGTGGAAAAATTACACCGGCCGCATTTCGGCTTTTTGCATGGAGCGAGGTATTCGGTATGTCATCATTCCCACGGATTTGCCGCTGGAGAAGGGGATTTTTGAGACGCTTCGCAGGGCGGGGATTCTTGGTTGATATACTACGTTCATGAAGAAATGAAAGGGGGAAGCGCGGATGGAATTCGCCTCCTGGGCAGGTCTCTGGTTCGGCCTGGCCTTGCCGGTGATCGTCATCATGTATCTGTTTAAGCGAAAATATACCGACACGCTTGTCCCCAGCCATATGCTGTGGAACCGGGTGCTGCGCAATATGGAAGCGAACCGCCCGTGGCAGAAGCTGCAGAATCGGCTGCTGCTTTGGCTCCAGTTGCTTGCGGCCGCCCTGCTCGTGGCTGCGCTGATGCTGCCTTTCGTACGGGTGCAAGGCGGGTTTCAAGGCCATACGGTCATTATTATGGATACGTCGGCCAGCATGAGCGCAGCCGCGGAGGCGGGTCCAACCGGCGAAACCGGGTCGGAAAGCCGGTTGGACCGGATGAGAGACCTACTCGTCCATTACATCGGAAGCAAGGGGTCCAATGAGGAGATCACGCTTCTTCAACTCGGCGGCAAGCCCCGGGTTTTATTGTCAAGGGAGCTTGACAAGGCCAAGCTTCGCCAGGCGGTGTCGGGGATTTCTCCGGATTACGGCAGGGCGGCTTACCGGGAAACGCTGTCCCTGGCCTCAGCGTTGACCCGAAGCGATTCCCGGGCGCGCATTGTGCTTTTTTCGGACAGCCCCTGGAACGAGGTCGTCGCGGGCAAGCAAAATACGGGAACCATAGTGCCGGTGGAATACGTTCCGGTGGAAGCGGAAGGGGAAGTCCGGAACACGGCCATTGAACAATTCGGAGTCAAATCGCCCGAAAATTCGGAAGCGAACGTGACCGGGGTGGCGGTGGTCAAGAACCACGGCAGCTTGGAGACCAAAGCGACGCTGAACCTCTACGGGGACGGTGAACTGCTGGCGACAGAACCCGTGGCGCTTCAAGCGGGGGCAAGATCGACCGTTTCCTTCGAAGGTCTGCCCGCGGCAGACGTTTATCGCCTGGCGGTCGAGGGAGCGGATGCGTATGCCCCGGACGATGAAGCTTTTGCATTTAGGGAGCGGGCAAATTCCCCGAACGTGCTGCTCCTTTCCCCGGGGAATTTGTTTCTGGAAAAAGCGTTGCAGCTCACGGGAGTGCGACTATCGCGAATGCAGCTTCCCGCAGGCGAAGGCGATGGTGCGGAGGGGAAAGCCCCCGCGCTTCCGGAGACTCGTCCGGATCTTATCGTCGTGGACGGTCCACTGCCGGATCTCGTGCAGGAAGGGGAGTGGGCTGTACTGCTTAAGGAAACGCCGCTTTGGAGTTGGGAGAACGGCGGTGGCAAAATCCGCCTCGAATCGGGGGAGATTCAAATTGCGGAACACCCGGTTACTCGGTATCTGACGATGACGGACCCGCCGGCGGGACAGCTCTGGCCAGCGAAGATACCGCCTTGGGCCAAGCCGATCTGGACGATCGGAGGACAGCCTGCAGCCTATGCGGGAACGGAGAACGGCGTTCCCCGCCTCGTTTTTTTGTTTGATCTGAAGGACGGGGATCTTCCCCTGCGCCCCGAGTTTCCCATTCTCGTGAAAAACGCCGTGGAGTGGCTGCAATTCGGAGGAACGGCCGGACTGGGGAGGGCGGTCGCCGGGAGCGAACTGGAGATTCCCTTCACAGCGGACACGGCCAGGGCGGTTTGGGCTCCGCTCGAAGGATATGCCGCCCGCCAAGGGACCGGTGAAATCCCGGTATCCGCAACCGAGGGAGAGTTCTCCGCCCGCCAGCAGGCTCCCGGTGTTCCGGGATTATGGAGCTTGCGGACCCTTGGAAATGACGGAACAGAGCGCCCGGGCTTTCTGCTGGAAGTGACGGCCGATCCGGCGGAATCCTCGCTGCGCGGCCCTGCCTTGCCGGAAGCGGCGGGGGCTCCGCCGGCTGGCGGGGGAATGAGCGAGGCCCCTCAGGAAAAAGGGGCGGAAACGACCCAGAGACAGCCCAAAACGCCGTATTCTTTGGTCTATCCGGCCGTAATCCTGGCTATCGCTGCGATTTTGACGGAGTGGGGGGTGTACCGGCGTGGGCGTTCAATTTCATAATCCTTGGGCACTGCTGTTGCTGCTCCCGTTGGGCGCCTTTGTTTTTTACGCGCTTCGTTCCGACTTCGGGCTGAAGGGGGGCCGCAAAAAATGGGCCGTTGCCTTGCGAACCGTTATTCTTACGCTTCTCCTGTTGATCCTGGCCGGGTTTCAAACGTACACACTGGTCAAGGAGAAGGAGATTGTATTTCTGGCTGATCGCTCGGACAGCATCGAGGAAGCGGATTCCGCGCAGGAATGGATCCGCAAGGCCGCGGCGGCAAAAAACGACGGAGATCGGGCGGGCGTCGTTTCCTTCGGTCTGGACGGTATGATCGAGAAAAACCTCGATGCGCGCCCCGTTTCAGATTTAAGCCTGGGGGCGGAAGTCAATCGGGGGTTTACCAATCTGGAGAAAGGACTTCAAGTCGCGGGCAGTCTGTTTGCAGGCAAGGAGAACCGAAGAATCGTGCTGATTTCGGACGGCGGGGAGAATGTCGGCGATGCGGCTGCGGAAGCCGCACTGCTGAAAGAACGCGGAATCGCGGTCGATGTGGTGAAGAAAACGCCGCCGCGGCATACGGACGCCGCCATTGAGGAATTTATTCTTCCCGAGCAATTGTATCCGGGAGAATCCTTCGCTTTTGAAGTGCTGATCCGCAGCACCTTTGCCGGTGAGGGCGAACTGCGGCTATATGAAGACAACCGGGAAATCGGCCGGCATGACATCGCGCTCGAACGGGGCGACAACCGCTTTTCCTTGCAGGGACTGGCCAGAGAACCGGGGCTGCACCGCTACCGGGCCGAATTTTTTGCGGATGGGGACGAACGCGCCGAGAACAATGCCCATTATGCGTTCACCCGGGTGGAAGGCGAGCCCAAAGTGCTGATCATCGAGGGAAAGCCGGGGACCTCCTCCAATCTGGAAAACGCGTTGAAATCCGGGCTGATCGATTACGAGGTCATTCTGCCCGGCATGCTGCCCTCGGAGCTGGTCAAGTACGCCGGATATGAAAGCATTCTGTTCAATAATGTGTCCGGCGAGCAGGTCGGAGGCAAACAAATGGAACTGATCGAACAGGCGGTCCGATCCTTTGGCATTGGCTTTATGATGATTGGAGGCGAGGACAGCTTCGGAATGGGCGGTTACTATAAAACGCCGATCGAGCAGTTGCTTCCCGTTTCCATGGAATTGGAGGGAAAAAGGCAGATCCCTTCCCTGGGGCTGATCCTGGTCATCGACCGGTCGGGCAGTATGGCGGGGGATAAACTGGAGTTGGCCAAGGAATCGGCGATCCGAACGGTGGAACTGCTGCGGCCGAAGGATACGGTCGGCGTGATCGCTTTCGACGATCAGCCATGGTGGGTGGTCGAGCCCCGGACGCTGGACGACAAGGAAGCGGTGATCGCTCAGATCAGCGGCATTCCGGCCGCGGGAGGGACAAATATTTTTCCCGCCGTATCGGAGGCCACGGAGAAAATGCTGGCGGCCGAGGCGCAGCGGAAGCATATCATCCTGCTGACGGACGGTCAATCCGCCGTAAATTCGGGTTATGACGACCTTCTGGAAACAATGGTGGACGGGAAAATCACGATGTCCACCGTGGCGGTCGGCGAGGATGCCGACGTAAATCTGCTGCAGCGTTTGGCTAACGGCGCCAAAGGCCGGTATTACCTTGTGGAGGATGCCACGACGCTGCCGGCCATTTTCAGCCGGGAGGCCGCGATGATCGCCAGAACGTATATCGTCGACCGCCCGTTCGTCCCTGCGCTTGTGGAACCGGGGGATTGGGGCGGCTGGTTCCGGAACGGGACGCCGCGCATTTACGGGTACGTCGCTGCCACGCCTAAGCTTACGGCTCAGACCGTGCTGTCCAGCCCCGAGCCCGATCCGCTGCTCGCCAGGTGGCAGTACGGTTCTGGGCGAACGGTTGCCTGGACCAGCGACCTGACGGGGAAATGGTCGCGGGATTGGGTCAAGTGGCCCGAATTTCCCGGGTGGTTTGCGGAAATGGTGAAGTGGACCTTTCCGCAATTCTCCGCTTCCCCGTATGAAGTGAACACGACTGTAATGGGAAATGAAGTGCATTTTGAAGTGACGGCGGAAGGAGCGGACGCTCCCGAAGAGCTGGAAGCGGTCGTCACCGGGGAGGAAGGAGGGGAGCGGGACATTCCGCTGATCCAGATCTCTCCGGGCGTTTATTCCGGATCGACGGATATCCGAACGCCGGGTTCCTTTTTGCTCCACCTGCAGGCCAAAGATGGCGGCGGTGAAGCGCTGAACGGAAGCACGGGCACCGGCTTCGTCGTGCCGTACTCGCCGGAATTCCGCATTCCGGCCGGTGGGGCACAGGACGACAAGCTGCAGGCTTTGGCCGAGCAGACCGGCGGCCGGGTGCTGGACTGGAACGACCCGGAGGCGGCGTTCCGGTTTAAGGCGCAGCCCGAACGGTCGCTGCGCGGCTGGGAGCGCCCGCTGCTGATCGCGGCGCTGCTGCTCTGGCTCGCCGACATCGCCGTCCGGCGTCTGGCGCTGCCATGGTCCCGGCTGGCGGCGTTCCTTGCCGCCGTCAGCCCTTGGCGCCGCCGCGCCCGCGCGCTCGCGGCGGAACCGCCCGCTGCGTCCGCCGCCGGGGCGGACGCCGGGCTCGCCCGGCTGGCCGCGCGGAAGACGCGCGCGGCCGCCTTTTACGGCGCGGGCGCCGACGGCGCTGCTGCCGCCGATGCCCCGCCGCAGACGCCGGCCTCCCCTCCACGGGAGGAGGCCGGCCCGGAGGCCGCGCCCGCCGGAGACGGAGGCGCGGACCGGCTTGGCCGCCTGCTGGAGGCCAAGCGGCGCGGCGGCCGATAAGCGCTTGGCGTTTCGCTATATTTCATAGATTTTGTCCGCACCGGGAGGATCGTTCTTTTTGGCGCATGGAGGTATTCTTGCCTCTCTCATGGGAAAGCTATGGACGATTGTTGAGAAAGTCATCTTGTTCTGGAAAAGAGATGCAGGTAGTGGTACAATAGATAAAGTCAAAATGATCTTTTCAATATGAATGTTTAACTTAGCAAGCTCCAGTCTTTCTTGATGAACAAGTATTTTTCCATGACCAAGGAGGAAAAGAAATGCCATTGTCAGACAACAACACGATTGAAAATTTGTCGATTACTACGATTCGTACGCTGGCGATCGATGCCATCGAAAAGGCGAAATCCGGCCATCCGGGGATGCCGATGGGCTCCGCGCCGATGGGTTATCAGCTGTTCGCCAAAACGATGACGCACAATCCGGATCATCCGACATGGATCAACCGCGACCGTTTCGTATTGTCGGCCGGACACGGCTCCATGCTGCTGTACAGCTTGCTTCACTTGTCCGGATATGATCTTCCGATGGAAGAAATCAAGCAGTTCCGCCAATGGGGCAGCAAAACGCCGGGCCACCCGGAATTCGGGCACACCGCGGGCGTTGACGCTACGACGGGTCCGCTCGGACAAGGGATCGCCATGGCGGTGGGAATGGCGCTTGCCGAAACCCAACTCGCTGCGACTTACAACAAGGGCGATCTGAAACTGATCGATCACTATACTTACGGGATCTGCGGCGACGGAGACTTGATGGAAGGCGTTGCCAGCGAGGCGGCCTCCTTGGCGGGTCATCTGAAGCTGGGAAAGCTGATTTTCCTTTACGACTCCAACGATATTTCGCTGGACGGCGAGCTTAACCTCAGCTTCTCCGAGAAGGTAAGACAGCGTTTTGAAGCTTATGGCTGGCAAACGCTTCTCGTCGAGGACGGCAACGATCTGTCCGCCATTGCGGCTGCGATCGAAGAAGGCAAGCGTGACACGGAGCGTCCGACCTTGATCGAGGTGAAGACGGTCATCGGTTACGGCAGCCCGAACAAGCAAGGCAAGGGCGGTCATGGCGGTACGCACGGGTCTCCGCTTGGCGCGGAAGAAGCCAAACTGACCAAAGAATTTTACAAATGGGTTTATGAAGAAGATTTCTACGTTCCGCAGGAAGTTCGCGAGCATTTCGCTCAAGTCAAAGAGCGCGGCATCGCGGCGAACAAAGCTTGGGACGAGACTTTTGCCAAATATAAAGCGCAGTATCCGGAACTGGCCGCCCAATTCGAAAAGGCTTTGGCCGGTGAACTTCCGTCCGGCTGGGATAAGGATCTGCCGAAATATAGCGCCGACGATAAAGCGCTGTCCACCCGCGTCGCTTCCGGCAACGCGCTGAACGGTCTGACCGGCGGCGTACCGCAGCTTCTCGGCGGCTCTGCCGACCTGGAAAGCTCGACGATGACGCACCTTAAAGGTCTTTCGGTTTATACGCCGCAAAGCCGCGAAGGGCGCAACCTGTATTTCGGCGTACGCGAATTCGGCATGGCTGCGGCGATGAACGGGATCGCGCTGCATGGCGGACTTAAAGTGTTCGGAGGCACGTTCTTCGTGTTCACCGATTATCTTCGTCCGGCTGTGCGTCTGGCCGCACTCATGAAGCTGCCTGTGACCTACGTTCTCACGCACGACAGTATCGCCGTTGGGGAAGACGGTCCTACGCACGAGCCGATCGAGCAATTGGCATCCCTCCGCATTATTCCGGGTCTGACGGTCATTCGTCCTGCCGATGGCAACGAAACGTCCGCCGCTTGGGCCTACGCGGTGGAGAATACCTCCAATCCTGTGGCTTTGGTGCTGACGCGTCAAAACCTGCCGATTCTGGAGAAGACGCCCGCACACGCGCGCGACGGCGTAAAACGCGGCGGCTATGTCGTGTCGGATGCCAAGGACGGCAAACCGGTTGCGCAAATTATCGCCACCGGCTCCGAAGTGCAGCTTGCCGTTAAGGCTCAAGCCGCTTTGGCGGAGGAAGGCATTCATGTCCGCGTCATCAGCCTGCCGAGCTGGGATCTTTTCAACAAGCAGGATCAGGCTTACAAAGATTCCGTCATTCTGCCTGAGGTGAAAGCCCGCGTCGCCGTGGAAATGGCGCATCCGTTCGGATGGGAGCGTTATGTGGGCGAGAAGGGCAGCGTCATCGGCATCGACACCTTCGGAGCTTCCGCGCCCGGGGACAAGGTGATTGAAGAATACGGCTTTACCGTGGCCAACGTGGTGAAGCATGTCAAGGAACAATTGAAATAACATCAATCGGATCATGTCCGAGGGGAGCGGGAAGCGTGGAGCAATTCAAGAATGTAACTGTAGACAAGGCTGCCAACATTTATTTTGACGGCAAAGTAACAAGCCGGACGGTATGGCTGCAGGACGGAAATAAAATTACGCTCGGAATTATGCTTCCCGGCGAGTATGAATTCGGCACGGACTCGCTGGAAGTGATGGACATTCTTTCCGGAGACTTGAAGGTCCTGCTTCCGGGCGAGACGATCTGGAGAGAGATCAGCGGGCGCGGTACGTTTACCGTGCCGGCGAACTCCTCCTTCAAGCTGGTGGTCCAGCGTGTTACGGATTACTGCTGCTCTTACGGTTCAGGGGCTTAAGTTAAAGTTGGATCTCTTCCAAAAGGCAGGTACATGCTTAGGCTGTATCTGCCTTTTCCCATACGGAAGGTTGCCTTGGGCAGCATGGTTATGCTATTACTGGAAACATGGACTTATTTCAGTTGATATACTAATAAGCATCGAGTGCGTATACGGACAAGGAGAGGAACTACTATGGCATTTACACCTGAAAGTACATCGGTAGGCTTTATCGGAATCGGGGTTATGGGCAAAAGTATGGCCGGTCATATACAAAAGGCCGGTTACCCGCTGCATGTGTATACCCGAACTCCCGCAAAAGCGCGGGAGCTGGTCGAAGGGGGAGCCGTATGGCACGAGACGCCGGGAGACCTGGCCGCGGCGTGTGATGTGGTCTTTACGATGGTCGGTTATCCGAAAGATGTGGAGGACATTTATTTGGGCGAAAACGGGCTCGTGGACCGCGCCAAGCCGGGAGCTTATCTGATCGATATGACGACCTCGAGTCCGCTGCTGGCCGGGCGGATTTACGAAGCCTGCGCCGCCCGGGGGCTTCACGGTTTGGACGCCCCGGTTTCCGGCGGGGACATCGGTGCCCGCGATGCCAAACTCTCCATTATGGTCGGCGGCGATGCGGCGGACTTTGAGGCGGTGCTGCCGCTTTTTCGGCTGATGGGCAGCAACATCGTGCTTCAAGGAAAAGCGGGGGCCGGGCAGCACACGAAAATGTGCAACCAGATCGCCATCGCCTCGGGGATGATGGGGGTCAGCGAGTCGCTGGCCTACGCGCGGAGCGCGGGGCTTGACCCGGAAACCGTACTGCGGAGCATCGAAAGCGGAGCCGCGGGCAGTTGGTCGCTTAGCAATTTGGGTCCGCGCATGATTGCGGGGAATTTCGAGCCCGGTTTTTACGTGAAGCATTTCATTAAAGATATGGGGATCGCCCTGGAATCGGCGCGGGAAATGGGGCTGGATACGCCGGGGCTGGCTCTCGCTGAATCGCTCTATAAGCAGCTTGCGAATGAGGGCTACGAGGATAAAGGAACACAGGTGCTTTTTAAGTATTATACGGAGCGGTAAAATAGAGCGGGAAGCCTTTTTCACCCTTGGAAAGGTGTATAAAGTACCCTTGTTTTCACGGGTGTTTTACAGTATCCTAGTTACAAGTTAATGCACCATGGTTGTCCTCTGGATAGGCAGTGAGACCAATAAATAGATGGAGGTAATTATCAGCATGTCTAAAAAAGTAACGTTCGATTACAGCAAAGCCTTGCAATTTGTCGGTCAGCACGAAGTGGATTATTTGGAAACCCAAATTCGTGCGGCTCACGAGCAATTACATAGTGGGACAGGCGCCGGCTCCGATTTTCTAGGTTGGATCGACCTCCCTACGGCATACGATAAAGAAGAGTTTTCCCGAATTCAGAAAGCCGCTGCCAAAATCCAAAGCGATTCCGAGGTTCTCATCGTGATCGGGATCGGCGGTTCCTACCTTGGCGCTCGCGCGGCGATCGAGTCGCTTTCGCATTCCTTCTATAATTTGCTTCCTAAGGACAAGCGTAAAACCCCGGAAATCTATTTTGCCGGCAACAACATCAGCTCTACTTATGTCAATCATCTCCTCGATCTGATCGAAGGCAAGGACTTCTCCATCAACGTCATTTCGAAGTCGGGAACGACGACGGAACCGGCAATTGCCTTCCGGATTTTCCGTGCGGCTCTGGAGAAGAAATACGGCAAAGAAGAGGCCCGCAAGCGGATTTATGCTACTACCGACCGCGAGAAAGGCGCCCTGAAGAAGCTGTCCAATGAAGAAGGCTACGAAACATTCGTGATTCCGGACGATGTTGGCGGACGTTACTCCGTTCTGACGGCGGTAGGCCTGTTGCCGATTGCGACAGCAGGCATTAACATTGAGGAAATGATGCAAGGCGCGGCCGATGCGTCCAAGGAATACAGCAATCCGAATCTGGCCGAGAACGCCAGCTACCAATATGCGGCAGTCCGCAACGCGCTGTACCGCAAAGGGAAAGTGACGGAAATCCTGGTGAACTACGAGCCTTCCCTGCATTACGTGTCCGAATGGTGGAAACAGCTCTACGGCGAGAGCGAAGGCAAGGACTTCAAAGGAATTTTCCCGGCTGCGGTGGATTTCTCGACAGACCTGCACTCCATGGGTCAATTTATCCAGGAGGGCAACCGCAACATCTTTGAAACTGTCATTCAGGTTACCGAAGTACCTAGCCACATTACGATCGAATCCGATCCGGCGGATCTGGACGGCCTTAACTTCCTGGCCGGCAAAACGCTCGACTTCGTCAACAAAAAGGCGTTCCAGGGCACATTGCTGGCCCATACCGACGGTCAGGTTCCGAATTTGGTCGTAAATGTTCCGGATTTGACTCCATATTCCTTCGGTTATCTGGTATACTTCTTTGAAAAGGCCTGCGGCATCAGCGGCTACCTGATGGGCGTAAACCCATTCGATCAGCCGGGCGTAGAGGCGTACAAGAAGAACATGTTCGCTCTGCTGGGCAAACCGGGTTACGAGAAAGAGAAAGCGGAACTGGAAGCAAGACTTTCCGAGTAATCGACCAGCCTTTATACAAGGCAGGAATAAAGCCGCCAGGAAGCAGTTCACCGGATTTTTCCGGCTGGGCTGCTTCTTGGCACATTCAAAGGGACGGAAATGAGATGCTGGAACGTTACAAAACGGTGCGTCAAGCCGGAGAAAAGGAAATCGTGATCAAGAAGTCGAGATTTATCGGCCAGATCAAGCCGGTGGAGACGGAGGAAGAGGCCGTAGCTTTTATTGAAGAAATTAAGAAACGGCATTGGAACGCGACTCATAATTGCTCGGCGTATATGATCGGGGAAAGGGATGAAATCCAGAAGCAGTCGGATGACGGGGAACCTAGCGGGACCGCCGGCAAGCCGATTCTGGAGGTCATTCGCAACCAGGGGCTCAAAAATGTGGCCATCGTGGTTACCCGTTACTTTGGAGGTATTATGCTGGGGGCCGGAGGGCTGATCAGGGCCTACACGGACGGGGCCGTCGCCGCGACGGAAGCCGGGGAAGTCATTACGCGCGTTCTGCACCGCGAGATTCTTGTGGAGCTGGATTATACCTGGCTCGGCAAGGTGGAGAATGAGCTTAGAAACCGGGGCATCCGCACAGGGGAAACCGGGTTTGCCGATAAGGTAACATTGCGTTGTCTGCCTTTGGAAGGAGAGTCGGAAGTTTTTGTGGCATGGATGACCGATCTGACTCAGGGGCAGGCCAAGATGACGGAAGGTGACAAGGTCTACTTTATTGAAGGGGAATAAAGCCTATGGCAAGAAGAGCAGTAGAGCAGGAGTTGTCAAGGGAACGAATTATGGATGCGGCGAGACATCTTTTTATCACGAAAGGCTATCGCGGAATTTCCATGAGGAGCATCGGGCAGCATTTAGGCTATAGCCACGGCTCCCTTTACTATCATTTTAAGGAAAAAGCGGAATTGTTCTACGCCATCGTCGTGCAGGATTTCAATCATTTGGCGCGGTTGTGCGAACTGGTGACCAAACGCCCGCCGAGCGAAGGCTTGACGAAGGTAGAGCAGTTGATGCTGGAATTCATCAAATTCGGTTTGGAGCATCCGTACCAATATGAAATCATGTTCATGCTACGGGACGAGGAGATTCTGTCTTATTGCCGGGCCGAGCAAGCCAAGTGCTTCGACATGTTCGACCGGATCGTCCGCAGCTTTTTGAAAGAGGAGCGGCATCCTATGGAGGATAATCCGTCCTTGCCGCTGAGCATGTTTTTGGGGATTCACGGATTCATCTCGTTCTATATCCAAGATCGCCTCACCTTCGAGGAGATTTCACCCGCCGCTATAGCCCACGTAAAAGTGTTAAGTCAAAGCAGCTATCGATTGACGTCTTAAGACGTTTTTGTTTTAAGTCTCTACTTTAATCATTTACTCTGTCATAGCTGTACTCCGTCATTACGTTGCTTTAATAACGTTATCGACTTCCTAATCGTAATTGTCCTCAAACGTTGGTATCGCCCGAAATGAATAAGGACGTGGGTTCTCCCGGGAGATCCGCGTTCTTTGTTTGTTTTTGACGCTTTTATGCAGCTAGTTCCTGTTCCGCAATAATGCCAGCTTATGCTTAAGCCGCTGTTTTTTCCTCTCCACACTGGTAACTCTCCGAAAAGTCAGAAACGATAAAATCACATAACACATATAGTCCATGGCCAGGGTATCGGCATGATCATCAGAAATGATTCGCTCCATTGATTCCATTCTCCTTTGGGAGTTTTTAGGGAAGTTTGAACGCACGACTATTACCGACCTGTCACCGCCTTAGCGGTTTTTTGGGGCGCTATACGGTCAGAACCGGGCCGAAGCAGGCCCGGAAGCAGGCCAGAACCAGGTTCGAAGCATCTAACGGAAATAGTAGCCGCTATTCCGTCCAAAGAGGCCGATTGGGAATTCTAACGGAAGCAGTAGCGGCTATTTATTCAAAAACAGGTCTTTTTGGCGGGAATGAGCCCGAATAGGCGCTATTATTTCCGTTAGAGCTCCGAAAATGGTAAAAAGCGCGAAATAGCCGCTATGATTTCCGTTAGAGTGGGGAGGCCTACCGTGGAGGCTAAGCTACTCCGTCCTCCCAGGCCCACCGCGGCAAGCGGTGTATCGGCCGTGCATCCCCAGGGCCTCCGGGTGTATCGGCCGTGTATCCCCCGGGCCCCCGGGCGTATCCCGGTTCGGTTAGTATTGGGGAGTCCGGTCCCGGGCGGCCACTCTCCACGGTTACTCTTGCGGACATTTACGCCCATATACTTGTTCGGCCTGTAATAGGATAAAGGAAGCCGGGACCGCGGGGACAAGGCCGATCGGCCGCATTCTACTCCTCGATCAGCTTCACCAAATACCGGCGCTGCCTTGGACCGTCAAATTCGCAGAAATAGATGCCCTGCCAGCGGCCCAGCACGAGATCTCCATCCTGAATAATGACGGTTTGCGAGGAACCGGTCGTAATCGCTTTTAAGTGGGAGGCGGTGTTTCCTTCGGCATGACGGTACTTGGGGTGCTCCCAGGGATAAATTTCATCAAGCCGCAGGAGAACGTCATGCTTCACATCCGGGTCCGCATTTTCATTAATGGTAATACCGGCCGTGGTGTGCGGGCAATAGATGACGGCTAGCCCGTTAACGACCCCGCTGTTTTTAACGAGGGAGCGGACTTCGCGGGTAATGTCGCGCATCTCGTCCCTTTTGGCGGTGGATAATTCTAAGGTATGCAACATGGGCAGATTGCCCTCCTTTACATATACTAAAGTTAGAAGCGCGTTTCTAATTGTATTTTACCCGGGCAAGGTTGATCTGCCAAATTGCGGCATGCGGCCGCTTAAATTTGTTGACGAGGTGTTACGGGTTTGATAAAGTGTCATTATATAATAAACCCAAGTAAGTTTATAAGAATAAATATTTTTATAGATGAGATGATCGAGAAAGGATGTGGCCGTTCCCATGCATGTGGAAGTAAGAAATTTGGATAAGCACTTTGGCAGTTTCCATGCCGTAAAGGACGTCAGCTTTGGCATTGAAAAAGGGCAGTTGATCGGGCTGCTCGGGCCGAGCGGCGGAGGAAAGACTTCGATACTTCGCATGTTGGCCGGTCTAGAGCAGCCGGATTCGGGAGAGATTCTCTTTCACGGCAACCGGGTCAACGGTCTCGCCCCCCAAGATCGGGGGATCGGCTTCGTGTTCCAAAGCTATGCCCTGTTCAAACATATGACGGTGTTTGATAATATCGCCTTTGGCTTGCAGGTGAAAAAGGCGGCGAAGAGCCGCATTCAGGAACGGGTCATGGAATTGGTGGAGTTGACCGGACTCAAAGGATTCGAGAAGCGTTATCCGCACCAACTGTCCGGAGGGCAGCGGCAGCGGGTAGCTTTTGCCCGGGCTTTGGCGCCTGAGCCGCAGCTGCTGCTCCTCGACGAGCCTTTCGCCGCCATCGATGCGAAGATCCGTCAGGAGCTGCGTTCCTGGCTCAGAGAGCTGATCGAGCGCGTGGGGATTACTTCGATTTTTGTAACCCATGACCAGGATGAAGCGATTGAAGTGGCGGACGAAATTATGATTATCAATGAGGGCAGGCTCGAGCAAAAAGGCACTCCCTGGGACATTTACAAGGAGCCGGACACACCGTTCGTGGCTTCCTTCATCGGACAATCGACCCTTGTGGATCGGGCGGCGGATTTGAAGGGATTTGAGGATGAGGCGGCGGGCGCGGGGACACAGGCCCTTATTCGACCCGAATATCTCGAGGTCGGAACCGACCACGAGTTTACGCTCTTGTCCGCCACCGAGCCGGGCGTGGTGAAGCATTTGCATTTCCGCGGCAGCGAGTGGCTGGTGGAAGTGGAGGTAGGCGGTCATGTTCTGACAACGTTCAGGTCTCTGGAGAAAGAGACGCTGAAACCCGGCCAGTACGTGCGCGTACTTGTACACAGGGCATACCTGTTCAATAAGGAAAGAAGCTGGATCGTGGAGAACCCGCTGAAGGGCGGGCCGATCAGCGTAATGATCTGATCCAGGCGTCGGCGGGGGAAATAACCGGCTTGAACGTCCCATAAAAAAGAACCGCGAGAACGTAGACCGTTCCGCGGTTTTTTTGCAATTACACTCTGGAGCGGATTTCCTGCCGCATGAACAAGGCAAGGCATAGGAATTGCCGAAGCAGACCATGGTTGCGGCGATCAGGCCGGTCAGCTGCGGCCAAATGAGAATCAGACTCTGACCCAGTGGCAGCGGGCTGGCGATGGCGCCGACGAGTTGATCCATCGTCAACGGGCCAAGCGAACGGACGCCGGGCGACAGCATCGTCGTAATCGTCTCCGAGAACAGCACGGTGGGCGATAGGCGATTCAGCGTCAGGGTGAAGTTCATTTGCCGCAGTTGTGCCGCCGGGTTCATTTGCTGCTCGGAAACGGCGGTGGCGCTGTCGATCAGGTTGATAATCATGCTGTAAAAGATCGTGAAGAACAGCCAGACCGAGATGGAGGACAGGGCCGAGTCTCGCCCGGCTTTACGGCGATGCGGGAGATGTCGCGGCCGCCGGCCGACAGGGTATATTTCCAGTCTTTTGCCTTCGTTTCCAGCGATAGACCGGCGGACCATTCGAGATAAGGCGTATAGAGCTCCAAGCCTCCAGCGGTGAAGCCTTCACAGGTCCGGCCATTACGCGGGTACCAGCGCGGTAAACAGGGCCATCAGGAAAAACGCCGTCTTACGATAAAATTTCAGCATGACCTGAATTCCTCCTTGCGACTATGACATAAATGTTCAGGGCAGCGGACCGGGAGTCCGGCGGAAACGATGGGCCCCTCGGCTCCGCCGGTTCATCCCCCTTCGATCACTGCGGTTATAAAGGTTACGAACGAAATTTCGTTTTGGATTTATGCGCGGGAAAAATTTTTCGGGGTTTTCAAATGGCGCTCTTTTTGGTAAAACGGGAGGTAATGAGGGAGGGGGATAGATCGGGAGGGAAGGAGCATGGACCTGCAAAATGAAGAGATGACGCTGCGGCTGCGCCAAATGTGCGACGGATCGGTCGAGGCGTTCGACCGGTTTTACGAAGCGTACGTCCTTTTGTCATGCAGGTGGCCATCCGGATGGTGGGTGAACGGATGGAGGCGGAGGATGTTTGCCATGAAGTGTTTCTCGAGGCCCTGCGGCGGGGAACGGACTATGATCCGGCCCGCTGTTCGATCAAAGCCTGGCTGGCCGTAAAAATGAGGAGCCGCTGCCTCGACCGGCTGAGGCGAAATCAGCGGGTTCAGCCGCTGGAAGGGGAGTTTCTTCCCGGGGGGCCGCGGGTTTCCGAGGAGGACCAGGTCATTTCCCGGCTGGAAAAGGAGGCTTTGAGATCGGCGGTTTATGCGCTGCCCGAGACGCAGAGAAAAGCGATTTTGGGCTCGTATTATACCCTTCACACCCATAAGAAGATGTCCGAAGCCTGGAACGTTCCGATCGTCACGGTAAAGTCATGGGTCCGCTACGGGCTTGCCAATTTGCGCAAACAGTTGGAAAAGCAGGGCTGGAGCCACTCACCGGAAGGAGGCGGGAAGGATGAACGATTCCGTTTATAGACAGGGCGTGGGCGCAACGCGGCCGGATGTGTTATCGGACTGCACGGCAAAGTATACGGAAGAGGATTGGGTGGATTGGGTGCTCGGCTCGGTACCGGAACAGAAGCTTACGGAAATGCGGAGCAGATATGTGGAGAGATATGAGCCCGCCGCCTTGCCGGTGATGTCGAGTCCGGAGAGCATCGCCCTGCCCCTTGACGGAGGCAGACTCGCCCCGGACTCCGGTATGGTCTGGTATAATGAGTCGTCGCGGGAAATGCTGATGCTCGTCGGCGGGATTGTTCCGCGTGAGGACCAAATCGTCGAGGTTTGGGCCGTTAAGGAAGGGACCCGCGACAGCCTGGGATTGTTGCAATATCACGCTTATCGGGCCCATCTGTACGTTAAAAACAAAGAGGCTCTTCAAGAGGCGGACAATCTGGTGCTGACGGTGGAGACGAGAAATGGGGATCCGGACGATCTTGCCCCGAAGGATACGATCTTTGTGGATTTGACCTCGCGACGAAAAGAATAGTGATGAGACGAGACAGGAGAGAGGGGAAGACCGAGTGGAACAACTGGTGTTTTTGGGGACGGGGGATGCGATGGGCGTGCCTCGCGTGTACTGCGATTGCCAAGTTTGCGGGGAAGCGAGAACGGCGGGCTTGAACCGGCGCTACCGATCCTCCGTGGCGGTTGAATGCGGGGAGGAAAGCTTTCTGATCGATTGCGGTCCCGATTGGCGGGACAGTATGGAACGGAGGGGACAGCGGTTTGCCGGCACGGTGCTTGTCACCCATCCTCATTTCGATCATATCGGCGGTCTTCCGGAATGGGCGGATGCTTGCCGGTGGCTGGAACGGAGAGGGCAGCTATATGCTCCGGGCGAGGTTCTGGAGGCGATCAACCGCCAATTTCCCTGGCTTGAAAGAAATCTGGATTTCTACCCGGTGGATGAAGGGATAATGCTTGCGGGGTGGCGTATTTCCGGCTGGAAAGTAAACCACGGAAAAAACGGCTATTCCTATGCCTATCGCCTGGAAAAGAACGGCTTTGTCTGGGCCTACTGCCCGGATTCGATCGCTCTGCCGCCGGAGCAGCGAATTTTGCTGAACGGACTGGATTTGCTCGTGTTGGGGACGAGCTTTTATCATGAATTGGCCGAGTTCTCCACCCGCTCGGTGTATGATGTGAAAGAAGCGCTCGAACTGCTTCGGAAGCTCAAGCCGGGGCAGACGATATTCACGCACATGTCGCATGATATCGACCTGCGTAAGGATTATGATCTGCCGGACGGCGTACGGTACGCGGCCACGGGAATGACGGTGCCGCTTGTTGCCGCTACCTAAGCAGCCCGAAGGAGAAGAAAAGACCGCGGTTTCCGTTTACGGAAAAAACCGGCGGTCTTTCTGCTTAGAAGGTAAATAAAAGGCGGTCGGATGAATACGGATTTAGCGGGAAAAACTCCCGCTAATCAAGTACGGTGGCCGCTGCAGCACGTGATTAGCGGGAAAAACTCCCGTTATTTTGCGAGCGGAGCAGCGATTCGGACAAAAGAGCCGGAAATAGCTGGAGGAATTCCAGCTAATGACGCGGATGGCGTGAACAGCGCCAAATTAACGGGAGGAATTCCCGTTAATTTGACGGAAGAGCAGCGCAGATCCGGTACGATTACGCCTCTTGGCCAAGGATGAATTTATCAATGACCAGCTTGACGCCGTCCTCGTTATTGCTGGCGGTCACGTAGTCGGCGATCTCCTTCAGGGCGGGAATCGCGTTGCCCATCGCGACGCCGAGGCCCGCGGCTTCCAGCATTTCATGGTCGTTCCAGGAATCGCCGATGGCGATGCATTCGGACAGCGCGCAGCCAAAATGGGCGGCCAGGAACTTCAGGGCATGTCCCTTTGTTCCTTCATGGTGCATAATTTCAAGGAAATTCGGCTTGGATTTGGTGATGTGCACGCCTTCGCCAAGCAGTTCCCGCAGCACCGGGGCGATTTCGTCCAGGTAATCAGGCTCATCGATAATCAGCATTTTCGGCGTAGGCCGGGCCACAAGTTTGGCGAAATCGGGTTCGACGTAATACTTGGTTTTATTCAAAGCCGTATAGTCGATCAGCTTCTGGTTCTCCTCGCGGGCATAGAGCCTGTCATCGATGTAAGTCTGCAGGTGGAGGTCGTTTTGGATACAGTACTCAAACAGCTTTTGCGCGGCATCCACCGGAACGTAGCGCTCGTAAAGGACCTGTTCGTCCAGCAGATTTTTGACCAGGGCGCCCTGATACGTGATGATGGGAACATTCAGTCCGGTTTGACGGGCAATCGCCTGGGCGCTGGCATAAGCGCGGCCCGTTGCCAAAGTGACGACGGCGCCTTTAGCGACCGCCTGCTCCAAGGCCTGCTGCGTGGCCGGAGTTACTTCTTTGTCGTCATTGATTAAAGTGTCGTCGATGTCGATTGCAACCAGTTTATACAATGGGTCCTCTCCTTTTTGGGGACGAAAAAGCCCTTCGTCCTTCTCTCTTGGTGCAGTTTTCTCTATTGTACCTCATGAATCCAAGATTTCAATTCATAGCGTGCAATTGAAGGCAGCGAAAAATAAGCCGGACGGCCTACCGACGTCGATCCGTGTAAAAATGCCTGCAGATCTGCAGGCATTTACGACAGAGACCGCTCATTCCCCGAAAACCGCCTAAAATGCATGCAGATTTGCATCAATTTTGCCAAATCTCCGCGATCTGCCGGATATTCCCGCATATTTGCAGCAATTTGCTTGCCAGCCACTATTCTTCAAGGAACACGAGTCCGATGAACTCGTCCTTCTCCAGGTTGCCGAAATAATGCTTGATATCGACATCCGACAGGGCCGCGCGAACGTCGTTTTCCTCATAGCGTACGCCTCTCAGCTTGTCCTCTATGTCGGTCACATCGCCTACGCCGAAGAAATCCCCGTAGATTTTTATGTTCTTGATGTGGCCATCCTTGATGTCCATCCGCAGGTCGATGATGCCCACCGGAAATTTTTTGGCGTGCTTGACATTGCTCTCCGGCGACAGACCGTAGTTCCAATCCCAGTTTTTATAGCGTTCGGCCGAGATTTGACGGATTTTCTCCCAGTCGGCCTCCGTCAGTTTGTATTGCGGAACGGACTCGGGATCCATGCCGAAAATATGACGGAGCAACTCGGAACGGAATTCCTCGACCGTCATTTTGCGGTCCATAAAGTCAATGATATTCGCGACGCGGCTGCGTACGGACTTCGTGCTCTTGGATTTGAATTTCTCCGGATTCGCGTGCAGAGAAGCCTGGACATCCTCCAAGTTCAGGTTAAACATCAAGGTTCCGTGGCTGAACATGCGTCCGCGGGTGGCAAACTGGGCGTTGCCCGAAATTTTTTGCTCCCCTACTTGCAGATCGTTGCGGCCGGTCAATTCGGCGTTTACGCCGAAAGAGCGAAGGGCCTCGACCACGGGTTCGGTAAATTTGCGGAAGTTGTGAAACGATTGGCCGTCGTCTTTGGTGATGAAGCTGAAGTTAAGATTGCCGAGGTCATGGTAAACCGCTCCTCCGCCGGATAGGCGGCGGACCACTTGGATGCCTTTCTCCTTCACATACTCGGCGTTGATTTCCTCGATCGTATTCTGGTGCTTCCCGATGATGATGGACGGTGCGTTGATATAAAACAACAGGTAACTGTCATCCTCAAGCGGCAGATGTCTTAGCGCGAATTCCTCGATGGCCAGGTTGACGGACGCATCGGTGATCCCCTGATTGTCGATAAACAGCATGATTTGTGTTCCCCCCGTGCTATGGATTGGCGTTATGTACACTCTGTACCTATTGTAAACCAAACCTTCCTTGAAATGAAAGAGAACCCGGTTTTCTTGTCTTTTTCAAGGCTTGATTTCAACGCAAGGTGTGGTAGACTTCACCTAAAAGTGCAGTAGATTGAAAAAGACGGGGGCAATGGCAATGGTACTCGAGGTATACGGTCACGGCGGCGACGTTTGGACCGCGTCGGCAAAATACGGAGTGGACGCGGAACGATTCATCGATTTCAGCGCGAATATCAATCCGCTCGGTCCGCCGCCCGGGCTGTTGGACAAGCTTAGGGAGGCTCTTCCGGCCGTAACGGCCTATCCGGATCCGGGGCACCGGGCCCTGATCGCGAAGCTGGCCGACAAGCTGCAACGGGAGGAAAGCTGTTTCGTCATCGGCAACGGAGCCGCGGAAAATATGGCTTTGGCCCTGCTCGCCGCGGGACCGAAGAAAGTGGGGATCGTCGAGCCCTGTTTCTCGGAATACGAGGCGCTCTCCCGGCAGTTCGGGGCCGCGGTGACGTCGGTGCGCGGGACCGAGGAACTGGCTTTCAGGGCCGAGCCCGAGGCAGTGCGGCAATTGATAGAGTCATCCGATCTGGTCTTCATCGGGCAGCCGAACAATCCGAACGGTGTCCAGTACAGCCTGGATGAGCTGAGATCTTTTGCGGAAGCCGGGGAGCAATGCGGTAGTTACGTCATTATCGACGAGGCTTTTATCGATTTCATCCCGGAAAGCGGGAGGCAGACCCTGCTGGGGGAGCTGGATCGGTATACCAGGTTGATTCTGGTCCGATCGATGACGAAGTTTTACGCGATTCCCGGTCTGCGCCTTGGCTACGCCGTCGCTCATCCGCAAACGGCCCGGTCGATGCGGGACAAGCAGGTAACCTGGAGCGTCAACGCCCTTGCCCTGCTTGCGGGAGAGGTTTGCCTTGACGCGGGAAGCGCCTTCGAGGAGGCTACGATTTCGCTGATCGCGAAGCAGCGGGCGATGCTGCGGCAGAGTCTGGAGCAACTGGGCTGCCGGACCTGGCCGGGAGAAGCAAACTTTCTGCTGGTTCGTCTGCCCGAAGGGAAGACGGCCGCCGGGGTGCAAGCGGCGCTGGGAGCCAAAGGGGTATTGGTCCGCAGCTGCGCCATGTACAAAGGATTGTCCGAACGGGATATTCGTGTGGCCGTAAAGAATGAACCCGCATGTCTGCAGTTGATGGAGAAAATGAAACATGTATTGTCAGGAGGAGAGAGGGAATGACGACACCTTTTTTGCATATGGGAGAAAGGGAAAGCGGGATTTACGAGTCGGCCGTTTGGCCGGGTCTTCGCCTGATTCGCGGGGAGCGGCATATTCTGCTTGAAGCGCCGATGGCGCTGGAGAGTGTGGGCAGCTCGGTGTATGGCGGGGGAGCGGGATCGCTTCGGCGGATGGTCAATATTTACGTTGACCGTCATTACCGCTGTGACGACCCTGTCCGGGATATCGGGCGGAGTCTGAAGGAATGGGGCTATCCCGCGGAGGAAACCGCGGGTCTGCTGACGGCGGTCAAGCTGCGGCATACCGCCGTGATGGAGGAGCGCACCGAGAATTTCGCCGTTTTCTGCTGCGCGACGGCGGGCGTCTCGAACGCGGCGCGCGCCGGCGTCCGCCGGACGACGTTCCCGGCCTCGTGGACGCCGGGAACGATCAACCTGATGCTTGCCGTCGACGGCAAGCTGACGCCGGCGGCGATGGTCAACGCCGTGATTACGGCGACCGAGGCCAAATCCGCCGCGCTCGGCGATCTCGGCGTGCTCGACGCCGAGACCGGGCTTGCGGCCACCGGCACCACGACCGACGCGGTCGTGCTCGGCGCAAGCCAGCGGCCGGATTGGCCGCTGCTGCACAGCTACGCCGGTACCGCGACGGATCTGGGCGGCACGGTGGGCCGCCTGGTTTACGCCGCCGTGCGCGAATCGCTGCGCGCCGCCGCGGCAGCCCCCGCGGAGCCGCGGCCGTGACGGCGGCGTGGTGGGTGCTGCCGGCCGCGTACGCGCTGGACCGGCTGCTGGGCGACCCGCGCTGGCTTCCCCATCCCGTGATCGGGATGGGGAAGGCGATCGTGCGGGTCGAGGCGGCGATCCGCCGCCTTTTTCACCCCCGCGCCTACCGGGCCGCGGGGATTTTGCTGCCGCTCGTCGTCGCCGGCGGCAGTCTGGTCTTGACCTGGGCCGCGCTCCGCTTGCTGGCCGGGGTCAGCCCTTGGCTGGCCGCTGCCGCGGAGGCCGTGCTGGTCTGGACGACCATCGCGGCGAAAGGCCTGCGGGACGCCGGGATGGAGGTGTGCGGCCATCTGCGGCGCGGTGACCTGCCGGAGGCCCGGCGTTCGCTCGGCATGATCGTCGGCCGCGACACCGGGCATCTGGAGCCGCCCGAGGTGGTGCGCGGCGCGGTGGAGACGGTGGCGGAGAACATCGTCGACGCCGTCGTGTCGCCGCTGTTCTTCGCCCTGATCGGCGGAGCGCCGTTGGCGATGGCTTACCGGGCCGTCAACACCCTCGACTCGATGGTCGGCTACAAGAACGAGAAGTACCTCGATCTCGGGTGGGCTTCAGCCCGGTTGGACGACATCGCCAACTACATTCCCGCCCGCCTGACCGCGCTGCTGCTGGTCTTCGCGGCCCGGGTGCAGGGCTTGGACGCGCGGCGAGCCTGGCGCATCTTCCGCCGGGACGCCGCTTCCCATCCGAGCCCCAACAGCGGCTATCCCGAAGCGGCGGTCGCGGGTGCGCTCGGCGTACGCCTCGGCGGGGAAAACTCCTACCACGGCGTAACTTCGTTCCGCAGCTATATGGGCGACAAGACGCGGGAACTGGAGCCCGAGGATATCCCGAGAACGGCGCGGTTAATGTTTTTCGTCTCGGGCAGTTTTGTGTTTGGGGCCGTTTTTTTGAACTTATGGTGGAGCGGGGCCTTGTTCTTGCTTTGGCAGTAGAAGGGGGAAAAGAAAAATGGAATGGTGGCTGATCCGCCACGGCGCGACGGCCTGTAATGCGGAACGCCGGTACCAGGGGCAGAGCGATACGGAACTGCTTCCCGGGGACGCTTCCGGACTGACGGGCTTACGGAAGACGCTGGCCGGGGTCGAGTTTTCCGCCGTGTACTGCAGTGATTTGAACCGGTGCCGGAGCACGCTGCGGTTTCTTCGTCCGGATATGGTAGCGAGCGCGATTTACGAACGGCGGTTAAGGGAGATGCATTTTGGAGCCTGGGAAGGGCAAACCTACGACATGCTCAAAGGTCAGGGGATCTATCGGCGCTGGCTGGATAACCCGAAGGAATGGACGCCCCCTGAGGGAGAACCCTGGGCAGGGTTTGAAAGCAGGGTCCGCAGCATCTACGGGGAACTCGTAACTATGACAACGCAGTTGACGGAAAAAGGACAGTCCGCACCGCTGCTCATCGTCACCCATGGCGGTGTTATATCTATGCTGCACACGCTGCTCGTTCCGGATTCGGATTTCTGGAACCCGCAAGCAAAGATCGGGACTGGAGAAATATTGAAGCTCCAGCCATACTTTTGACCGGGGAGTGAGGTTCTTGGCGGAACGGGAAAATCAATGGCGGCGGCTGCGCCTAAGTGTGTTGGATCTGGTTCCCAAGCTTGGAGGCTGCAGCGATGAGGAAGCCTTGCGGCAGGCAGTCCTGCTGGCGCAGCGGGCGGAAGAGTGGGGATATCGCCGCTATTGGGCGGCGGAGCATCACAATATGGACGGCTTGGCGTGTCCGTCTCCGGAGGTCCTGCTTGCCCATATCGGCGCGGTAACCACCCGGATCAAGCTTGGTTCCGGCGCGCTGCTGCTGCCGCATTACGCCCCGCTGAAAGCGGCGGAGTGGTTCCGGATGCTGGCCGCGCTTTATCCGGGGCGCATCGATCTGGGGCTGGGCCGGGCGCCTGGCGGCGACGCGCATACGGCGATGGCGCTCAGCGGTAACTTTTTGCAGCATGTGGCCCGGTATCGCGAGTCGGTAGCGGAACTGCTGGCACTGCTGCAGGACAGCTATACCTACGAGTCCCGGCCGGTGGCCGCGAGGCCTGTTCCCCTCCGGCAGCCGGACGTTTGGATGCTGGGAACGAACGTCAAAAGCGCCGGCTATGCGGCTGAGCTCGGGACGGGGTACGTGTTCGGCCAGTTTATGAGCGAAAGCGACGGAATCGAAACGCTGCGCGTTTATCGGAAGGCGTTTCGACCCTCCGTTTTACGGGCGGAGCCGGAAACGATCGTCGCGGTTCAAGCGATCTGCGCCCCCACCGAACGCGAGGCCCGCGCGATGGCGGACCTGATCGAGGCCGAGCTGGCTGCCCGGGGCGGACAGCTTCCCCGGCAGCGGTTGGCCGGTACGCCCGAGCAATTGGCTGAACAGCTGTTCCAACTCCAGCGGTTGTACGGGAATGAGGAATTTTTGATCGTGACGGCCGCTCCGGACTATGAGACCAGGCTCAATTCGTACCGCCTCCTGTCCGGATGCGGCTTCCATATTGATTGAAGCCGCATCCGGACAGGAGATAGGGGCGTTTTGCGGCGCTATTTTGTCGAATTTGGCTGGAGGTATGGAGTAGCAGTTTAAGGGCTTTATTTTGGAAAAAACGGGCCAAACCCTGATTTCGGAGCCCGCAACAGGGGAGAATAAGGCCCTTTTTGACTGCTATTATTCTCGCGGAGCCGAATCGGACCGCAATAGCGCCCCTAAAAGCCGCTAATGCGGGCGGCTAGGCGTGATTCCGGCGGGTTTGATGCAACGTCAGTGCGCTAATAGGCCGCATTAGTCTTGTTTTGCTTTTTTTGCGGGCAGCTTCGGGAAAAATCCGAAAATGAGCAGGCCGGCAAGCCAGGCGGAAACGGCGAGGACGATGAATTTCAGCCCGCTCTGCAGCCCGATGACGCTCCAGCGGTAGGCCCCAAGGTAAAGCAGAGTGCCTGGAACCAATATAACAATCAAACGGATCGTTAGTCGTACAAAAGGCGGCTTGGGGTGATTGAACACAAATAATCTGCGCCCGCTGCGAATGCGCCAGGCGGCAAGCAGAAGATAAACCGCCAGCGCGGCTGTGAGGCCATAGGCGCCCCATTGATGGAGGGAGCTCGTTTGCGCCAGCGCGGTCGCTCCTTCCGGCAGAGCCCCGGTTTCAAACCGGATCCAGGCATGATACAAATCCTGCCGCAGGTCGATGCCGTTCTCGCTATTGGTCAGGATGACCAGGCCGTTTTGAGACTCCGGGATAAAGCCATAGAAGGCGTGCCAACCTCGATTGTCCCCCGGGTGGTACAAGAGGGTGGTACCGTCCGGCAGGCTGCGTGAAAAAATACCGAGCCCGTTCTCGCCCAGTACCGGTTTCTGCATTTCCCGCACCAGACCGGGACTTACAACATCGTGCCCCAAGGGGGTTCCTCCGCTTTTCGAGGTGTCCAGGCTTGCCTGCATGAGCTTCATCAAGTCCTCGGCCGTGGTCGTTAGCCCTGCGGCAGCCCGCTCGGCGAACCGGAAGGCCGGCAGCTCCTGTCCGAAATAACCGTAAGCTTTGGTTAAGAACGGTCTGTCCTCCTCTTCTTGCCCGAAGCTGCTGGAATCCATCCCCAGCGGGTGAAGCACCCGATTTTTCATATAGTCCTCGAACGGCTGCCCCGAAACCTCCTCAATCACCATCTGAAGGATCGTGTACCCCGCCCCCGAATATGCCGCTTCTTTGCCGGGAGCTAAGGCGAATTTCACGGGATCGTTGAACAGGCCGGCTCCGGCGAGAGATTGCTCGGGCGCAGGGAGCTTCCGGCCCGGCTCGACGCCCATATAACCGGGATGCGGAGCAAGCCCCGCGGTATGGCTTAACAGACGCCGGAGGGTCACTTCCTCCGAAACGACTTTCGCACCTGGAATCGTCCGGTTTCCGAGATGCTTGCTGACCGGGTCATCCAATGATAATTTTCCCTCCTCCGCCAGCTTTAAAATCCCCCAGGCGGTAACGCTTTTGGAAATGGATCCCGCTTGAAAACGCGATTTTTCGTCCAGCTTCCGGCCGGCCGTTTTGTCCGCGAATCCGTACTGTAGGGCATAGGCGGTGTTGCCATGCTCAAGCACGCCGATCGAGACTCCGGGAACACCGTATTTTTTTTGCAGCAAAGGAACCTGTTCATCCAAGTAACGCTTGAATTCCGACACATCGCCCTTCTTCTCCGCGTGCCCCGAACGTTCGGGGTTCGATGTTGCCGATATGGCCGATACGGCGCCTGCCGCAGGGAAACAGGCGTATATGCCGGCGGTGATTATTAGAACCGGCAGCAAAGTTTTTGGGATGATTTTACCGGCCAGGCCCGATTTCTTCTTCATTCGTAATTCAACTCCTCTTCGATTCAATCGCTTTATACAGCTTTTTAGTATAGGCGGGGCTCCGTTTTGTTCCCATCGATTTCCCTTAATCGGTTCTAAAAGGAATCTTACATTTTCATTACAAGAAAATGGGGTTTTTTGTATTTACAAGAACAGATGTTCGTATTATAATGATGATCAAAAGGGAGGATCGTTTTATGGATGTATTGGAGAAGCTTGCGATCTTGACGGATTCCGCCAAATACGATGTTTCCTGTTCCTCCAGCGGGAGTGAGAGGTCCGGGCAAAGCGGAAAGCAGGGGAACACCGTTGCCTCGGGCATCTGCCACAGCTTTGCCGCCGATGGGCGCTGCATCTCTTTGTTGAAGGTTCTGATGACAAACAGCTGCATTTTCGATTGCAAATACTGCGTAAACCGCCGCTCCCACGACACCCGCAGAGCTATGTTCACACCGGAAGAGCTTGCGGAGCTTACGATGAATTTTTACCGCCGTAACTATATTGAAGGTTTATTCTTAAGCTCGGGGATCATGAGGAATCCGGATTATACTACGGAACGATTAATCCGGGTATTGGAACTGCTGCGGAATCAATACGGGTTCTCGGGATATATTCATGTGAAGGCTATCCCTGGAGCGGATCCGGCGCTGATTTCCAGGCTGGGACTGCTCGCCGACAGGATGAGCGTAAACATTGAGCTTCCGTCCCAAGCCAGCTTACGGCAGCTTGCGCCGGATAAGAGCAAGGAGACGATACTCCGGCCGATGTCGGCGATCCGGGAGGGCATCCGCGAGAACAGCACCGATTTGGTAAAGTTTCGGCATGCGCCGAAATTCGTGCCGGGGGGCCAGAGCACCCAGTTGATCGTGGGGGCAACGCCGGACAGCGATTTGAAGATTTTGACTCTGACCGAGGCGTTGTATCGCAAATACGAGCTGAAGCGGGTGTACTATTCCGCTTACACGCCGGTGATGGAGCATTCGCTGCTCCCGGCGCTGGACAGTAAACCGCCGCTTCTGCGGGAGCATCGGCTCTACCAGGCTGACTGGCTGCTGCGGTTTTACGGATTCGAAGCCCATGAACTGCTGGATGAAAGAACTCCGAATTTCAATCCGTTTATGGACCCCAAGTGCCATTGGGCCGTAAATCATATCGATCGATTCCCCGTGGAGATCAATCAAGCACCGTATGAAACGTTGCTCCGGGTTCCAGGGATCGGCGTGCGGAGCGCCAAGGCGATCGTTGCGGCGCGGCGGGCGGGAAAACTGGACTTCGCGGGATTGAAGAAGCTCGGGGTAGTACTGAAGAGAGCCCAATATTTCATCACATGCTCCGGCAGACGTCTTGAGGGATTGAAAGTGAAGGAGAGCACAATCTTAAGATCGCTGCTGTCCCAAAAGGAAATCTCCTTATATTTACCCCAGCCCCAGGTGGAACAGCTTAAGCTGTTTAGCGACGAAGAACTCGCGGCAGGCAGGGTGGCGGAAGTGGCTGCAACATGAACTGGGCTCGCCAATCGGCGTACATTTATGATGGCAGCTTTGACGGCTTTCTTAGCTGTGTGTTTGAAAGCTTTGACCGCAAGGAAGAAGCGGTGGATATCCGGCCGAGTGAAGATAATCTGTATGTTCTGTTCGATGCCGTATGGGTGGAGACCGATCCGGTAAAGGCGGCCAGAGTTTACAAGGGAATCGGTGTCAAAATCTGTCCGGCGGCGCAGGAACTGATCCGTAACGGCTTCCTGACATGCATGTCCGATAAGGAACTGCTGCTGTACCGTTTTTTGCGGCTTGGCTTTCAATATGGACGTACGGTCATGGATATGCTGACGGAAGATACGGTGCATCGGCTCCATAAGGCGGTGAAACATTTAAGGACGGAGAGCCATGCATATATGGGATTCGTCCGGTTTGCGGTATATGGCGATGTTCTGGTCGCCGTTATTGAACCGAAGAATCAGGTGCTGCCGCTGCTGGCGCCCCATTTTTGCGATAGATACCGGGGTGAATCGTTTCTGATTTACGACAAGACGCATAGACAAGTATTGATGCAGCGGCAGGATGGTCCACCTGCTGATCGAGTGGGACTATTTTGCATGGAGGAGCTTATATTGCCCGAGCCGGACGACGAGGAGAAGTCCTACCGGAGGCTGTGGAAGCAGTTCTATGATACGGTGGCGGTCCGGGAAAGAAGCAATCCCCGGGCCCGGCTTTCCCATATGCCCAAACGTTATTGGACCCAGTTAACCGAGATGCAGCAGAGCGATCCTTCTCCAGGCCCCTTCCCGAAACGTCTTCGTTAAGCCCCGTTCTTCTGCTACAATGGTTCAGTGAATGCTTAGAATACCTAAGTCTTTTGCTTGACCGAAAACGATCGGCTCTAAGCGAGGCAAAGTAAGAAGGAGACGGGAACGTGGACTTGAACGAGAAGCCCGATAGCTATATCTACCCCTACGCGTGTCATGAGAACGAGAGCGAACTATGCAGGCTTGAGCTTCACAGTTTGTTCGGATATGCCCCCAGAGCTCATTTTTTTATGGAAAGCGGAACTGCCATCGGAGCAAATCGGAGCCCTTTTATTTCCATGGAAATGAAAGTATTGGGAAGGTGCGGCTCCCTCGAGGGGATTCTCACTCTTGCGGAGAAGATCGACTTAAAGGGAAAGACTTTTAAAGTGAAATATATTAAAAACGGAGTCCCTCGCAGCTATGAGGACCAGCGTCAGTTGGAGAGAACAGTGGGAGCCCGGATCCGGGGCAGGGCGGAGATGCGGCAGCCGGATATCCTGTTCGGTCTTTTACACGACGGGGAATCATGGAGGCTAGGAGTCTGTCATCCCACGGACCCTATTTGGCAGAGACACAAACATAAGCCCCGGAATTATTCGACAGGGCTTTCCGCGGCTATGGCCCGGAGCCTGGTTAATATCGCGGTCCCTGCCACGGCCGGAATACGGGCGATCGATCCCTGCTGCGGGATGGGCAACGTTCTGATCGAAGCCCTTTCCATGGGGATCGAGATTGTGGGACGGGATCTTAATCCGCTCGCTATTCGCGGAGCGAGGGTAAATCTGGCTCATTTCGGGTACCGGCACGAAGAACTTGTCAGTATCGGTGATATGAATGAAATTGACGGGCATTTTGACGCGGCGATTTTAGATATGCCTTACAATTTATGCTCCGTTCTTCCCCTGGAAGAGAAGCGGGCGATGCTATCAAGCCTGCGCCGGTTCAGCGACATTTCGGTGGTCGTATCCACGGAAGAGCTGGAACCCGAGTTGGAGCGGGCGGGTTTTCAAATTCAGGGCTTCGCCAAAGTAACGAAGGGGGCTTTTGTGCGAAGCATCTGGGTATGCCATAGCTGATTGGGGGCTTATCACGAGCCAGCTGAATACTTGGACGAACCGCACAGCGGAGCCGCTCTTTCGTATTGTAAGTTTACGGCTTTTCCCCTATAATCCAAAAGAGATAGATCGCCTGGATTCAAGCGAATAAGAAGTACCCGTCGGTCCCGAAGCCCGCTTGTTTTGCGAGCCCAGGGTTAAAAGGGAAGCCGGTGAAAGTCCGGCACGGTCCCGCCACTGTATACAGGGACGCGCCCATGCATGCCACTGTCTTACGCCACAGTACGACGGGAAGGCGGGCGTTCGTCGGTACCTGGAAGTCAGGAGACCTGCCCACGGGAATGTTAGACGGTCCTTCGAGGAAAGGATGACGTTCTGCTTAGAGGACGGACCCGAGCGTTCCGGCACAGGAACATGACGGCTCCGCTATAACTTTGTAGACGTAACCCATCCGCAGGATGGGTTTTTCTTCATGAAGAGACATCAAGTTTCGCTTTATGTCAGGCAGACCAGTCAAGAACTACAGAACACAGAAGGAGCGAAAGAGATGAAAAAGTGGACCAAGATCTGGGGGATCTGGCTTCTGGCCATTCTGTTGCTCGTCACCGCAGGCTGCGGGGCGAACGGTAAAAATGCCGCGGAGAACGGCAATGGCGGACAAGCTCAGCAGCAACAGGAAACGCCAAAGGATACGTCGAACGCAGCGGACCAAGAGAGTCCGAAAACGACTTATCCGCTTACGGTAAAAGACGGGTACGGCAGCGAATTTACGTTCGAATCGGCGCCGCAGCGCATCGTGTCTCTGGCACCGTCGGAAACCGAAGGGCTGTTCGCTTTGGGGCTGGACGAGCAGATTGTCGGCGTTTCCGACAATGACGATTATCCGGAAGCCGTAAAAGACAAGCCGAGAATGGGCGGCTTCCAGGTTAATGTGGAAGCGGTCGTTGCGGCTCAGCCGGATCTGGTGCTGGCGGGGAACCTGGTTGGCGAGGATACGGTGAAGAGTCTGACGGATCTCGGTTTGAAAGTGTTACGTTCCAACGCGAAAACGATGGAAGAGGTCATGGCGAACATCCGGTTGGTCGGGCAAATTACGGACCGTCAGAAGGAAGCCGGCGAGGTAACCGGCCAAATGCAGGCCGAACTGGATAAGGTAAAAGAAGCGGTGGGCAAGCTGCCGGCCGATCAGAAGAAAAAGGTCTATATCGAGTTCTCGCCAGGATGGACGGTCGGTAAGGGCGAATTTATGGATGAAATGATTACGCTGGCCGGCGGGGAAAATGTCGCTTCCGATATTACCGGCTGGAGCGAAATCAACGAGGAAAACATTATTAAGGCGAATCCGGATGTTATTCTTTACGCCAAAAGCGTCGTTGACGAGAACAACCGGACGCTCGCCGACATCATCAAGAGCCGTGGAGGCTGGGATAAGATCACCGCGATTAAGGAAGGTCGCATTATCGGATTGGACGACAATTTGTTGAGCCGACCCGGTCCGCGCGTGACCAAAGGGCTTATTGATGTGGCGAACGCGATTTATCCGGATTTGATTAAGCCGTGAGGACCAAACTGGCAGGCTACGGATTTATAGGCCTCGGGCTGCTGATTCTTACCCTGCTGGTCTGTGTGGGATTCGGCTCCGTCAAAATGCCGATCCTCGAGATCGCGAAGATCCTGCTTCATCGTCTTCCGGGCATCGGCCATTGGATCGAGCCGACCTGGAATACGGCTTCGGAGCAGATCGTCATGCAAGTCCGGCTGCCCCGCGTGCTCCTCGGCCTGCTGGTCGGGGCGTCCCTGGCGGTTGCGGGTGCGGCGTTTCAGGGCGTGCTGCGCAATCCGCTTGCCGAGCCGTTTACCCTCGGGGTTTCCTCCGGTTCGGCTGTGGGCGCGGCGGTATTGATTTTTTTCGGGTGGCAGTTTTCGATCATCGGGGTGTTTACCCTCCCGGTCGTCGCTTTTCTGACCGGGGCGGCTACGCTATGGATCGTCATGTGGCTGGCCCGGGAGAACGGCAAAATCCCGATCGAAAATCTGATCCTGTCAGGTGTGGTCATGCAGTCCTTCCTGGGTGCCGTCGTCTCGTTCCTGACGGCGATGTCCAAGGAGATCGTGAACCAGATCATGTACTGGACCATGGGGAGCTTGAGTCTGCGGGGATGGTCCTATACGGCCATCCTGCTTCCGTATCTGGCGCTGGGAGGTTTGTTTCTCTGGAGCAGGGCGCGCTCGTTGAACCTGTTTGCCTTGGGGGAGCGGGAAGCGGCCCATTCCGGGCTAAACGTGGAATCGACCAAGCTGATCATTCTCCTCGTCGCTACGCTAATGACGGCTGCGGCGGTTTCCGTATCGGGGGTCATCGGGTTTGTCGGCCTCGTCGTGCCGCACATGATCCGGTTGATCACCGGACCCGACTATCGCCTGATTATCCCGCTCTCTGCGATCGGAGGCGGTATTTTCATGATGTGGAGCGATTTGGCGGCCCGTTCGTTGCTTGCGCCCACGGAAATCCCGCTCGGGATCGTAACGGCTTTTGTCGGAGCGCCGTTTTTTGCTTATCTGCTGTATCGTAAAAAAAGCGCAAGGGAGAAGGAGCTGTCATGATCCAGGTTAAGAAGGTCACCAAGTGCTACGGGAAATTCAAAGCCTTGCAGGACATTGACTGGAGCATTGCCCCGGGGGAGTTTTGGGGCGTGATCGGCCCGAACGGCAGCGGGAAAAGCACCCTGCTCAGCTTGCTTTCCGGCGTCGAAGCGCCCGATCGGGGGGAGATCTCCTTGGCCGGGCGCTCTTTGTCCTCCTACGGCCGAAAAGATCTGTCCCGGAAGCTGGCCGTGCTGCAGCAGGACGGGCTTCCTCCTATCGCATATACGGTCCGTGAAGTTATAGAGATGGGCCGGTTTGCCTTTCAGGATTGGCGTGGCCGGGAAAAACAGGGCGGCGCGGAGGATTTGCTTGAACGGATCATGAGGAGATTGGAGCTGGCCGATCTGGCGCATCGGCCGCTCAGCAGTCTGAGCGGCGGGCAAAGGCAGCGGGCCGCTCTCGCCAAAGTGATGGCCCAGCAGCCGGAGGTCGTTTTACTCGATGAGCCCACGACCTACCTGGATATCCGTTATCAAATGCAATTTATGGATCTCATCGCCGGTTGGCAGCGGGAAGAGGGCTTGACGGTTGTGTCCGTCATGCACGATTTGAACCTGGCCTCGCTTTACTGCGACCACCTGCTCGTGCTTAGCGGCGGGCGCATTTCCGGTCAAGGAACTCCGGCCGACATTCTCGTGCCCGAAACCTTGGAAAACGTGTTTCATGTGAAGTCTTACAGCATTCCTCATCCCGATTCGGGGTCTCCCCAACTGCTGCTCCGGAAAGCGCAAGACTTCATGCCGCAATGAACGGTGGAGTGAAATCAATGCGCCGTTGACGTCATAGGGATAGGCATTGATTTAGGATTGAATTTATGGTTATTCAAGGGAGGAATTTTTCCGATGGTTCGAAGCGTAATGGATATAGCCCGTTCGATTTCAGCACTGGATTTAAAGGCGTCTGCCGCAGCCCAGGCTCATTTGGACAGTTTGACCAAGCCCCCCGGTAGTTTGGGCAAGCTGGAATGGCTCGCGATAAAGCTGGCGGGCATCACAGGGCAAGTGACCCCTGCCTTCCCGAACCGCGCCGTCGTCGTCATGGCTGCCGATCACGGCGTATGTGCGGAGGGCATCAGCGCGTTTCCCGCCGAGGTCACTCCGCAGATGGTGGCGAATTTCCTCGCTGGCGGAGCCGCGGTCAATGTGCTTGCCCGACAGGCCGGCGCGGAATTCATGTGCGTGGATATCGGCGTGAACGCCGATCTGGAGCATCCGGACCTGATCGCTAACAAAGTCCGGTACGGCACCGGTAACATCGCTATCGGTCCGGCGATGAGCCGGGAGGAGGCCGAGGCGGCGATCCTCGTCGGCGCCGAAATCGTGGAGCAGGCGGTTGCGCGAGGCATTGGGTGCTTCGTAACCGGGGAGATGGGCATCGGCAACACGACGGCCAGCGCGGCGTTGATGAGCGCATTTACCGGTGTTCCCCCACAGGACACCGTCGGCCGGGGCACCGGGATCAGCGAGGAACGTTGGCTGCATAAAGTGCGCGTGGTCGAACGCGCTCTGGAATGTAACCATCCCGATTCCGCCGATCCGGTCGGAACGCTCGCTAAACTGGGCGGCTTGGAAATCGCCGGCTTGACCGGCGTCATTTTGGGCGCCGCCGCAAACCGCTGTCCCGTGGTCATCGACGGCTTTATTTCCAGCGCTGCGGCGCTGGCGGCACAGCGGATCGCGCCGGAATCGGCCGGGTATATGATCGCTTCGCACGTCTCTCAGGAGCAAGGGCACGCCCAACTGTTAAATATCCTCGGGCTTGAACCGATGCTCCAGTTGGATATGCGTCTGGGAGAAGGAACCGGCGGTGTCTTGGCGCTTCATTTGCTGGACGCGGCCTGCCGGATTATGTCCGAAATGGCCACCTTCGAGAGCGCGGGAATTTCTTCCGCCAACGAGGAAGTACAAGAAGGAACCTCCGCAGCCGGGGAGAGCGGGTTATGATCGTGACGGTGACGGGAGGAGCCCGCAGCGGAAAAAGTTCGTTCGCCGAACGTTGGTGCATGAAGCATGCTCCGTCGGGATGGTATGTGGCAACCGCGCAGGCCTTTGACGAGGAGATGCGCTTGCGGATCGGTCGCCACCGCCTTCAGCGCGAGGACAGCCGCTACCCCTGGACAACGTTGGAGGAACCGCTTCGGCTCGCCGGGCTGCTGAAAGAACTGCCGGAACGCGCAGGCTTTTCTTCGGACGCCTGCGTGCTGGTCGATTGCCTGACTCTTTGGCTGTCGAATAT
The DNA here is from genome assembly GCF_036864765.1 of Paenibacillus sanfengchensis. NCBI lineage: Bacteria > Bacillati > Bacillota > Bacilli > Caryophanales > Paenibacillaceae > Paenibacillus > Paenibacillus sanfengchensis. The sequence goes on along the minus strand of NZ_JBAGJC010000003.1, from coordinate 274,918 downwards.
TCTTTTGGCCGCGGAAGCCGAGGGGCGGAGCAACGAGACTGCGCTTCTCAACGAGATTTCGCGGTTGCGTGAGGCGGTTGCCGGGTTTCCCGGAACAATCGTTCTGGTGACGAATGAAGTGGGCAGCGGGATCGTACCCGAGTATCCGCTCGGCCGCTTATACCGGGATTACGCCGGCATGCTGAATCAGAGGATGGCCGAAATATCGGACCAGGTCTTTTTGGTGACGGCGGGCATCCCGATCGAACTGAAAAGCAGGGAGTACTTGTTATGACACAAAAAGGACGGCCTGTCTGGGCCGCTTTTCAATTTTTGTCCCGGTTTCCGGTCAAGGCGGAGCTGGATTTTACGCCGGAGTTGCTTAAACGAAGCGTTAAGCACTACCCGTTGGTTGGCGCCGCGATCGGCCTGTCCGTATCGTTGGGAGGAGCTTTATCCGTTCAGGTGCTGCCCGCGTTTCCGGCGGCGGTGCTCGCTTTGATCCTTTGGGTCTGGCTGACGGGCGGCTTACATTTGGACGGCTGGATGGATTCGGCGGACGCTCTGCTCAGCTACCGTTCCCGCGAGAAAATGCTGGAAATTATGAAAGATAGCCGCGTGGGGGCGATGGGGGTGCTTGCCTGCGTGCTGCTGCTTCTGCTGAAGGCTTCGCTGCTGACGTCACTGTTCACGGCGGGACCCCTGTCGGCGGGGGCAGCTCTGCTGACGGCCCCGGTATGGAGCCGCTGGTTTATGGCCTGGGCCATGTCCAAATGGCCGACCGCGCGTGAGGGTGAGGGATTGGCGGGCCTGTTTCGCGGCCTAGACGCCAGGGCCGCGGCGCAGGCCGGGATCTATGCCCTGATGCTGACCGCCGCAGGACTGGGTCTTGCGGCGGTGTTGCCTGGGGCCGGGCCTGGCGTGCTTCAGCTTGGCATTTATTTCGCTGCCGCTCCGGTGCTTACGGCAGCGGCCGGTTCGCTGGCCGCCGGCAAAATCTGTTCCAAGCTGGGCGGAATGACGGGTGACACCTACGGGGCGTTGAACGAAGGGCTGGAGGCGCTGCTGCTTGTGCTGGCGGTTCTTGTCTTTCAGACAACATAGGCCGTTGGCGGTTGGAAAGCCCTTGTGACAGATCAGGAATGGAGGCGGGACTTGATGAATGAAGCGGTCCAAAACCGGGGAGCGGAACCGGGCAAGGGGAAAGTGCTTATGGTGCAGGGGACGGCCTCCGATGTGGGCAAAAGCGTGATCGTCACCGCGCTTTGCCGGATTTTTACCCGTGACGGATTCCGTACGGCCCCCTTTAAGTCGCAGAATATGGCTTTAAATTCTTACGTTACCGAGGATGGTTTGGAGATTGGCCGCGCTCAAGGAATTCAGGCGGAGGCTTGCGGTATACCCGCGACGACCGATATGAATCCCGTGCTGCTCAAGCCTACCGGGGAAATGCGCTCCCAGGTGGTGGTGCATGGCAAGCCTCACGCCCATCTGAGCGCGGCGGGTTACCGGGAGGAGTTTCTGCCGATGGCCAAACCTCTCGTGATGGCGGCGCTTGGGCGGCTCCGGCAAACGTACGATATCGTCGTGATGGAGGGTGCCGGAAGCCCGGCGGAAATCAACCTGAAGCATCGCGACATCGTCAATATGAATCTGGCCGGATGGGCGGATGCGCCGGTGATTCTGGTGGCCGATATCGACCGCGGCGGCGTGTTCGCGTTTCTCGTCGGCACCCTGGAACTTCTGGAGCCGGAAGAGCGGGCCCGGGTCAAAGGATTTGTTATTAACAAGTTCCGGGGGGATCTGGCGTTACTGCAGCCGGGCCTGGACTGGCTCGAGGAGCGTACGGGCATACCCGTGCTGGGCGTACTGCCTTTTGTGCCGGACCTGGACATCGAGGCGGAGGATTCGGTCGTGCTGGACACGTATTCAGAGCGCCCGACAGCCGGCCGGGAGGTGGATATTGTGGTGATTCGCTATCCCCGGATATCGAATTTCACCGATTTCGATATCCTCTCCGCGGAACCGGACGTTTCTTTGCGCTATGTCCAGAATGCCGATCAACTCGGCACCCCCGACATCATCATCCTGCCGGGAACCAAAGATACGATCGGCGATCTGGAGTTTTTACGGGAGCAGGGGCTGGAGAGCGCGATTCGGGATTGGATGGAGCGCAGGCCGGATGCCCGGCTTGTCGGCATTTGCGGCGGTTATCAGATGCTGGGCCGCCAGCTTCATGACCCTGACGCCGTGGAGTCCGTGGTTCCCCGCAAGGCGGCAGGGCTGGGCTGGCTGCCGGTGGAGACGACGTTTCTGCCGGGAAAAACGACAGTTCGTGTCGCAGGCAACACTCTGCCCGGGATTGCGGGCTTTGAAGACCCGGCCGGCGGCGGATTTCCGATCAGCGGATACGAAATCCATGCGGGCCGCACGGAACCGGTACGAGGCGTCAGACAGGCGTCGCAGGCCGAATCCGAAACGGTGCCGCTATTTCTTATCCGCGAGGCGGACGGATCCGAACGGTTCGAGGGAACCGCGCTTCAGAACGGGAGGGTGTTTGGCACCTATCTTCACGGGGTGTTCCAAAATGACGCCTGGCGGCGGGCCTGGTTGAACGGGGTGCGCGCGGACAAGGGGCTTCCTCCTTTGGAGTCGCGGGTAGCGGCCGCTTCACGGAAAGAGTCCGGATTCAACAGGCTGGCGGACCATGTCGAGGCCCATTTGGACATGCGGCGAATCTATAGCCTATTGGGGCAATAGTCTAGCAAACTTGAACAAGGCTCAAATATGTTACGTAAAAAAAGCCCACGTTTAAGGTACATCCTCAAACGTGGGCGTTTTGCGTCACGAAAAGTAAACTTATACTTTAAACTTCTCTACCGCATCTTTGAGCGAAAGCGCCTGGCTATACAGAGACTGGACTGTCTCGGTATGAAGCTCCATTTCGGAAATTTGCCGGTTGGCGTATTCGGCGATCTCCTTGATGCTTTTCAGCGATTTGTCCGTAATATTCGCGGCCTCTTCGACCGAAGCGGTGACTTCCTCCGTGCCGGCGGATACTTCCTGCGTGGAGGCGGAGACCGACTGAATCGTGGCATTGATGTTTTGAATCATTTCCGTCAGCTGGCCGAAGGCGAAGCCGGCCTGATCAACACGCTCGCGGCCGGACTTGATTTCGTTGCTTACGAGTTCCATGGCGTTTACGGAATTCATGGCCTCTTCCCGAATGCTGAGCAGATACTCTCCGATTTGGTCCGTCGCCGACCGCGATTGCTCCGCGAGCTTGCGGACCTCCTCGGCGACTACCGCGAAGCCCTTGCCGTGCTCGCCCGCCCGTGCCGCTTCGATCGCGGCGTTCAGCGCCAGAATGTTGATCTGCTTGGTGATGTCCATAATCACGCCGACCACCGCGGCGATGGACTCCGAGCGTTCATTTAGAACGGAGATATAGCTGCGCGACTTGATTGCCGCCTGTTCGATCGTTTTCATCTGCTCAACGGCCGTATTGGCGAGCGAGTTGCCGGACTCGGCCTCCGCCGAAGCATGCCCGATCTTCTCCGTCACCGCGGCGGATGAAGTGGCGATATGCTGCACGCCCTGCGAGATTTCTTCCATCGCCCGGGCGTTCTCCGCCGCGGTGGAAGCGATCGTAAAGCTGCCTTTTTCGATCTCCATCGTCGCCGCGCCTGAACGTTCGGTTAACGCCTTGAAGGTGGAGGCGGAGTGAAGCAGTTGATCGGAACCGTCTACAACGCTCCGTGAGGTTTCCAACACTTGGCCGATCATCTCTTTTAACTGCGCGGTCATAATCCGGAAGCTCTCGGCGAGCCGGCCGACCTCATCCTTGGAGACAACCTCGATCTCCTGCCGGAAATCTCCTTGTGCCATCCGGCTTGTCACTTCCTCCAGCTTCTTGATCGGGTTGGTGATACGCCGGCTGTTGAGATAGGCGACCAGCATCCCGACGAGAATAACGAACAGGAAAATACCCATGCAAATCCATAAAATTTCCGATTTCTTATCCTCAATGAACGTGGCGTCCATACCTACGGCGAGCAGCGCCGAACTGCCCGGGAGAGCGATGTACGCGGTTTTATGGGAGCCGAATTGATCGGAATACAGCGGGCTGATGCTGGCCTTTCCTTTCGATTCGGCTTTGCGCATCGCCTCCTGAACCTCCAACTGATCGCCGACCTTCATCGGAGATCCGTCATTTACGCCGATTACGATGGCATGGTCCTCTTTCAAGTCCAGCAGGTAGGCCGTATGTAACTGAAATTCCTCCACTGTATCACTGAGATAGGATTCCACAACGATCCGGGAATTTTCCTTTCCGTTCAGCAATTGAAGGGCTTGGGTCGTATCCAGCTCTTTAAAAATATCTTTCGAGCTCGTTTGCAGCACCTTGTCAAATAGCGGCAACACATTCCGGTCGATAATCCCCATGGAGACATAGTAGAAACTCAGGCTGAACAACAGTGAAGACAAAACGATGACGATCGCAAACGTGGTCATGAACTTGTGGCCGATAGAACGATTCCTTTTTAGCATAGGAAGCCTCCCCTGTCCTTCTCCTAATTTTTTTTGATTTCTTTGACTTGATCCGGTCACCTAGGAATTATGTCATGCTCCTAGTATTAATTAACCAGTGTTTATTAGGACTATTTTATAGAAAAAAAAGCCTTTTGAAAATGATATTTTTTATATTTTCATTTTTCAAATTACCGCGAATGAAAATAAGGGATGGCAACCGGGCCGGAGATATGGTATCTTGGGACTTGCTGTAATCGAAAAGCAGCCGCGGTTCGAAACCATCCCGCGTAATCAAAACTAGGAGGAATATCCAAATGTTCAACATCGGATGGGGCATTTTTTATATGCTCGTCAATTTTGGCTTTTTTCTGCTCTGTTATAGGCTGTTTGGGAAAAAAGGCCTGTATGCCTGGATCGGCGTCGCCACCGTTATCGCGAATATTCAGGTCGTCAAGACCGTGGAAATGTTCGGCATCGTTATGACGCTGGGGAACACGATGTATGTCAGCCTGTACTTGACCAGCGATTTGCTGAACGAGAAATTTGGGCGCGAGGAAGCCAAAAAAGCGGTCTGGTTCGGCTTCTTCACCTTGATCATGACCACCGTCCTGATGCAGATGGTGCTGGCATTTCAGCCGCAGGAGAGCGACATGTCCCAAGAAGCGCTGCAAACGATATTCGGCCTGATGCCGCGGCTCGCACTCGGAAGTCTCACCGCCTATTTTGTCAGCCAGTTTCTGGACGTTCGACTGTACTCGTGGATCCGGAAGTATTATCCGAAGCGCCACCAGCTGTGGATCCGCAACAACGGCAGCACGATGGTCAGTTCCTTTGTCGATACACTGATCTTCTGCTCCATCGCTTTTCTTGGGGAATACAGCTTCCGGGTTTGGTTGGAAATCTTGCTGACGACGTACGTGTTTAAATTTGTACTCACGGCGGCGGGTACTCCGTTCCTGTATGTAGCCCGGAACTTCCACCATGCGGAGGATGATCCGGCCAAGACGCTGCCGCAATAAGCGGGCCATAACTTAAACAGACCCTCGGGCGGTTCGCCTGAGGGTTATTTAAACGGTCATGGAACCCCCGAATCAACAGGAATAGCCGCTATCATTTCCGTAAGAAACACGCCCGGACCTAATCTCGCAAAATAGCGGCTATTACGTCCGTCCGTCGCAGAGCTCTTATCCTGCTTTACAGATAAAGCAGCTCTTTGGAAAAAGAGGTGAGCACCTCGAGGCCGGACGCCGTTACGAGGCAATCGTCTTCGATCCGTACGCCGCCGACGCCGGGCACGTAGATGCCGGGCTCCACCGTAAACACGTTCCCTTCCCGGAGCGTATGCTCGTTCAGTCCGTGGATGGAAGGAAACTCATGGACATCGATACCGAGCCCGTGGCCCAGCCGGTGGTTGAAATAAGGACCGTACCCGGCATCCTCGATCACGTCTCTCGCGGCCTTATCCAGCGAGGCGAACGTCGCGCCGGGCTGGATGGCGGCGATGGCCGCCCGGTTGGCCGCGAGCACCGTTTCGTAAATGCGAACCTGTTCCGGCTTCAACTCCCCGAACGCGAACGTGCGGGTGATGTCGGAAGCGTAGCCGGCGGCATAGACGCCGATGTCGAACATCACCAGGTCGCCGGGGCGCAGTTGACGTTCGCCGGGAACCCCGTGAGGCAGCGCGGTTTTTTCACCGAACAGCACCATGCTGTCGAAGGAAGGGCCATCGGCTCCCAGCTTGCGGATTTGATACTCCACTTCCGCGACGAGTTCATGCTCCGAAACGCCTTCCTTGACTTGCTTGAGCGCTTGCTGCAGCACGTCTTCGATCAGCCGGACCGCATGGCGGATCCTTTCGACTTCGTCCGGGCTTTTGCAAACGCGCATTTCCTGCAGCCAAGGCCCGATATCCGTATATCCCGTCAAAGCCAAGGCTTCCTGCAGATGCTCCAGCCGGGACACCGTCATATATTCTTTTTCCAGACCCAGCGTGCCCGCCGGCGATTTCAAATGCTTGCTCAAAATCTGATACGGGTTGTCCGTATCGAGGTGGGTCACGATCGCCATACCGCCGGTGGCTGCCCGGGCCGCCTCTTCATCCAACGCGGGAACGACCAGAAACGGGGCGTCGCCGGGTTGAAAAACAACTCCCAGAAACCGTTCGTGCGGATTGCTGAGAAAGCCGGTTAAATAGTATACATGTTTGGGATCGGTGATCAGCAGGGTTTGGAGGCCATGCTGCTTCATTTGCCGCTCCAAAGCGGACCATTGCTCGGACATGCTGGAAACTTCCTTTCCTAATTGGACTTATGATAAATAATAGGTTACTACTTCTCGCGGAGAAAAAAAAGAAGCTGTCGCGTTACGCGTCAAGGGAGTTTACTTTTTTCCATATTTCACTAAACTATTATTATTGTTGTTGTTTAAATTTGAATAGATTCGGGAGGTTGCAGCGTGGCCCTTGAGGAAAAAGATTCGACGAAGTTTATTTTGATCGGCTTGATGTTGGCGATACTGATGGCGGCTATGGACAATACCATCGTCACGACCGCGATGGGGACGATCGTTTCCGAGCTCGGGGGGATGGACCAGTTCGTATGGGTGACGTCAGCGTACATGGTCGCGGTGATGGCAGGAACGCCGATTTTCGGGAAGTTGTCCGATATGTACGGGCGGAAGCGGTTCTTTCTATTCGGTATCATTACCTTTTTAATCGGTTCGATATTATGCGGAATCGCGCAAAGCATCGTCCAACTCAGCATATTCCGTGCGATCCAGGGGATCGGGGGCGGGGCCTTGATGCCGATTGCTTTCACGATTATCTATGATATTTTCCCCCCGGAGAAACGGGGCAAAATGACGGGGCTGATGGGAGCGGTGTTCGGCACGTCGAGCATCTTCGGTCCGCTTCTGGGGGCCTATATCACAGATACATTGGGCTGGAATTGGGTCTTTTACATCAATGTGCCGATCGGTCTGGTTTCTTTGGCCTTTATCGTTCCGTTTTATAAGGAATCCCTGTCGCATGCCAAACAGCAGATCGATTGGGCAGGAGCGTTTACGCTTGTTGGATCGGTCGTATGCCTGATGTTTGCGCTCGAGCTGGGCGGACAGCAATATGCCTGGAATTCCGGCGTGATTCTTGGGTTGTTTACCGGCTTCGCCATCCTGTTTATTATCTTTTTGTTTGCGGAAAAAAGCGCGAACGAGCCGATTATCTCTTTCGGCATGTTCAGGAACCGGCTCTACGCGACGAGCAGCCTGTTGGCCTTGTTTTACGGTTCCGTTTTTATCGTGGCTACCGTTTATATTCCGATTTACGTTCAAGGGGTGTTCGGCGGGAGTGCGACGAATTCGGGGTTGATTCTGATGCCGATGATGGTCGGCTCGGTCGTGGGAAGTATGATGGGCGGCATGCTCACGTCCCGGTTGTCTTACAAGTCGATCATGCTGATCTCGGCCGTGTTTTTCGTTTCCGGCTTTTTTGCGCTCAGCACGCTTTCAGGCGATTCCTCGAGGGTTTTACTGACAGTATACAGCGTGATCAGCGGGTTCGGGGTCGGGTTCTCCTTCTCCGTGCTCGGTATGGCCGCCGTTCATCCGTTCGATATGAGCAAGCGCGGTGCGGCGACCTCAACCAACTCATTTTTGCGGTCTTTGGGCATGACGCTGGGAATCACGATTTTCGGCATCCTGCAGAGAAATTTGATGAACGCCAACATGGAGTCGGCCTTCCGGGGAATGGGGGGACAGGCAGGGATGGATTTCGGAGATACGCGTGAAGCGCTGTCGCCCGAGAAGCGGGCTTTGATCCCGCCTGACATTCTGGACAAAGTCACGGATGCCCTGTCTTCATCCATCGCCCATACGTTTATGTGGACGCTTGTCCCGGCGGTACTGGCGGCGATGGTAGTGCTTGGCATGCCGGGCGATCGGCTGCTGGCAAACCGGCGGGAAACCTCCAAGCCCCGCGGCTAGCCCGCGCCAAGTGTTTACCGCGTTCGAATTTGAGGTATAAAGGAATTAATACCCCGAACGAGGTGAGTAGGATGACGGATGCAAAAAGAAAGCCGGATGACCCGCGGGCGAGAGAAGGGAGCTTGCCGGGTAGAGACCACCCCGAGCAATATCCCACGGATCAGCCCAGCCTGTTCGATCTCCATGAAAGCGAGCAAAATGTCGATCCGATCCCTGTCGAGGACTTGAACCTGGAGGTTCGGGAGGAACGGGACAAGGAAGCGACGAAACAGGCGTCCTCCAGCGAGCGCAAGTACCATACAGGCTTCGAGTAAGCCATTATACAGAAAAATCCTCCGGTCGTCCCATTGTCCGCCTGCTCGGACGTGGAAACCGGAGGATTTTTTATGATAGCCGAAGCGTCTACTTCAGTTCCTTGACTATGTTCGGGGGCGCTTGCCCTTTCAGCGCGAGGACCAGGTTTTGGGCGGCGACCATCGCCATCTGGTTTCGCGTACTCTCCGTCGCGGAGCCGATATGCGGCAAAGTCACCACATTCGGCATCGAAAGGAGCGGATGGTCCGCCGCAACCGGCTCATGCTCAAACACGTCCAGGCCGGCTCCATAAATCCGCCCGCTGTTCAGCGCCTCGATGAGAGCGGACTCGTCCACGGTGGCGCCGCGGGAAGCATTGATGAAAATCGCCGTTTTCTTCATCAGGGCAAATTCCGCCGCCCCAGCTCGTCGTCGCCCCGCCGCCATCGGCCTTCTTTGACATACCGGTCCAGTTCGGGAATCCGGCGGGCCGTCGACAGGATCAGGCCCATGATCAGATCGGCGACCGTTTCGTCCAGCACTTCCGGCGTGTTCATGCCGATGATGCCTCTGGCCCTCATCGCCGCCAAATCGAAGTTGTTGTATCCGACGCTTATGGTGCTCACGGCCCGCAAACGGGGAGCGTGGGCAAGCAGTTCGGCGTTGATTTCCACGCTGGAGGTCAAGAGACCTTCCGCTTCTCCCAGGCGTTCGAGCAAGCGTTCCCGCGGAATCGGGCCGCCACCTACCCATTTGTCCACGAGGCAATGTTCTTTCAGATAGGCTTCCGCCTCATCCGGAATGTGACGGGCTACAAAAATAGTCGGCTTCATGCAAAACTCCTTCCTTCTGATCCGGAGGCCGCCTAGCGGTTATCCACTTTTTCGGGATACATGTCGTGATTCAGCAGCCGGTGCTCCGCTATGGTCTCGTATTTGGTGCCGGGGCGGCCGTAATTGCAGTAAGGATCGATGGAGATGCCGCCGCGCGGCGTGAATTTACCCCATACTTCGATATATTTGGGGTCCATCAGCCGGATCAGATCGTTCATGATAATATTAACGCAATCCTCGTGAAAATCCCCATGATTTCGAAAACTGAACAAATAAAGTTTCAGCGATTTGCTCTCCACCATTTTGATGTCCGGCATGTAGCTGATATAAATGGTGGCGAAATCCGGCTGTCCCGTGATCGGACAGAGGCTCGTAAATTCCGGGCAGTTAAATTTGACGAAGTAATCCCGGTACGGATGCTTGTTATCGAAGCTTTCCAACACTTCGGGCGCGTATGTGACGGGGTATTTGACCCCTTGATTGCCAAGCAGGGTTACATGCTGCATGTCTTCCGGCTGTCTTCCTGACATTGAAAAGCCTCCTTAGGTGGGAAAATTAGTGTCTGCTGAGTTGCTGACGCTGGAAATCGAAATAGCTATGGCTGGAAAGGCTGGAATAGCTGGATTTTCTCCCGTTAAAATTCCGTTCTTGGCCCTTGGATTCGATTTAGCTGGAAAAGTTCCATCTATTTCGGCGCCCAATCGACGATCAACGCAATTTCGGGCAAATTAGCTGGATGTTTTCCAGGTAATTTGTTTCTCCAGCCGTATCGCGCCAAATTAGCGGGACAAAATCCCGTTATTTGAACCAGCAGCCAGCCAAAGAAACAGCAATTCCAGAGCGGGGCCTCAACCCCCCCGCTTGTTGCCCCACACCAGCGCGTGGAGCTGGGGCAGGACCCGCACCTCGTTCAGGTCGGCCGAGTCCATCACCCGGTCGATCAGCCGCTCGTAGCGGTCCAGCAAATCCGCCGCATGCGCCAGGGTGTCCATCCGCCGCACGTCCGGATTGCCGACCTGCAAATACATCGCCACGCCCGGGTAGCGGGCATGCACCCGCTTGGCGTAAGCCAGGTCGACATCGTCAAAAACGACGACTTTAAGGCTCACCGCCAAGGGGGCCGGACGGGCCGCGAGCCTCGCGACGATGTCGTCCAACGCCGCCCAGTCGGTGTCCATGCCCGAGCTGGGCGGTTTCGGCGAGATCGTCACCTGGTCGATCTCGGCCAGCCAATCCTGCCAGCGGGAGCCCTGGGTCTCGACCGCCACGGCGAAGCCTTCGCGGCGGAGCAGGGACACCAGGCCGGCAAGCTGTGGCAGGAGGGCGGGATTGCCGCCCGACAGCGTGACGTGCGAGAAGCGGCGGCCGCCGAGGGCGCGCAGCTCGCCGAGGATTTCCGCCGGGGTCAGCCGGCGGATATGCGCATTGGCGCTGCCGTCCCAGGTAAAGGCGGAGTCGCACCACGCGCAGCGGTAATCGCAGCCCGCCGTGCGGACGAACATGGTCTTCTGGCCGATGACCATGCCTTCGCCCTGGACGGTCGGGCCGAAGATTTCGAGGACGGGGATCGGCGGCGATGAGGCGCGTTCCGCGTTATTCATCGCCCATCCACTCCCGTCTCGCTTCGGCATAGCTGTTCGGCGTTTCATACAGCCGAACGAACTCGGTCCGCGCTTCCGCCGCAGCATCGCGGTAGCGCTCCGAGTTTAAGGCCGCCTCCATCTTTTCGTAAAGCCATACGACCATATTTTCGGCCGTCGTGTTCATCGGAGGCAGCGTCTCGTTCAAGTAGCGGTGATCCAGGAAGCCTTCGATTTCCGCCTTCCAGATCTGCTTGATCGTGCCGAAATCGATAGAGATCCCCCGCTTGTCGGGGATGGCGCTGAGGCCGAAGACGACTTTGTACGTGTGGCCGTGCAGATTTTTGCATTTCCCCTCATAGGCATGCAAATGATGGGCCGCGTCAAACGTAAACTCTTTGCTGACAAGCACGCGGCGCCGGTGATAGCGGAGCTGGCTTTCGTCAATGTCCCGGCCCAGCGCCTGCAGCTTGTCGACAATGCGGAATTCTCCGGGCATCCGGCTCATCGGGAATCCTCCTTCCGGACCGGTGGCGCGGCTTCCGCCGCTATAGCGCTTCGGGCCGCGTTCCGTCTTTCCAGATATGTTTCCATGCCGGCTCTTCTCAGCTTGCAGGCGGGGCATTGTCCGCATCCGTTGCCCAGGATGCCGTTGTAGCAGGTCAATGTGCGCTCGCGGACAAAATCAAACGCCCCGAGGTCATCGGCAAGCTTCCACGTTTCGGCTTTATCGATCCACATAAGCGGAGTATGAATGACAAAAGCATGGTCCATCGCCAGATTCAAGGTGACATTCAGCGACTTTATGAAGGCATCGCGGCAGTCCGGGTATCCGCTGAAATCGGTCTCGCACACGCCGGTCACCAGATGGCGGGCGCCGATGCCTTTGGCGAGCACGGCGGCAAAGCTGAGGAACAAATGGTTCCGGCCCTCCACAAAAGTGCTGGGCAGTTCCCCTTCCTCGTGGGAAATCGGGATGTCGCCTCGGGTAAGCGCGTTTTGGGTCAACTGGCCCAGCAGGCTCATGTCGAGCCGCGTCCACTTCACCCCGAGCTCTTCGGCAATCTCCTTGGCACATTCGATCTCAAGGCGGTGCCGCTGGCCGTAATCGAAGGTGACCGCTTCAACCTCACGGAACTCCTTCAGCGCCCAAAACAGGCAGGTCGTACTGTCTTGACCTCCGCTGAACACGACAAGTGCTTTTTCATTTTTGAGCATAAAAAAACCTCTCATTCTTCATAGATTTAACCCGTGGCCAGGCTAGGCCCTTCCGGATCCAAAGAAAGAGAGTTCTTGAACTTTCGCCGCAAAAAAACAAACCCTGGCTGTACATCAAAAACAGGGCGCCATTAGTTTTTTATAGAGGGAGTTCGCGAACCTCTCCCATGCTTTGAGGCATGGACTTTCTCCAATGGTTACGGGGCGTGGCCCCGAAGACCATTATACCACACTGCGGGTCCGTGAGGGGTTGGGGTAAAATTTGGGGTCAGTATGAAAAAAAGCTTTTTTTCTCTATTTACAAGCCTAACCCCGTGGATGATAATGGAAGGATAACTAGGAAGGAAGGTGAAATTTTTAATGAAAAGAAACAAAATAAAGTGGCTGGCGCTCCCTCTAGCGTTGATCTTGGTCGTTCTTGCGGGTTGCCAGGCCGTAGCCGGATTTGATATCAACAAGGCGCTGCTCCAAAGTGTGAAGGTCACATCCAGCGAATCCAAACAGTCCATGTCGGTTGAATTGGTTCCGGTCAACGGGACGATTTCCGCCGAGGACCGGAAGGTTATCGATCTTATCAATTCCATTAAACTTACCGTAGACAGTGCGAAAGTTCAGGATATGAACCATGTTTCGATAAAAGGGGCCGTAGGTTACCAGGACAAGAAGCTGCCGTTCCATCTGTCTATGGACGATAAAGGCATGGCGGTTCAGGTTGAAGGCGCCAAACAGCCAATATACATAGGGCTCGACCCGGCGATGGACGAAATGCCGAACATGACGGCGTACCGTGGACAAATGCAGCAGCTTTCCGAAAAGGCTGCCGAGTTTTTCCTGAAGCATTTGCCGAACCCAAGCCAAATTTCCGTGAAAAATGTCCGGGAAACGGTGAACGGAGAAGCTGTGGATTTAACGCATCTGCAGGTGGAAATCCGCGGGGATGAGCTGATCGGTCTGATCAAGCCTTTCCTGACCAGCCTCGCGAAGGATGAGCAGGGCATCAAGGATCTCATCGGGAACGCCTACGACGTGATTTATCCAATGTTGACCGAAATGGGCGGCGATTTGGGAGCCAGCGGTTTCCTGCCGGAATCCAAGGAAGCGACCGTGGCTGCGCTATCGGCTGCGTTTCAAGAGGAATTGAACAAATTGCTGGCTGATTACGACAAGGGCCTGAAGGATCTTTTGGCGGAGACGCCGGAGCTCTCGACCGTTTTCGGCAAGGACACCGTTCTGAAGCTGGGCATTTATTTTGACAGCAAGCAAAACATCCGCAAGGAGAATGCGGAGTTGACCATCGCTCTGCCGGCTGCCGAGGATCTGCCGATTCAGGCCGTGAAGCTGCGGATGGACAGCGAAATGTGGAATATCGGGGGAACGGTGAACGCCGAACCGGTAAATACAGCCGCCGGGGTGCTCGATGTCATGGAAGGAACAGTGACGCCGGGACAGCTTCTGCGTAACTTTGACAGCAATTCGGAAGTTTACAAGCTTTTGAAGAATGAGATGAAGATCACGAACAAACTGATTTTCGTTGACCCGTACAATGATTACTACGGCGTAACTTCCAAGAACAACACTTCGTTCATTCCGCTCCGCTATTTGTCCGAGCAATTTGATGCCCAGGTAAAATGGAACAGCGGCGCGAATCAAATCGTCATTACGGACGATATTACGGGCGGGCAAATTATCGTGAAGATAGGCGCGAAGCAAGCTACGGTGAACGGCCAGACCGTGAATTTGGGCCAGCCGGCGTTTGTGGACAGCGATGGAACGACCTACGTGCCGCTGCGCTTTATCGCGGAATCGCTCGGAGCCACGGTGACTGTCGATAGCGAAGGCTTCATTACTATTGAGCGTCCATAATATTGAACTATAAAAGTAACCCTGTCAGAACAGTGACAGGGTTACTTTTTTGTGGACAATTCCTACTGTCATGAGATATGATGTGATTCGGAAAATGATAATCATTATCAATGATGATGGAGGGTCAACGATATGCGTTTTAGAAAGTCCAGTTTGTTGTCTTTGACAGCGATTCTTCTGGTCTCGATCGTTCTTGCCGCTTGCGGAAGCCAAAACGGCGGAGGGGGCGGAAATACATCGGCGGAACAAAATAGCCAGGCCGGGGGCAATCAAGCTTCTGGCGGGAATACCGAACAGGCGGAAACCAAAGTGTTCAAAGATCTGAAAGGGGATGTGACGGTTCCGACGAATCCGCAGCGGATCGTATCCATCACGCACTTGGGCGATTTGGCCGCGCTCGGCGTTAAACCGGTCGGCGCCGGATCTGTAGCGCTGGAGAACTCTATTCTTTTGAAGGATGAACTCGAAGGTGTGGCGAATGTTGGGGACGTCTCCATGGAGAAGGTGCTGGAGCTCAATCCGGATCTCATTATCGTGCCGTCCTATTTGCCGGCGGACAATGTGGAGCAGTTGAAAAAGATCGCTCCGGTGGTTACGCTCGCCACGACCGGTTGGGAAGGGATCGACCCGTTGGAGGAAGTAAAAACGCTGGGCGAATTGCTCGGCAAGCAGAAGGAAGCGGAGGAATTCATTACCCGTTACAAGCAGAAAACGGAAGAGGCCAGGAAGAAAATCCAGGAAGTGATCGGTCCGGACGAGAAGATCGGAACGTATTCCATCTGGGCGAAAAACTTCTGGGTATGGCCTAAGACGAGAGACGCCGGATATAACCTGTATGAAATGTTCGGGCTTAAGCCGCTGCCGAAAATTGAAACGGAAGCCTTCTCGGGACAGGGGATCGATATTTCCCTGGAGGTCTTGTCCGACTATGCGGCCGATCACATGTTTGTGACGGTTTACGAGCCTGACGGCGGGGCGGAGCGCGCCAAGGAAATCATGAACGGTGCGGTCTGGAAGAACCTCCCGGCCGTGAAGAACAATCATGTCTATATGCTGGATATGAAAGAATTCTGGATGGTGGATGGTCTGAACCTGGAGAAACAGGTTGATATTTTGACGGAGCTTATTTTGAGCCAGAATAAAAAATAGACCGCAAACCCTTGCACAGGGCTGGTGATTCGCAATGTCACAACTGCGAATCGCCAGCCCTGTGTTTATTTGTTTATCCGCGCGGCGGGGTTTCCGCGGTTTCTCTGGCCGTCCGCCGCATATGGCTCTTATCCGCCTGACCAGCTTCAAAGGGAAGATGGCCGCCGCCGATAGCCGGTCAAAGGGGGCGATCCAAACTCTGAAGATACTCCATAACCGCGTTGCTGTTCAGGAACACATAAGGCGAATCGGGACGGGGGATCTCGGTGACGCGTTCCGCGGAGATCGTGATGATTTCTTTTCCTTCATGCGCCCCGGTCTGCAGGGTACCCTCGACCTCGATCCAGGCGTCATTTTGCAATGAAGGCAGCGGTTCCCGAGAAATGACCGGAACGCCGAACGGATAAGCATCCGCCGTGCAGCACTGCACCAGGAAGCGGCTCAACACGAATTCCGTCCGCTCCGGCGCCTCTTTCTTCTGATAGACGAAGCCGCTCAGCTTGATTTTTTTGCCCCGGAAGTCCTCTTTAAAAAGCTCGATCGCTCCGATCATCTCCGAAAAAATCTCCGGCTTGACCTCAATGACGTCCTGAACGTAAAGCCGCTTGGCGAGCTCGGCGAACTCCTCGTTGTATTTGTCAGGCGCCTTGAACTTGCCGTCGAGCTGTTCCCGGCTGAGCACCGGCGAGCCAAGGATCATCCCTTTCCGGGAAGCGTCCGCGCCGTCCAGCGCCTGGTCGGGAAGGACCAGACCCAGCAGGAGCGGTGTCAGGAATAAGGCATAGGCCAACGCATGCTTGAATCCGGAACCGGTGACGGTATGATCCGAGCCGCATTCGCACACCGCGCCGTTTCCTTTGGCGAAAAAGGCATGGTACACCAGCGTCACGGCGACGAGGACCAGCGGGATGACGCTCAAGCGGAGCCAAAGGCGCATCTCGGGCGCGACATATAGCTGCAGCTTCCCCGAGGCGGCAAGGTGAGAAATATACAGGGCGAAGCCCAAAAGGATGAGTGCGCGGAGGAGGTAGTGACGTTTGGCGGCGGCAGCATTGGATTTCAAGGCGGGGTCCTCCTTTTATGTGAAATAGAAAGCATCCACGGCGACGGCGCCGATAAACACGACCGCAAAGATTAGAAAGGCTAAGTACAGGACGAATTTCGTTTTGAAGACGGAAAGCAGCATCAGCGTGTTTTTAAAGTCCAGCATCGGCCCGAAGACAAGAAAGGCGAGCAAAGATCCGGACGAGAAAGTCGTAAGAAACGTCTGCGCCACGAAAGCGTCGGAGGTGGAGCAGAGGGACAGCAGGTAGGCGAAGCCCATCATGAACATATAGGAGCTGACCGAACCGCTTCCGATATTCGTCAGGCTTTCCTTGGCTACGAACGACTGGATGCCGGCCGTAATCAGGCAGCCGACGAGCAAGTATTTGCCCATATCGAAAAATTCATCGGAGGTATGGACAAAGACGGCCGCCCATTTACTTCCGCGAGGCCGGTCCGCAACCTCCGTTCCTCCGCCGGACACGGGGGTCATCGTATTTCGGGTGAGCTTGAGCGGAGAGCTCTTCCATGTGGCATAAATCATGAATCCGATGGAAGCGGACACCAGGAAGGCCAGTCCCATCCGCGCATACACCATTTCGGGATATAGACGGAAAGCCATGTAAGTCGCGCCGTAAACGACGGGATTAATGATCGGTCCCGATAGAATAAAGACGATGGCGATGTAGACGGGCATTCCTTTTTGAATAAGCCTGCGGATCAGCGGAATCATGCCGCATTCGCAGATCGGAAAGACGAGCCCCAGCACGCAGGCGGCGAGAATACCGGCCGCGGGATTTTTGGGAATCCACTTGTCCAGCGCCTCTTCGGTGACGAAGAGGTGGAGCAGCGAGGACAACAGCGACCCTAACAGCACGAACGGCAGGGCTTCCAGGAGAATCCCGAGGAAGCTTGTCCGAAACGTTTGCAGAAAGGACAGATCAAGGGAAGGCAGCAGTTGCGGCAAAATAACGGTCAGACAGGCCAAGGTAAACGCGGCCGGAATCAGAACCGGAAGCAGACGGAGCGGCGCGGGCTTGTTGATCATTGGATATCCCCTCTTTTGGACAGTTAATCATAATCATTACTATTTAAGGA
Source organism: Paenibacillus sanfengchensis (assembly GCF_036864765.1). Taxonomy (NCBI): domain Bacteria; kingdom Bacillati; phylum Bacillota; class Bacilli; order Caryophanales; family Paenibacillaceae; genus Paenibacillus; species Paenibacillus sanfengchensis. The sequence continues at coordinate 257,349 of NZ_JBAGJC010000003.1, read as the reverse complement.
GAAGGCACTTAAGAACGAAAAACCGAAAAATTTACAAAAATAAATAGAGCGGATACCCGATTTTTTCGGGAAGCGGTCGTTGACAAACCGGGAGGGCGGTATTATAGTAGTGTTTGTTAATCGTAATGATTACGAATAAACAACAAAGGAGTTGTTCTTTTGAGAGATAGCAAAACGATTCCGGTTACTGTGCTTTGCGGCTATTTGGGTTCGGGAAAAACGACGCTGCTCAACCATATTTTGAATCACCGCGGCGGGATGAAGGTGGCCGTCATCGTCAATGACATGAGCGAGATCAATATCGATGCGGGTTTGATCCAAAACGGGGCGAACTTATCGCGGACCGAGGAGAAGTTGGTCGAGCTTTCCAACGGCTGCATCTGCTGTACGCTCCGGGATGATTTGCTTCAGGAGGTTCAGCGCTTGGCGGCTGAAGGAAGGTTCGATTATATATTGATCGAATCCACCGGGATCAGCGAGCCGGTCCCGATTGCGCAGACCTTTACATACGCGGATCCTGAGACGGGGATTGATCTGACGGCCGTGGCGAAGCTGGACTGCATGGTCACCGTGGTGGATGCCTACCGGTTCTGGCATGATTTCTCCTCCGGGGAAACTTTGCTGGATCGGGGGCAGGCTGCGGGGGAAGAGGATACCCGGGATGTCGTCGATTTGTTGATTGACCAAATAGAAACTTGCGATGTCCTGATTCTGAATAAGTGCGACCTGGTGGATGAAGAAGAACTGAACGAGCTTGAAGGGGTGCTCCGCAAGCTGCAGCCGACCGCCAAGCTGATCCGCACCGCTCACGGGGCGGTGGACCCGGGCGAGATTTTGAATACCGGATTGTTCGATTTTGAACAAGCGAGCTTGTCCGCCGGCTGGATCAAGGAGCTGGAGAAAGAGGAGCATACCCCGGAAACGGAGGAGTACGGGATCAGTTCCTTCGTTTACCGGCGGAAGCTGCCGTTTCATCCCGAACGGCTCTTCGGCTTTATGGCCGAATGGCCGACGGAAGTCGTGCGGGCTAAAGGCCTGGTATGGCTGGCCACCGGTCAAGATTTGGCCGCCAGTTTAAGCCAGGCCGGACCCTCCATTCAGTTCGGACCGGCCGGGCAGTGGGTGGCGTCTTTGCCGGAAGAGGACCGCCAGGCGGTATTTCGGGAAGAGCCGGAGGTTAGGCGCAAATGGGATCCGGTTTGGGGAGACCGCCTGAATGAAATCGTCATGATCGGTATGGACATGGATCGAAGCCATCTTGAAGCGGAGCTCGACCGGTGTTTGCTGACGCCAGAGGAGATGGAGCTGGACTGGTCGGAGTTTCATAATCCGCTGCCGTGGATTTCCGCAGAGGATTACGCGGGCATCCGCTAAGAACATGACGGGCGAAATCAAGAGATGAAGGAGGTGGACAGCATGCGGGTCGTGGTAACCCTGGCTTGTACCGAATGCGGCGACCGGAACTATACGACAACCAAGAACAAAAAAACACATCCGGAACGCCTGGAATTGCGCAAATACTCACCAAGACTAAAGAAATACACCATTCATAGAGAAACCAGATAAGAAAGGTTTGACTTGAGATGATTCTATCTTCCGTACGGGATGTGGTGTTCGGTTATGGCGACGCCCCCGTTTTAAACGGAATTTCCCTGGAGATACATGCGGGGGAATTCGTGGGCATTACCGGCCCGAACGGGGCCGCCAAAACGACCCTGCTGAAACTGATGCTCGGCTTGCTTAAACCTTGGCGGGGAGAGGTGATCATCCGTGAAGAGGCTCTGGGGCAAGACGGGCTGAGGATCGGTTACGTCCCGCAGCAGGTCGCTTCCTTTAACAGCGGATTCCCCAGCACGGTGCTGGAACTGGTCAAATCGGGGTGTTATTCCCGGCTGGGCCTGTTCAAGCGGTTTGGACCGGAGCACGAGGCGCTGGTCGAGCGCTGCCTCAAGCAGGTGGGGATGTGGGAATACCGCCACCGGAGAATCGGCGAACTGTCGGGAGGACAGAAGCAGCGGATTTGCCTCGCCCGGGCACTGGCCGGGGAGCCGAATGTGCTGATTTTGGATGAGCCTGCGACCGGGATGGACCGGGAGAGCCGGGGCGGGTTTTACCGGCTCATGCGGCATTATGTCACCGAGCATGGCATCACGGTCATCATGGTGACGCATGGGCTGGAGGAGGCCCAGCCCTTTCTGGACCGGATCATCTCATTGGAGCAACAGGAAAGCGAGGAGTGGACATGTTTGACTACGAGTTCATGCGGCGCGCGTTTTGGGCCGGCGCTTTTCTCGGAATAATCGCGCCGATGCTGGGCGTCTACTTGATGCTTCGGCGGCAGGCGCTGATGGCCGACACGCTGTCGCACGTCTCGCTGGCCGGAGTGGCCTTGGGCTCGCTGGTTTCCATGGACCCGCTGCTTTCCGGGTTCGCGGCCGCTGTCACCGGGGGGATCGCCGTGGAATATCTGCGGCGCACCTATCGGTCATATAGCGAGGTTCCGGTCGCTATTATTATGACTTCCGGCCTTGCCTTGGCGATCGTGCTGATGAGTCTGCAAACAAGCTTGAACAAAAGCTTCAGTTCTTATTTGTTCGGCTCCATCGTGGCCGTCAGCCCGCTGCAGCTCTGGGTCATCGGCGGGATTGCGGCGGCGGGTCTCATCTATTTTGCGGTATTAAGAAGGCCGCTTTACAACCTGACCTTTGACGAGGAAACGGCCCGGATCGCGGGAACCCGAGTGAAGGCTTTATCCTTTTCCTTCGCGGTTTTGACCGGGATGACGGTGGCCGCGGCGATGCCGATTGTCGGCGTTCTCCTCGTCTCTTCGCTGATGGTGCTGCCGGCCTCCCTGGCGCTGCGCATCTCCGGCGGCTTTGCCTCCGCGATGGTCATTGCGGTCGGCACCGGGCTTGCGGGTATTTTTAGCGGGCTGACGGCTTCTTATTATACGGATACACCGCCCGGAGGGACGATTGCCCTGATATTACTTTTGTTTTTAGTGACGGGGATCACCGTGAAAAAGGGAGTCGTCTATGCGAAAAAACGCAGACATCCGCTCAACCCGGAGCAGTTCTACTCAGAAAATAAAGCAAAGGAGAATGCCTCATGAAGATGAAAAAAATCGCAAGGTCCGCCCTGCTGTTTAGTTTAATGCTCGTGATTTCGGCCTGCGGAGCCAAAGGAGGGGCGGGAGGCGCCGATCAGGCCGCGCCGGAAGCCCGGGATACGGCTGCTTCCGCGCCGGAGGTCCGGGAGAAGCTGAAAGTGCAAGCCAGCTTCTACCCGATGTATGAGTTCGCCAAACAAGTTGCCGGCGGCCTGGCGGAAGTCGAGCTGCTCGTACCGGCGGGTGTGGAGCCGCATGACTGGGAGCCCGCGCCCTCGGACATGAAGAAGATTGAGGAAGCGGACGCGCTGGTCTACAATGGCGCCGGCATGGAAAGCTGGATCGACCAGGTGCTTGGTGCCGTAAACAACGATAAGCTGGTCAAGATCGAAGCGAGTCACGGCATCGATGTCCTGGAGAGCTCGGAAGGCCACAGCCATGGGCAGGACGAAGGGGAGCACGCCCACGAGCATGGGGAGGAAGCCGGGCATGAGCATGAAGGCGAAGCCGAGGCGCATTCCCATGAAAATCATGAACATGCGGAAGGCGAAGCCCATCAGGAAGAGGGCCATGAGCACAGTCATGACCACGACCATGGAGGCCTTGATCCTCACGTTTGGCTGTCCCCCGTGTTGGCGATCCGGGAAGTCCGCAATATTGAGGCCGGGCTGTCGGAGGCCGCTCCGGAACATAAGGAACAATTCAAGAAAAACGCGGACGCCTATATCGCCAAGCTGGAGCAACTGGATCAGGAGTTTAAGGACGGTCTTGCCGATGCCAAACGCAAGGATTTTATTACCCAGCACGCAGCCTTCGGTTATTTGGCCAAGGCATATGGCTTGACCCAGGTCCCGATCGCCGGGCTTTCGCCGGACCAGGAGCCGTCTGCGTCCCGGATGGCCGAAATCGTAGCTTTCGCAAAAGAGCATAAAGTGAAAACGATCTTATTCGAAACGATCGTTTCTTCCAAGGTTGCGGAGACGATCGCGCAAGAGATTGGCGCGAAGACCGCGGTGTTGAATCCGATCGAAGGACTGACGGACGAGGATAAAGCCGGCAATTTGGATTATATCGGCATAATGCGTTCAAATCTGGCGGCGCTGAAGGCGGCGCTTCAGGAATAGTACATATAGGCTGTTCCAACTAAAACATGACCGGCCCAGGGCCGGTCATGTGATGTTTTTACCGTAAAATATTTCATCCATCTCGATCTTCAGACGCTCCGTGATTTCATCCTGCTCCCGCAAACTGAGCTGATCCTTGGTGTAGCCGAACAGATAGTTGTTCAAATCGAATTCGCGCAGTTTGCATTTCGTGTGAAAGATATGCTCCTGATAGACATTGACATCAATCATATGATACTCTTCCAACACTTCGTCCGGGATGTAGTTTTGAATGGAACTGATCTCATGGTCGATAAATAGTTTCTGTCCGTTAATGTCCCGGGTGAAGCCTCTGACACGGTAGTCGATCGTCATGATGTCGGTGTCGAACGAGTGGATCAGATAATTGAGCGCCTTCAGCGGTGAAATCTCCCCGCAGGTGGAAACATCGATATCGGCCCGAAAGGTACTGATCCCTTCATTCGGGTCATATTCCGGGTACGTATGAACGGTGATATGGCTTTTGTCCAACTGAATGACCACATTATCCGGCAAAGGTCCGGGCGATTCCTCGTACGATTCGTTCGGGATCTCAACGACCGGTCCCTCGGAGACGAGCACGGTTACGCTGGCTCCTTGAGGCACATAGTCCTGCTTAGCCACATTGAGGACATGCGCGCCGATAATCTCGGCGACCGTCGTCAATATTTTCGTCAGCCGGTCCGAATTGTACTGCTCATCAATATATGCGATATACGCCTCACGCTCTTCTTTGGTTCTCGTGTAACAGATGTCGTACATATTAAAGCTCAGCGATTTGGTGAGATTGTTGAACTCGTGGAGCTGAATCCGCTGCTCTTGGGTCAGTTTCATAAGGGAAATCCCCCTTCGGCTAGTCTCCCGGTAGTGTGATTGCATTTCCTTACTTTTATACCCAATTTGGCGGGGAAAAACACTGGCAGGACAGAATCGGACAAATCGGATTCGCCAAAGAGGGAGATAGATGGTTTGGGAGATACGTTGCCAACATCACAAGTGTAGATATAAAGCGCCACCACCGTCGGAGTCTGCACACTAACGGGAAAACCTCCCGTTAATGCACCGTTCTTGGCTCTAGGATCGGATTTAGCTGGAAAAGTTCCAGCTATTTCGCGGCCCAATTGTCGATAAACCTAATTTCAGGCGGATTAACGGGAGTTTTTCCAGCTAAATTGCCTTTGCAGCCCCGTAGGCACCAATTAACGGGAAGAATTCCCTTTAATTTGAACCAAACCAAGCTGTAAGCCAAGCCTGTGAAAAGCCCCTTCACATCGCTGTCCAATAGGCAAATCAACAGTTCAATCTAGGGTCTTACTTCTTACTCTTGGGAAAAAGAGAGTCAACCCTGATTTCGGGGTCCACCCCGGGCTATAATGCTCTTTACGACCTATGATTTGCGCGGAACCAAATCGGAATATAACAGCGGGCCAAAAGGCACTTATTTCGGCGGGAGGTATGGGCTAATCCCCGGAAAACGAGACGGTAACTCCCATCAAACGCATATCTTCGATCAACCGGCCGACCTGAACCAGATTAGCCTGGAAATGCAAGCCGGGCCTCCGGATAGAACCGTCCAGGTATTGCAAAAGACAGGCGGCGACGGGGATCGCCGTAAGCTGATAGCCGTCCTCATGATCGAGCGATCCGGTGAAGGCGGCGGGGCGGCCGTTCTTGACTCCTTTGGCCTCCAATTTGATCACCGTCCCGTAAGGCGGCTTGCTGAATCGCAGCAGCCCCCAATGCATCCATTTGCCGATCCATTGCGAGGCGTGGCGGGGGAAAAGCCGGAAGGCGATCATCCCCAAGGGAATGACTACCCAATCGACAAAGCCGTTAAAGCCTCCGACATAAAAGCCCGTCTCCTTCAGGCCCGGGTAGCGGACGGGAAGCTCGCGCATTTCCTCCAGCATCATGGCCGTACACCGGTTAACACCGAAGGGGTGGCCGAAATCCATTTTCCGCATGCCGCCTTTTTTCCAGCGCCCATCGGAGAAATAGGCCGCGTTAAAATCTTTGAGCTCGTCAACCAGCTCCAAAATGGTGGCCCGCGTCGGATTCAGGGCCGGCCAATCGATGCGGATGACGCTGCCTACCTCGGCGGTCTCCAGATGATCCAGGCTGTCGGCCGCCTGGTGAACAAGTACGGCGGCCAAGCCGGGGTGAAAGCCGCCGTCCGTAATGAAGCAGCGGCCCGCCTGAAGGACGGCCGACTCCAGGCTTTTCAAAACGTCCAATTTATGAGAGGAGTACTGTATATCCAGATAATCCGTCGCGGTTTCCAGGGCGGCGGCGGCGATTTCCCGGGTATACTGGGATGTGCTTGAGGCGACCACGACGAGATCCGCCCTTGCGAACACCTTGATTAGGGTTGAGGTCTGCGCCGCGTCGGCATATTGCCCTTCGACCCTGCCGCTGCCGGATCGGGCGTTAAGTTCGGCGGCAGCCTCCTTTGCCTTGGCCTCATTCCGGCCTGCCAGAATGAGTTGAGCCGAGGTGCGCTGCACCAGCAGCCGGGCGATCATATATCCCGTAATCCCGTATCCGCCAAGGATAACAATGGTTTTTGTGTTATTTTTCACAAAATCAGTCCTGTCCCGTTAGATTAGGAACTGCTCCTGCTTTTAACTCTATCATGGGAAATTAGCCGGTGAACATAGGAAGTATTGAAAAAAATGACAAAAGGAAAACATACAATTTATATATGATTTTATTTAAAATTATTACGGTATTTTTGCGCAAGCGAAATATGGTAGGGTATTAAATGGAAACGCTTTCAAAATTTCGATAATTCACAGGAGGGATTTTGAAGATGAAAAAAAGGCATTACCGACCATTTCTGTCGCTGGCGTTGGCTGCTGTGATGCTGGTGACGGCCTTCTCGGCAACGGCATCGGCGGACCCCAAAAACGAAAAGGCTTCCAAGCCTGCCGCAAAAACCGGCATACAGGCCTACGTGGAAAATATGCAGCCGGGCTGGAATCTGGGTAATACGCTGGACTCGACGGGCAATGACGAAACATCCTGGGGCAATCCCCGCGTAACCAAACAACTGATTCAACAAATTGCGGCCCAAGGCTATAAGAGTATCCGTATTCCGGTAACCTGGGACCAGCATATCGGAGGAGCTCCGGGATATACGATCGATCCCGCTTACATGAATCGCGTGGAAGAGGTCGTCGATTGGGCGCTGGACGCCAAACTCTATGTCATGATCAATATCCACCATGATTCGTGGATCTGGGTCAGCCATATGGAAAAAAAACATGATGAAGTGATGGCGCGGTATCAGGCGGTCTGGACGCAAATTGCCGATCGGTTCAAAAACCACTCCAATAAATTGATGTTTGAAGCCATCAACGAGCCCCGATTTACGGACGGGGGAACGACAGATCATGCGAAGCAGCATGCCATGCTGAAAGAGCTGATCACCTCGTTCCATAAGATCGTCAGAAATTCCGGCGGGAACAACGCCGATCGCCCGTTGGTCATCCCTACGCGGGAAACTTCCCCGGCCCAGGAGGACCTGAATGAGCTGTACAATACGATCGTCAAGCTGAATGATCCCAATCTCATCGCAACGGTCCACTATTATGGGTTCTGGCCGTTCAGCGTGAACATTGCCGGTTACTACAAGCTGGAGAAAGATACCTTGAACGATTTGACCACCACGTTCAACAATGTCCACAATACGCTGGTGGCCAAAGGGATTCCGGTCATTCTCGGCGAATACGGCCTACTCGGCTTCGATAAGCACACCGGAGTGATCGAGCAGGGGGAGAAACTGAAGTTTTTTGAGATTTTGACCCACTATCTGAAAGAGAAGAACATTACGCATATGCTGTGGGATAACGGCCAGCATTTCAACCGGACGGCACATCAATGGAATGATGCGGAGCTGTTTAATATTATGAAAGCCGGCTGGAAAAACGGGCGCGCCTCGACGGCGGATACGGATCTGGTCCACTTGAAAAAAGGCGGTACGGTCCAGGACGCCAAGGTGAAGCTGAACTTGAACGGCAATAAGCTTACAGGGCTATGGGTCGGCGGCGACCATCTCGTTGAGGGCACCGATTACACATTAAACGGCGAGGAATTGACGATCAAGGCTGCCCGTCTCTCCAAGCTGATCGCCTCCGGCCAACTGGGGCAGAACGCCGTCTTGAACGCCAAGTTTAACCAGGGACCGGATTGGAGATTCAAGGTTATCGTCTTCGAGAAACCGGTGCTCGGCAATGCGACGGGAACCACCGAGAAATTTGCCGTTCCTGTCGACTTCAAAGGCAACCAGTTAGCCACGATGGAAGCCGTATACGCCGACGGAAAAAATGCCGGTCCGCAGGACTGGACGTCCTACAAGGAATTCGGATATGCGTTCTCTCCGTCCTACGACACCAAGGAAATTCAACTGCTGTCCAACTTCTTTAAGGAAGTAAAAGATGGAGAAGTCCAACTGAAATTCCACTACTGGAGCGGGGAAATCGTCAGCTACAAAATTACGAAATCGGGCACAAATGTGACCGGTCAACCGGCAGGGAATTAATAAGAGAGAAATTAACAAGTTGCGGGTTGCGGGAAAGGGGATTCCTGCGCAGCCCGCACTTTTCTTTATATACGTATTTATTTTCCCGAAAAAAGGCATTGTCTCCCTTGGTAAATTAAGGTATGATAGAATCCTTCTCACAAAAATCGCCTTGTCTGAAGTGGACGGAAGAGCCGTCCAATACGCTTATCGGAGGTGCTTCATGCTTTATTTCACATTGGCTTCCAAAGCCTATGCCCGCAATTTGCAGTACCGGAGTGCACATATGGTGCACAATCTCGCGAGCGCGATGTTCGGCTTCATGTACGCCTGCATCTGGATCGGGCTCGGCAGGGACCATCCCCTGGGAGATTACGGAACCGAAGGAATGGTGAGTTACATCTCTTTTACGCAGACGCTCCTTTGGGTCACCAGTTTTATCTCCAACGGCCTCGGCATTCCCCAATCCGTCAGAACCGGCCAAATCTCGCTCGATTTGATGCGGCCCGTTCATTTGTTCAGCCATATGATGGCCAAGGAATGGGGCCAAATCGCCTATCAATTCGTGTATAAGTCCATCCCGATCTATCTCCTGTACGTTTTAGTCTTCTCTCTTCAACTTCCCGATCAAGGCGTGACTTATTTGTATACGGTCCTTAGTGTGCTGGGAGCCGCATACTTGTCCATCTGCATCAACTACCTTATCGGTGTCAGCGCGCTGTGGACGACCGAGTCCTCCTGGCTGTACTGGGGGAACCATGCCCTGATTAATCTGCTGGCGGGATTTTTTATTCCGCTCGAGTGGCTGCCCCGCTGGCTTGAACAGATCGCCTGGATGTCGCCCTACCCGTATCTGCTTTATGCGCCGACCACGATCTATCTCGGTATGGGTGACCCAAGGATGCTTTGGGGGACCTTGCTATGGTGCGGCTTGCTCACTGCAACTTGTTTGCTGGCCACCCGGCTGCTGCGCAGGAAAGTGGAGGTGCAGGGCGGATGAAGGCGGAGAACTGGCTTAAATTGTACCGATTGCTGATCCGGACCAGCATCCGCAGCCGGATGCAGTATAAATTTAATTTCGTCCTCGCCTCTTTGCTAGCGGCCCTGATCCAGATCTCCGAATTTCTGGTGATCGCGATCGTGCTGCATAAATTCGGAGCGATTCAGGGCTGGTCGCTGTATGAGGTCGGATACTTGTTCGCGGTCATCACGCTATCCAAAACGGTATACCGCACATTTGCGGACGAGGTGCACCATCTGGAGAAATACCTCGTCAGCGGCGACTTCGATCAGCTCCTGACCCGGCCTATCCCTGTCCTTCTCGCGTTGATGCCGCAAAACTTCCGGATTATGCTCGGCGAGGTTTTGCAGGGCGGGTTTATTTTGTGCTGGTCGCTGGCAGGAATGATGAGGGCAGGGCAGGTGGGCTGGACCGCAGTGCCGCTTACTCTGATGACCGTTCTGACGGGTGCGGTTATTTTGTTCTCCATCGGCCTTGCTACGGCCACGATCGGATTTTGGACAACCCGGATCGAGGAACTGCAGAACCTTACAGAGGATGCCGCGCGAACGGCGGCGCAGTATCCGCTGACACTGTACCCGAAGTGGATGTCCTCAGTGCTGCTGGTGCTGATTCCGGTGGGATTCGTAAACTATGTGCCGTCCCTGTACATCCTCCGCGGCGAGCTTGGCGTTTGGGCGCTTGCGGCAGTAGTCGGGGTTGCGGCCTTGTGCCTCGGAGGAAGTTTGCTGTTTTGGCGATTCGGTATAACCAAGTATCAGAGTACGGGAAGCTAAGGAGGTTTTGGAACGATGATTGAGGCAAGAGACTTGCATAAGGAGTTTAAAACGGCCGTCGTCAAGGAAGGGCGATTTTCCGGGCTGCGGACGTTGTTCTCCAGGGAATACCGGATAAAGGAAGCTGTACGGGGCATTAGTTTTCAAGTTGAACGGGGAGAATTTGTCGGCTATATCGGTCCGAACGGAGCCGGAAAGTCGACCACTATCAAGATGCTTACGGGCATTTTGCATCCGACCTCCGGCGAAGTCACCGTGGGCGGATATAATCCGCACCGGGAACGCCGGAAGGCGGTCAGGCAGCTGGGGGTGGTGTTCGGGCAGCGCAGCCAGCTTTGGTGGGACTTGCCGGTTAAAGATTCCTACGACATCCTGGCCGAGATGTACGGAGTAACGGCCATGGAGAAACGGCAAAGGCTCGGCGGCTTTGCCGAGCTCTTGGACCTGCACGAATTTTGGCATACCCCCGTCCGGAAGCTGTCGCTCGGTCAGCGGATGCGGGCGGACATTGCCGCCGCCCTGCTGCATGATCCCGAGCTGCTGTTTCTCGACGAGCCGACGATCGGACTTGACGTCCATGCCAAAGTAAGCATCCGGGAATTTTTGCGGGTGCTGAATCGGGATTTCGGGAAGACGATCCTCCTGACCACCCACGATATGGATGATATTGAGCAGTTGTGCGGCCGCGTGATGGTCATCAATCACGGAGCATTGACCTACGACGGGTCCATTCCCTCGCTGCGGGAAACGATCGGCTTGCCGACGCGGATGACCCTGAAATTCCGGGGGCCTTTCCAAGTCCCGGAAAGCTCCGAGGTTTCCGCTTCAACCGGGGGAGTTCGGATCATCGGTGTCGAGGGCGATACGGTTCGTCTGGAGGCGGACCGCCGGGAAATCCGGACGGTGGACATTATCCGGGAATTGGATGGTTGGGGAGAGATCGATGACGTCTCCATGGAGGAGCCGGAATTTGAGGAGATCATCCGCCGCTTCTCGTCTTCCTGAATCATGCCCTTGCCGCGAGACGACCGGCCTTATTCAGTCCCTTTTTCAGAAATTCATAGCAAAGGGCCGAGTTCCGGGGTAAGCTTAACAAAGGGATCACCAATACCGGAGGGATCAAAAGATGCGGTTTAAAAATGTATTTTCAATTATAGGACCGGCCATGGTCGGTCCCTCGAGCTCCCATACCGCCGGAGCGGTAAGAATCGGGAGGTTTGCCCGTCAACTGCTGGGTGAACCGCCCAAGGAAGCCCGAATCTGCTTTTACGGCTCGTTCGCGGAAACCTACAAGGGGCATGGCACGGACCTCGCCGTCGTCGGGGGAATCCTCGATTATCGCACGGATGACGAGCGGATTCGCCGCTCGCTGCAGATCGCGGAAGATTCGGGGATACAGGTGCAGTTTAGCACCGGAACGGCTCCCGGACTCCATCCGAATACGGTGAAAATCGTGCTGTCCGCAGGGGAAAAAACCTGCGAAGTGACCGGGGCTTCCATCGGCGGGGGGACGATTTCCATCCGGCAAATGAACGGTTTCGAAGCCAAGTGTTCGGGAGAGCTCCCGACCCTGGTCGTCGAGCATGCGGACCGGCAGGGCGTGTTGGCCGGAATTACCGCACTTTTCAGCCGTGAAGATGTGAACATCGGGTATATTAATACGGACCGTAAGGGGAGAACGGGCGAAGCCCTGACGGTCGTGGAGGCGGATCAAGTTATTCCGGATTCGCTGATTGGCGAAATCTCGGCTCTGCCCCATATCAGCCGGGTTTCTCTTATACATCTCACTTAATAAAAAGGCAGTTTAACCTAACTTAAGGAGCGGGTAAGATGCGTTTTCGGAATTTAAGGGAGCTCATCGAAGTATGTCGGTCGGAATCCAAAACGATTTCGCAAATTATGCTGGAGGATCAGGCCGAGGAGAGCGGTCAGCCGGAAGCCGAAATCATGGCCGTGATGACGGAGTATTATCAGATTATGAAAACGGCCGTTCATAAAGGCTTGACCGAGGAAGTCACCTCCATGAGCGGATTGACGGGCGGGGATGCGAAGCGCGTGGAAGCCTACCGCAAAACCGCGGATCCTTCGGCCGGCGATATCGCCTGCCAGGCCATGGCCTACGCCTTGGCCGTTTCCGAGGTCAACGCTTCCATGGGCCGGATTGTCGCGACGCCGACGGCGGGCTCCTGCGGCGTTATTCCCGGCGTCTTCGTCAGTGCGCAGGAACGGTTCGGCTGGCCTGACGAGCACCTGGTGCGCGGTCTGTTCTGCGCCGGGGCCATCGGCTATGTCATCGCCAACAATTCCTTTATTTCCGGCGCGGAAGGCGGCTGCCAAGCGGAAATCGGCTCGGCCATCGGCATGGCGGCCGGGGCCATGGTGGAGCTGCGCGGCGGCAGTCCGGAACAGGCGGTGCACGCGGTGGGACTGGCCCTGAAAAACACGCTCGGCCTGATCTGCGACCCGGTGGGCGGCTTGGTGGAGATTCCCTGCATCGTCCGCAACGGTTTCGGGGCGGTCAACGCGATGGCGGCCGCCGATATGGCTCTGGCCGGCGTCAAGAGCGCCATTCCTTCCGACGAGGTGATCGACGTGATGCTCGAGGTCGGTTCTTCGATGCCGAGCCGCCACCGGGAGACGGCCCAGGGCGGGTTGGCCCAGACGCCGACGGGCCGCAAGATCATGAAGGAATTGCGGGCAAGAAAAAAATAGCGGGCCGCGGCCCGCTATTTTTGTGCCCTATCATAGTTGTCGTTCCGACTTTAAAAAGGTTTTGACGGCCGGAGGCTCATAGGTCCCGAATTGATCCAGCAAACCTCCCGGCGTCACGTCGGATAAAACCATGGACCGGAATTTCTCCTGAATAAACTGTTCATCGGTCATATGGTTGAAGAGCTTGATCAGGAGATCGTAGTACCCCCCGAGGTTAAGCAGGCCGCAAGGCTTGCGGTGGAGGCCCAACTGGCCCCAGGTGAAAATCTCGAAAAATTCGTCCATCGTTCCCGCACCGCCGGGAAGGACGATGAAGCCGTCGGCGATCTCGGCCATTTTGCCTTTGCGTTCATGCATCGTATCGACGATGATCAACTCGGACAGGTTCTTATGGGCGATCTCCCGATCCTGCAAAAACACGGGAAGAACCCCGATGACTTCACCGCCTTCTTCCAGAACGGCATCGGCCACCGCCCCCATCAGCCCAACGCTTGAACCGCCGTAGACCAGGGAAAGCCCCCTTGTGGCCAGTTCTCTGCCCAAAGCGATGGCTCCTTGCTTATATTCGTCTTTTGCCCCGAAGCTCGATCCGCAAAATACGGCTATTTTTTTCATCCCATCGCCTCCTATATAATCTATCCGAATTATAGCATGACACTGTCATCCCCGTTTAAACAAAAAGACTCGGACCATGTTCTCAACCGCCGGTTGAAAGCTGCGGAAAATTCAAATGCCAGGTTATTGTGCTGCCGCTTCTTTATCCCCTAAAATGGGCTAGAGAAAAGGAGCGTGAAGCGATAATGAAAGAGAAGCTGGCTAGGAACATAAGCTACTACCGGAAGGAGAGGGGGCTCACGCAGGAAGAGCTGGCCCAAAGATTGGGCATCTCGTTCCAGGCCGTATCCAAATGGGAAAATGCCCAGACGATGCCGGACCTTGCCTTGCTGCCCGAGCTGTCGAGAAATTTGCGGGTCAGCGTTGACAAGCTTCTGGGCTATGTGCCTCAGGAGAGCACGATCACGATTTATGAGGAGGAGTACCGGAAAAAGCAGTCTTATTACTGGGGGACCGAGCCCAATAAAGCATGCTATGAGGTATTAAAAATCATGCCGCCCACCCGGCCGCTTAAACTGCTGGATATCGGCTGCGGAGAGGGCAAGGATGCGGTTTTCTTTGCCCGCAACGGGTATGACGTAAGCGCGTTCGACGTTACGGATGCAGGCATCGGGAAGACGAAGAGCCTGGCCGAACAAACCGGTGTTCAGGTCCATGTTTTTAAAGCGGATATTTCGGATTTCCGGCTCGACACTCATTTTGACATTTTATATTCCAGCGGAGTGCTGCATTATATCAAACCGGAGCTGCGAAACGAAATTTTTGCAAACTATAAACAATTTACCCGGCCCGACGGACTCCATGTTTTTAACGTCTTCGTAAACAAGCCTTTCATCGCGCCACCGCCCGAAAAAGAGCCCTACGCCTATCCCTGGCATTCCGGCGAGCTGCTCGGACATTACCATGATTGGCTCCTCGTCGAGAGTACCGAGGTCGTCTTCGATTGCAATTCGTCGGGCATTCCGCATCAGCACGCGATGACCAAAATGATAGCCCGGAGAATGGAGCCGCTGGTTTGAAGCCAAACAAGACTATGCTGCGGTTGACAATGTACCCTGCATAGTCTTTTTTTGCCTAAGTTTCAGGACTCCTTCCGCGAATATTGGTTCATGCTGACACTGGATTCTCTTACGATCAACCGCGGCTCGAATTCCACCCGTTCGTAATCCAAGGGATGCGCGGACTGGATGCGTTTCAGCAGCAGCTCCGCGGCAAGACGTCCCACCTCATTGCCCATAATCGACACCGAGGTGATTTGCGGTGTGGTGACGGCCGTCCACAAATTGTTGTCGATTCCGGCGACGGCCACATCCTCAGGAACCCGGACCCCCAACTCCTTGAACCGGTTCACAATCCCGATCGCCACCATATCATTCACCGCGTATATGGCATCCGGCATATGCTTCAGACTATAGAAATAATCGGCCGCCTGTCGTCCCGTTTCAAACGAAAAATCTTCACCAAAAAACACCAGAGAAGCATCCACTTGTCTCAATGACTGCTCATACGCCAGATAACGCTCTTCGATCTTGTCCTTGGGAGCGCCGGCATAAGCGATTCTTGTCCTCCCGATCTGCAGCAAATGCTCCATCACCAGCTTTCCTTCCTGACGGGCCAGTCCTACGATGTCCGCTTTCAGGTCGGAGCTAAGCTTTTTCCCGTAGTTGATGACAGATACGGGGATTCCGCACTGGTTGATCAAGTTCTCCAGCGTCTTCGGGTAAGCAAGCGGGAATAGGACCAAACCGTCCACATGCAGCTTCTTAACCTCCCGCAATATTTCAAGCTCAAGCCGGGCATTGCCCAGCGTATTAATCTGCACTACCCGGTACCCGTGCTGCTTGGCCGCCTGTTCTACAGACCATGCGATATCGGGAATGATCGCATTGCGGATATCGGGAACCGCCAGCGCAATCTGGCGGGTTTGGCGAATCTTCAGGCTCTGCGCCGAGGTATTCGGAACGAAGCCCATCTCTTCGATCACCTGCATGATGCGCGCTTTGGTCTTCGCGCTGATTCCCCCGCTATCATTAAGCGCCCTGGATACGGTGGCTATGCCGACCCCAGCTTGCTTCGCAACATCCTCAATCGTCACCTTTTTTCTGTACGCCATTCGAGTTTACCCCCTTCTATATAGGAATCGTTTCCGAGAATCAGCGAAAATTTTCACTCTTTAATTGCATTATAACATGTAATAGGCACCCCATTCATTGATGCTGTTAAATCAAATTACATTCATCACATATTACAGACAGAATCATTTGACAATATGTCAGATATGTGACAATATATACATCGGAAACGTTTCCCGAATTATTTTATATTTTAACTCTTTAAGCTTTTGAATTTGTGGCTTTTTCATTTTTTTCGTTTAAGACAGGGAGATGAGCTTTATGAAGGCATTGAGATGGCACGGAGTAAAAGACCTGCGGGTTGACAACATTGAAGAACCGACTGCCCTTAAAGGGAAAGTTAAAATAAAAGTGGAATGGTGCGGTATTTGCGGCAGCGATTTGCACGAGTATGCGGCCGGTCCGATTTTCATTTCACAAAACAGTCCGCACCCGCTCACAAATGAGAAGGCGCCTGTTGTCATGGGTCATGAATTTTCCGGACAGGTTGTTGAAGTCGGCGAGGGCGTGACGAAGTTTAAGGCGGGCGACCGTGTTGTGGTGGAGCCGATTTTTGCCTGCGGCAAATGTACGGCTTGCAGACAGGGCAAATATAATCTGTGCGAGCAAATGGGCTTCCTCGGACTGGCCGGAGGCGGCGGCGGTTTCTCCGAATATGTCGCTGCGGACGAGCATATGGTTCATAAAATCCCGGACAGCGTATCCTTCGAGCAGGGCGCTCTTGTGGAGCCTTCCGCCGTTGCGCTGTACGCCGTTCGCCAAAGCCAGTTCAAAGTCGGCGACCGTGCGGTAGTGTTCGGCGCGGGCCCGATCGGCTTGCTTGTCATCGAAGCCCTCAAAGCTTCCGGCGCAGCGGAAATCTATGCGGTGGAGCTGTCGGCAGAACGCAGAAATAAAGCGGAAGAACTGGGAGCCATCGGTTTGAACCCGGCGGATGTGGATGTTGTCAAAGAAATTCACCGTTTGACGGATGGCGGAGCGGATGTTGCCTTTGAGGTAACCGGCGTACCGGTCGTGCTGACTCAAGCCATTGAGTCCACGAAGCTGAGCGGCCAGATCATGATCGTCAGCATCTTCGAGAAGGAAGCCCCTATTCATCCGAACCGGATTGTTATGCAGGAACGCAACATTGCCGGAATTATCGGCTACCGTGATGTTTTCCCCGCTGTAATCAGCCTGATGAATCAAGGCTACTTCTCTGCCGAGAAGCTGGTCACCAAACGGATCGGACTGAACGAGATTGTGGAGCAGGGCTTTGAAGCCTTGCTGAAAGAGAAAAATCAGGTTAAAATCCTCGTTTCGCCAAATCTCTAATATTGTGAATACAGCAGCCGGTCAGGGGCATTCCTGTCCGGCTCTTTTTGTATGGCAAGTCATTTTCTGATATAGAGGAGTTTCGTCCGTTTCAAAATGAAGATATGCCCTTGCTCGGCGAGCTGTACCAAGCCGTAATGGAGAAGAACAAGGATGCCGTCTTTTAGTGGGTCGGCGATGAGGACAATTGGGAAAACGTATATTGCGCTTGCTTCCGCGCTTTCCCTGTACGAGTCCGTTGGCTTCAGGGCGGCGAAGGAGGAGAGACGGTACTGTTGCAGCTTTCTTAAGCAAATGATAGCTGCCTCCAGCTCATTCTTTTGGTGAAAAATTACCGGGAATTCTGCCCGTTAATTTGGTGCCTATGCGGCGGCAGAGATGAATTACCAGGAAAATCTCCCGCTAATTCGTCAGAAATGGCGGATATCGGCGGCCTGGCCGCGAAATAGATGGAGAATTTCCTGCTAAATTTGATCCATAGGCAAAAAGCGGGAAATTAACGGGAGGTTTTCCCGGTAATAAAGCGTAAGGGTTTCCCTAGGGCATAAATAACCTTTTGGGACACCTTCTATTTCTTTTTCCATAAGGTGGCCGAAGCATAAGGCCGAAAGCCGATTCTGTAGTAAAACGGCTGCGAGGAACCCACGACCGCTTTTTTGGCCCCGAGCCGGTGAACCCGGCGGATGCCTTCCAACACGACGGCCTTCCCCAGCCCCCTGTTTCGATATTCGGGATCGGTTGCGACGGGCTCGACGACGGCATATCCCGCCAGCGGGTCGTACCACATGCCGCAGTAAGCGGCGAAGTTCCCGTCCGGAGCGACAGCCGCCACTTTCAGGCTCAGATTCACATGCGGTCTCAGCATTTCCGTGCGTAAAGCCTGCTCGGTTTCCGGCGCAAACCGGAATTCGCCCTCCCCGTTTGCCTCGTGATTGAAGCCTTTCCACAAGACGCGTCCGTATTGATAAAGGTCCGGACATTCCTCCATACTCGTAATTGAGAATCCTTCGGGTAGTTCATAGGGGTAGGGTGTTTTTTCCGGGTAAAAAACGGAGTCGGCTTCTCGATGTTCCGAGGCGGTATAGCCGAGAGCCGCGGCGATGTCCTGAAAATCCGTGTCGGTATCCGCGATGGCAATGGAAAATTCCCCTTGCCTGGAAAGGTGTTGCTCCGCATATTGCAGCATGTCTTTCTTCAAATGGGCATAGGCCGGCATGGCCATGCAATAAGCGGTTCCCAATTGGCCGTCGAAAGTCGCTACGCCTACGAGCCTGCCTTGGTCCTCCCATAGGCCAATCTTGCCCACCGCGTTTTTATCCAGAGATGTATGCGTGGCCATCCAGTCCCATCTGGCATAGGTGAACTCACCCAGCCCCAGGGCAACCAAAAGAGCCCTTACTTTATAATAATCTTCGGAAATCCCCGCTGTTTTGTTGTAACCTTGAAATCGGATCGCCATTCCAATAGTTCCCCCATCTCTTTGGATGCGTTTTTATCCATTATAGGGCGCTTCGGCGGTTATCCATATCCCTACTTTGGTTAGAATCGTTCTTTACCGAAGGAAAAAGGCCTGGAAAACGATCCAGACCTTAGGTTCCCGCAGAAAGGGAGTATTATTTTTTTGTCACCGGTGCTTGGATCTCGGTCAGATAGCCGGCAGGATCCTCTCCGGTCCACGGCCCTTTGTGGTAAATAGCCCGATGCGGACCGCTCCAGCGGTAACCGTTGGAGTCCAGCCATACGCCCAAGGCATGATATGCCGCCGACATTTGCTCGAAAGGGCCGTGATGAAGGATGCAAGCCATTTCGGATACGGGCTCGAGCTCTCTTATCTTAATGCGGTCCGATTCGGCCGCTTGGCCTTGAAAGCACATCGTGACTTCCACATCGACATCCCGTTCTTTATACCCCTCATCGTAATATACCGCGTAGCATGGGGCGGCCACCTTAATATGATGCTCCTGAACAAACTCGCCCAGCTCGTTCCATAACGTTCCCTCTGCGTTATAAGCGGGGAGGGTGTCTCTTAGCGCAAGGACTTTATATGCGGGAATCTGTTTGACAGTAACTTCATAATTCATATACATATCCTCCTTGTTGATTTGGTTGATCAGAAACTCGACGCGCCGCAGCTTCGTGTGTTCGCTCTCGATGACTTCCGTAATTTGGCGTTTTCGGTTTTCCAACAGGCTGAGCAATTGCCCGGCATTCAGATCCTGGTGCATTAAGCCGGAAATTTCCGCGAGGGAGAATCCCATTTCCTTCAACACCTGTATCCGGTTGGCCCGGGGAATCTGCTCGACCGAGTAATAACGGTATCCCGTAACCGCATCCGTCGATCCCGGCTTTAGAAGACCGATTTCGTCGTAATGCCGCAGCATTCTCACCGAGACTCTGACCAGTTTGGAAAAATCACCGATTTTAAACATAGGGCCTCCTCATATTTCGTTGATCCGGATCGTAATTTATCATAGACCCTCTCATAATGTGAGAGTCAATACACAATTCGGCTGAAAACTTCTAACGGAAGCCATAGCCGCTATTTAGCGAGAAAACTTTGATTTCCAAATCTAACGGACGCAGCAGCCTCTATTTCGTTAAAAACCAGGCGATTCGGTCGTCATTAAGCTAAATAACGGCGCTCATGACCGTTAGATTTCAGTAAAGGCGATGGATCTCGGAATAGCGGCTATCACAGCCGTTAGACTTTCAACAGAGAGGGGGAATCGAGCCGGAAATCTCTTAACAAAGTCTGCCACTCTATTTAATCTCTTATTTACGTTTTACAAGTAAGATGTTCTTTATGTCATCGTCCCTGAGTTGATTAGGGGCGGAAAAACCGACAGGGAGGATATCGGACAAAATGAGAAGGTTTAGGCGACAGATCAACGCAGTTTTTGTATTTTTTCTACTGCTATCACAACTGCAGCCGTTAAGCGGCGCCAATGCGGCTTTCGGTGAGCCGCAGGCGGCCGGTTACGGTCAGCTTATCGATACAAGGCGGGCGGAGCTTGCGCCGGAAGCCGTTTACACCTGGATGGACATCCAGGATGACCGCGGCCGGCAGAAAATCCACGCCGTCGAGTTTAATCCGGCCCATCCCGGTCTGGAACTGCAAGCCGGTACAAAAGACGGCAAAGTGTACGGGATGAAGCCCCTCACGGAGATGGCCGCTTATGCGGACAAACCGGGAAACCGGGTCGTTGCGGGGATCAACGGCGATTTTTATGAAATTTCCGGGATGGCTACCGGTGTGCCGAATGGTCTGTTTGTGGATGACGGCATCATTCTAAACAGCGGCGGCTCTTCCTACGCGTTTGGGCTTACGGATGAAGGACGCTCGTTATACGGAAAGCCGGTTCTGGAGAAAACCGTGGCGATCGGCGGGCAAAAAACGAATTTGACCAGCATTAACCGTTATCGGAGCGAGAATCAACTCGTTCTGTTTACGCCGGATTATGCGGGTTCCACGAAAACACCGGCTACAGGTGATGAGTTTGTATTGGATATCTTGGAAGGCGACGTTAAGAGCGGACAAACCCTGAAGCTGAAGGTAGCCGAAGTCCGGCTAAACCAGGGAGATACACCGCTGAAGGAAGGACAAGTGGTGCTGTCGTCGTCCGGGGATTTCCGCACGGTGACCCAGGAACTGAAAGTAGGGGAGGAGTTGACCGCGGGCTTCGCGCTCGACGGAGCATGGAATGAGGCGGAGCTCATTATCAGCGGACAAGGGCCGCTGGTGGAGGAAGGCGTCGTTCGAAGCGGAGTGGGTCCTGCCGGCGTACACCCGAGAACAGCGATCGGCACAAAGGCCGACGGCAGCGTTGTACTTTTTGAAGTTGACGGGCGCGCGCCCGGGTTCAGCGAAGGCATGGAAACCGAGGAACTGGCCGCGGCCATGCAGTCCATGGGCATCGTTAACGCCATGAATCTGGACGGCGGCGGTTCTTCCACGTTGGTGGCCCGGATGCCGGGCACGTCGGACGTCAAGATGATGAACCGGGGTTCCGACGGTTATGAGCGTAAAATCGGGAACGGCCTGCTGCTGGTTAATACGGCTCCCGAGCTGTCCACCGCCGCAAGCCTGGCGGTTCAGCCCAATGCGGAACGAATTCTAGCGGGAGCTTCGGTCAGCTTCCGGGCGGCCGGTGTAGATGCCAACGGCCATCCCGCTCCTGTTGGAGAGCAGGTGTTCTGGCAGGCCGATCCGGGACTTGGCAGCATTGATACAAACGGCCTGTTTACAGCGGGGCCGGCCGCCGGAACCGGACGCGTTCAGGCAGCAGCCGGATTGGCTGCAGGCAGCGCGGAAATCGAAGTGGTGGACCAACTGACCCGCCTGGAATTTCCGGATACGATCAAAACGTATACGAACGGCGAAAAGGTCGTTTTATCCGTAAAAGCACTGCGTAACGGTCAAACGATTCAGGCCAGCAACGAGAACTTCGTATGGCGGGTCGAGGGGAATATTGGCACTGTCGATGAGCACGGCGTCTTTACGGCGACAAATGAGAACGGTGCGCACGGTAAGATATATGCCGCCTATAAGGATGTAGAGGCCTCCTTCGAAGTCAATGTCGGGCTGCCTCCGGTTATGCTGGAGGATTTTGAGAATGGCCTCGGAAACTACACGGCGACTTCCGTGAAGGCTAACTCCGCCTCCATTTCCGAAGTGACCGATCTGGATTATGTGCGCGGAGGGAGCAGAGCGACTAAGCTGGAGTATGATTTTACAGGTACGACAGGCACCTCGGGGGCCTATTTGACCGCAGCCTCCACGGAGCAGCACATTCAGATTCCCGGGTACCCGGAAAAAATCGGCATGTGGGTCTATGGCGACGGGCAGAAGCATTGGCTGCGCGGCCAGCTTCGGGACGGAAACAAGGCCGCGATCCCGCTGGATTTTACCGATCAAACTACGGGCGTCGATTGGACCGGATGGAAATATGTCGAGGCGGTAGTGCCAAAAGGTAAGGCCGCATCGTTGACGATGGATCTGCCGGTCAGATATATGGAAACCAAAAATACCAACAAAACCGCGGGTGCGCTGTATATCGACGACATTCGGGCGATCTACGGACCTTTGGAAGAAGACCGGACGCCTCCGGTTTTCAAACAAAGCTACCCCGGGGACAATGAAGTGGTGAAGACGGGGACCCCGAACATTTCCGTTACCGCGGAAGATGCGGGCTATGATCCCCTAAAGCACCCGGGCACTACGTTGATCGACCCGGCGACGATCCGCGTCTATGTGGACGATCAGCAAGTGGAGTACGGGTTCTATCCGCCGAAAGGGCAGATTTCCTATCAACCGAAAACACCGCTAGCGGAAGGAAGGCATAAGGTTAAGGTAGCCGTCCGCGATTTGAGCGGAAACCAGAGCATCAAGGAGTGGTATTTTACCGTAAACCTGGGTTCTCCGTTCTATGTATACGATACTCCCGATACGTTGTACGCGGGCAAAACCTATACGCTGGATATTTATGCGGAAAGGGCCGCGGAGTTGAAGGAGGGGCATGTCGCTTTCAAGTTTGACCCGGCGGCTGTATCGAATCTGGCAGTCGTGCGCGGCGGAAAAGTAAGCGATGGACAATTGAACTCGACCGTGGACGACCAGGGCATCGTCAAACTGGAGCTGCATAATCTCCATGAAGCGAAGCTGGGAGACCAGGACCTTATCGGTCAAATCCGCTACACCGTAAGGGGCGATTACGTCGGCCCCCATACGCTCGAGGAAGCAGCCGGACAACTGGCCAAGCTGCTGAAGATCGGCTTCCATGAAGGCTCGGTCACTTCCACCAAGGGATCGGGGCAGCCGGTTACTTATTTAAGCGCGGACGTGGAGGCTGCCGTGCAGGCGGAGCTTGGTCTGACATGGAACACTTATGAAGTTGCCAAGGGGTACGAGGCTTCTTTTACGGTGAGGGAGGCGAATGGAGCCGCCGCGGGAGGTGCAAGGCTGCTTCTGAACGGGGTGGAAGTACCTGATGCGGTCGCGGATGCGGCCGGTGTCGTCAAGACGGACAAGGTTACGCAAAACCCGGGGACTTTCCACATTCAGGCGGTAAAAGGGGACAACTACAGTCCGCTGATGATTTTCAAGGTGGCCGATCATGCGGGTTCGGCGGTACCGCGTAACATCAACGTTACGATGGGTTCGGACGCCGCGACGTCGCGGCAGTTCACCTGGCATACGAACCCGGCTACGGCGGATACGGTGGTAGAGTGGGTGAAACGCTCGGAATTTACCGATTTCTCGGCAGGGAACGTAACCCGTATTCATGGCGGCAGCACCCTGTATAATACGAACAACGACGGCACACTCCGCGTGCACAAGGCGGAAGTCCAGGGACTGGAGCCGGATACCGAGTATGTGTATCGCGTCGGGGACGGCGAAGCAAATATGAGTTCGGCGGGGATGTTCCGCACCAGTGGCCTGACGGGAGAAACTGTGAAGTTCCTCTTCATCGGCGATTCACAGGCCGGGGATAAAGCCGGTTTTGACCAATGGGGGAACACGCTGGGCAAAGCGGTGGAGGATATGCCGGATGCCGACTTGCTGGTGCATGCCGGTGATATGGTCGACAAAGGCTTCGAACAGGAGCAGTGGGACTGGTGGTTTGAGGCGGCCCGTCAGGAGTTGATGCAGACGACCCTCGTTCCGGTTATCGGCAATCACGAGGTGATGGGGAACAATGGCAACGGCGACTATCTCGCCCAGTTCCATAATCCGCAGAATGGACCGGCCGGGACGCGGGGATCGAGCTTCTCGTTCGATATCAACAACACACACTTCGTTGTCCTGAATACGGAAGGATCGGCCGAAAGCTTCGAAGAGCAGGCCCGCTGGCTGGACAAGGATCTGGCGGGTACGGACCGCAAATGGAAGGTGTTGTTCTTTCACCAGGGTCCTTACGGAAGCATCTATGCCAATGAACGGGTGCAAAAGATGTGGGTGCCGGTTTTCGACAAACATCAAGTGGATCTGGTGTTGAATGGGCATGATCATATTTACATGCGCAGCTTCCCGATGAAAAACGGCGAAATCGTTCCGGTAGGCCAGGGAACCAGATATGTTATCGGCGGTTCCTCCGGGCCGAAGTTTTACTCGTTGACGGAGCGGTTCTGGCAGGAAAAAATTTACGACGAGGACAAACATATCTTTACGGGCGTCGAGATTCACGGCGACACGATTACCGTTACGGCCAAGACGTTGGACGGTACGGCAATTGATGTGTTGACCTTGGATAAGACAGCGCCATCGCTTCAATCGATTGAAATCCAAGGAAAGCTGCAGCTTGCTCCGGGAGAAAGCGATCAACCCGTGGTAGAAGGCGTATCCTCTTCGGGAGCGCGGATGATTCTCAATGAAGGTATCGCGTATACCAGCAGCGAAGAGTCGATTGCTTCTATCGACGCAGACGGAACGATTACGGCGCTGGCGGAAGGGATGACGGTGATTTCCGCCACTTATGAAGGTTTGACCGATTCCTATAATCTGAAGGTTACTTTGGATGCGCCAACGATGAGCGGAGTGGCCCTTCGCGGGCCGAAGGATCTCAAGCTGGGAGAAACCGGCAGGGCTGTGACCGAGGCGGTTTACAGCGACGGCTCACGCTTTTCTTTGCCGGAAGGAGTTATTTACAACACCTCGAACAGTTCCGTGGCAACGATCGACTCCGCAGGCACGCTGCGGGCCGTGGGCGAGGGAATCTCCGTGATCAGCGCGGTGTATCAGAACTGGTCGGACGCGTATGAACTGACCGTCACCACGGGTGTGACTCCGACACCGAACCCGAATCCGACCCCGGATCCGGACCGGGATTCCGATGATTCGGACTCGGTAGATACAACGCCACAACCGGTTACACCGCCAGCAACGGTTCAAACGCCGGGCGAGCTTGTCATTGGCGAGAAACAACTGCTTAACCGCGGGGCTGACGGAGCCGTATCGGTAGATACGAAGGGAGAACTCCGGAAGGTTGTTCTGCCGGGCAACGCCGCCGAACTGCTCAAAGAGGCGCCGCTGCGGATCCGGTCGGAGGAGATGCAACTGGAGATTCCGGCAGCCGTACTCGGCCAGCTTGCGGCTCAACGGCCGGCGGGTACGGCGGCAGGTTCTTCGATCATCCTGTCGGCGGAACCGGCGGGGGATGCACGGAATTGGCTGGACAGCGCAAGTACCCGTTCGGGGGCAACTCTCTCGGCGGTCGGCGCGGTGTTGACATTGTCGATGGAGCTGAAAGATTCAGCGAATCGGACGATTGCTTCAAATGGCGCACTGACCCAACCCATAAAGGTTTCCTTCCCTGTAGCTGCGGAGGAGGATCGCGATTTAATCGGCATATATCTGACCGGCGAAGACGGGGCCTTGCAGTACGCAGGCGGGAAATGGGAGGGTGACCGAATTACGGCCGAAATTCATCAATTCGGAACGCTGGCCGTAGTGAAATACGACAAATCTTTTTCCGATCTGTCTTCAAGCCATTGGGCGGAGCGGACCGTGAAAAAACTCGCGGCCAGACTGCTCGTGGAAGGCGTGTCTGCCGACCGGTTTGAACCGGACAGACAGGTCACCCGGGCCGAATTTACGGCCATGCTCGTCCGGGCCTTGGGGCTTGAGGACGGCCAGACTGCTGCACCTGCCTTCGCCGATGTTGAAGCGGGAAGCTGGTACGCCGAGGCTTTGGCGCTGGCTAGCCAGGCTGGGCTGATTCAAGGAACGGGCGAGGCGGAGTTCCATCCGGATCGGGCCATCACCCGTCAGGAAATGGCGGTGATGCTGGTACGTGCTTACGCCAAGGCGGCGGGAGACGGCGCGATATCCGCAGCGTCGGTAAGCCCATTCTCCGACTTGGGCGGCTCACCGGCCTGGGCTCGCACCGCCGCGGACCAAGCCAGCGGGCTGGGTCTGATGAAAGGGCGGGAACAAGGGCAATTCCATCCGTCCGCGAACGGTACCCGTGCCGAGAGTGCGCAAATGCTGCTCAATCTGATTGAAAGACTGGAGCAGCGGCCAAAATAAGAAAAAAGGCAGGACCGCCGGGGAGTGGTGGTCCTGCCTTCTGCTATTCCTGCCAATCTGCAGGCTTTTTTTCTGCGAATAAACATATGGTAAGTCACCACGCTGGTGATACTTGTCCGCGCCCCGATATATTTTACATAAACCAGCACAATAATAACAATAATCGGAACATTACAATCCCAAGGAGGGTGCTGTATTTGGAAGCGGACGCAGTGTTTGAAGGCGGGGGAGTTAAGGGAATCGCTTTTGTAGGCGCTATAGAGGTCATGGAATCCCAAGGATACAATTGGAAAAGGCTCGCCGGAACATCCGCGGGATCCATTGTCGCGGCGCTGCTGGCGTGCGGTTACCACAGTTCGGAAATCAAGAAGCTTATGAGTTCGCTGGATTACAACCAACTTCTTGGACGCTCCTGGATGAATAGGCTGCCGTTTTTTAATAAAACCGTCCCTTTGATCACGAAGTCGGGGGTCTACAGCAATCATGTGCTGGAAGGGGTTATGGAAAAATGGCTGGAAGATAAGGGAATCAAGTACTTCGGGGATTTGCCGCCCGGAAAATTATCCATCATCGCTTCCAATATCAGCAACGGCAAAATGGTGGTATTCCCGGACGATTTGCCTGACTACGGGCTATCGCCATCCCGGTTTTCCATTGCGTCGGCAGTTCGGATGAGCACAACGTTACCGTTCTTTTTCCAACCCTATCTCTGGAAGACGCCGCTCTATAAAAAGCCGTATTACATGCTGGATGGCGGTCTGCTTAGCAACTATCCCATCTGGTTGTTTGATGTGGCCGGAATCCCCAGATGGCCTACGTTCGGGTTCCGGTTATCGGCGAAACGAACCTATGCGCATGAGAGGGATATCAAAGGGCCGCTCAGCTTGTTTAAAGGCGTATTCAAAACGATGCTGCAAGCCCATGATCAACGGCATGTCGATGAACATTCGGAGGAACGGAGCGTGTTTATTCCAACCGGGTCGGTCACAACCACGGAATTTGATCTATCGGAAGAAGACAAAGAAACTTTGCTTGTATCAGGCAGGGTAGCGGCAGAGCAATTTCTGAAAAAATGGGATTTTGCAGCATACAAGCGAAAGTTTAGAGAAAAGGAATCCGGGCCTACCGCAAAATTTTCCTGACCCACTTTACCTTGTCTCCATATGGAGGAAATAAGAAGTTTATATTCAGTTTTGTGCTCTTGCTCATAACACTTTTGGTATGGGAGAACAGGTCGAAACTGTATTTCCCATGGTATGCGCCAATCCCGGCGTGGCCTACTCCTCCAAAGGGCAGGTGGTGATTGGCAACGTGGCTGATCGTATCATTCACACAACCTCCGCCGAAAGATACGCGGTGAAGCACTTCTTCTTCGACGTGCTGCCGTTCGGTAAACAAGTACAGCGCTAACGGTTTGGGACGGCTGTTTACCGTCTCGATCGCTTGTTCCAACTGCCGGAAGCCCATAATCGGTAAGATCGGGCCGAAAATTTCATCCAACATGGCCGCGTCCGACCAGGAAGTCGCGGCAAGCAACGTTGGCTCGATGTAAAGCTCCTCCCGGGACTTCCCGCCGCCAAATCGAATGTTCGCTTGATCTGTTTCCAGGATGGAGGCTAATCTGTCAAATTGGCGTTCATTCACGATTCGGCCGTAGTCCCTGCTTTGTCTGGCATCCGGTCCAAAAAAATGGGTAAGGGCAGCTGTCATCTTTTCAATTAATTGCTCTTGAATATCCTCATGCGCAAGAACATAATCCGGGGCGATACACGTTTGACCCGCGTTCATCATCTTCCCCCAAATAATCCGGTTGGCCGCGATTTCGATGTTCGCGGTCTGGTCCACAATGACAGGGCTTTTTCCCCCTAGCTCTAGCGTGACGGGAACGAGGTTTTGGGCCGCGGCCTGCATAACGATTTTTCCGACGGGTACGCTTCCGGTGAAAAAGATGTAGTCGAAGGGAGCGTGAATCAGCGCCGAGGTGGTTTCCTTTTCTCCCTCAATCACACGAATGTAGGTCTCATCGAAAGTTTCGCGGATCAGCTTCTTGACGGCGGCGGCAACGGCGGGAGTATTCTCGGAAGGCTTCAGGATTACGCTATTCCCCGCGGCAATGGCACCGATAAGAGGCTCGATCAGCAATTGGAACGGATAATTAAAAGGGCCGATGATCAGAACAGTCCCATAGGGTTCCTTATAAATATAGCTTTTCGAAAAGACATGATAGAACGGTGTTTTGACTTTTCGCGGCTTCATCCACGTTTTCAAGTGTTTTATCATATATCGGATGCTGTCCAGCGTATAGCCGATTTCGGTTGAATAGGCTTCAAATTCACTTTTGTGCAAATCTTGATACAACGCAGACAGTAACTGTTGCTCATTCCGTCGGATCGCATCCGCCAACTTCCCAAGCTGCTCCAGCCGGAAGTTCACGCTCCGGGTGTACCCGGAGTTAAATTTTTCACGGTGTTCCCGCAGGATTTCATCAACCCGCTCCGATGTCCAGTGATTCATTCCCTTACTTCTCCTTTTGTTAGTTGGTCTAGAGACAGTTCCGTTCCAAGGCGTTCAGCAGTCTTTATAACAAGATTACCGGTTCCTGCAAAGCAATCCCATCTATTATAGTAACGCAAAGCGTGCATAGTTAGGTAACATGAGTTACTACGGTTCTGAATTTTAAGATAACGACAACAACTTTGAAAATTATATGGAGCGGTGGGAAGGACAAGAGAACGCAAATGATACTTTGGAGAAGCCTGTAATATGGGAACTCCTTGGTGATGTTTCAGGAAAGAAAGTCTTAGATTCGGGTTGTGGTGACGCTAGGTTTGGTGTCGAACTTCTCAATCTCCGATTTAACTGTCCAAAGGAATGGCATTTGCTCACTTTCGGGGCGGCTGATAAAAAACTTGATTTCAGATTATCTACTATCTAAGCGTGCTCTTATCAAAAGATATTCTTTTCGAGCCATTTTTCATAAATAGTCAAATCTTCTTCTGTGTGAAAATAATGCTCGGAAGCATTTGAAACAGCAAGATTGCAATTAAATTTTGTGATAAATGTGGATAAGACATCATACTCACACAGTTCGTCTTTTTTTCCATATAAAATTGAAGTTGGAAAATCCCATTTTATAATTGGATTTTTGATAACATACTGGTAATAATCCCAATATAGGATTTGACCAATAGGTGTAGATATTTCAGAAACGCAGTTTTGCACTTTACAAAGCTTAGAACTATTTTTTCTCGCCGTGTTCAGGCAAATCAAAACTGAGCACTTGATAGCCCAATGGAACAACTTTTTCGGCTAGAATACGAATCGGAATATCTGATTTTGAAGACATATTGCCATGTACAGCAATAAATATTTCCGTGCTGTCGTTTCCCCACAAAATAGCAGGAATATCATCTATTAAAATATTTTCTTTTAACATATATCCTCCAATTATTGAGGTGTCATCTTCCATAGGTAGTTGTCTATCAAAACTTTGCTATAGTCTTAATAATGTCTTGATAATGTCTTGATACAAAAACAGGGGAACGGCTTGATGGCTCGGGTTTTCCCATTTATCCATTCCCGGATTTTATCACGTATTTATACAATTTTTAGCACGAGTTTATTATGAATAACATGGGTTTATTTGGGGCTTACACTTCTCTCACCAGTAAAGCCACAGATTCCACATGGCTCGTCTGCGGAAACATATCCACCGGCTGCACCCATTCGATCCTGTAGCCGCCATCCGTCAGCACCTTGCAATCCTTGGCCAGCGTGGACGGATTGCAGGAGACATACACGAAACGCTTCGGCTTCGTGCGGAGCACGGCCTCGAGAAAGCGCGGATCGAGACCGGTGCGCGGCGGGTCGGCGACGATGATGTCGGGCGAGAAGCCGGCCTTCACCCAGCGCGGAAGAAGCTCTTCCGCCTGGCCTTCGTAGAAGGCCACGTTATCGCGCCCGTTCCGTTCGGCGTTCGCCTTGGCGTCCGCGACGGCCTCGGGGATGGCTTCGATCCCGCGCACCTCGCGCGCGTACGGGGCGAGCCAGAGGCCGATCGTACCGGTGCCGCAGTAGGCGTCGACGACGGTCTCGCGGCCGGTCAGTCCGGCCGCCGCGCGCACCGACTCGTACAGCTTCACCGTCTGCAACGGGTTCAGCTGGAAGAACGCGCGGGGCGACAAAGTGAAATCCAGGTCGCCGAGCGATTCCTGGATATGGTCCTCGCCCCAGAGGATGAACGTTTTGTTGCCGAACACGAGCGACGTGTTCTTCGGGTTGACGTTCATCGCAATGCTGGTCAGCTCCGGCATGGCCAGCCGGAGCTCCTTGATTAGCTGCTCGCGCTGCGGCAGCTTGTCGCTTACGGTCACCAGCGTGACCTGCAGCTGGCCGGACTGGAAGCCCCAGCGGACGACGAGGGTCCGCACCAGGCCTTGGCCGCCTTTTTCCCGGTAGACCGGGATGTTCAGCCGCTGCAGTACGTTCCGCGTCCGGTCGACCGCTTCGTTGACCTTCGGATGCTGAATCGGACAGCCGGTAATGTCGATCAGGCGGTGCGAATCCATGGCATACAGCCCCGCGATCATGCCTTCCTCCTGCATCCCCAGCTGCAGTTGGGCTTTGTTGCGGTATCCCCACGGATGGTCCATGCCGAGGATCGGCTTCATCTTCACCTGCTCCATCCCCGCATACCGCGAAAAAGCCTCGCGGACGAGATCTTCTTTGCCCTTGAGCTGCCCTTCATAAGAGAGATGCTGAATCTGGCAGCCGCCGCAAATGCCGAACACCGGGCAAGGGGCATCTGTACGGTAGGGGGAACGCTTTTCGATCTCCCGGACTTGGGCGGTGATGAACTTCGGCTCCACCCGGGTTACTTCGGCCTTGATCACCTCATCCGGCAGGGCGCCCTCGATGAATACCGCTTTCCGCCGGTAATACCCGACGCCTTCACCGTTGATGCCCAGCCGTTTGACGGTGACGACGATCCGGTCGCCGGCGCGGAGCTCCTCCGCGGACTCCCGGTTCGCCACCCGGGGGCCCGGCTTTTGGCCGTGATCGCCTTGTGCGCCGCGGGAGCCCGCTTTTCCCGAACCAGGCCCCTTGGAGCCGGGTTTCTTTGTATGTTTAAATGTCTTTTCGTCCCTGGAAGGACCTTTTTTTTGATTTTGATTTTTCATATAATAGACGCTTCTCCATCCGTTATTTTGATCCGACTATACTATACCACGGAGATCCGGGTTGAGTACAAGCAATCAGGCGTGAGGCCCACGCTATTGATCCGTGCGTTGAATCCAAGACGATCGTCGCCCCGCACCCCCAAAACTTAGCTAACGGTCGTTACAGCCGCTAAATCCTCCCCAAACGCCAATTTCAAATTGTGACGGTTGCCATGGCCCTTATTTTCTAAATATATGGCCGTTTTAGCCTCGATCCACGCCAATAACGGCACTCGCGACCGTTAGAATTCGGCATAGCCACTAGCGTTGCATTAAACCTGACATGGTGCATGCGCCTCCTTAAGTAACAGTGTGGCAGCGAGCTGAATCCTTCTGCCCCGGACGGGAGCTGCGCCCTCTCATGTCCCTTGGTCGCTCGCATTAGCGGTCCGGTCTTTTGGGGCGTTATTTCGGCCCGGTTCATTTCCGCGGGAATCATAGCAGTCAAAAAGGGCCTTATTGGGCGGTGCGGCCTCCGAAATCAGGGCTTGGCACGCTTTTTCCCAACAATAGTGCCTTAAAAGGCCGCTATTCCCAACCGATGAGCCGAATTCGACAAAATAGCGGCGCAAAAGGCACTAGCATTGCATTAACCCTGACACATCATTACAACGGAGCTTGATGCAGTTAGGAAGTCTAACGGCCGTGAGAGCCGTTATGTTGCGATTGAATCAAGTATTGGGATTCTAACGGTCGTGTAGACCGTTATTTACCTTCATTTCGACCAAAACAGCCATACTTATATGAAATAGGGGCCGTGGCAGCCGTTAGAATTTGGATTCAGCGCAAACAGGGCAAATAACGGCTGTGGCGACCGTTAGCATGGTTTAGAGGGGGAGACGACGATCTAAGCTCGACATGTTGCTTGCCGAAGCGGCGGAATGGCCCCAAATGGGCAGCATCAAGGAAGGTTTGATGCAACGTCATTGCCTAAAAGTCGGCTATTTCCCCCCCCCGACCACCCTAATTCGCCAAAATAGCGCCGCATAAGGCGCAAAAGGCTCTTATTCACATGCCCTGCTTCAAAGGGAGGCTGCTACAGCCGTTAGACCTCGCGGGTTAATGCAACGCTAGTGCGGCATAGCCGCTTTTTCGTTAAATAGCGGCTACTACGACCGTTAGATTTCAGCGCTCCTCCTGCCCGCCCGGGTTGCCGCGGGCCCACCTCGCCCCCTTTTTTTGCGCATGGGGTTATAATGGTAAGTATGGACTGGAACGGAGCGTATGATGTAAAGGACTACCAGGCCAGATGCTCGCTTGTGTGTTGCCCATTGCAGCTCGGCCCGGTAAACTGAACTATAGAAGACATTTGTCCTTTTTATAGGGATACAAGGAGTATATTTTTATGAATACGCAAACCTCACGTTTGGAACAAGCGCAGCAACTGCTGCAAAAATATTACGGGTACCCCGATTTCCGCGAAGGACAGCGAAAGATCGTCGCCAGCGTGCTGGAAGGGTCCGATACGCTGGGAATCATGCCGACCGGGGGCGGGAAATCGATCTGTTATCAGATCCCCGCGTTGATGCTTCCGGGGCTGACTCTGGTGGTGTCTCCGCTCATTTCGTTGATGAAGGATCAGGTGGACGCGCTGGTAACGATGGGGATCCCGGCCGCTTATATTAACAGTTCCCTTTCCGGCAAAGAGGTGAACGACCGCATCCGCGCGGCCAAACGCGGCGAGTTGAAGCTGTTGTACGTGGCGCCGGAACGGCTCGAGCTCGATTGGTTCCGCGAGGAAATGAGCGCCCTGACCATTTCCTGCGTCGCCGTTGACGAGGCGCACTGCGTTTCGCAGTGGGGCCACGACTTCCGGACGAGCTACCTCGCAGTGTCGCCTTTTGTGAACGGCCTGCCGCGGCGGCCGATTCTCGCCGCTTTCACGGCGACCGCGACCCCAGAGGTCATGGACGATATGATCCGGCTGCTGAAGCTGGACCAGCCGTCCGTGTTCGTGACGGGGCTCGGCCGCGACAATCTGGCCATGTCGGTGCTGCGCGGCGAGAACAAGCGCGAATTCATTATGAATTACGCGGAGACCCACGGGCACCAGCCCGGCATCATTTACGCGGCGACCCGCAAGGAGGTCGACGAATTGTACAATCGTCTGCGGGAGAACGGCGTTCCCGCCGGGCGCTACCACGCCGGCCTGTCCGACCGGGAACGGGAGGAGAGCCAGGAGGCGTTCCTCTACGACGACATCCGGGTCATGGTCGCCACCAACGCCTTCGGCATGGGAATCGACAAGTCGAATGTCCGGTGGGTCATTCATTACAATATGCCGAAGAACATGGAGGCTTATGTCCAGGAAGCGGGCCGCGCCGGCCGGGACGGCGAGCCGAGCGAGTGCATTCTGCTGTTTAGTCCGCAGGACATTATGACGCAGAAGTTTTTGATCGAGCAGAATCCGCAGGACGAGGACCGAAAACGCAACGAGTACCGCAAGCTTCAGCAGATGGTGGAGTACTGCTATTCCACCAGCTGTCTGCGCTTTGCCATGCTCGATTACTTTGGCGAAGTCCATGACCGTAAGCCCTGCGGGATCTGCAGCTCCTGCCGGGACGAGCGCGAGCTGGTCGATCTGACGGTGGATGCGCAGATCGTCTTCTCCTGCATCCACCGGATGCGGGAGCGGTTCGGCGTCTCGCTCGTGTCGTCGGTGCTGAAAGGTTCGCAGAACAAAAAGGTACTGCAGTACGGGTTTGACAAATTGCCCACCTACGGCATGATGCGCCGCAAAACGGAGCGGGAGATCTCCGAGCTGATCAACCTGTTCATCGCCGAGGGGTATTTGGCGCTGTCGGAAGGGCAGTACCCCGTGGTCCGGCTTCAGCCCCTGGCGGCCGACGTGCTCCGCGGGCAGCACCAAGTGATGATGCGCGCGCCGGAACCGGCTGCGGTGAACGGCCAAAAGACAGGCGGATCCCGCCGCCGCGGTACCGGTTACGACGATGGCCCGTCGGCCGTCAACGAGACGGTTTTCGAGCAGCTGCGTCTGATCCGCCGGGATTTGGCGGAGAAGGAACGGGTGCCTTCCTACATTATTTTTAATGACGCGACCCTGCGCGAAATGAGCCTCGTTTGCCCGACACGGGAAGCGGAGATGCTGAAAATCAAGGGCGTCGGTGAAGTGAAGTTTCGTAAATACGGCGCGCCGTTTCTGGAATTTTTTCAAAATATGGAATAGGGTTGTGAGCGATGAAAGTCATCCTAGCTACGTTAAACGCCAAGTATATTCACACCTCGATGGCGATCCGGCTCCTGAAGGCATACAGCGGGAACCGGTTCGACATCGACCTGGCCGAGTACACCATCAAGGATCCGGTGCTGAACATCGTCTCGGATTTATATCAGAAACGGCCGGATGTGGTAGGGTTCTCCTGCTATATTTGGAACATCGAAGAGACGATCAAGGTGGTGGAACTGCTCCGCAAAGTGCTGCCGGATGCCGCGATCGTGCTCGGCGGGCCGGAGGTGTCCTATGATACGGAATATTGGATGCAGCGAATCCCGAGCGTTGATTTTATCGTTATGGGCGACGGTGAGGAGACGTTCCATCATCTCCTGGAGGAGCTTGCGGGGGACCGAAAGTTTCATTTCGTGTTCGGGGCGGCTTACCGGAAGGACGGGGAGATCCGTCTCAATCCGCCGCGGCCGAAATCCGACCTGAATACGCTGCCGTCGCCTCACCGGTTCCCAGAGGATATCCCGCATTTGGGCAAACGGATCGTTTATTTCGAGACCAGCCGGGGCTGCCCGTTCAGCTGTCAGTTTTGCCTGTCCAGCATCGAGGTGGGTGTCCGATATTATGATATCGAGCGGGTGAAGTCGGATATTTTGTATTTGATTTCCCACGGAGCGAAGACGATCAAGTTTCTGGATCGTACCTTTAATATCAACCGCAGCTACGCCATGGAAATGTTCGAGTTTCTTATTCATAACCATGGCGGCTGTGTGTTTCAATTTGAGATCACGGCGGACATTATGCGGCCGGAAGTGCTGGATTATTTGGCGGAGCACGCCCCGCCGGGAATTTTCCGTTTTGAGATCGGCGTCCAATCAACGAACGACCCTACAAACGAGTTGGTTAAGCGCCGCCAGAACTTCACCAAGTTGAAGCGGACGGTGACGAAGATCAAAGAAAGCGGCAAAATCGACCAGCATCTTGATCTGATCGCCGGCCTTCCGGAAGAGGATTATGCGACCTTCCGCAAAACGTTTAACGACGTTTTTGCCATGCGGCCGGAAGAACTCCAGCTCGGCTTCCTGAAAATGCTGCGCGGAACCGGCCTGCGTAACGATGCCGCCAAGTATAACTATATCTATATGGACCATGCGCCATATGAAATATTGGGCAACGACATTTTGCCGTTTACCGACGTCGTCCGGTTAAAGCGGTTGGAGGATGTGCTGGAGAAATATTGGAACGATCACCGGATGGACCATACGGTAGAATACCTGATCACTTCGGAGTTCGACTCCCCGTTCGATTTCTTCCAGGAATTCGGCGACTTCTGGGAAAGCCGGGGGTGGCAGCGCATTGGCCATCAACTGGAGGATTTGTTCACGCGTCTGCACGAATTTTTAAGCTGCCGCGGCATGAAGGAACCGGACATCGTCCTGGGCCTGATGAAGCTGGATTATTATTTGGGTCACAAATACAAGCCGCGAAAAATTTGGTGGGAGGACCGGCTGAATAAGGAGCGCAGGAACGCGATATTTAAACAGCTGGCAGAGCGTCCGCAGGACGTTTCCGCCTCGTTTGCCGCGCACGGATTCAGCGAAAGGGAGCTTCAGAAGAACGCGGTCGTGGACGAGCTGCCTTTCTCGCTGCGGGCCGTACTGGACGGGCCGGAGTCTTCCGCGGCGGAGCGGGGCGGTTCCTTGCTGATCGTGGTCTACCAGCAAGAGCCCGCGCCGGATAAGCCGCGGTATTACATCGCACCGTTCCAGTCGTCTCCGGTCTGACGAGGAAAGGAGTCTTAAACCTATGTTTACCATTTTGATCGTGGAGGACGATCCGAAGATCACCGCGATGCTCTCCTCTCAAATTGAGAAGTACGGGTATCGCGCGGAGCAGGTTTCCGATTTCAGCCGGGTGCTGGAACGCTTTACGGAAAGCGGGGCGGATCTGGTTATGCTCGACGTGAATCTGCCGAACTTCGACGGATTTTATTGGTGCCGACAGATCCGCGCCGTCTCGACCTGCCCGATTCTGTTTATTTCCGCCCGGGACAGCGGGATGGACCAGATCATGGCGCTTGAGAACGGGGCGGATGACTACATCACCAAACCTTTCTCTTACGAGGTGGTCATGGCCAAAATCCGCAGCCACCTGCGGAGGGCTTACGGCACTTATGCCGCGAAGCAGGAGGAGCGAACCGTGGGCGGCGCCGGACTCCTGCTGTACCCTGAGCGGTTTACGGTGATGCGGGGAGAACGGTCGACGGTGCTTACCCAAAAGGAAGCGGTGCTGCTTGAAGCGCTGATGCAGCGGGTCGGCCGCGTCGTCACCCGGGAGAAACTGCTCGATCTGATGTGGCAGGACCATCATTTTATCGATGACAATACGCTGAACGTGTATGTGACCCGTATCCGGAAGAAGTTGAAAGAGCTGGGGATGGAGGATGCCGTCGAGACGGTCAGGGGAGCGGGATATAGGCTGCTGCCTTCTGCGGCGGGAGAAGCATGAGACTTTTCTGGAAGGAACAGCTCCCGCTCCTGCTCTTTTTGGTGCCGCAAATTTTTCTGGTTCCCTTACTGTACTGGCTGGCCGGAAGCCGGGAGCCGGATATCGCGCTGTATGCGCTGCTGCTCAGCGTCACTTTTCTTCTGTTGTACTTGGGTTACCATTATTTCAGCCGGCGTGAGGTTTACCGCAAGCTGACGAAGCCGCCCGAGCGACTGGAAGAACTCATGGAGCCTTCCGGCGAAACGCCGCTGGCCCTTGCGTTTGATTTCCGGATGGAGTCCGGGTACAGGTTGTTTCAGGAGGAATTATACCGATACCGCAGCCAAATGGAGACCAACACGGCGTTTACCAACCGTTGGGTTCATCAGATGAAGACACCCTTATCCGTCATTCAACTGACGTTGGAAAACGAAAAAGAAGCGCTGCCCGAACATGTCATCGAAAGTATCCAGGAAGAGCTGGACCGGCTGCGCCGAGGTTTGGAAATGGCGCTGTACACGTCCCGGCTGGAACGGTTCGAAAGCGATTTTCGCGTGGACCGCGTCTCTCTGAGGGAGGTCGTAAACCGCACCGTAGCGGCCCATCGGAGGCTGTTTATTCGGAAGGGAGTCTACCCGGTTATCGAGATCGACGAAGACGTCCATGTGTTTTCCGATGAAAAATGGCTGGAATTTATTCTGGGCCAGATAGCGATTAATGCCGTGAATTATTCGGCCGGCAAAGGGAACAAGGTGGAGTTTACCGCAACGCGGTTGGCCAAGAAAATCATGCTTGAAATTACCGATTACGGCGTGGGTATCCGGAAGGAGGATATCCGCCGCGTTTTTGACCCTTATTTTACGGGAGAACAAGGGAGGCAGTACCGGGAATCCACCGGAATGGGGCTTTATCTCGTCCGGGAGGTTTGCCGGCGTTTGGACCACAAAGTGGAATTGGAATCATCTCGGGGTGATGGGACTACAGTCAGAATGATTTTTACTGCGGACCGGAAGTTGTAGTTGTCGGATGCTGCCGTTGAGAAAACGGGGCATCTTTTTTTTTGGGCGAACATAACCTTACAAATCGTTAAGACAGGCTTAAGATAAATCGCTGGCCCGATTTCTTGGGATTGGCTAAAGTATAATCATGGCACCATGGAATTCCGCCGGCCTGTGCCGGCTGGTGGGAGCGAAGGAGGAGAATTAATATGGATTTGTTGAAGGTACGGGGTCTCGGCAAGGTATATCCGGGAAAAATCGTGACGCGTGCCCTGCACGACATCCATTTGACGATTGAGCAAGGGGAATTTGTCGGGATTATGGGTCCTTCCGGCAGCGGGAAAACCACGTTGTTAAATCTGGTTTCGACGATCGACGCGCCAAGCACGGGTGAGGTGCTGATTAACGGCAAAAATCCGTTTTCCTTAAAAAGAAAGGAGCTTGCCGCTTTCCGGCGCAGGGAGCTGGGATTCGTGTTTCAGGATTTTAATCTGCTGGATACGTTGACGGTTGCGGAAAATATCGTTTTGCCGTTGACGCTGGATCGGAGACCGCTGCGGAAAATGGAAAAACAGCTGGAGTCGATCGCGGACAAGCTGGGGATTCGGGATATTCTCGGCAAAAGAATTTACGAGATTTCCGGAGGCCAGCGGCAGCGGGCCGCTATCGCCCGGGCGATGATTCCGGGACCTTCCCTGCTGCTGGCGGACGAACCGACGGGCTCGCTCGATTCCAATGCCTCGCGGGTCGTGATGGAAATGCTGGAGAGCATCAACCGGAGCGAGGGAACAACCATGATGCTGGTCAGCCATGACCCGCTGGCCGCGAGCTACTGTGACCGGGTGGTGTTCATCAAGGACGGGATGCTGTCGAGCGAAATCCATCGGGGGGACAGCAGGCAGGCTTTCTTCCAGAAAATTATTGAAATGCTGTCCTTTTTGGGAGGGAACGCCCATGAGCTTTCTTCAATTCGCGTTTAACAACGTAAGGCGGAATGCGCGGGCCTATATCGCTTATTTTTTGAGCAGCGCCTTTATGGTGATGATTTTTTTCACTTATGCGATGTTCATCTTCCACCCCGGTATTACCGGTTCGGAAATGGGAAGGATGACGCGCGTCGGTATGCAGGCCGCCGAATATATCATTTTCATTTTCTCGTTTTTGTTTGTTCTGTACTCGATCAGCAGCTTTTTGAAGGCCCGAAGCAAGGAATTCGGCATTTTGACGATCCTCGGCGCTACCACGGGGACGATCAACCGGCTGATATTTCTGGAGAATATGATGATCGGCCTGTTGTCCATCCTTGCCGGGCTGGCCAGCGGCATGCTGCTATCCAAGCTGTTTCTGCTGCTGGGGGCTGCCGTGACGGGGGGGAAAGGACTTCCCTTTTATTTGCCTTGGAGGGCTATGATCTTTACGACGGTGGCGTTTATGCTGCTGTTTCTGTTTTTATCGGTGTTTACACTATTGTTTATCCGTAAAAATCGCGTGCTTGAGCTTCTGACCGGCAGCAGTAAACCGAAAAAAGAGCCGAAGACTTCCTGGGTGCTCGTGCTTCTGGGCATCGTCCTGCTCGCGGTTGCCGTAATGCTGTTGCGGCGCGGGGCCAAAATCGGCGAGAAGGAGGTACTGCTCGCTGCGGCGGCGGGAATCGGGGGGACTTATTTTTTCTATACGCAAGTCGTTGTGTTTCTGTTAAAGGCGGCCAAGAGAAGCAAGCGAATGCTGTGGCGGGGCACGAATCTCATCTGGGTTTCGGAAATGGCCTATAAGCTGAAGGATAACGCGAGGATGCTGTTCATGGTCACGATTGCCACTTCCTTGGCCTGTATGAGCGTGGGGATGATTTTGTCGGTCAATGCCCAAATAGCGAAGTTGTATGCCGGGGACCCCTTTGCCATGACTATTAGCGTGTATAACGAATCCGACCTGGAAAAAGACCTGAAATGGGTAGAAGGTGAACTGGAAAAAGAGGGAATCGCCTATGAAACTTTCCGCACGGAGACCATTCAATCTTATATTTCTAGTGACAGGCTGTACGTGGAACTTGCTTCCCTGACGAATTACAATAAGTTGGCTGAAAGAGCCGGCGCCACGCCGCTTCAGGAGGTGCCGCAAGACCAAGGGGTGCTGTTGTATTCGGTGGAGGATCCTCCGGAAGATCTTCTGGGGCATCAAGGGAAGGCATTTTCACTGGAATCGCCGCTCTCCCATACCTTTACGATCATGGAGGAACGGCCGGAGCGGCTGTTTGGCGCAGGCGGCGGCAAATCGCTGATTGTGGTGAATGATGCGGATTATGATAAAATAAAGCACCGAATTCCAGAGGATCAGATCAGGTGGATCTCCTCTGAAGTTCGCTTTTTAATTAAAGCCTGGGATCGCCAGGGCGAACCTTCCTTGCAGGACCAGGAAGTCGTTACGACGGTCCGCTTTGTGGCGGAGAACAGGGGAAGGCTGGATGACGGAGAGACGGAAAACTAT
This sequence comes from Paenibacillus sanfengchensis, assembly GCF_036864765.1. Taxonomy (NCBI): domain Bacteria; kingdom Bacillati; phylum Bacillota; class Bacilli; order Caryophanales; family Paenibacillaceae; genus Paenibacillus; species Paenibacillus sanfengchensis. Next base: position 216,612 of record NZ_JBAGJC010000003.1, on the reverse strand, counting down.
CTGTCCGCCCGGGGCGACATGTACGCGAACACCAAACAGGGGTTGTCCATGTTCAGTTTCGTCGGCGTGTTTATCGCGGCCATCTTTTCCATCTCGTCGGCCAGCTTCCTGTACTTTAAGCTGTACAGCGAGCTGAATCAGGACCGCCGCATGTATCATTCCCTTTCAAAAATCGGGTTGGCCGACGGCGAAATGAAATTCGCGTCCGGCTTGCAGATCGCCCTGCTGTTTTTTGTGCCGATTCTGATTTCGGGCATACAGACGATGGTTGTCCTTTCGCTGCTCGGCAGCGCCTTTAATTTAGGACAAGTCACCCTGCCGGTTCTGACGGCCACCGGCGCTTTCCTGGCGGTTCAAGCCCTTTATTATGCCGTGGTCAGGTCCCGGTACATGGTTCAATTGAAACGTGTGATGGTTTAGTTTTTGAAAGGCCGGGGCTTGTGCCCAACTTGGCGTAGAGGCCCAGTCAAGCGTCGGGATCCCGAATAATATAGGGGTGTACTCTAAACCAAAGGAGGAATCCCTGTGAGCGGTGTTGACTGTAAAGACGGAGGATACGGCGGAGGATATCCGGGCAGCATTTTTACATCTACCGGTACGATTTTGGTGTTGTTCATCCTGCTTGTGATCGTATCCAGAGCTTTCATTTGATAAGATAAGATTAAAAATCCCGCTTTGCCTGCAGGCAGGGCGGGATTTGCCTGTTTCTGGGTCTTTGTGCCGCATGACTTTACGGTTAATGACATCGGATTGATTTGCATAGTAATATAATTAAAGGTTAAGATTTTGTCATAGGTTGTACATATATGTCTATATATAACAAATCGGGAGAGGATCGAAAATGTCGAATCAGGATCAGCAGCAGTCCCCGCCGTCCCAGGACGGGATCGATGCGGGTGAACTGCTGAATGCATTGGTAGCCATGAAAAAGGGTGACTTTTCCTTCCGGATGCCTTACGACAAAACCGGCATCGCCGGAAAAGTAGCGGACACCTTTAACGAGATTATGGACATGCAGGAGAGTCTTGCCGGGGAAATTCGGACGGTTGCCCAGGTCGTCGGCAAGGAAGGCAAATTATCCAGAAGATTTAATCATAAGAACACCGGCGGCGGCTGGGAAGTAATTGTCGAGTCGTTGAACGGTCTGGTCAGCGATCTCGTCCAGCCCACGACGGAAGTCGCCCGGGTGATCAATGCGGTGGCCCAAGGGGATTTGACGCAGAAGGTCGAAGTCGAGTTTGAGGGCAGACCGTTAACCGGCGAGTATTTGCGGATGGCCAGCAATATCAACACAATGGTTAACCAGCTCAGTACTTTCGCTTCGGAGGTGACCCGGGTCGCCCGCGAGGTCGGAACCGATGGGAAGCTGGGGGGTCAGGCCGATGTGAAGGGCGTTTCGGGCACATGGAAGGACCTTACTGACAGCGTTAACAATATGGCCGCGAATCTGACCGACCAGGTCCGCAATATTGCCGCGGTTACGACCGCGGTCGCCAATGGCGATTTGACGAAACAGATTACGGTCAACGCGAAGGGCGAAATTCTGGAGCTGAAGAACACGATCAATACGATGGTGGATCAGCTTTCGATGTTTGCTTCCGAGGTCACGCGGGTGGCCCGGGAGGTCGGAACTGAAGGCAAACTCGGCGGTCAGGCCGAGGTGAAGGGCGTCTCGGGCACGTGGAAGGATTTGACCGAAAGCGTCAACGACATGGCCTCGAACCTGACCGATCAGGTCCGCAACATCGCCGTCGTCACGACGGCGGTCGCCAACGGAGATCTCTCGAAGAAGATTACGGCCAACGTTCAGGGCGAGATTCTGGAGTTGAAAAATACGATCAACACGATGGTGGACCAACTTTCGACCTTTGCGTCCGAGGTCACGCGCGTGGCGCTCGAGGTCGGCACAGAGGGGATCCTCGGCGGGCAGGCCGAAGTAACCGGGGTGGCCGGAACTTGGCGGGATTTGACGGAAAGCGTCAATTACATGGCTTCCAATCTGACGAATCAGGTGCGGAATATCGCGGATGTCACGACCGCGGTTGCCAAAGGCGACTTGTCCAAGCATATTACGGTCAATGCGAAGGGCGAAATTTTGGAGCTGAAAAATACGATCAATACAATGGTGGATCAACTGTCGACGTTCGCCTCCGAGGTCACACGGGTGGCCCGCGAGGTGGGGACGCTCGGGATTCTGGGCGGACAGGCCCAGGTTCGCGGCGTGGCCGGAACCTGGCGCGATTTGACGGAAAGCGTCAACTATATGGCCTCCAACTTGACGAACCAGGTGCGGAACATCGCCGTCGTCACGACGGCGGTCGCCAACGGGGACCTCTCCAAGAAGATCACCGCCGACGTACAAGGGGAAATTCTCGAGCTGAAGAACACGATCAACACGATGGTGGACCAACTCTCAACCTTTGCTTCCGAAGTCACGCGCGTGGCGCTGGAGGTCGGCACCGAAGGTCGGCTCGGCGGGCAAGCCGAGGTGAAGGGCGTCGGCGGCACGTGGAAGGATTTGACCGAGGGCGTCAACAATATGGCGCGCAATCTGACCGACCAGGTGCGCGGCATCGCGGAGGTAACCACCGCCGTCGCGAAAGGCGATTTGTCGAAGAAGATCACGGTCGATGCGAAGGGCGAGATTTTGGAGCTGAAGAACACCATGAACACGATGGTGGATCAGCTCAGCCTGTTCGCTTCCGAGGTGACGCGCGTCGCCCGCGAGGTCGGTACGGAAGGGAAGCTCGGGGCGCAGGCGGACGTGAAGGACGTGTCCGGCACCTGGAAGGACCTGACCGATACGGTCAATACGATGACCAGCAATCTGACGATCCAGATGCGCAACATTGCCGGAGTCACGACGGCGGTCGCCAATGGCGATTTGTCGAAAAAGATCACCGTCGACGTCAAGGGCGAGCTGCTGGAACTTAAGAACACGATCAACACGATGGTGGATCAACTGAACTCCTTCGCCTCCGAAGTCACGCGGGTGGCCCGCGAGGTCGGCACCGACGGCAAGCTCGGTGGACAGGCCCAGGTGAACGGCGTCGGCGGGATCTGGAAGGATCTGACCGACAACGTAAATATCATGGCCGCCAACTTGACGGACCAGGTTCGCGGCATCGCGAAGGTCGTCACGGCGGTCGCGAACGGGAACCTGGAGAAGAAGCTGACGGTGGAAGCCAAGGGCGAAATCGCGGAATTGACGGACACGATCAACAACATGATCGATACGCTGGCGACCTTCGCCGATCAGGTCACCACCGTGGCCCGCGAGGTTGGCGCGGAAGGCAAGCTCGGCGGACAGGCGAACGTTCCCGGAGCGGCCGGTACGTGGCGGGATTTGACGGATAACGTTAACTACATGGCGAGCACGCTGACGTCGCAGGTCCGCGCCATCACCACCGTCGCCACCGCGGTGACCGAGGGCGATCTGTCCCGCAGCATCGATGTCGCCGCAGCCGGCGAGGTCGCCGTGCTGAAGGACAATGTGAATGAAATGATCCGCAATCTGAAAGAAACGACCCGGATCAACACGGAACAGGATTGGCTGAAAACCAATCTGGCCAAATTCTCCCGGCTGCTCCAGGGTCAGCGGGATTTGTACGCGGTCTCCCGCATGATTTTGTCGGAGCTGGGGCCGCTGGTTTCTATGCAGCACGGGGTCATGTACATCAATGAGCAGATCGGCGGCGAATCGACTCTGGTATTGTTCGCCAGTTACGCCTATCAGCAGCGGAAGCATTTGTCCAATCAATTCAAGGCGGGCGAAGGACTTGTCGGCCAGTGCCTGATCGAGAAGCAGCGTATCCTGCTGACGAATGTGCCTGAGGATTACGTCGTGATCTCGTCGGGTCTCGGCGAGGCGGCTCCGCTGAATATCGTGCTGCTCCCGATTATTTTTGAGGATCAGGTGCTTGCGGTCCTGGAACTCGCCAGCTTCCGCCGGTTTACCGCGATCGATCTCGACTTCCTTGACCAGCTTACGGAGTCGATCGGGATCGTGATCAACACGATGCAGGCGAACCGCCGGACCGAAGAACTGCTGATGCAATCCCAATCCTTGACCGAAGAGCTGCAGAATCAGCAGTTGGAACTGCAGGAAACGAATGAGGAGCTGGAGGAAAAAGCCCGGCTGCTCGTGCTGCAAAAGGCGGAGGTCGAAAGCAAAAACAACGAGGTCGAAATTGCGAGACGCGTGCTGGAGGAGAAGGCGGAGCAGTTGGCTTTAACCTCCCGCTACAAATCCGAGTTTTTGGCCAATATGTCCCACGAACTGCGTACGCCGCTGAACTCGCTGCTGCTGCTGGCCGAACAGCTGGCGGAAAATCCGGACCGGAACCTGACGGAGTATCAGGTGAAATTCGCCCAGACGATCCAGGATGCCGGGACGGAGCTGCTGGAGCTTATCAATGATATTCTCGACCTGTCAAAGATCGAGTCGGGCACGGTAACCGCCGATTATAACGAAATCAAGCTGAAGGAAATTAAGGTTAGCATGGAGCGCACCTTCCGCCATATCGCGGAACAGAAACAGCTGGACTTCGCGATCAAGCTGGAGCGGAATATCCCGGACAGCCTGGTGACGGATTCGAAACGGCTGCTGCAAGTCCTGAAGAATCTGCTCTCCAACGCCTTCAAATTTACGGAAAAAGGCCAGGTTCTGCTGGATGTCCGTAAGGCCGAGGAAGGCTGGAGTGCCGGAAACGAGAAACTGAACCGGGCGAAGGAAGTCATCTGCTTCTCGGTCAGCGATACGGGAATCGGCATTCCGGTCGACAAGCAGGCGATTATTTTTGAGGCGTTTCAGCAGGCCGACGGCAGCACGAGCCGGGAATACGGAGGAACCGGCTTGGGCCTGGCGATCTCCCGCGAGATCGCGGCTTTGCTCGGCGGTGAAATTACGCTCTACAGCGTCGTTGACAAGGGCAGTGTCTTTAATCTGTACCTGCCGCTGTATACGGACATTCCGGGCCATGATCCCGAAGAAGACGCCGAGACCGTTTCGGAGCCGCTTCCGGCCGCACGTTATGTCCCTGAGGTGATCGACGTCACGCCGCGGGAACCGAAGCGGGCCGGCGCGCCGAAGGAAGAGCGGGTGATCGAGGATGACCGCGATTCGATTCAGCCGGGAGATTCCGTCTTTTTAATCGTGGAAGACGACGTGAAGTTCAATGAAATTCTCCTGGACGTTCTGCGTAAAAAAGGGATCAAGGGGATCGTCACGACCCGGGGCACCGGTGCCTTGGAGCTTGCCCAGAAATATCGCCCGGACGCGATTACGCTGGATTTGCGGTTAAAGGATATGGATGGCTGGCTTATTATCGATCAGTTGAAAAACGACCTCAGCGTACGTCATATCCCGATTTGCGTCATTACGGTAGAGGATGATGAAATCGAGCTGCGGCAAAAAGGCGTCTTCGAATATATCCGCAAGCCGGTTTCCAACGAAGTGCTGGAGTCGAAGCTGGACCAACTGCGGGATTTTTCAAACCGGGAGACACACCGGCTGTTGATCGTCATGAGCGACGAGGCGCGCCGAACGGAGTCGGTGGAACTGCTGGATAACGGTGACCTTGAAATCGTGGCTTGCGATACGGGCCGCAAGGCGCTCAATCAGTTGAGAGCGAAGAAGTTTGACGTCATCTTGATCGACAACGATTTGGGCGGCACGGATGTCTTCGGTCTGATTTACGATATTCACAAAAATATGCAAAACAAAGCCGTGCCGATCATCCTGAACCGGCAGCGGAAGTGGACGCCGGAGCAGGAAAACCAGCTCGAGGATCTGATGAAATCCTCCGTGATCAAGGAGGTCAAGACTCCGGTGCAAATGATGGACGAAACCAGTTTGTTCCTGCACCGGAAGGCGGAGAACCTGCCGGACGAATCGCGGCAAACGCTGGTGAAGCTGCATGAATCGGACGAGATGATCAAGTCGAAGCAGGTCCTTGTCGTCGATGACGATATCCGGAATATTTTTGCGCTGACCACGATTCTGGAACGGCACAATATGAAGGTGATTCCGGCGGAGAATGGACAGGAGGCCATTCAGATCCTGGAGAATACCCCTTCGATCGAGATCGTCCTGATGGACATTATGATGCCGATTATGGACGGCTACGAAACGACGCGGGCCATTCGTCAGAAGCCGGAGTTCCGGGACCTGCCGATTATCGCGCTGACGGCCAAGGCGATGAGCGGGGACCGGGAGGCCTGCCTGGAGGCGGGGGCATCCGACTATATCACGAAGCCGGTGAACAGCGCCCAACTGCTATCGATGATCCGCAGTTGGCTGGACCGGCCGCAGGCGGAGAATGGCGCCGCGGAGCACGAAGCGGAAGAGGAATAAGGGGAGCTGTCCCGTTTGTCTTGTGAAGACGAACGGGACAGCTTTTTTAGTGGCTTTGGCTCCAGGCAAAAAGACGCAAAAGTGCAGGAATTTCCGCCATTCTCATAGACAAAGGCGAAAAGGATGCAAATGTGCAGGAATTTCTTGTGGTTTTTGAGAAACGGGCGTTTGTTGCCCGAAATACCTGCAGATTTGCAGGTATTTATGAATTGCGGTCCAAATCGGGAAAAAAGCCTGCAGATTTGCAGGAATTTTCGCATGATGATGAGGGGGGAGTTGGACCGGGAGGGGGCTGACTAGCGGGTTTGGGGAACACATTATCCCACTAGCGTTGCATAAAGCAGTTGAATCACGGGCAAATTTTCCAGCGGCCATCTCCTCTTCGAAGGAGGGCAAATAATAAGAGCCTTAAACGGCGCAATTTTGTCGAATTTGGCGGGGCGGTATGAGATAGCGGACGTTTAGGACCTTATTTTTAGAAAAAACCGGGCCAAACCCTATTTCGGGGTCTGCACCAAGGCAATAAGGCTTTTTTGACCGCTATTGTTCCCGCGGAGCCAAATTGGGCTGAAATAGCGGTCCAAAAGGCCGCTAATGCTGGCGGGCTTGGCTAGGGAATTTGCGGGGGCCAGATCCAGCTTGCCACCATCTCTTAAGTCAGCGAAAAAGTCTCATCATGGGTAGCACCATGTAGGTTTAATGCAACGCTAGTGACAGTATCGGAAAACTCTCCCGCTAATCCGGCCGTAAAAGCACATGTCGCAAGTTTATCTGGAGATCCTCCGGTTAATTTAAGCCGTTATGGGGGTGAACCCTCTTTTTGGCCAAGATTAGCCGGAGAAAATCCAGTTGGTACGCCATCGCACACAAACAATGCGACAAATAAGAGAGAGAAATCCCTTTATTTGTCGCACGGCTACGGAGAACTCGGTCGATTTGCGAGTGAGTCGGCTAGGCCGATGTCAAGTGACGCTCCAGCCAAGCGATGGCCTCCTTGGTCACCTCGTCCCGGTTGGTTTCGTTGAGCATTTCGTGCCGGCCTTCCGGATACAGTTTGACCTCGAGGTCCTCGATCCCCAGTTTCTTGTACAAAGTGATCAAGCGGTTTACGCCCTTCCCGTTCAAGCCGACCGGGTCGCAGTCTCCTCCGAACACGTAAATGGGTTTGTCCTTGGGAATCTTAAAAATCAGCTCCGGCCGGTGTATTTCGCGAAGCAATCCGAATAACCCTTGAAAGAATCCGGTGCTGCAGATGAACCCGCACAGCGGATTCTCGATGAACCGGTCCACCTCGTGCTCGTCGCGGGAAAGCCAATCGAACGGCGTGCGCATGGGCAGGAAGCCGCGATTGAAGCTGCCGAACGAGAGCGCGTTGAGAAGCAAGCTCGGGTGCTCCGGTCCCTGAATGGCCGCCTGCCAACGGGCCAGTTGCTGACCGAAGGAGAGCAGCCCCCGCGGGCCGTTGGTTCCCGAGAGGATGAAGCCCTTGTATCGTTCCGGGGCGGTGTACATCGTCTTTTGCGTCAAAAAAGAGCCCATGCTGTGCCCCATCAGAAACAGCGGGAGGCCGGGATGATCGCTCTTTGCGCGTTTGCCGAGCTCGATCATGTCCCGGACCATGCCGTTCAGCCCATCCGGTCCCGGCCAACCAAGCTGCTCCGGGGTTGCGGCCGTACGCCCGTGTCCCCTGTGGTCATTGGCATATACGTCAAAGCCCGCCAGGGTTAGCGCCTCGGCAAACCGGCGATACCGCTCCGCCGTCTCGCTCATGCCGTGAGCGATTTGCAGGACGCCCCGCAGCGGAACGGAGGGAGCGGGGGACCAGCGGTAGACGAATACCTGGTGGCCCGCGTCATTGCCGAATGTAAAGGTTTGCTGTTGCATCGGGAAGCACTTCCTTCAATGGAGTGATGGCTCAAAAAACTCGATTCGTTCCCCGTCCGGTCCATTGAAAAAGAAAAACCGGCTGCCATTAGGCAGAGAGCGGATTTCCTCATCAAGTCCGGATAAGCCAAGGTTCGAAATCCGGGCGTATTCCTCTTCAATGTTCGTCACCGTAAAGGCGACATGGTGTACTCTGCCTTCCCGCGGAAGTTCTTCGCCGCCACGGATGTAAATCAGCTCCAACTCGACGGATTCCTGCCCGGGGAAGGTCAGAAAGGCGAGCCGCAACGGTTCTCCTACCTCGCCGATGGTGTGCAGATGTCTGAGGCCGATCACACGGACATAAAATTCGACGGAATCTTCCAGGGCCGTAACCCGGATTCCGACATGCTCGATTTTTTTAACTGACATCGGAAAACCCCTCTTTTTCTTGTTTTTTTTCGACGGCGATCAGGTAGGGAGCGGCCGGCTTCTGCAACTGCCGGTAAATGACCGCCTGCCCCGCCGCTTGGGGCAGGGCGGATGCCCAGGATTCCACCGCCATCGCTTCCTCATCGCCGCCCGCATGTCCCGGATAGAGCACAGCGGTCAGAATGCCCCGCGGCCGCAGCAGCCGGAGCGCGGCATCCAGCGCTTGTAAAGTACTGCTCGTCTGCGTGATGAGGGACGGATTCGCCCCCGCGGCGGGTAGGTAGCCTAAATTGAACATGACCGCTCCCAGCTTGCCCTGGATGCCTCGAGGGAGCGCCTCCTCCATCTCCGCATGGCTTTGCCGCAGCAAGGTCACTGCGGGAAGCAAGGCCGGCTCTTCCTTGTGCAGCCTGGCTTGCGTCAGGGACAGGGCTTCGGCCTGGATATCGAAGGCGAATACCTGGCCGCGCGGGCCGCAAGCCCTGGCGAGGAACAGCGTATCCGCCCCCGTCCCGGCCGTGGCGTCCACGGCGGCATCGCCGGGCTGCAGCCGCTCTCCCACAAGCTTGTGCGCAAAGCTAAGCACCGAGAGAAAACCCATTTTTATCCCCTCCAGTATTTCCCCTGCCAGGTGTCCCGGCGTTTCAGTTCATCGTCGATCCCATTAAGGACCTCCCATTTTTTCAGGCTCCACATCGGTCCGATCAGCAAATCGCGCGGAGCGTCGCCGGTCAGACGGTGCACGACCATTCCGGGAGGCAAAAATTCGAGCGTATCGACGATAAGCTTGATATACTCGTCCTTTTCCAAAAAGCGCAGCAGCCCGGCTTCGTATTGTTTGACCATCGGCGTTTTGCGCATCAGATGAAGCAGGTGAATTTTGATGCCCTGGACGTCCATATTCGCCACGGCGCGTCCGGTCTCAAGCATCATTTCGTGGGTTTCCTGCGGCAGCCCGTAAATAATATGCGTACAGACCCGAATGTTCCGCTTGCGGAGCTTTTCCACGGCGTCCAGATAGCATTTCGTATCGTGCGCTCGATTAATCAATTCGGACGTGGATTCGTGAATACTCTGCAGGCCCATCTCCACCCACAAATAGGTGCGTTCGTTCAATTCGGCCAAATAATCGATTACATCGTCAGGCAAACAGTCGGGACGCGTTGCGATCGACAGGCCCACGACTCCCGGCTGCTCCAGAACCGCTTCGTAGTATTCCCTCAGTTCCTCAACCGGGGCATACGTGTTCGTATAGGCCTGAAAATAACCGATATAACGGGCGTTCGGCCATTTCAGATGCTGGCGGTCCCGAATGGTGTTGAATTGGGTCACCAGGTCATCCCGCCGGCTTCCGGCAAAATCGCCCGACCCGCGCGCGCTGCAAAATGTGCAGCCGCCTTTGGCGATCGACCCGTCACGGTTCGGGCAGGTGAACCCGGCATCCAGCATGACTTTAAAAACCTTGTCTCCGAACTGTTCGCGCATCTCGGTGTTCCAGGTATGAAATCGTTTGTCGCCCCAAAGCTTCGGGGTCGTTAATGGGGTATTAATCATCTTTGCTCCTTTAATCCTATAAAGTCATGAAGTTGTCAAAAAAATATGTTTTTCTGCTGTTCAAAGCTCAAAATCCTTGAATTTAGCGGCTTCCCTTGGATCATTGTATCAAAAATTACGAAAAAAAGGCATCTGGACCGCCTTGTTTTCTTGCGATGAATTACAGATTATGTTATTTTAATTGTACCTAAACTACGTTTGGACCCCAATTCCAAAATATATCGAAGAAGGAATCCGCGAACCGTCTCCCCGGCGGCGCCGGATTCCTTTTTCACTTTTTTATCGGGTGCCGTTATAATCGCTTTACTTTTAGGTTGATCTTCGGCACAATATTTCAGTAATGGTTATGAAGCTTAGGCAAAACATAAAGGCGGAGGAATGAGATGCGTTTACGCGGCAGAAAGGGCATCCGGGAGAATCTGGAGCAGCAGCAGGATCTGGTGATTCTAAATCCCCGGGAACATAAAGGAAAATGGTCGCAGTTGTTTGGCGGTGACCGGCCACTTCATATTGAGTTGGGCATGGGCAAAGGACAATTCGTCAGCGGGATGAGCTTCAAGCATCCGGATTGCAACTTTGTGGGCATGGATATGTATGATGAATTGATCCGCAGGGCCAGCGAGAAAGTGCGGAACATCTGGAGCGGGGAGAACGTGGTAAATCCGGACAATGCCAGACTGGCCCTCGGCAACATAGAATCGATAGAGGAGTTTTTTGCACCGGGCGAGGTCTCGCGGATTTATTTGAATTTCAGCGATCCGTGGCCGAAGAAAAAGCATGCCCGGCGCAGGTTGACCCATCCGCGCTTTCTGGAGAAATACCGCTCTTTGCTGAATGAAGAGGGGGAAATCCACTTCAAGACCGATTCCCGGGAGCTGTTTCAATTTTCGCTCAATGCTTTTGCGGCTTGCGGGCTGCAGTTGAGCAACATATCGCTCAACCTGCACGGGGAAGGGATTAACGAGGAGCATGTGATGACCGAATACGAAAGCAAGTTTGTGGGACAAGGCATGCCGATTTACCGCTGCGAAGTGAAGGTTGGGGAAGCGGCTTTGCGCCGGTACCACGAGCATAAAATGGACGAGTTTTAGTCGCCGGCCACCAAAAGGCCTCCGGATGATCCGGAGGCCTTTTGGTTATTTGTATGAATGATGGGTTGATTATTCCGCCAAAACTCTTTTATCTTCGATAAGATCCATGATGGCTTGCGCGCTCTGCAGCGGATAATAGCTGGCGATATGATTGAGCACTTCCTCCCGGTTGCGCACCACTTCTTCATAGTTGTGGGTGAGCCGGTTGATCCAGGCGGTGATATCGTCGAGCGAGCCGATGGGAGTTCCCCATCCTTGGGAAGCGAAGTACTGCGAGTTCTCTTCCTCCTGTCCGGGAAGGGGCTTGTGAAACAGCATCGGAATCCCCTTGGCCAATCCTTCCGTGCAGGTCATGCCTCCCGGTTTCGTGATCAGCAGGTCGGAGACCTCCATCAGCTTGTCGATTTCCCGCGTAAAGCCAAGCAAATGAATGTGCGGATGAATAAAGCGCGGGTCCTTCTTCATCTTCTCCAATGATTTCGTATTGCTCCCAAGGCAGAAGATAATCTGAATCCGGTCCCTGTACGTGGCCAAAAGGGAGCTGACCGCTTCATCCTTCATAAAGCCCCAGCCTCCGCCCATGACGAGCACGGTGGGCATGTTTTTTAGGTTAAATTGGCTCCGGATATCTTCTTTCCGGTGACGCTCCCAAAAATTCGGATGAACCGGTATGCCGGTGATCCTTATCTTCTCCTCTTCCACGCCTCGCTCCAGCAGCTTTTGCTTGACTTGGTCGGTGGAGACGAGGTAGCTGTTGACCTCCCGGCTGACCCAGGTTCCATGAGCGTCATAATCGGTTATGACGGTACAGAGCGGCACATCCAGCAGTTCAAGGCGCTTGATCCGCGATATGATGGCGCTGGGAATAGGATGGGTGCAGACGATAACATCCGGATGCAATTGACGGATAATCTGAATCGTGCGCGTATAAAATATCCGATGTAGGGCAAGTGTCGTTAATCGGTTTAAGGATTTTTTATAGTTGCTGCGGTACATCATGCGGACGAGCCGCGGCTGGGTGGACACCGTTTTCTTATAGGCGGTAATAATGATAGGCGCCACTCTGGGATTTAAAAAGCTTCCCAGTTCGAGTACTTTGGTCTGCACATGCGGCGCTACTTTGCGTAAACTGCTCGAGAGCGCATATGCCGCCTTGGTGTGACCGGCTCCAAACCCCTCGGACAAAAGCAATACCCTTTGTTTTTGCACTTTAGTTTCACCTTTTCCTGCAAGGTTATTCTATCCACTACAATATCCCCTTTACGCCCATAATGCAACCGTACCGAAGGCTACGGAAGAACCGATCACGGCCCCCGCAAGCACGTCGGAAGGGTAGTGCAGCCCCAGGTAAATGCGCGATACCGCCACAATCAAAGCCACGGGTCCGAGAATAAAGGTAAGAACCGGCATCGCTGCCATAAATGGCACAGTCACCGAAAAAATGGCAGTCGTATGTCCGGAAGGAAAAGAATGATCCGTCAGCGGATTTCGAAAGGTATTCGTCCCCGGGAGGGTCAAGTAGGGCCGGACACGCGGGTATGTTTTTTTGGCAAGGGCGACCGGGATATGACTGATGGCCAAGGCGACACCCGCCTGAAGCCCCGTTTTGTTCCAGGGTTCCGGAGCTGCCAGCCAGATGAGCAAGGTGGCGAGGATTGTAAAGACGGCTCCGCCCAGATGGGTCAGGTAGTACAGCCAGAAATTCAGAAAACTTCTGTGCAGTCGTCCGTTAATCCCCACAAACAGTTTCTGGTCCAGTCGTATCAGTTTTTGAAGCAATCGAGTCATAAAGATCCCTCCGCGCTTGGTTTGCTGCAAGAAACCGTTCAGGTTGGTTGCTACATTTTTTACAATAAATCCGCAATCCGCGGCCTTTAAGGACAGGCCGCGTTTGGTGTTAATATACCCTTTTTTAAAATTAATGTGAACGAAGCCGCGTCGTTGATTCAAATAATAGCAAAAAAGTTTAAAGAAAAATGAGTTATTGAGTAAACTTTCTTCGTTTTTTTTCGTTTGTATAATAGCTGCTTTTTTTATATAACGTTTACATATGAAAAAAAGGGGGGGCTAAAGAAATAAAAACGCCAAAAACGGATGAAAATAAGAATAAAACGTACCGATTGCAGGAAGCGACGGTGTCTTAAGGGAATATAGAGTAACTTCCGCCGGATTTTGCGTCCTTCAGGTCTTACACCGGTTTGACAAATGATGCAAAGTCATGGAAAATCGAAAAAGCGTTGAAAAGAAATTTAGATTTTCGCAAAAGAAAAGCAATAAGGGTCATGAAAAACTCCGCACAAGATTTAGAGAAAAAAGACATGAAAAATTGATGGAGTTAAAAGGGGGTACAGAGATTAATGATGGACGCCATTTTGATATCGCTGCAGGTTGTGCTTGCGGTGGTAGGGGTGTACCAGTTCGGTCTGGCGCTGTTTGGCTTGTACAAGAAGAAGAACAAGAGAAACTTTGCTCCGGCGAAATCCTTTGCCGTTCTTGTAGCGGCTCATAACGAAGAAAAGGTCGTCGGCGCTTTAATGGAGAACCTGAAAGAACTGAATTACCCGAAGGAACTGTACGATGTTTTTGTCATTTGCGACAACTGTACGGACGGGACCGCCGACATTGTCAGAAGCCATGGCATGAACGCTTGCGTGCGGACGAATCCCAACCTTCGCGGGAAGGGATACGCCATTGAATGGATGCTGAAGCAACTGTGGAAGATGCCGAAGCAGTATGACGCGGTCGTTATGTTTGACGCCGATAACTTGGCACATCCTGATTTCCTGAACGAGATGAATAACGACCTTTGTTCAGGAGCCCGGGTCATTCAGGGATATATCGACACCAAAAATCCGGAGGACTCCTGGATCACGGCTTCCTACGGGATTTCCTATTGGTATTGCAACCGGTTGTGGCAGCTGTCCCGCCACAATTTGAAGATGGCTAACTTCCTCGGAGGCACGGGGATGTGCTTTGAGACCGAGCTTTTGAAAGAAATCGGTTGGGGAGCCACCAGTCTGGTTGAGGATTTGGAGTTTACGATGCGCTGTGTGGAACGCGGGGTTTATCCGGTGTTTAACTATGACGCCAAGCTCTTTGATGAGAAGCCGCTCACATTCAAAGCTTCCGCGCGCCAGCGTTTGCGCTGGATGCAGGGTCACTTTACGGTGGCCCGTCGTTATTTCTTCCCGCTTCTTTGGAAGAGCATCAAGGAACGCAATTTGGTCAAATTGGATATGGCCTTGTACGGGGTTAACGTCTACATCGTACTCCTGACATTCCTGCTTACGGCGTTAATCTGGGCAGACCAGTCGCTGTTCGGCGGTCCGAACTTTGAAACGCTGTATGCCCATCTTCCGTTATGGCTCTCTTCTGTAGCGATCGGGGCCAACGTGTTTATCTTCCTGGCGGCGATGATTCTGGAGAAGGTCAAATCGAAGAAAGTGTATGCCTACCTGGTGCTGTTCCCGATTTACCTGGTATCGTGGTGGCCGATCACGTTCTACGCCTTCTTCACTCAGAACAACAAGCAGTGGAGCCACACGCAGCATACGCGGGTGGTACGCCTAGAAGAAGTTCAAAGCAAACAAGGCTAATTTAAGGTAGCTCAAAATCCGGCTTTTGATCACGAAGTGATTCTTCCGAAGTCAAGTCGGCGTCGAATCTTGAATTCAACCGGCCCTTCCGGTGCTCACGTAGGCTCCTCTACGCTCCGCTCCTCAGGCCCGGTTTCATCCATGCTACTCGGTGCTGAAAAGCCGGATTTTGATCTTTTATTGAATGGGGGAGCTCAAAACCCATTTTTTGATCGCGTTGCTTGACATGGATTTGAGGGATATGTTAGACTATTCAAGTGTGTTGCAATAACTGTTTGGATTGCAAGCAGAGGCCATGGCTTCTCACCTGACCGACGTTCGTGTTGGCTGGTTTTGATCCAATGATTTATGAATAGGTTTATTCATGAAGAATTGACGATCAATTTGGGATGCGGGCGTGGACCTGTATCCCTTTTTATTTGAGCCATAACCGTTTTTAAGGGACAAGAGAATTATTTGGAGGTGGAGAATTATCAGTAAGGAACATTTGATCAACGATGAGATACGGGCCAAAGAGGTACGTTTGGTGGGGGCCAACGGGGAGCAGATCGGCATCAAACCGATCCGTGAGGCACTTCAAATGGCCATCGACCTGAATCTGGATCTGGTTAACGTAGCGCCGACGGCCAAGCCACCGGTATGCCGGATCATGGACTATGGCAAATTCCGTTACGAGCAACAGAAGAAAGAGAAGGAAGCCCGTAAGAATCAGAAGATAGTGGATATCAAGGAAGTATGGTTCCGTGCCAACATTGAAGAACATGACTTCCAGACGAAGCTTCGCAATGTGATCAAATTTTTGAAAGATGGAGACAAGGTAAAATGTTCGGTCCGCTTCCGCGGACGTGAAATTACCCATGCTGACATCGGTAAGAAAATTCTCGACCGCGTTAAAGAAGAGGTTGCGGAGATTTCCACGGTGGAGCGCCATCCGAAATTGGAAGGCCGTAGCATGATCATGATTTTGGCACCTAAAAATTAAGCGGTATCCCGGCTTGACCGATTGAACCGCGCAGTTCACAAACTTTGAGGGGGAAGTACAATGCCTAAAATGAAAACCCACAGCAGTCTGAAGGACCGCTTCAAAATTACCGGATCCGGTAAAGTAAGACGTTACAAAGCGAACCGCAATCACTTGCTGTCCCATAAGTCCAAACGCGCTAAACGTGTATTGGCAAACAGCCCTGTGGCTTATTCCGGTGACGTTAACCGTTTGAAACAACAACTTGCAAACTTGAAGTAATTTTTTAACACAACTTATTGGGAGGTTTATTAATATGGCAAGAGTAAAAGGCGGATTCGTCGTTCGTCGTCGTCATAAAAAAGTATTGAAACTGGCTAAAGGTTATTTTGGTTCCAAACACCGCATCTTCAAAACCGCAAACGAGCAAGTTATGAAATCCTTGCTTTATGCATATCGTGACCGTCGCACGAAAAAACGCGACTTCCGCAGACTTTGGATCGTGCGTATCAACGCTGCTGCCCGTATGAACGGATTGTCTTACAGCAAATTGATGCACGGTTTGAAACTGGCTGAAGTAAACATCAACCGCAAAATGCTTGCGGACCTGGCTGTAAACGACATTAACGCATTCAACTCGTTGGCTACCGTGGCCAAGGAGAAAATTAACGCCTAATCGGCATGTTTTAGACGGCCGTCGTAACTGGTTGAGAAATTACCGGAAACGACGGCCGTTTTTGTGTTAAATAACGGCACTTGGGGTAGTCTATACATAGAAACGGAGTGGTGTTACCACAGTTTGAACAACCAGAATATTACACATAGCGAACGTTATGTGGCAATTATGTCGAAGGTAAGCGCTTCATTTCACAAAAAGGCGAAACTTATTTAACCTGCGGTCATTAAAAGTATGGATTTTACGCAAATTAAAAGGTATAATCGGTCTGTACATGAAGCCTAGACAAGGTTAAAAATCATAAGGGGGATTTAACGTCAATGAACAGAGCCTTCAAATTTTCTTTAGTCATGGTCCTCGCGCTGACAATGATACTGGCGGGATGCGGCAACAATAAGGGGAAAGCGGGCGAAAGCGGCGCTGCGCCCAATACGGGTGCCGGCAATACCCAGACGAGCGATGAGGCGAAGAAGGGGGCCGATATCAAGGTCGGTCTTGTTACAGACATTGGCGGCGTAAACGACAAGTCTTTCAACCAATCGTCTTGGGAAGCTCTTGAGGCACTGAACAAAGAGCAAGGCATTCAACACAAATACCTGCAAAGTAACAGCAGCGCAGACTATATTCCTAACTTGAACCAGTTCGTGCAAGGCGGTTATAATCTTACTTGGGCGATCGGCTTCGATCTTGGCGACGCTCTGAAACAAGTGGCGGACGCTAACCCGAACGCGAACCTGGCAATCATCGACAGTGTGGTGGAAGCACCAAACGTGGCCTCCGTTACATTTGCCGAAAATGAAGGTGCGTTCCTGGTCGGCGTGGTTGCCGGAATGACGACTAAAACGAACAAAATCGGGTTTGTCGGCGGAGCCGAAAGTCCGGTAATCAAACGCTTCGAAGTCGGCTTCCAAGCTGGTGTAAAGGCTGTTAACCCTAAAGCGGAAGTGAAAATTACTTACGCTGCCGCTTACGACAAACCGGATATCGGTAAATCGTTGGCGAGCCAGCTGTATAACGATGGCGCGGATATCATCTTCCCTGCTGCGGGACAAACCGGTAACGGCGTATTTAACGAAGCGAAGGCTCGCAACAATGCGGGCGGCTCAAAGGTTTGGGTTATCGGCGTGGACAAGGACCAATCGCTGGAGTTTGGCGATGACGTTACGTTGACTTCGATGATCAAACGGGTAGACGTCGCGGTTAAGAATATTACGCAACAAGTGATCGACGGTACGTTCAAAGGCGGTTCGGTAACGAACCTGACTCTGAAAGATGACGGCGTAGGTCTTCCGGAGACTTCCAAGAAGAATGTAAGCAAGGAAATTCTCGACAAAGTTGAAGAATACAAGCAAAAAATCATCAGCGGCGAAATCACGGTTCCTGCCGAGTAAGCAAGTTTTAATACGGCCGCTGTATTAAGCCGATAGTTTAATATGTATAAGCAGGCAAGGCCAGTGTGTTATCTCAGCTGGCCTTGTTGTTTGCGTAAATCCCATGATGGTGAGGGTGATTTCATGAGTACTGCGGCTACCGTAGTCGAGTTGAAGCAAATCACAAAATCTTTTCCCGGTGTTGTAGCCAATGATTCAATCAGCCTGACCTTACGTAAAGGTGAAATCCATGCGCTTCTGGGCGAAAATGGGGCAGGCAAATCCACTTTAATGAACATCCTGTTCGGACTCTATCAACCCGATCACGGCACGATCGAGATCAATGGACAGCAGGTGACGATCGACAACCCGAACAAAGCGATCAAGCTGGGCATCGGCATGGTGCATCAGCATTTTAAATTGGTACAGCCTTTTACGGTCACCGAGAACATTATCTTAGGGATGGAACCGAAGAAGGGAATAAATATCGACTATAAATCGGCGTCCGCCCAAGTGGCTAAACTGTCGGAACAGTACGGTCTTCAGATCGATCCCAATGCCAAAATTCAGGATATTTCGGTCGGAATGCAGCAGCGCGTCGAAATTATGAAGACCTTGTTCCGCGGCGCGGATATTCTCATATTTGACGAACCGACAGCGGTGCTTACGCCCCAGGAAATCATAGAGCTGATGACTATTATGAAAAGGCTGGTTGCGGAAGGCAAATCGATCATTCTCATCACGCATAAACTGAAGGAAATCATGGAGATTTCCGACAGAGTCACGATTATCCGTCGGGGGAAAGTCATCGATACGGTCGACACGAACAACACGAACCCGAACGAATTGGCCGCCAAGATGGTGGGACGGGATGTCACATTCCAAATTGACAAAAAAGAGCCGGTTGCCGGAGAACCGGTACTGCAGCTCAGTCAGGTCAAGATGCAAAACAAGAATGGCATTCCCGTGCTGAACGGTTTGGACCTGCAGGTGAGGGCCGGCGAAATCATCGGGATCGCCGGGGTGGACGGCAACGGACAAACGGAGTTGATCGAAGCCATTACGGGACTCCGCAAAATCAATTCCGGTTCCATCAAGTTATCGGGTAAGGAAATCGCCAATCTGCCGGTGCGCAAAATTATTGAAAGCGGGTTGTCCCATATTCCGGAGGACCGCCACAAGCACGGTCTGGTGCTCGATTTTTCCATCAGTGAGAATATGGTGCTCGAAACGTACTATAAGCATCCTTACAGCAAGAGCGGGTTTCTCGACCAGCGGACCGTAGACCGCCATGCCACAGAGCTTGTTGAGCAGTTCGACGTGCGCACCCCCAGCATTGAGACCAAGGCTCGCTCTTTGTCAGGGGGGAACCAGCAGAAAGCAATTATTGCGCGGGAAATAGACAAGAATCCGGATCTGCTGATCGCAGCTCAACCGACCCGCGGATTGGACGTTGGTGCGATCGAGTTCGTCCACCGGCAACTGATTGAACAGCGGGACAAGGGCAAGGCCGTGTTGCTGATTTCATTTGAGCTGGATGAGATTATGAATGTATCGGATCGAATCGCGGTCATTTACGAAGGCAGAATTGTCGGTGAAGTGCGCCCGCAGGATACGAACGATCAGGAACTCGGGCTGATGATGGCCGGTTTTATGGAGCAGGGAGGACAATCGCATGGATAAATTGCGCAAAATATTTACGCTGGACAGCCTGATCGTTCCGCTCGTAGCAATTTTGCTCGGCCTTTTGGTCGGCGCTGTAGTGATGCTTCTCGGCGGTTACAATCCGCTGGTTGCATATAGCGCATTGATCCAGCGTGTGATAGGCAATCCGTACGATTTCGGGGAGACGATTCGTCAAATTACTCCGCTGATCTTTACCGGTCTTGCGGTTGCCTTTGCGTTTCGTTCCGGGATGTTCAATATCGGTGCGGATGGGCAAGTGCTGATCGGGATGACGACCGCGACCTCCGTATCGCTGTTAATGACAGGCGTATCCTCGAATATCGTCGTGCCTTTGGCAGTCATTGCGGGCGGTGTCGCAGGCGGGCTTTGGGCGGCGATCGCCGGGTACCTGAAGGCCAAGCGCGGGATTAACGAAGTCATTACGACGATCATGTTGAACTGGACGGCTTTATATCTATCCAATTACGTGATCCGCCATTTCTTCCTCTTAAAGGGTCAGAATCGCTCGGAGGATATCGGAGCTTCGGCGGCGCTGACATTTTTGGCGGGGATCTTTAACAATGCGCGCGTCCATTGGGGAACGGTTATCGCCCTGCTCGCGGCGTTGTTCTTCTATGTCTATCTGTGGAAAACCAAGCAAGGGTATGAAATGCGTGCGGTTGGCTTCAATGCGAATGCGGCGGAATATGCCGGCATGAACGTGGGGCGCAATGTGGTGAAGGCCATGTTCATCAGCGGCGTGTTTGCCGGGTTGGCCGGAACTTTTGAAGTGCTTGGCGTATTCCATTATCAATCCGTGTTTGCGGCGTCGCCGGGATACGGTTTTGACGGCATAGCCGTTGCGCTTTTGGGGATGAATCATCCGTTCGGAGTTGTCCTGGCGGGTTCACTTTATGGTGTGCTTACTTACGGCTCCGCAGGCATGAGCTTTGCGGCGGGGGTTCCGCCGGAGCTGATCAAGATCATCATCGGCTCGATCATTTTCTTCATCGCGGCCCAGGGCATCGTACGGTTTGTGCTTAAACCATTCTACCTCAAGCGCAAGAAAGAGAAGGTGTTGTAATATGGACATTCTTACGCTGCTAGGCCAATTGTTAAATTCAACCCTTGTATTTTCAACAGCGCTGATATTCGCCGCGCTCGGCGGTATTTTCTCGGAGCGGTCGGGCGTCGTAAACATCGGCCTGGAAGGGCTGATGATTTTCGGGGCGTTCGCGGCCGGCGTAGGCACTTATTATGCCCAGGAAGCCGGGCTCGGCGGCATGGCCCCTTGGGTTGGCGTGATCGCCGCAGTTGTGGTGGGGATTCTTGGGTCTCTTATTCACGCGGTAGCAACCATTACGTTTAAGGCCGATCAAACCATCAGCGGGGTCGTCATCAACTTTTTGGCGGCCGGATTAACGGTGTACATCGTGAAGCTGATTTTTAACGGCTCGGCCGAAACTCCGCTCGTTAACGTATTCGAGAAAGAAGCGATCCCGGTGCTTCGGGATATCCCGATCATCGGGGAAGGCTTCTTCAACTCGTACCCAACAACTTATCTGGCGCTTATCCTTGTCATCGTTGCCTATTATATGCTGTTCAAGACCCCTTTCGGACTTCGCCTGCGTTCCGTCGGCGAATATCCCGGAGCGGCCGATACGCTCGGGGTGAATGTCTCGCGGATGCGCTACATCGGCGTGATGATCAGCGGCGCGCTGGCAGGGATCGGGGGCGCGACCATTACGCTCACGACGACAAGTACGTTTGCTCACAATACCATCTCGGGACAGGGTTTCATCGCCATCGCCGCGATGATCTTCGGGAAATGGAATCCGGTGGGCGCTTTGGGAGCCGCGATGTTTTTCGGATTCTCCCAGGCGATTCGGAACTATGTGCAGTTGTTCGAATGGTCGAGAAGCATTCCGCAGGAATTTATTTTCATGATTCCTTACGTGCTGACGATCATCGTCCTGGTCAGTGCGGTGGGGCGTTCTTCGGCACCGGCTGCATTGGGGACGCCTTACGATCCTTCAAAACGTTAGAATTGAAAAAGACAAGAAAAAGTGCGAGCCGCAAGGGGTTTCTCTCCTGCAGCCCGCGCTTTTTTTTTGCTTAAGGGGCCTATTTCTCCTAATGAAGAAGGCGATGGCGCAAGCGGAAACAAGGCGGCCCGAATATAGTGGTATGAAGACGAATAGCCGGATTTATGGCTAGGGATCCCACATTGGAGGAGGGTTACCATGAGCAAAAAGGTGACAAGGAAAGACGCCGAAAAGTGGCTCGGCAAGTCGATTATCGCCTATAAAAAGGACGGTGGGGTTGTAACGGGCAAGCTGGTCAAAATTAGCGGCAACCGTTTGATCGTTACGCAGAACTCCGGAAAAAAAGTCAAAACTAAAGCGATTATTCCGCTGGTTTTATTCGATTTGCTCGCGATCGGCGCATCCCCTTACGGTGGCTACGGCGGCTATGGTGGCTACGGCGGTTACGGTCCGTACGGACCGGGGCCTTACGGTTATCCTTACGGCGTAAAGCCCTACTTCTGGTGATTTTTATCGACGGGCAAGCAGTCTTTTTTCCAATTCATAGCACTCTGAGGGTTGGATAAAGCGAACCGTGCGGTATCCAAGGTTACGGTAAAATTGATGGGCCCGGGTATTATCGCTGTCCACCAAGACTTTGGCCCGGGAGCATCCGCGGGAACCGGCGAAATTTTCGGCATGGGCCAGCAGCGCTTTCCCATGCCGATTGCGCCGGTGCGCGGGAGCTACCGCCATCATATCGATATATAAAAGATCACCGTGCACCATGAAATGGATAAAGGCTATGGGATCGGATTCGTAATAAGGAGATACGACAAGCGTTACGCCCCTCGTCAGTCGTTTGGGCAGATCTTTCAAAACGGCCTTTAACTCTTGCGGAGGCAGATTGGAAAAGGGGACAAGCTCCTTATGGATTAATTCGAAAATGACCGGATCATCCTGTTTTGGCCTTCTGTAACGTATCATCCGCTCTTTTACCTCCTCCGGGATGACTTTGAATGAAAGATGCGCCACCCGAATAAAATTAGGCGCTTTACTCTATCATATGACGTAAGGAGGGCAAAGCGTTCCAGCCAAAACCAGCCGGATTTAAAGTCAACGGCAAACTCGGATTTTTCTCATCGCGTTGCCTGCGCTGAAATTCGTTTAAAAAACTGGCTCCAAATGGGTATTGACTCGAGATGTAAACTAATCATATAATGTTTCTAAACATTTTAACGATTACTGCAATCGGCAATCGGCGATGAAGAGGACGAAGGTTTAAGGGCTCTTTGCTCAGAGAATGGATGGATTTGCTGAGACCATCCTGCATTATCCCTTAAATGCGAGCTCACCTCGGAGCTGTTTCCCTGAAAAGCCGCAAGCGATCCTAGGTAAAGCTTGCGTACGGCCTATTAGGGGAAATCGTCAGGTCTGCGTTAAAGACCACGGGTATAGGTTTCATTTGGCCTGTACTCGTCAAGGCCCGGTACTGCGAAGAACCGGGTGAACATGGGTGGTACCACGGAAGCTAAACCTTTCGTCCCTCGGAATAGGAGACTATTCCGGCGGGCGGAAGGTTTTTTTGTTGCATAGATATTAAAAATTTAACGAATTACCCATTCTTGGAAGGAGGATGACTGATGAGCGCGCAAATTCCAGCAGTGCGGTCTACAGAACAATTACGTGAGAAATGGATGAAACCGGAAGTCATTTCCGGTTCGGAAATCTTGCTTCGCAGTTTGCTTTTGGAAGGTGTCGAGTGCGTCTTCGGTTACCCGGGAGGCGCGGTGTTGTACATTTACGACGCCTTGTACGGTTTTACCGATTTCCATCACCTGCTGACAAGACATGAGCAGGGGGCCATCCATGCGGCAGACGGTTATGCTCGCGCCAGCGGCAAGGTCGGTGTCTGCATCGCCACCTCCGGTCCGGGAGCGACCAATACGGTAACAGGGATCGCGACGGCCTACATGGACTCGGTTCCGCTCGTCGTCATTACGGGCAATGTCGTTTCCAACCTGATCGGAACCGACGCATTCCAGGAAGCGGACATCACCGGCATTACGATGCCGATCACGAAGCACAGCTATCTGGTAAGAAATGTCGAGGACTTGCCCCGCGTTATCCACGAGGCGTTCCACATCGCGAATACCGGAAGGAAGGGCCCGGTGCTGATCGACATTCCGAAGGATGTTTCGGCAAATAAAGCCCTGTTTGAACCGGTACAATCGATCGACCTGCGGGGGTATCATCCGACCGTCGTTCCGAATCGCTTGCAGCTCGACAAGCTCGCCACGGCGATTCAGGAGGCGGAGCGCCCGGTCATCCTGGCCGGCGGGGGCGTCGTTTACTCGGGCGGCCACGAGGCGCTGCTGGAACTAGTCAACAAGACGGAAATTCCGATTACAACAACATTGCTCGGCCTCGGCGGATTCCCGAGCGGACATGACCTGTGGATGGGCATGCCGGGGATGCACGGGACTTATACGGCAAACCAGTCGATTCAGCAAGCCGATCTGTTGATCAACATCGGAGCGAGATTCGACGACCGGGTAACCGGACGGCTGGACGGCTTCGCCCCACATGCGAAAATCGCCCACATCGATATCGATCCGGCGGAGATCGGTAAGAACGTCAAAACCGAAATTCCGATTGTCGGCGACGTGAAGACCGTACTGGAAATGCTGAATCCTTTGGTCGGACGCGCGGCAAAGGCGGATGACTGGAGAACGAAAATCCGGGAATCCAAGGAGAAGTACCCGTTCCGTTACAAGGATTCCGATACGGTGCTGAAGCCGCAATGGGTCATTGAGCATTTGAATGAAACGACCCGTGGGGAAGCGATCGTAACGACCGATGTCGGCCAGCATCAAATGTGGACGGCCCAATATTACAAATTCAATCAGCCGCGCTCCTGGATCACTTCCGGGGGATTGGGGACGATGGGCTTCGGATTCCCGTCGGCCATCGGCGCGCAAATGGCACATCCCGACCGTTTGGTGATCTCGATCAACGGGGACGGCGGAATGCAGATGTGTGCTCAAGAACTGGCGATTTGCGCCATCAACAACATTCCAGTCAAAATCGTCGTCATCAATAACCAGGTTCTGGGAATGGTGCGGCAGTGGCAGGAATTGATTTACGACAACCGGTACAGTCATATCGATTTGGCCGGCAGCCCGGATTTCGTGAAGCTGGCGGACGCTTACGGCGTGAAAGGCCTGCGGGCGACCAACAAAGAGGAAGCCAAGCAGGCATGGAAGGAAGCGATGGAAACGCCGGGGCCGGTATTGGTGGAGTTTGTGGTTGAAAAGGGAGAAAATGTCTATCCGATGGTACCTCAAGGTTCCACCATTGATCAAATGCTGATGGGGGACGATGAATCATGATAAAGAGCCACGCTATATCCGTTTTGGTAAATGACCAGCCAGGTGTTCTGCAGCGCGTGTCCGGCCTGTTCGGCCGGCGCGGCTTCAATATCGAGAGCATTACCGTCGGGCAGTCCGAGGAAGAAGGATTGTCCCGGATGATCATCGTGACTCAGGGGGACGATAAAACCCTGGAACAAATCGAGAAGCAGCTGTACAAACTGATCGATGTGATCAAGGTGGTCAATCTTAGTTCCAAGCCGATGGTCGCCAGGGAACTGGCGCTGATCAAAGTTAAGTCGGAACCGGCGGAGCGTCCGGAAATTATGGGCGTTGTGGAAACGTTCCGCGCCGCGGTCGTGGATATCGGAACGAACAGCATGATGGTCCAGGTTGTGGGCGATACGGAAAAAATCGATGCCATGATCGAACTGCTGCACCCTTACGGAATCCGCGAACTTTCCCGAACCGGGGTTACGGCTATGGTACGGGGAAACGCCTAAATCTTAGGCCATATTAAATTTTATCCAAATCATCAACACTCTCCGCCCCGTTGGCGGGGGATTGATGGGGCCGAAGGGTACAGCAGAAGAAGCCGAAATGCCGCCAGGTCTCATGAATCACCCGTCAAACAGGCGGAGAACCAAATATAACAGGGATATGCGAAACGCATACCCGCAATTTATGGGAGGGCATTAGAAAATGGCAGTTACTTTGTACTATGAACAAGATGCAGAACTCAGCGTATTGAAAGGAAAGACCATTGCAATCATCGGATACGGCAGCCAAGGTCATGCCCATGCGCAAAACCTGCGCGAAAGCGGTCTTCAAGTCGTCATCGGTCTTCGTGAGGGCAAGTCTTTCAACAAGGCGAAAGAAGACGGATTTGAAGTGCTTTCCGTAGCGGAAGCGACCAAACGTGCGGATGTCGTGCAAATCCTGATGCCGGATGAAACTCAAGCGGCCGTGTACAACAGCGAAATTGCGCCAAACCTGAAAAAGGGTGCAGCTCTCATGTTCGCGCACGGTTTCAACGTACACTTCGGACAAATCGTACCGTCTCCGGACAATGATGTGCTCCTTGTTGCTCCTAAATCCCCAGGTCATATGGTTCGCCGTACTTATGTTGAAGGATTCGGGGTTCCCGGTCTGATCGCCATCCATCAGGATGCTACCGGTAAAGCCAAAGAAATCGGACTGGCTTATGCCAAAGGGATCGGTTGTACACGTGCCGGGGTTATCGAAACTTCCTTCCGTGAGGAAACCGAAACCGATTTGTTCGGGGAGCAAGCCGTACTGTGCGGCGGCGTAAGCGCGCTGATCAAAGCGGGCTTCGAAACCTTGACCGAAGCGGGTTATGCTCCGGAAATGGCTTACTTCGAGTGCTTGCACGAACTGAAGCTGATCGTCGACCTGATCTATGAAGGCGGATTGGCAACAATGCGCGACTCCATTTCCAACACGGCGGAATATGGCGACTATGTAACAGGTCCTCGCGTAGTAACGGAAGAAACGAAGAAAGCGATGAAAGAAGTGCTTGCCGATATTCAACAAGGCAAATTTGCCCGCGACTTCATCCTGGAAAATCAATCGAATCGCGCTTTCCTTACGGCGACGCGCCGCAACGAAGCCAACCACCCGATCGAAGTTGTCGGCAAAGAGCTGCGCGGCTTGATGCACTGGATCAAGAAATAAGAAGTTTTAAAGCGGCGGCATAAGCGTCATAGCCCAAGTTGGCCATTCCTTCGCAAACCTTTGCTTTAGAGCATTGCGGAGCTAAAGAAAATGGAACAATAAAGCGTGCTCGGATATGCCAATATACAAAGAGAAGAAACGCAGAGCCAAACGGCTTTGCGTTTCTTTTTTTTCTTCTATAGCTAGAACCTATAAGTCTAATAGATTCTATATCTTGGTTAAACATAAACGATTATGTTACAACTAAAACAGGAGTTTATTCGAGTGAGTTACCGAGAGAAAGGGAGTAGTCAATCATGCCAGAAGTTAAAAAAATCGCAGTGATTCCCGGGGACGGAATTGGCCCTGAAGTGGTAGCCGAAGCGGAAAAAGTGCTGAAGCGGACGGAAGAGCTGTTTGGATATCGCTTTGAAACGGAGCATGCGTTGTTCGGGGGCATCGCCATCGATCAAAAAGGGACGCCTCTCCCGCAGGATACACTGGAGATTTGCAAACGAGCCGACGCTGTGCTCTTAGGGGCGGTTGGCGGGCCAAAATGGGACAACAATCCGAAGGAGCTTCGGCCCGAGACCGGATTGCTTGGCATCCGTAAAGCGTTGGGCCTGTTCTCTAACCTGCGTCCCGCCGTGGTCTTCGATTGCCTGAAGGACGCTTCCACGTTAAAGCCGGAAGTGCTTGAGGGTACGGACCTGATCGTCGTCCGTGAACTGACCGGAGGCATCTATTTCGGCGAAAAATACCGCCGTGATACGGAGAACGGCCAGGAGGCTGTCGACACCTGCGCCTACAATGTGAGCGAGGTGGAGCGCATCGTCCGCCAGGCTTTCGAAATTGCCCAAAAACGCCGCAAGAAGCTGGCGTCCGTGGATAAAGCAAACGTGCTGGAAACCTCCCGCCTGTGGCGCGAGGTAGTCAACCGGATCGCACCGGAGTATCCGGATGTGGAGCTGGAGCACGTGCTGGTCGACAATTGCGCGATGCAGTTGCTGCGCCGCCCTTCAAGCTTTGACGTCATTGTAACGGAGAACATGTTCGGCGACATTTTAAGCGATGAGGCGGCGATGCTGACCGGATCGATCGGGATGCTGTCCTCGGCTTCCCTTGGGGAAGGCAGCTTCGGATTGTACGAACCGGTTCACGGTTCGGCCCCGGATATCGCCGGGCAGAACTTGGCTAACCCGATCGCCACGATTCTTTCGGTCGCGCTTATGTTCCGCATGACATTCGGCTATGCGGATGCGGCGGATGCGATCGAACGCGCCGTAGCCGATGTGTTGAACGCCGGACATCGTACCGGAGACATTGCGGTGGACAAGAGCAAATCGCTAGGCACGACCGCGATGGGAGATCTCATTGTCGCCGCAATGCGGAAATAAAGCGGGCGGCATGATCCGCCAATCAAATGAGAAATTCAAAGAAAAAGTTAATTTATAATAATTATTAAAAAGAAAATGTTACAATATTGACTTTGAAAATTCCGGATGGTACCATTTGAATTGTGGCCAAAAGCCGTAAGCTAAACCTGTGATACAGAAACCTCCGGGTTTCTTACATATTTATTAAAGGGGGCTTTTTTCAAATGGCGGAACGTTTGGTAGGAAGACCTGCTCCGGATTTTGACATGGCGATCGTAACGGGTGACGGCAAGGAGTTTGGACGCAGAAAATTGTCCGATTATCGCGGCAATTGGTTGGTATTCTTCTTCTATCCTCTCGACTTTACCTTCGTTTGCCCGACGGAAATTACAGCCCTTAGCGAGGCATACGCCCAGTTCAAGGAGCTGGATACGGAGATTTTGGGTGTCAGCATCGATTCCGAGCACAGCCATAAGGCTTGGATCAACACGCCGAAAGAAAACAACGGTTTGGGTCAGCTGAACTTCCCGCTCGCTTCGGATATTACGAAGAGCGTTGCCCGTGACTACGGCGTTCTGATTGAAGAAGAGGGCGTAGCCCTGCGCGGTTTGTTCATCATCGATCCGGATGGCGAATTGAAATATCAAGTGGTTAACCACAATGATGTGGGCCGCAGCGTAGAAGAAACGCTCCGCGTGCTTCAGGCTCTGCAATCCGGCGGTTTGTGCCCGATGAACTGGAAACCCGGCGACAAAACGCTCCAAGTCTAATAAGTAAATAGCCGTTAGGCCCCCTGTTGGCAAAAGTCCGCAACAGGGGGCCTTTTGCCCTGTCTTTTTGTGTGTAGGCCGTCCTTCGTATTTTTTAAGATCAACGGGTTCATCCTGTTAGCTGTAAAGGAATTTGCGGCCGTTGTCGAGAATAAATATAGGCAATCACAAAAAATGCCAATAGGACAGTTCGGAAGCTTGAACAGGAAAGGGTGTCGGGGAATGAGTTTTTGCTGTGGCGCAAGTATGGTCGGAACCAAAGGGACATTAAAGCACTACCGCACCCAGGTTCATAATGTTCCGCTTCTTTTTTGCCCGGTTTGCCATAGAGTTGAAGTCCACTACAAAGTGGAAAACGAGTATGAAGTGCTTGCAGAGTATGCGCATGGGGACGGACTTTCGGAGATTGATTTTCAGGATTTCATCATGGAGGACGAGGACTCCATTTTTGGGAACTGCGTCAATCGGGAGGATGAAGACCCGATGGATCTGGTGCAGAACCAGATCGACATGTCGCTCGACCTGCTCTCGGTGGCCAAGCAAATCGGTGATGACAAATGGGAAGCTGAGCTGAAAAAGCGTCTCGCGGTGATGAGCAGACGCAGGGCGAGATTACTGCAACAAAATAGCTAGGAAATGAAATAGCTCCCGATCTCGGGGGCTATTTCATTTTACAGAATCATGACTTAACCGAAAACCCCTTTTTTCGACAGGATCTCTGATTGACGATATTTGGAAGTCTTTACTATGATTGATTTAAGCCGTTTTATTTACGCGGCAGCAGTTCGAAGTTACATACAGGACGAGCTCATGGAATAGGAAACAAGGTGGAAAGATGTAGATTCATACTGTATTGCAGGTATGAACATCCGCATAGTGATCAGTCGTTGTAGTGGAGGCAGAAAGATCATTCGGAGAAAAAGGGGGAACCGACTTGTTGAGCGAATTCCAGGAGACACTGCTTCAATCTGTGAAAGCGTATCAATCCACCCAACTTGTGAAGAACAAGTACGAGAATGTACTCCAACATCTTGACAGCGGCATTATGCTATTTGACAGCGATGGGGTTTTAACGTTTGTCAATGTTCAGATGGCCAGGCTGCTGGAGATTCCTCGCCACTCGCTTATCGGCTGCAATTTACTTCAACTGCTTCGCCACCCTCACCTTAGCCGGTTTAAGAAGAAGAAAATTCTCAGAGTTTACCGTGAAACGATTTTTTACCGCAAGAAGAATCATGAATTGGTTGACGAATACGGAAGGTACTGGCTGACCACGGTGACCTACGGAGACCAGATGGACGGCGATTTTTTGCTCAGCGTTAAGGATGTATCCGACTTTAAACTGATCGAGCAGACGGCTTATCAGAATGACAAGCTTGCGATGCTGGGGAAAATATCGGCGGCCATCGCTCACGAAATCCGGAATCCGCTCACGGCAATCCGCGGCTTTATTCAGCTGCTCCGGCCTCATTTGATTCAACTGGGCAGAGATGAATACGCCCGTATCATCTTGACCGAAATCGATCGGGCCAACGACATTATTTATGAATTTTTAAATTCGTCCAAGCCCACCGCCCCGCAGAAAACGGTAATGAGCATCACCTCGCTGCTGAAAGAGGTCGTTTTGTTGACGGAAAGCGAAGCACTTATGAAAGGATGCGAAATTCATCTGAAAGAAGCCGATACCGTCATGAACGTTTCCATCGATGTAAAGCAGATCAAGCAGGTGCTGCTCAATATGATCAAAAATGCGATGGAGGCCATCGAGGAAGTTGAGGGCGATCATTCGGGAGTCATCGAGATTCAGGTAAAACCGGAGGGGCGTTACGTCAACATTACGATACAGGACAACGGAAACGGCATGGACAAAGCCTTGCTTGCGCGTTTGTTCGATCCTTTTTTTACAACGAAAGAGAAGGGGACGGGCCTGGGGTTGTCGGTCAGCTACCGGATCGTGAAGAATCACCGGGGCAACATCCATGTTGAGAGCGCGAAGGGAGTCGGGACGGTCTTCGTCATCGCCTTGCCTTTAGTCATATAACCGAACCGGCTTTACCAGCGATCGGTAAATGCAAAAAGTGCTGGCTGTAAAGGAAGAACCTTTGCAGCCAGCACTTTTAATTTTTGGAATTCGGGGAGGAAGAAGATTTAGTGCAAGCCATGGCGCAGGATTTGTTTTGCGAACAGGAGGCGCAAGCGCCTTTCCGGCTTTTGCGGAACCCGCGGAACAGAGCGACAGCGGCGAAAACAAACACGGTGCCGGCGATCAGAATATCTGCCATATGAAGAAGCTCCCTTCAAGGCTATAGGTTGAGTAAGCATGGTCAAGCGTACTTTTAGTCATAGACCGATCCATAATCCGCCTTGATAAATGATCAAGGCCACGAGATAAGCCAGGGTGAGGGAGTAGACGATCGAAAACAGCGTCCACTTCCAAGAAGCCGTTTCTTTGCGAAGGACTCCCACCGTGGCGAGGCAAGGCGTGTACAACAGAACGAACGCCATAAAGCTGTAGGCCTGCAGCGGGCTGAACGCCGCCGCGATTTGTCCTTGCAGCCCGGTCAGATCGGGTACGTGATAAATGATATTCATCGTGGATACGACGACCTCTTTGGCCATAAAGCCGGTGATCAACGCGGCCCCCGACTGCCAAGTGCCGAAACCTACCGGCTCCAGAACTCCGGCGAACAGGCCGCCAACGGCAGCCAGGTAACTGTCATCCATATTTTCCGCAATGCCTCCGGGTCCCAGATAGGTCATCAGCCAAATCAGCACGGAACCGCCAAGAATAAAGGTACCCGCTTTGCGCAGAAAGCCTTTGCCTTTTTCCCAGGTGCTGCGGAAGAGAGTGACGGCCTGGGGCAACCGGTAGGGGGGAAGCTCAACCATAAAGAAGGACTTCTCCCCTTTAAAAATAAACCGGGAAAACAACTTGGCCAGGACCAGCGCCAAGACGATGCCCAGCACATAAAGCGACAGGACCACCAATGCCTGGGATTCTGCAAAAAAGACGCCGGCGAACAGCGCGTAAACAGGCAAGCGGGCGGAACAGGACATCAGCGGCGTCAGCAGCATGGTCAGCAGCCGTTCTTTGGGCTGTTCCAGGCTTCGCGATGCCATGACGGCCGGGACATTGCAGCCGAAGCCGATGATAAACGGAATTAGCGCTTTGCCGTTCAACCCGACGATCTCCATCAATTTATCCATCATGACAGTGATGCGGGCCATGTATCCGGAATCCTCAATAAAAGAAATAATCAGGAACATAATAAAAATTTGGGGCACGAAGACCAGCACGCCGCCGACACCGCCGATAATCCCATCGATGATGAGCGCGCGGGTGAACTCCGAGGCACCTACGGCCTCAAGGGCTTGAACCGCCAGACTGCTGAACGGGCCGGTGATAAAGCCCTCCAGCATATCCGATAGCGGATTTCCGAGCCAATCAAACGTAAGCTGGAAGGTCAGAAACATAAACACCAGGAAAAGCGGAATCCCCCAAACCGGGTGAGCCGCGATTTTATCCAACTTTTCCGTCAGCGTGTGGGGTGTGGATTGGCTGAGGTCGACCGCTTCCCGACAAATTTGCTGAATTAGCTCTGTCCGTACTTTTCGGATATACTCCTGCAGGGAGGCGAAATCCCGCCCTTTCCCGGAGAACAGCTGTTGTTCCGCCTGTTCCTTGATCCCTGAAACCCGGGAACGCAGCGCGGCGTCGAGGGAGGAAGATTCCATCACCACCGGATTGTTCTCCAGCATTTGGAGCGCTAGCCAACGCGGCGACAAAGCTGGGAAAAGGTCGTTTACTTCCTGGGAAATAAGTGCAATCGCCCTTTCGACAACCTCTCCGTAATCGATCCGGAATTCGGCCTCCTCCGTTGCTTCGGCCCGGGACATCGCCAGCAGCAGTTCTTTGCTCCCGGCTCCGGTGCGGGCGATCAGCGGGACGAGCTTCGAATGAAGCCGCGAGGCCAAAATTTCCGTATCAATGACCAATCCGCGAGATTTGGCCACATCGACCATGTTTAACCCGATGATAACAGGCTTGCCGTATTCAAGCAGTTGCATCGTCAAATACAAATTCCGTT
Organism: Paenibacillus sanfengchensis; assembly: GCF_036864765.1. Lineage (NCBI taxonomy): Bacteria > Bacillati > Bacillota > Bacilli > Caryophanales > Paenibacillaceae > Paenibacillus > Paenibacillus sanfengchensis. The sequence continues at coordinate 183,746 of NZ_JBAGJC010000003.1, read as the reverse complement.
CCAGTTGCGAGGCGTCAACGATGTTGATCAGCAGGGAGGGTGAGCCGGTCAGCAAAAATTCGGCAGCTACGCCTTCATCCCGGGATAAAGGGTGGAGCGAATAAATGCCGGGCAAATCGGTTAGTACACCGCTCTTGTCTTTTAGCCGGCCGACTTTTTTTTCGACCGTTACGCCGGACCAATTGCCGACATATTCATAAGAACTGGTAAGCGTGTTGAACAAAGAGGTTTTACCGGTATTCGGATTTCCGACCAGAACGGCATCGCTCATGAGACAGCCACCTCGATATGGACCGCTTCTTTCTTGCGGATCCCTAAGAGTTGACCGCCGCATTCCAACACAACTGGCCCTCCCCAGAGACAGTATTGTTTCACCTGAATAGCGGATCCCTCCGAAATGCCCAAATCGGCCAGCCGGCGTTTGAGGACGGGATCGATATTGCCGAATTGGCAGATGGTGCCGGAATCGCCCGGCTTTAAATTCATTAAACAGTTGCGGCAAAAAGCCATCGGGCCTCACACCTTTCTTATTATAATATCGATACTGATAATCAATCTCAATTATACTGGAATTAATATACCATGTCACAAAAAACGCCAACTGTGATAAATATCACTCGGAAAACAAGACTGTTCTTTACTTTTGGTTTTGCCTTCAAGTAAGATGGATATTAATACACACAAGGGAAAGGGATCGGTAAAGATGAAGACAAATCATTGTAAAATTGTCGATTGCACGATACGCGATGGAGGATTAGTCAACAACTGGGATTTTAGTGTGGAATTTGTTCAAAAATTGTATGCCGGTCTCAACGAGGCGGGCGTGGATTATATGGAAATCGGGTATAAAAATTCGCCGAAACTTTTAAAAGGGGCCGATCAAGCGGGCCCGTGGCGGTTTTTGGACGATGAATTCCTGAAGAAAGTAATTCCGCAAAAAGGGAAAACGAAGCTATCGGCCCTGGTGGATATCGGACGCGTGGATGAAAATGACATTTTGCCGCGCAGCGAAAGCCTGCTCGATCTCATCCGGGTCGCCTGTTACGTGAAGGACGTGGATAAGGCGCTTAAGCTGGTGCAATTGTTCCATGATCGGGGATATGAGACCACCTTGAACATTATGGCGCTGTCCAATGTAATGGAGCATGAATTGCTTGAAGCTTTTGAATTGATCAAAGAGAGCGTCGTCGACGTCGTCTACATCGTCGATTCTTACGGCAGCCTTGACTACAAGGATATGGAACACCTTGTCAACAAGTTCAAGACGCATTTGCCGAACAAACGGCTGGGCGTCCACACCCATAACAACTTGCAGTTGGCCTTCAGCAACACGCTTGTCGCCGCGGACCTCGGCGTCGAGCTTCTCGATGCTTCGGTGTACGGGATGGGCCGCGCCGCGGGAAACTGCCCGACGGAACTGCTCGTAACGCACTTGAAGAACACCGACTACAAGCTTCGTCCGGTTCTTGAGGTGCTGGAGGAACTGTTGATTCCGCTCCGCGAGAAGGAGGAGTGGGGATATCTGGTTCCCTACATGATTACCGGGACGCTGGATGAGCATCCGCGCTCGGCGATGGCGCTTCGGGCTTCGTCGGATAAAGACAAGGCCGTTGAATTTTATGATAAATTGACGACCCCGGAAGTCAGTTTCGAGAAGAAATAATACAGATGTTTTCCCACCCGAACCCGGCGTATATGCCGGGTTTTTCTTTGGAAACCTTTTATGTTATTTCGTGTTTGGCGCAGGCAGGAAAAGGTCGTTTTTTGTTGAATTGTACTAGTGATTATAGCTTCAAAGATACTTACCTCCGGGGGTTGAACATATCATGGGAATCAGAACAGAGGAGAAGGTAACCGTTATCCAAGGAGTGATCGGTCTGGGGGTCATGCTGGCGGCATTGACAACGTTCGCCGGAATACGGGCGAATCCGTCCTCCATGGAGGCGTTGAAAACGGTGCAATTGCTGTCGGGTCTGATTTGCGGTGCGATTTCCTTTGCGATCTTCACTCAAGGCTGGATCCTATTTACCGACAAATTATCGAGGCAGCGGCTGTATTCGGCGGTGCTTTTCTTTCTATTGGGTGCTCTCGATATGCTGTATACCGCTGGGATCGGCCAAATCCGGTTGTTCGGCCTGGAAACGGGCCAGGGCTTGACCGCAGCTTTTTTGATAATCGCCAATGCGGTGTGCTCGATCGGAATGCTGGTTATTTTCTCGCTACCCGACCGGCAAATTTCGGGCAAACATAAACTGTTCGTATTTATGGGAACCGCGTTGGTTAGCGCGGCCGGAGTTGTTTTGCTCTATACATATCAAAAGTACCTGCCCGCATCATGGATGGAATCGCATCACCGAATCCCCGGAAAAATCGCTTTGTGTATTGCCATACTGGGCCTTTACGCGGCCGCGATCACCGCGATCTTGTACCGTTACCGCAAGGAACGGCCGCCGGCGGCGATGATGGTCATTCGGGCGTTGATGTTTATGATGATGAGCTTCCCTCCGCTGGTGTTCGGCAACCCGGCCGGGATTGGTTTCATGCCTGCCATCGGAAGCGGGTATCTGGTAATCTCTTATTATTTCGTGCTAAAAGGGGTCTACCATCTGACGATTGACGAGCCTTTTCGCGGACAGCAGGCCGTGGAAGCGCGGATGCAGCATATGGCCTACCATGATGATCTGACGGGACTGCCGAATCTTAGACAGTTGAAAGAGATGCTTGCTGTGTTGCTCGATTCGGATAAAAAACAGGAACCCGTCCGGGCCGGAGTGGCCGTCATCAACATCAACCGTTTCAAGGCCATTAACGATTCCTTGGGCTATAGTGCCGGAGATCAACTCCTCACGGAACTGGGAGTTCGGTTAAAGGGGTTGTGCCTTCCCGGCGAAGAAGTATTCCGCATGGGAGAGGATGAGTTTGCGGTTCTTTTTTCAGTGCCGACCGGATCGTCCGGGTTTGAAAAGAGAGCGGAGCAGATGCTGGAATCGGTAAATCCCTCGGTCCGGATCGATGACACGGAATTTCATATCTCGCTCAGCATGGGAATATCGCTGTTTCCGGAAGACTGCCAGTCCGTCGATCAGCTGATTCAATATGCCGATATGGCCGTGCACCATGCCAAGGAGCATGATCTCGTCTTTATTCGGTATACGGAGACGATGAAGAAACGGACCCAAGCGAAGGTTGAACTGGAGAATGATATGCGAAAAGCCCTGCTTCGGAGTGAGTTTTTTCTGGAATATCAGCCTCAATTCAGCTTGCAGACAGGGAGAATGGTCGGAATGGAGGCGCTGGTCCGCTGGAATCATCCGAAACGCGGTCTGATTTCGCCTGGCGAGTTTATTCCGCTGGCCGAAGAATCGGGCCTGATCGTCCCGCTGGGGGAGTGGGTGCTCAGAACCGCTTGCCGGGATACGAAAAATTGGCAAACCCAAGGCTACGAGCCGGTATGCGTATCGGTCAACCTGTCGATGCGTCAATTCCGGCAGTATAATCTGGCCGACAAGGTGGATGCGATTTTGCGGGAAGTCGGCCTGGACCCCGACTATTTGGAACTGGAAGTGACGGAGAGCATGACCTTCGATATCGAGACGGCATTAAGCCAATTGCAGAGCTTGAAACGTCTGGGGGTACATATCAGTATCGACGATTTCGGTACGGGGTACAGCTCGCTCAATTATTTAAAAAGTTTGCCGATCGACCGGCTTAAGATCGACCGCTCCTTTGTAAAGGAAGTGATGCTCGACGGCAATGATGCCGCGATCGTTTCCACCATTACTACGATGGCCCACCACCTCAAGCTAAGGGTGACGGCGGAAGGGGTCGAGAATGAAGCGCAGCTGAAATTTTTGCGGGAACAAAACTGCCATGAAGGACAGGGGTATTTGTTCAGTCGGCCGGTGCCCGCTCCCGTGCTGGAAAGCCAGTTCCTTAGCCGGTTGGTCGGCTAAGGAACTGTTTTTGGCTTATTGCAAAAAAAACACTTGCATCCGATTTTACAAAGTGTTAATATATATTTTGTCTTCACGAACGGGTTGACCTGTGACGAAGCTTTCGGGACGTAGCTCAGCTTGGTAGAGCACCTGGTTTGGGACCAGGGGGTCGCATGTTCGAATCGTGTCGTCCCGACCATTAAAGTCATATTTATATGCGGGTGTAGTTCAATGGTAGAACTCCAGCCTTCCAAGCTGGTAGCGTGGGTTCGATTCCCATCACCCGCTTTGCAATTAAACCCTTGATTTACAAGGGTTTTTTGTTTGCCTTTTTTTCGACGTCTTTAAGCGTATGGGGCAGATTGCGGGGCAATTTGATCTGTTTTGGAGCAGGTCCGTCTTTGGCGAAAACTTTATATGAGGAAAGAAAAGATAAGGCCCCGCCGGCATAAAACTGGTGGGGCCTTACACGCGTGTAAAATGTTTGTTGAAAAGACTGGAAGTTTGAACGCCGGGCCAATGGTTAATTATGTTCTGAACTCAATCTACATCAGGAGGTAATCGACATGGCAAAAAACAAAATTGTTGGTGTTTTTGCATCCGAGCGGGATGCGTCCAAGGCGATTCTGGACTTGCAGGGATTGGGGTACAAACCGGAGGATATTTCAGTCATCGGAAAAAATAAAGGGGACATTCATGACATTCACGAAGAAACGGGAACCAAAGCGCCGGAAGGAATCGCGGCCGGCGCGGCGACGGGCGGCTTACTTGGCGGTGTTGCCGGACTTCTGGCGGGCCTCGGAGCGTTGGCCATTCCGGGCATCGGCCCGATCGTGGCGGCGGGCCCGATCGCCGCGACGTTGACCGGGGCCGCTGTCGGCGCCGGTACCGGCGGATTGGTCGGCGGTCTGGTCGGGCTCGGCATTCCGGAGGAAGAAGCCGAGGAATATGATGCCTTTGTTAAGCACGGCAGAATTCTGGTGTTGGTCGATGCGGATGAGGTCCAGGAGACATGGGTTTACGGCATTTTCCGTAACCATCATTCCTTGAATGCCCATAATTACCGGGACGTCAAACCGACGGAAACACGAGAACCTGCGGGCACCTTCTACCAGGAGATGGCCACGTTGGAACGGACTCCGGAGCCGCTGGCGGAGGACGGCAGGGTCGAGCGGCGCATGCCGCTGCGCGAGGAGCAGTTCGACATTTCCAAGCACCGTGAGCGTGCGGGAGAAGTGAATTTGCGCAAGGAAGTAGTGGAGGAGCAGCAAACGATCGACGTGCCTGTAAGCCGGGAAGAGGTCGTGATCGAGAAAAAGGTGGTCCCCGAAACGGCGGGCGAAGCGATGGGTGAAGGACCGATAGGGACCGGCGAGACGATCCGCATCCCGGTTTCGGAGGAGCGCGTAGAGGTCACAAAACGGCCGGTGGTCACGGGCGAGGTAGAGGTTCATAAGCGCGAGGTGCAAGACACGGAGCAGGTCCGGGATACCTTGAAACGGGAAGAAGCCCGGTTGGACCGGAACGGGAATCCGAGAGTGACCGGGGATACGGAACTGGACTAATCTAAAAAGACGGAAGGACGGCCCAGGGGGCCGTCCATTCATCATTTATGCGCCGTCGCCGCCGGATATGATCTGCTTAACCCGTCCGACCTGGCCATCTTGAAGCCGGACCTTGATCCCGTGGGGGTGATTGGGGGAATTGGTCAAAATATCCTTCACGACGCCCCGTGTGAGCCGGCCTGTTGACTGGTCTTTTTTTAGGACAATGTCCACGGTGATCCCCGGTGTAATGTTTTTGCGTAAATTACCGTTCATAAAGTTTGCTCCTTAGATCCATAATGTTATAACCTTCTCGAAGTACGCGCTTCCTGTCTACGATACCATAGGCCGGGCCGGAATCCAAAGCGGGGCCATCGGCTTGCCATAAGCGCTAACTTTGCATATAATAGCAGTTAAGTCAAAAAACAAATGCGATGATGGAGAAGAGTAGGCAGAAGCCTCCTTACAGGGAGGAGACGTCGTGGATTGAGAACGTCTCTACGGAAACAGGCTGCCGAAGTTCGCTCCGGAGCAGTTCCTTGAACCCGCGGAAGCGTGAATTCGGCTTCGTATGCGTGCATTAGGGGAAACCGGCCGCGACCCGTTACGTCGATGAAAGTGAGAGTCTATATTCCCAGGCTAAGTTCCGCTCGTTTAAACAGCGGGAAATGTCGGTGCGGACGAGGCTCTAACAAGGGTGGTACCACGGTCTTTTCGTCCCTTTTCGGGAGAAAAGGCTTTTTTGTTTTTCCGTGATGAATCCATCATTTATACAGCTTAAGGAGGATTTGCCGATGAAAGAACGTTTGGAAGCACTCAAGCTTGAGGCGCTGGAGGAGCTCGGCCGGACGGCCGATGCGGGGCAGTTGAATGACCTGCGCGTCAAATATTTGGGTAAAAAAGGGGCCTTGACGGAAATTTTGCGCGGCATGGGCGCGCTTAGTGCGGAGGAACGCCCGGTGATCGGACAGGTTGCCAATGAGGTGCGCGGAGCGATCGAGTCGCTGATCGACACGAAGCAGCAGGAATTCCAGCGCCAGGAAACCGAGCGCCGGCTCGCCGCCGAAAAGGTCGATGTGACTTTACCCGGCCGGCCGATGAAACAGGGGGCGGTGCATCCGCTGAACCAGGTGATTCAGGAGATCGAAGATATTTTTATCGGGATGGGGTACCGGATCGCGGAGGGGCCTGAGGTCGAAACCGATTATTACAACTTTGAGGCGTTGAATCTGCCGAAAAATCATCCGGCCCGGGACATGCAGGATTCCTTTTACCTGACGGAGGAACTGCTGATGCGTACGCAGACCTCCCCGGTGCAGGCCCGCACCATGGAAGCGATGGAAGGAGAAGTGCCGATCAAGGTCATCTGTCCGGGGCGCGTTTTCCGCCGCGACGACGACGATGCCACGCACTCCTTCCAGTTTCATCAAATCGAAGGCCTGGTCATAGGCAAAAGAATCCGGATGAGCGATTTGAAGGGGACACTTCTGGAATTCACCCGTAAAATGTTCGGCGCAAATACGGAAATCCGCCTTCGCCCGAGCTTCTTTCCTTTTACCGAGCCTAGCGTAGAGGTGGACGTCACTTGCGTGAAATGCGCGGGAAGCGGCTGCAGGGTTTGCAAAAATTCCGGCTGGCTGGAGATTCTGGGCAGTGGGATGGTGCATCCGCGCGTGCTGGAGATGGGCGGTTACGATCCGGAAATCTACAGCGGCTTTGCGTTCGGCATGGGCGTCGAGCGGATTGCGATGCTGAAATACGGCGTTGACGACATCCGTCATTTCTACAATAATGATCTGCGCTTCCTGCAGCAGTTCGCCAGAATCTAGCCTCACGGAGAAGGAAGGAGAAAGAATATGAAAGTATCCGCCGAATGGTTGTCACAATATGTATCTTTGGATCAGGTCGATGTGCTGGAACTGGCTGAGAAAATCACCCGTTCCGGCATCGAGATCGACTCGGTCGAAAACCGCAATAACGGAGTCTCCCAGGTGGTGGTCGGCTTCGTCAAGAGCAAGGAGAAGCATCCCGATGCTGACAAACTGAATGTTTGTCTTGTGGATGCCGGGACCGGCGAGGAGCTGCAAATTGTTTGCGGCGCGAAAAATGTGGCGGCCGGTCAAAAGGTGCCCGTCGCCCTGGTGGGAGCGAAGCTTCCCGGCGGCCTGGAAATCAAAAAGGCGAAGCTGTGGGGCGTCCCTTCGCAGGGAATGATCTGTTCGGCCAAGGAGCTCGGCCTCAACGAAAAGTTGTTGCCGAAGGAGCAGCAGGAAGGGATTCTGGTGCTGCCGGAAGACAGTGAAGTCGGTACGCCGATTACGAAACTGCTGCAGTTGGACGACCAGGTCCTCGACTTCGATTTGACGCCGAACCGTTCGGATTGTCTCAGCATGCTTGGCGCCGCTTATGAAGTCGCCGCGATCCTGGGCCGGGACATCCGTCTCCCGGAACCGGAACAAGAGCTGGCGGAAACCGCCGAGCCGGCCAGCGGCAAAGTTTCCGTGAGGAACGCATCCCCGGAGCTGTGCAGCCGATATGCGGTGCGTTATATCTCCAACGTGACGATCGGGACTTCTCCGCTGTGGCTGCAAAACCGGCTGATGGCCGCGGGCATTCGCCCGATCAACAATATCGTCGACATCACCAATTATGTGATGTTGGAATACGGCCAGCCGCTGCATGCCTTCGATGCCGACAAGATTGCCGGAGGCGCGATCGGGGTGCGCACCGCGAAGGCGGGAGAAACCTTGGTGACTCTGGACGGGCAGGAACGCCGGCTGGAGCCGGGAGCCCTGCTGATCGTGGACGGGGAGGACCGGCCGGTCGGGCTGGCTGGCGTCATGGGCGGACTCGATTCCGAAGTGACGGAGAATACGCGGAATATTATCCTGGAATCCGCGAAATTCGACGGGTCCATTGTACGGAAAACCTCGCGTCAATTGGGGCTGCGCTCCGAAGCCTCGCAGCGCTTTGAGAAGGAAGTGGATCCGGCCCGGGTGCTTCCGGCTCTTGACCGTGCTGCCGCCTTTATGGCCCGCTTGGCCGGCGGCCAAGTGCTGCAAGGCGTGGTGCAATCCGTCGTTTCCGAGGAGCGGGACCGGGTCATCTCCCTTTCCCTGGATAAATTGAACGAATATTTGGGAACGGAAATTTCTACGTTGGAAACGAAGGCCCTATTGAGCCGCTTGAATTTTGCTTTCGCCGAAACGTCGGAGCAAGTGCTGGAAGTCAGCGTACCGACCCGCCGCGGCGATATTACCCGCGACGTCGATTTGATCGAAGAAGTGGCCCGTTTGTACGGCTACGATAATATTCCGACAACGGTCATTGAAGGGCCGACGACGGCAGGCGGATACACGAAACCGCAAGCGCTGCGCCGTGCGGTCCGCAGTATGCTGGTGCATGGCGGATGGCAGGAAACCATGGGGTACTCTTTCATCCGGGAAGGCGCCTCCCGCAAATTCCCCGAGCTTGGCGAAGGCGGATTCGAAGTCAAGCTGGCCATGCCTATGAGCGAGGACCGCAGTGTGCTGCGGAGCAGCCTGCTGCCGGGATTGATCGATATGGCGCAGTATAACCGGAACCGCAAGCAGGAGGATCTCGCCCTGTTCGAGATCGGAACCGTATTCCAAGGCACCGATCCCTCTATGACCGCCCAGCCCCGCGAAGTATCCGTGCTCGGTCTGCTGCTGACCGGAAGCCGCGGCGTAAAACGCTGGAATACGCCGGCCGAGAAGGTCGACTTCTATGATTTAAAAGGCGCGCTGGAAAGCCTGTTTGAATACCTGGGTCTCCACGGGCAAGTTTCTTATGCGGCGGATCAGCCGCAGGGCTTCCATCCCGGACGGTCGGCTTCCATTTACCTGGACGGCCCGGCGGGCAACCGGAAGATCGGCACCCTCGGACAGCTTCATCCGGAAGTACAGCTGGAGATGGATCTGGATGACACTTATGCGGCTGAGCTTCTCCTGGAGCCGCTGTACGAGCAGGCGGGCGAAACGGTTTCCTACCGCGACCTGCCGCGCTTCCCGGCGATGCAGCGGGATATCGCTGTCGTGGTGGATGCCGGAGTGGAGGCGGCCTCGCTGATCTCCGCCATTCGTGCAACCGGAGGCGATCTGCTGGAGGCGATCGAGGTTTTCGATATCTTTACCGGCAGCAAGCTTGGCGAAGGCAAGAAGAGCGTGGCGCTGTCCCTGACTTACCGGAATATGGAGCGGACGCTGACCGATGAAGAGATCGCCGAGGCCCACGGTAAGGTTGTGGCTGCGTTGGAGCAAACTTTTGGGGCCGAATTGCGAAAATAGCAGGAATTAAACAAAGTCACATCGAATCAGTCCTTAAGCAAATATTCGATGTGACTTTTGTTCAAATACAGACATCTGAGATGAAACCCCGACCGAAGGAGGCACTTGGCTGTGAATAACCCTGACCGTATTAGTGTAAATGTGGAAATATACGGCACTTCTTATAAAATCGTGGGTAATAATGCGGACTATACCAAGCAGGTAGCCCGACGCGTCGACGAGCAAATGCGCTCCATCGCCAAGATGTATACCCATCTCGATACGCCGCGGCTGGCGGTGCTCGCTGCTGTCCGCATGGCGGAGGAAGCGGTGAGAGCGGAGCAGCTTCAGGATGAATTGGACCGGACATTGCGGGACAACGCAAGCCTCGCCCAGGAGATTTCGGTGATGCAGGCGATCCAGATGAAGCAGGAGCATGATTACAAGGAGCTGCAGGAGCAGCAGCATCAATTGAAAAGCGACAAGAAGCAGCTTGCTGAAAAGGCGGGCCAGGCCGAGGCCGGACTGAAGGAGCGCGAGGAAGAGCTCCTCAAAGCTACGGCCCGGATTCAAGAGCTGGAACGGCAGATCGCCGAGCAGCGCGGCAGCAATGGACAGCTGCAGGCGAAGCTTCGCTCGGTGGAGCAGGATGTCCGCAAAGCGAAGGAAGAGCGCGAGCAGTTGCAGCAGCAGCTTAAGGCGTCCGTGCAGCGGGAGGAAGCGGCCAAGACGGCGGAGCAGCGGGCGAAAGAGCACGGCATGAAGCTGGAGCAGCAGCTCAAGCTGGCGCACCAGTCGATTCAGGCGGCCGATGCCGAAGCCAAGAAGCATACCCGTTTGCTCCAGGAGGCCCAGGAACGCGAGAACAAACTGCGCTCGGAGCTGACGGCAGCGGTGCAGAACGAGAGTTCCTGGCACAAGCTGGCCGAGAAGCGAAACGAGGAGCTGAACCGGCTGGAGATTACTCTGCTGGAAGCGGAAGAGCGTGCGAAATCGCTGGAGGAACAATTCCAGACCGTCACTGGAGAACTGGAGGCTGCGAAACAGCAGAGATTGTCGGAACAAGAGAAATCCGCTCTGCTGAAAGAGGAGCTCCATACCTTGAAGGCCAAGCTTTCGCAAGCCGAAAACGAGCGCCAGTCCGCGAAGAAGGCGGCAGAGCTGGCTGACGAGGACAAGCGGCATCTGGAGGAAGAGAGCGGGCGACTGCGTTTGCGGCTTGAGGAAAGCGAGCGGGAAACGCAGGAATATATGACATTGGCCGAGGAATTGGAGGAATCCCGAAAGGCGGCCGAGCGGCGCGAAAGCGAATGGAGAGAACACCTTGCGGCGGCGCAGCAGGAACTGGTGTCCTGGCGGGAAACCGAGGCCGAATTGCAGCGGCAGCTGGCGGAATGGCAGCAGGAATGCGCGGCCGGCAGCGAGCGGTCGTTGACCCTATCCGCGGAATATAGTGAGCTCGAGAAGCAGAAGGAAGAGATCGCCGCGCAATTGCAGCAGATTACGGACAGCTACGAAATTATCTCTCACGAGTTTCGGCTGCTTCAGGCCGAGCGTGAGGTGGAACGCGAGAAGGTTCAGCAGCAGGAAGAGGAGTATCGCCGTTTGAAAGACGACTACGCCAAGCTGCAGAACGAGTACAACGAATGGATCGAACTGATTGAACAGGACCACAATTAGGAAAATGAAATGGCAGAGCCCCCGGCTGGAAAGCCGGGGGCTCTATTCTACTATTCCACGATAATTTTGGAGATCATCGAACCGTGTCCGCTTCCGCACATAATGGAGCAGGCGACTTCATACTCTCCCGTCTCCTTCGGGATGATGACGGCGGAATTTTTCTTTCCATCCAGGTGAAGCTTGAGGCCCGGGACGAGAATGCCGTGATTGCCCTCCACATTTTTGAACGTGATTTTGACGGGGACGTCTTTCTTCAGGCGATACTCCGCTTGATCGAATTTGTAGTTGGTGGCCTCGATCACCAGCTCGGCCTCCGGCTTCACATTGCTTTCCGCGCTGCTGTTTCCGGAGCCATTGCCTCCGCCGCAAGCGGCCAACAGGAGAATTAGAACAGAAGAAATTAAAACGGCAACTGATTTTTTCACGTTAATCCCTCTCTGTATGCGTTTTTTTTGACAATATCAAGAACATTATAGCGCAGACGAGGGAAGGAAATCGAACAAGATTTTGAAGGAATCGTGAATTCAATGGGTGGAAACAGGACAAATCCGTCCGGGACGCGGACGGATTTGTTTCGCTCCTGTTTGGGGTTGATCGCGGACGGTTCAGGTTTTCAGGTTCCGGTTCACCGATTATTTTCCGGCGTCAAACGGTGTGGATACCGGAATGAACAGGTCGATGATCCCGATGGCCAACGCGGCCAGCAAAGCACCGATCATGGACACGGATACGCCTGAGACGATAAACTGGGCAAGCCAGATCACCAGGGCGCTTGTGATAAAACCGACGATGCCCCGTCCGAACGGAGTTACCTTTTTACCGAAGATGCCCTCAATCGCCCATCCAATCAAAGCTATAACGAGCGCAAGAAGCAGGGCACTGCCGAAACCGCCGATGCTGAACTGCGGAACGATCCAGCCGACGACCAGCAGAACGAGAGCCGAGACGATAAAGCGGACGACATGTCCCAAAAAATTCATGGCACTTGGCCTCCTTCTTCAAAATAACGTGTGATAATCCTCAATTATCATGTTCCGAACGGGGCTTTTTTATGTACGCCGCTGCGGAAATGGCGAAAAATAGCCTCATTCGCTATAATGGGATCATAGCCCGAGGGGAGTAGTGAACGTTCTTGGACGAGAAAATTTTGAAAACAATGGAATATCCAAAAATCATAGAACAGTTGGTGAAGTATACGCAAACACCGATGGGCAGGGAATCGGCAGAGGAACTGTCTCCCGTGACAGGCCTGGAGGATGTGAAGCGGTTGCTGCAGGCCACGGAGGAAGCTTTCACCGTCGACCGGCTGAAGGGTTACCCCTCATTCGGCGGCGTCGTGGATATCGTTCCCGCAGTTAAACGGGCGCGGATCGGCGGGACGCTGAATCCGCATGAATTGCTCGGCATCGCCACCACGTTGGAGGGGTCACGCCGAATCAAGCGCTTTTTGGCCAATATGCATGAGGACCATCCGATTCCGCTGCTCTTTACGCTCAGCGATTCGCTTAGCGAGCAGAAGCCGCTGGAGGAAGCGATCAAGCGCTGTATCGACGAAAGCGCGGAAGTGATGGACTCGGCCAGTGCCGAGCTTGCCCAAATCCGCCGCGAACTGCGCGGCGGGGAGGTACGGATCCGGGAGAAGCTGGACGCGATGATCCGTTCCTCAAGCGTGGCCAAAATGCTGCAGGATCAACTGATCACGATCCGCGGCGACCGCTTCGTTATTCCGGTCAAGGCGGAATACCGGTCGCATTTCGGCGGTATCGTGCACGATCAGTCCGGCTCCGGGGCCACCTTGTTCATCGAGCCCGAGTCGATCGTGGCGATGAACAACAAGCTGCGCGAAACCCGGCTGCGCGAAGAGCGCGAGATCGAGGTAATCCTGCAGAAGCTGACCGCCCTGGTCGGCGAGCAGGCCGAACTGCTGTTTTATGACACCGATGTGCTTTCGCAACTGGATTTTATCTTCGCGAAAGCCCGCCTGGCCCGCGAAATGAAAGCGGTCCTTCCGCGCATGAACGACCGCGGCTTTATGAAGCTGCGGCGGGGCCGCCATCCGCTGATTCCGGCGGAGCAGGTTGTGCCGATCGACGTGGAGCTTGGCAACCAGTACTCGACCATCATCGTCACTGGCCCGAATACGGGAGGGAAGACGGTTACCCTGAAAACGATCGGCCTGCTGAGCCTGATGGCGATGTCCGGCTTGTTCGTACCCGCAGAGGAAGGAAGCCAGCTCTGTGTCTTTGACGCCATTTACGCCGATATCGGGGATGAGCAGAGCATCGAGCAAAACTTGAGTACGTTCTCCAGCCACATGACCAACATCATTTCCATCTTGAACAAAATGACGCCGAAGAGCCTGGTGTTGCTGGATGAAGTTGGCGCGGGCACCGACCCGGCGGAGGGATCCGCCTTGGCGATCGCCATCCTGGAGCATATCCATGCTTTGGGCTGCCGGATGGTGGCGACAACGCACTACAGCGAGTTGAAAGCCTACGCCTACGAACGCAAAGGGGTCATCAACGCCAGCATGGAGTTCGATGTCAACACGCTGAGCCCGACCTATCGCCTGCTGGTCGGTGTTCCGGGCCGAAGCAACGCGTTTGCGATCGCCGAGCGGCTGGGTCTTCCCGGCAGCATTCTGGAATATGCCCGCGGCGAAGTCAAGGAAGAAGACCAGCGGGTGGAGCATATGATCGCCTCGCTCGAAGAGAACCGCAACGTGGCCGAGCAGGAAAGGGAATCGGCGGAAAAGCTGCGGAAGGAACTTGAGTCTCTGCGCAGCCGTCATGCCGCGGAGCTGGAGAAGCTGGAGCAGCAGAAGGACCGCAGGCTGGAGAAGGCCGAGGAAGAAGCCCGGACGATCATAGCCAAGGCTCGCGGCGAGGCCGAGAAAATCATCGACGAGCTGCGCAAGCTTGCGCTGGAGGAAGGCGCCTCCGTGAAGGAGCATAAGCTGATCGCCGCCCGCAAGCAGTTGGACGAGGCCGAGCCTCAGCAGCGCAAGAAGGCGGCGGGGCGCAAAGCGAGCAAAGCTCAGCGGCAGATCGAACCCGGCGATGAAGTGATGGTCCACAGCCTGAACCAGAAAGGACATATCGTGGAACTGGCCGGCGCCAAAGAAGCGCTCGTTCAACTCGGCATTATGAAGATGAAGGTGTCGATCGATGATCTGGAACTGATCGGCTCGCCCGCCCCGGCCAAACAGGCGCAGCGTACGGTTGCCAACGTCAAGCGCACGCGGGATGACCAGGTCCGCAGCGAGCTGGATCTGCGCGGGGCCAACCTGGAGGAGGCGCTCATTGAAGTCGACCGGTTCATCGATGAAGCCTATTTGGCCAATCTCGGCCAGATCTACATCATTCACGGCAAAGGCACGGGCATACTGCGTACCGGGATTTCGGATTACCTGCGGAAACATAAGCACATCAAGAGCTACCGACTTGGAAATTACGGGGAAGGCGGTACCGGTGTGACGGTGGCCGAGCTGAAATAACGGGAGGGAAGCGATTTGAAGGAAACCATTGATCCGTTGCTGGAACAGCCGATCGGCCTTATGGCCGGCTATTTTTCGGTGGCGATAGTTGAATTGATCGTATTTCTTTCCTGCTTTGAACTCGTCACCAGGTACCGTTGCTGGCATGAAATCAAACGGGGAAATATGGCGGCATCACTCGCCACGGGCGGCAAAATTTTCGGGCTGTGCAATATTTTGCAGTATGCGACCGCCCGTCCCACGATTTACGATTTCATGTCATGGTCCTTTATCGGAGCTTTTCTCTTGTTTCTGGCTTATATTATGTTTGAGTTCTTGACCCCGGTTTTTCATATCGACAAGGAAATCGCCGCCGGCAACACTGCCGTGGGATTTATAGCGATGGCCGTCTCGGTATCGGTATCCTTTGTGATCGGAGTTTGTATAGCATAGGAGGAGAGCGGCATGTTGAAGAACCTGGTCAGGGTTTTATTCGTGGCGGCGATGCTGTTTCTGGCTGCCGGTGTCATCTATTTATGGAATGCGTAACCTGCGTTCCGGTGCATTTGATAATTTGTTAAAAGGAAGGAGGGGCCGTCCATGGAAACGACGATTTGCCCCTGGTGTCAGACCGAAATCGTGTGGGATGAGGAGCTCGGACCGGAGGAAGAGTGTCCTTATTGCCATAATGAGCTGAAGGGCTACCGCACGCTTAATATATCCATCGGCTCCACTGAGGGGTATGAGGAAGAGGAAGAAGCGGATGACGACGAAGCGGCGGAGTTCTGGGAAGAAGAAGATGCGAGCCATCTGAACGCCATTCGGCGGTTGGAGGCGTTCAGCGCGGCCGGCGGGGACCTCTTGGCCTATGAATCCGGCGTGGAGAAAATTTTGGATCGGCAGGATGAAATTCCGGAATGTCCGCACTGCCGGGAGTATATGATGTTCGCGGGGACTCAGCTGCTGGGGGGAGATTTTGCTCCGGCAAAGCAGGAAGACCATGAGCAACCGCTGGTGGCCAGTACGGCCAAACTCAACGTGTTCGTATGCTCCGCCTGCTTTCATGTGAGCCGGTTCTTGTCGGAAGACGACCGGAATGCTTTAATTCGGACGGTTAGTGGCCAATAGTACGTTTGAGGGCTTTTTCGCCAGGGATGCGCGAAAAAGCCCTTTTTTGTGTTGGTTCCCTCCATTTTGGGCATCTTACAAGATACACCTTATCGCTGGAGGGGCACATGCATGAAACGTTCGCTTAACGGGCAATCCCGGCTCCTGTTAGCCGTCAACGGGCTTTTCGTCCTGGCGGGTGCGTTATCGGGAACCTTCCTGAACGTATATTTATGGAAAACCAGACAGGATTTCGCAATGATCGGCTGGTTCACTTTCAGCCAGCAGCTAGCGCTCGGACTGACGTTTTGGATTGCCGGCAAATGGGTGAAAGAGCGGGACAAAATGATTTCGCTCCGGCTCGGCATCGTCGTTTCCGGGCTGTTTTATTTACTCGTTCTTTGGGCCGGTCCGCATACGGTTGATTACATTTGGCCGCTGGGATTTCTGTTCGGCATCGGTTCGGGTCTGTTTTGGCTCGCCTTTAATGTCGTTTACTTTGAAGTCACCGACATGGAGACCAGAGACCTGTTCAACGGCTGGGTAGGCATTTTAGGCTCGGTGATCGGAATTTTGGGTCCATGGGCATCCGGCGGCCTCATTTCCATCATGAAGGGGGATACGGGGTATCGGGTTATTTTCACCCTGTCGCTCGTGGTTTACGGAATTGGTATCCTGCTCAGCTTTCGCTTAAAAAAGAGAAAACGGGGCGGCACCTACCACTGGATGGATCCCTTTCGCCATTTTCAAAAGAACAGTCCCTGGCGGCAAGCGGTTCCGGCCTCGGCGGCACATGGTCTGCGGGAGGGGGTATTTTCCTTCCTGGTTACTCTGCTGGTTTATATCAGCACCTCCGCGGAATGGAAGGTCGGGCAATTTTCGTTCGTGACTTCACTGGTCTCGCTGGTCAGCTTTTGGGCGGTCGGAAAATGGCTGAAAATCCGCTACAGGTATTACGGAATGCTGATCGGCGGATTGCTGATCACGGCGGTGATCGGCCCGCTTCTTTGGAAGGTCAACTATTTGACGCTGATGTTGTTCGGGATCGGCACTTCCCTTTTTATGCCGCTGTATTTGCTGCCGGTGATCTCCTCGGTATTCGATCTGATCGGCAAAAACCAGGACAGTGTGGAGCATCGCGTGGAGCTGGTCGTGTTGCGCGAGGTGAGCATAATGGCAGGCCGGCTTGCGGGCACCTTGTTGTTTATCGTTATTTTTGGGCTGGCTCCTCGGATGAGTACCGTCACGTGGTTAATGATCGGACTCGGAGCAACGCCCATCCTCAGTTGGATCGCGATTCGCAAATTGCTCAGGCAACCGGCCGATACGGCGTAAGCGAATCCCCCGCCAGTTCATGCCGGCCGGGGGATTCAGTTCTAAGGAGCTTCTATAGCGGAGAAGGCCTGGTGCTTCTGGACAAAGAAAACCAGTCCATATCGGGCCGGGGTTTCCCGGCCAGCTTATCGGTGATCATGCGTGCGGCCAACATGGCGCAAACCGTTCCGTTACCGCCGTAATTCTCTAAAAAGTAGCAATTCGGATAATCCGGGTGCGTTCCGATATAAGGTAATCCGTCCCGGGTTTCCCCAAAGACCGCGCCCCAAGCATAGGCGGTTTTAAGCTGTTTTTTTCGGGGAAAAAGAGCATGAATATGCTCCAGAAGCTTGTCGCTTTGCCGCAATTCCCTGCCTTCTTGCAGCCCCCCGCCCTTAAGCGGCTCATCCAAGCCGCCGGCCATAATCCTTCCGTCGGGCGTGGTCCTTAAATAGAGATAGGGTCTGGCCGTCTCCCAGATCAGGGCGCCTTCGTGCCAATCGCGGAAATGGTCCGTAGGCTCGGTAACGACGACATAGGTGGCGGCCAGTGAGGCTCCCGGCTCTTTTTTTAACAACTGGGTTTCATACCCCGTGGCGAAAATAACCTGCTGCGCATGAATCAACACTTGTCCGGAGCGGCAGACGACCCCGTCCTCCTGAAAGCTCCACCCCGTTATGGGGGAGTCCTCAAAAATCCGGACCCCGTTCGCTTCGGCTTCTCCCAGCAAGCTGTGAGTCAAAGCGACAGGATGAATCTCCGCGTCGCCCTGGGTGTAGATGGCGGCGGGCCTGCGGAACGGAAAACGTGTGGCCAACTCGGCCTCATCCCACCATTCCACGGAGAAGCCGTGCCGCGTCAACGTTTCGTATTCCCGACGGAGCAAGGCAACCTCCGCTTCCCGGCTGGCCAGATACAGACTGCTGCGCTCCTGCAAAGGATACTCGGGAGCCAGTTCCCGGCCGATTTCTTTCAGCTCGATCAAGGCTTCCTGGCACAGCCGGTAATAATGAACGGCAGCTTGTTCGCCGAATGTATGAATGAGAGAAGTAAGCGTTTTGTCGTTGGCATATTGCAGTATACCGGTGTTGGCCAGGGTGCTGCCCGAGGCGATGCGATTTCTTTCCGCAAGCAGGGCGGAAATCCCCAGCTTCCCAAGAAGATAAGCGCACAGCGCGCCGCTGATACCCCCGCCGATAATCAGGCAATCGCAGGCCAGGTTTTCGGTTAAGGCCGGGTAACGGGGAATCCGCTCCATATTCCGGTGCCAATAGAAACTGCCCGTATGTAATTGCATTCGTGGTTCCTCCTCGACTTCTGCCTTACTCCATATTCACCGCTTTAAGGAAAATTTAACCGGGCTTGAAATCTTCCATGCCGCGGACGTTTTTCTTTGCAGGATGCCCAATATCATGTAATATAAGTATTAAATTTAGATTCCGAGGGCACGAATTTAGAATAGACGGTCATCGGAACAGCGCTGGAGGATGAGGCATGAAACAATTGAGCGAATTGAAGCTGAAAGTGCTGGATCTTCTGAAAGAGGACGCCCGCCGGGATCCAAAATTGCTGGCAACCCTGCTCGGTGTAACCTCCGAAGAGGTTGCGGCAGCCATCGCGGAACTGGAAGAGGATCATGTCATTGTAAAATACGCTACCGTCATCAATTCCAGCAAATTGGATGATGAGAAAGTGACGGCGCTGATCGAGGTACAGATTACTCCCGAACGGGGCCGGGGCTTTGAAGCGATTGCGGAACGGGTCTATCTTTTTCCGCAGGTCAAGTCCGTGTATCTCATGTCCGGGGCCTATGACCTGCTGGTCGAAGTCGAAGGGCGCAATTTGAAAGAGGTGGCCAGCTTCGTCTCCGACAAGCTGTCTCCACTGGAATCCGTACTTTCCACAAAAACGCATTTTATTCTTAAAAAATATAAGCAGGACGGTATCATTTTCGAAGACCCGGAAGAAGACCGCCGCCTGATGATATCTCCGTAAAGGAAGTAATGCTATGAGTGTACAATCACAAGGACAGGCAGAAACGGCCGGCAAATCCATGACATCTTACCTGGCGCCCCGGGTCAGAGAAATTCAGCCTTCGGGCATTCGGCGGTTTTTCGATCTCGCCAGCGGCAACAAGGACATTATCACGCTGGGGGTAGGCGAACCGGATTTCATCACCCCTTGGCATGTCAGAGAAGCTTGCGTTTACTCGCTAGAGAGGGGATTCACAAGCTATACGAGCAACGCGGGAACACCGGAACTGCGCGAAGCGATCGCCGAATATTTGTACAACAGCTATTCCGTGAAATATAGTCCGAAAGATGAAATTTTGGTCACCGTGGGCGGCAGCGAAGCGATTGACCTGGCTCTTCGCGCCTTGATCGTGCCCGGAGACGAGATTTTGGTCCCGGTTCCTTGTTATATCTCCTATTCCCCGATCACGCAGGTCGGAGGCGGGGTTCCCGTGGAAATCGAAACCTTTGCCGAGGATAATTTCAAATTAAAGCCGGAACAGCTTAAAGCCAAAATTACGCCGAAATCGAAAGTGCTGATTTTGAACTATCCGAGCAATCCGACCGGCGGAATTATGAGCTATGAAGATTGGCTGCCGATTGCCAAGATCGTCGAGGAGAACGACCTGATCGTGATTTCCGATGAAATTTACTCCGAATTGACCTATGGAGAGAAGCATGTCAGCTTCGCCTCGATTCCGGGCATGAAGGACCGGACGATCTTGGTGAACGGCTTCTCCAAAGCCTTCGCGATGACCGGCTGGCGGATGGGCTATGCTTGCGGGCATCCCGATCTGATTTACGCCATGCTGAAGATCCACCAATACACCGTGATGTGCGCGCCCGTGATGGGGCAGGTGGCAGCGTTGGAGGCACTGAAGAACGGCTTGCAGGAGAAGGACCATATGGTCGAATCCTACAATCAGCGCAGAAGATTGATCGTGCAGGGGCTGCGGGATATCGGTCTGACCTGCCATGAACCGCAGGGCGCATTCTATGCCTTCCCGAGCATCTCATCGACCGGCTTGAGCTCGGATGAATTTGCGACGAAGCTTCTGCTTGAGGCGAAGGTAGCTGCCGTGCCGGGGAATGTGTTCGGTGCGGGGGGCGAAGGCTTCCTTCGCTGCTCGTATGCGACTTCCGTATCGCAGATTAGCGAAGCGCTGCATCGTATGGGAGAGTTCATTCACAAATTAAAAATGGGCTAAAGCGAAGGGAACCTACCCGGGAAATGGGGTTAATTAACATTTCTTTCATTTTTTAATTGATTACTGTCCAATTGGCATGGTATAATTTCATTTTGGAAGAGATTTAATTTCTCAGGGAGGGATACGTTTGGGTTGTGGTGAATACGATATGCCTTATGACATGGCCGGGATTGTGATCGCTGAAGGCAATCAATCGAACCAATGGATAAACGAAGTCGATTGCAAGGCTTCACCACAAGCAATTTCCTTGGAGGATGAAATCCATTTATTGCGGAGTAAAATGGAGATGCTATTTCAGCAGGAAAATTCGTTTACTTCGGACATCGTGATTGAAATCAGCAGTTTGCTGGATTTGAAAATCAATGAGTTTATGAGGATCCGCCGGGACGGCAAATAGCCCTTTCTGCAGGCTGACCGCGAACCGGAATAACGTGATATCCAGAGCATACCAAAGAAGATCCTTCAAGGATCTTCTTTTTTAAATATGTGGTATATTGGAACTTAAGAAAAAGGGGGCTATTGAAATGGCGATATACACACGAACCGGTGACCAGGGGCATACTTCGGTGATTGGCGGGCGGGTTGACAAGGATGACATCCAGGTTGAAGCCTATGGCACGATCGACGAGTTGAACAGCTTTGTCGGTTTGGCGGGGAGCTATGCCGATGACGCACTTTTTGCCGATTTGAAGGAAGATCTGGAGCAGATTCAGCAGGAATTGTTTGATTGCGGATCCGATCTTGCCTATGCCAAGCTCGAAGAGCGGCCGTATAAGGTCGGAGCCGATTTGGCGGAGCGTCTGGAATCCTGGATCGATCGCTACCAAGCGGAAAATCCTCCGCTCGAGAGGTTTATTCTGCCGGGGGGAACGGCTCTATCCTCCGCGCTGCATGTGTGCAGAACGGTCTGCCGCCGGGCCGAACGGCAAGCGGTATCGCTGAGCAAGAAGATGGATGTGAACTGGGAAGCGATCAAATATCTGAACCGCCTTTCGGACTTTTTCTTTGCGGCCGCCCGGACCGCTAATGTCCGTCAGCAGACCCCGGATGTGGAATATGTGCGAAGTGCGAAGGTGTTCGGCAGAAAATCATGACCGCTTATTATAGACCGATTACGTATACCGTTACTGAAAATGAAGACGGCTGGCTGCTCAAAACCGTCCTGCAGCGAAAGCTCGGAGTCTCCCGCAAGCTGCTGTCGCGCATCAAGCTGACGGAACGGGGCGTCATGCTGAACGGAGAAAGGGTGTATATCAGCGTACCCGTTAAAACGGGCGATCTGGTCGCCATCTCCTTGGAGCAGGAGGTCTCGGACGATATTTTGCCGCAGCCGATACCGTTTGAGATTGTATTTGAAGATGATGCGCTTCTGATCGTCAACAAGGCGCCGGGCGTGATCGTTCATCCGACCCATGGCCATTATACGGATACGCTGGCGAACGGGGTCGTGCACTATTGGCGGGAAAAAGGGGAGCAGGTCCGCTTTCGTCCCGTTCACCGGCTGGATCAAGAGACCAGCGGGCTGGTGGCGATTGCGAAAAACGCTTATATCCACCAGCATATTTCCGAACAGCTCATCGCGGGAAAAGTGACAAAAAAGTACACGGCTTTCGTTTACGGCTGTCCCCGGCCGGACGAAGGGGTAATCGACGGCCCGATCGACCGGGATCCCGCGGAGCCGCACCGCCGTATCGTTACTCCAACCGGATATCCGGCGCTGACTTTTTACAAAGTCTCCGCATGTTACCGGGCGGGAGCGATGGTAGATTTGCGGCTCGGGACGGGCAGAACGCATCAAATCCGCGTTCATATGACTTCGATCGGGCATCCTTTGATCGGGGATAAGATGTATACGGGGAGCGGCGGCAAAGGGCTGGAGCCTGAGGGGCAAACGCCCGGGGATGTATTGCCGTTCGACGGCGTTATTCAGCGTCAAGCCCTGCACGCTTCCGAACTGGGGTTCCGCCATCCCCTTACGGGGGAGACGCTGCTTTTTCGCGCGCCCTTGCCCGAGGATATGGAGAACCTGCGGCGAAAGCTGCAAGAGTTAGTTAGGTAGTGAGTTAGCAAGTAGGAGGAATCATACGATGAAAGAATTGAAAGTCTACCAATATCCGCCCTGCGGCACCTGCCGCAAAGCGGTGAAATGGCTGGAGGGCCAGGGCTACACACTGGACTCGCGGAACATCAAAGAGACGCCCCCAAGCGTAGAAGAGCTGGTGGAGATGGTCTCGCTGAGCGGCCTGGAATTGAAGAAATTTTTCAATACCAGCGGCGATGCCTACCGTGAAATGGGGCTGAAAGATCAATTGCCCGCCATGTCCCGGGATGAGCAATTGGCCTTGCTCGCTTCGAACGGAATGCTGATCAAGCGCCCGTTGGTGACGGACGGCAAGCAGGTGACCGTAGGCTTCAAGGAAGACATGTTCGAGAAGACTTGGCGAGAGCAATAATCATGGGAGGTATCCCATAGAACGAAAGGAAGCGAGCGAAATTATGAACACCGGACAAAGCGGACGGGAGAGCATTCTGCTGGTTGACGGGATGGCATTGATGTTCCGCGCCTATTATGCTTCGGCGGCTACGGGATATATCCGGCGCACGAAGGCGGGGCTGCCTACGAATGCGGTTTATGGGTTTATGCGTTATTTTTGGGATGCGGTGCAAAAATTTTCCCCGACGCATATCGCCTGCTGCTGGGATTTGGGCAGCAAAACGTTCCGGACGGAGCAGTTTTCGGCTTATAAAGGCAACCGCTCGGAGGCGCCGGATGAACTGATTCCGCAGTTTTCGATCATACGGGACGTCATGGAGAGCTTGGGCATCCCCAATGTCAGCAGCCCGGGCTATGAGGCGGACGATTGCATCGGTACACTGGCCGCCCGGTTCAGCCCCGACATGCAGGTCTTCATCCTTACGGGGGACCATGACATGCTGCAGCTGGTGAACGAGTGGACAAGCGTTATCATTATGAAAAAAGGCCACGGGAATTATATGGTCTATACGCCTGAATCCCTGATGGAGGAAAAGCAGCTGGCTCCCCGCCAGATCATAGACTTGAAAGGTCTTATGGGCGACACCAGCGACAACTATCCCGGTGTGCGCGGAATCGGCGAGAAAACCGCGTTGAAACTTGTACAGGAGCACGGCTCGGTGGAGGGGATTCTGGACAATCTTTCCGCCTTGTCCAAATCGGTCCGTACCAAAATCGAGAACGACTTGGACATGCTGCATCTGTCGAGACGGCTGGCGGAGATCCGCTGCGATGTGGAATTGGAGTGCTGTATCGACGAGTGCCGGTTTGAAATGAACGCGGCCTCGGTCGCTTCCAAATTCGAGGAGCTCGAAATGGCCAGCATCGTTTCGTGGATGGGACTGGCGGCCACGCCGTAATGAGTGAACAAGTTGCGGCAACTTCGTGTAAATGAAAAGCAGCGATTCTTCCTTACGGGGGAATCGCTGTTTTTTTGTGGTGTCCGGTGCCCGCAAATTCTCCGGCCGTTCACTGCGTTAGCGGCCTTTTGCGGCGCTATTTCGGTCCGATTCGGCTCTTGGGTGATAATAGCGGTTCAAAAAGGCCTTATTTCCCTAAAGTGGAGCCCAAAATCTGGTTTCGACCCTCATTTTCCCAAAATAAGGACCAAAAACTCCGCTATTCCGTACGAAGGAGCCAAATTCGACAAAATAGCGCCGCTTAAGGCGCTTAAGGCTCTTATTCACCTGCCCGGCTTCAAAGGGAAGCGGTCAAGGGCGATCGGCGTGAGGAACCCTCTTTAATTTGACGGCGGTGCACTTCTAGTGTGTGAGTTATCAAACTTCACTATCGTACAAAACCTGTCCGCTTAAAGACAAATCGTATCCTTGAATGGAGGCCAGCTCTTGACGGAACTCGGGTGATTTGACGGTTTCAAGGAACCGGTCGATCCAAGGAGCCGTTTCCTTCTTTTTGAGAACAACGAGGTCGTATCTTTCCTGAATCAAGGGGATAAAATCGACCTCGGCGATCAGGGACACGGCGTTTTCGATGCCGACGCCGACATCGGCCTGCCCTGCCGCAACCTTGCCGGCGACCGCCAAATGGCTCGTTTCTACCTCCCCATACCCGTCGATTCCGGTGCGGGAGATGCCGTGCAGACGCAGTTGCTCGTCCAGGAGCACCCGGGCCCCGGAACCGATTTCGCGGTTGATCAGTCTGATGCCTTTGCGTCCGAGATCGCTCCAGGTTTTCAACTGCTTAGGGTTCCCGCGGCGTACATAGAGTCCCGCCTGGCGAAGCAGCAGGTTGATCACAAGATAAGAATGGCCGGTAAGAATTTTGTTGATGTATGGCAGATTGTATTCCCCCGTGTCCCCATCCAGCAGATGCGTGCTGACGATGTCGCTGTTCCCTTGATACATGGAGATCAGCCCGTCGAGACTTCCGTCATGGGAGCGGAGCGGACGCAGTTCCGGATTGGCGCGTTCAAGATGCTTGGCCAGTAAATCGAGGCTCAGATCCTGCCCGGTGATGACCAGGGTGCCCGGAACCCGCGAAACGTCCGTGGACTGGCGTCTTTTCTCAGCCGCCGCCGGCTGCGGCGGAAGGCTGCCGCCAGACAGTAACGTCTCGCTTTGAGGCGCGGGATGGAGAGCCCCGCCTTTGGCTATTCTTTTGTACTGCTCCAAATCATCCGCATCGATACGCATTTGTTTCCCGACACGGTACGCGGGCAGGCTGCCCTTTTTGATCAGGTCGTACACCGTTAACTTCGATACTTTTAACAGCTTGGCAACTTCCTCGGCTGTATATGAAATCTCGCTCATCCGGAGACCTCCAATTGACGATTTTATGTCTAATTATAACTGGTTATATTCAAATATAACAAAATAGAATAGAATATATTTAACTAATACTATGGGAGGCATACATATATGCTGCGATTCCTTGATTCCCGTTTCCGCGCGGGAACCCTCGTTTTTATTTTGCTGCTTATCACCGGTGTTATTACCTCCTGCGGAACACCGACCCAACAAGCGGCCATACAACAGGCGGCGGCAAGCTCCGAAACAAAAGAGAACGTGACGCTCACCGTTTCGGCGGCGGCCAGTTTGAAAGGGAGTCTGGAAGAGATTGCGCCGCTCTTCGAAAAAGAACACCGGAATATTCGCCTAACTATGAATTTCGGAGCTTCGGGTTCCCTGCAAAAACAGATCGAGCAGGGGGCACCCGTGGATCTGTTTCTATCGGCAGGCCAAAAACAGATGAACGCCCTGATCGACAAAGGGCTTATCAAGCCCGAGAGCAAAATGGACCTGCTCTGCAACCGACTCGTTTTGGTTCTGCCCGCCGACGCTTCGGGCAAGCTTGCCTCCTTGGCGGATTTGAAGAACGCGAATTTCGGGACGATCGCGCTTGGAGAGCCCGAGGTGGTCCCCGCGGGGGCATATACCCGTGAAGCTTTGGAGCACAACGGACTATGGGAATCTCTTTCTCCCAAAATGGTATTCGCCAAAGATGTCACCCAGGTGCTGACCTATGTGGAATCCGGGAATGTGGACGCCGGGTTCGTTTATGAGAGCGATGCGAAAGGATCCCCGAACATCAAAACCGGGCTTGTCGTCGACGAAAAAAGCCATGCACCTATTCTTTATCCGGCAGGTGTCGTGACCGCCTCCGAATTCCAAGAGGAAGCCGGCCAATTCCTGCAATTTTTACAAACCCGGGAGGCGCGTCAAGTGTTTATGGACCATGGGTTCACGGTTCCGGAGTAAGCGGCCATGAACCCCGCTTCTTTCTGGTCTCCTGTCGTCCTGTCCCTCAAAGTGTCCTTGCTGGCGGGGACGCTCGCCTTCTTGCTTGCCGGATATCTGGCCTGGATCATGACAGGAAAGAAATTTCGCGGGAAAATCGTGCTTGAAACGGTCTTTATGCTTCCCATGGTGCTCCCGCCTACCGTAGTCGGGTTCCTGCTGCTTATGGCCTTCGGACGCAGAAGCTTTATCGGCCGGTGGTTCGAAGCGCTATCCGGCTTGCCGATCGTGTTTACCTGGGGAGCGGCCGTCTTGGCCGCCGCCGTCGTCGCGTTCCCGTTGGCGTATCAGTCGGCCAAGGCCGGCTTTGCCTCCATCGATCGGGACCTGTTGGCCGCCGGCCGGTCGCTGGGAGCCTCCGAGCTCCAGCTATTGCTGCGGGTCGCAATCCCGCTTGCCGGACGTTCCCTGACGACAGCATTTGTGCTGTCCTTTACCCGAGCCCTTGGCGAATTTGGAGCGACCCTAATGCTGGCCGGCAACATCCCGGGAAGAACGCAGACGCTGCCGACGGCCATTTACATGGCCGTGGAATCCGGCGATACCGCGTCAGCCTGGGCTTGGGCGGGATGGATGGTACTGATTTCATTCCTGCTGCTGGCGTGCTTTGGCCCGCGGGCAGAACGAAAGGAATAACCACCCGGGTCTAATCGGTGAAATAAGCGTCTCCGACAACCTGGTACAAAAAGCTGCGCAGTTCGCCGCCCTCTTCTTCATTTAGCGCGAAAACATGCTCCAGGTACCCTTCTTCCTCCAGGTCGTCGGTGCCTAAGATTGCGGTCTTTCCGTTCTGGAGATCGGTGACAAGTTTCTTGCCGTAAAAACGGTTAGTCGTGGTAATCGCCAGGTCAAAGCGTTTTAAGGAATTACCGATAAAAGTGACAAAACGGGTCGATGTGCTTTCCGTGCTGTCGGATAAAAAGTCCAAATCCTGATTCGATACGGTCATAGCATGGCCTCCTAAGAAACGAGTTGTCTTCTGTCATTATAGCGGATAATCGGTCGCTCGTGGAAATGAAGGGGGGTCAAAATAATCCGGATTGACAATCTCCGAAAAAATGGTATCATTAGGAATAACAGTATACGACTTGAGGAAGCACCTCTCTTGAATCATTCAGGAGAGGTGCTTTTTGCGTTTTGGGAATGGATGGAAACGCCTGTCGTTGCTGACAGTCGAAGGAGGTTAGAAGGGATGCGGATTGTTTTTCTGAACAGCCTGGAGAAGAAGGAGAGCGGAGTAACCGCCGGCGATGCCCAGGTGTGGATCGGCGAAGAGGATGGGATTTGGAGGATAGGCTGGAACGAATCGACGGGAGAGGGGGAGAGTGAGACGATTTGGTACGAAGGCGGCTCCTGGTCGGAAATGCTCCATATTTATCGGCACAGGCTGGTTATAAAGCTGGGCGAAGGCTTCCGTCCGGTGATCGAAGGGATATGGGATGAGAGGGAGGAGTTTCACGGAAGGGGCATGGCCGCACAGAGGCTGATTTGTTACAGCGAGCTTCATGAGAACGAACCGCTGTACAATGAACTGTGCGGCTGGCGGCGGAAGAAAGCCTCCGCAGAGCGGAAGGCTCCCTATCTCATCGCCAGCAACCGGCTGCTCCGCCTGATCAGCGTATTCCGGCCGCGGACAACGGACGAACTGCTTCAGTTGCCCGGCGTCGGGGAGAACAAGGCGGCCGAATACGGACCCGAACTGCTTGCCTTAACCGGGGCGCAGGACGGAGAGCGGCCGGGAGAGTTTCCGCTCGATTGGGTTGAACGGGTCATCGACGAAGACACCTTCCGTTCCTGGATGTATAAGCAGAAGGAAGTCAAATTCCGCATGGAGATGGAGAAGTTCAGCCTGCGGCGCCAGGCTCTGGAGGCCATGGCCCAAGGCCAAAATTTGGGAGGGGTCTGCGAGCGGACGGGGCTTGAACGGAGGGATGCCGTCGAATTGCTAGAGCAATTCGAGAAAGATGGATACACGACCGAGGCCTTGGTTCAGTTGGAGCTGAAAGACATGCCGGCGGAAGAGAAAAACGCGGTCTGGCAGGCGTTTGAGGAACTGGGGGACGGTTTTCTCAAGCCCGTATTGCAGCGGGCCTACGATCAGGAGACGATCGATGCGGCGAACCTGGATCAGCTCTATGAGCGCATCCGTCTGCTGCGTCTCTCCTACCGTCGGCATAAGGATAACGCGCAGAAAGCCGGTTAACTTTCAAAAACAAAACAACGCCTTTTCTCCATCCAACCCGAAAGGAGGGTGAGGCGGAGAAAAGGCGCTGTATATTATAAACAGGTTCGTATTATATCCAGTCCCGTTTGCGGAACAAGTAGAACATTCCGGCACCCAGGACGACCATGACGCCCAGGACAACATAGTAACCGTATTTCCAATCGATTTCTGGCATGTGTTTGAAATTCATCCCGTATATACCGGTAATCAGGGTCAGCGGGATGAAAATCGTCGTGATGGCGGTAAATACGCGCATGATTTCATTGGCCCGGTTGGCGATCGCCGCCTGATAAGCTTCTCGCAAGTTCCCGATCAATTCCCGAAAAGTATCGAAGTTTTCGGAAATTTTAACTGCATTTTCGTATATATCGCTAAAATATTTTTGCAATTGATCGTCGATCAGGCGCAAATCTTTTTTATTTAAAATATTGATGACTTCTTTTTGAGGGCCAAGCATTTTCTTCAACCACAAAATCTCGCTTCGCAAACCGATGATCTCGTTCAGGTGCGAACGTTTGGTGTGCATCAAAATATCCTCTTCCAGCTTTTCGATCTTGACTTCGATCCGGTCGCCGACAGAGAAGTAGTTGTCGACCACGAGGTCGATAAGAAAATAAAGAAAACGGTCGGGCTCGCTGACTTCCTGTTCCCAGAGAATCGGCTTGACGGCCCGGAGTTCGTTGATTTTCTGCTTGGTCACGGTGATGATGTAGTGTCTTCCCAGAAAGATGTTCAGCGCCCGCAGAAAGATTTCCTCGTCATCATAACGGATGCTGTTAACTACAATAAAGTAATGGTTGTCGTAAGTTTCGATTTTCGGACGCTGCTCCTCCTCGGACAGGCAGTCCTCAACGGCAAGATCATGCAGCGAGAACAGCGGCTGAAGCAGCTCCAGGTCCTCAACGTCCGCGTCGATCCAGTAGAAGCCTTCCTCAGGCGGGGTTGTCGTGAGTTCCACGTCTTCGACCGGTTTAAATACACCGGCCACCACATGACGGATTTTCATACCAATCACTCCCTTTTCCGGCTTAGGCAGCCGGGATATGCTCATTTTTTGTGAGCACAGGAAAGGGATCAGCACGGCGAACGCCGAAAAAAGGCGTTTTATGAAAACACCGGGAAAAGAAAGTGCCCGTTACTCTCCACGCGGCGCCTGCTGATCGGTTTCCTATGCGGTTGTTTCTTCAGGTCCATGCGCTGCGGACTCGGGTCGCCTTCCATTTCTCGGATTCACCTCTTTACTATGGGTTTATGGGGTGCCTCTTAAGCACTTGTCTAGTATAACGCCGGGGATTGAATTGTTTCAAGCCAAAAAGTTGTGGATAAAAATTGACGCACAGCTTGTTAAAAAAGAGAATTCATGTATAATGAAATCAACCTGTTTCAATTTGAATTTTAAAAACAGAATATTGAGACGATTTTCTTATCAAGAGTAGGTGGAGGGACTGGCCCGATGATACCCGGCAACCGGCGATACGTCGCACGGTGCTAATTCTTGCAGAGCTTAAAGAGCATGATGTGATGCACTTAGGTTTCTGAGAGATGAGAGAGGCGCATTCAGGAATAAATGATGACCTTTCTCTTTGGAGAGAGGTCTTTTTCTTGTTATTGCCCGCTTTCACCCGAATAACCCGCAAAATCTAAAGTAAAAAGGAGTTGGAATGTAATGCCGATTAAAGTACCGGATCATCTGCCGGCCAAGGAAGTGCTTGCGAACGAGAATATTTTTGTGATGGATGAGAGCCGGGCCTACCAGCAGGACATTCGGCCCCTCAGAATTGCCATTTTGAACCTGATGCCGACCAAGGAAACGACGGAATCGCAAATTTTGCGTCTGCTCAGCAACACACCCCTTCAGGTAGAAATCGTACTGCTTCACCCCCGCTCCCATATCTCGAAGAACACTTCAGCGGAGCATTTGGAGATGTTCTACAAAACCTTTGACGAGATCAAGAGCCGCCGGTTTGACGGAATGATCGTGACGGGCGCTCCTGTCGAACAACTGGATTTTGAAGAAGTCAACTATTGGGAGGAATTGAAGGAAATTTTCGAATGGAGCAAGACGCACGTGACTTCGACCATGCATATTTGTTGGGCTTCCCAAGCCGGCTTATATTATCATTACGGAGTCCGTAAAATTCCGCTCGAGCAAAAATGCTTCGGTGTCTTCTCCCATTCTGTCAACTATCCTCGTGTTAAGTTAATGCGCGGATTTGATGAAGTGTTCCAGGTTCCGCATTCCCGCCATACGGACGTATCCAGAGAGGATATCGAGCGCTCGCCGGAGTTGGAGATTCTCGCCGAATCGGAGGAAGCCGGGATTTATCTCGTGGCTTCACGGGACGGAAAACAAATTTTTGTGACCGGTCACTCGGAGTATGACGCGGGTTCCCTGAAATGGGAGTACGATCGCGACGCCGCCAAAGGGCTGGATATCGATCTCCCGGTGAACTATTATCCGAACAATGATCCCGCCAAAACCCCCAGATCGACTTGGAAAGCGCATGCCAACTTATTATTCTCCAACTGGCTGAACTACTATGTGTATCAGGAAACACCGTATGATATCGATGAAATGGCTGAACTTATATACCATATTTGATTAGTGGAGGGGTACGCAGTGGCAAAAAATAAAGAATGGCATTTGGACAGCAGACTGGCTCAGATCGGGTCGACCGAGGAGCCGGTTACGGGAGCGGTCACTTATCCGATCTATCAGGCGACCGCCTTCCGTCATCCCCGCCTGGGGCAGAGTACCGGGTTTGACTATTCGCGGACCAAAAGCCCGACGCGGACCGTGTTGGAAGAGGCCGCGGCCGCGCTGGAAAGCGGAGATGCCGGCTTCGCCTGCAGTTCGGGCATGGCGGCGCTGCAGACGGTGTTCAGCCTGTTCTCGCAAGGGGATCATCTGATCGTATCACTGGACTTGTACGGCGGAACTTACCGGCTGCTTGAGCGGATCCTTTCCCGGTTCGGAATTACATCCTCCTATGTCGATACGAATGATCTGGACGCCTTGGAAAGCGTGCGAAAACCGAACACCAAAGCCGTTTTCATCGAGACGCCGACCAACCCGCTGATGATGGTGACCGATCTTGAAGCCGTGGGCCTGTGGGCCAAGCGCCATGGGCTGCTTACGGTGGTGGACAATACGCTGTTGACCCCTTATTTTCAACGCCCGCTGGAACTGGGCGCGGACATCGTTGTACACAGCGCGACGAAGTACCTGGGCGGCCATAACGATGTGCTGGCCGGACTGATTGTAACCAAAGGCGAAGAACTCTCCCAGGAAGTCGCCTTTCTGCATAATTCGATCGGGGCGGTGCTCAGCCCCTCCGACTCCTATCAGCTTATGCGCGGCATGAAGACCTTGGCACTGCGGATGGAACGCCACGAGAGCAATGCGCTGGCTATCGCCGAGTATTTGCTGCAGCATCCGCAAATCGCCGAGGTGTATCATCCCGGTCTGCCCGATCATCCGGGCTATGACATCCAGAAGCGGCAGTCCAGCGGAAATACGGGCATCTTCTCCTTTAAGGTAAGCGATGCCCGTTACGTGGAGCCGGTATTGCGGAACCTCGAGCTCATCGCTTTTGCCGAGAGCCTGGGCGGTGTGGAATCGCTGATGACCTATCCGGCCGTTCAGACGCATGCCGATATTCCGGCGGAAATCCGCGATGCCGTCGGGGTGGACGACCGGCTGCTCCGCTTCTCGGTCGGAATCGAGCACCCTGCGGATTTGATCGAGGATCTGGGCCGGGCTTTGGAAGCGGCCCGCCGCGAAGTGGAAGAGGGGGGCGCAAAATGAATGAGCGGAACCGGGAAGAAAAGCGGCCTCACAAATTCGATACGCGGCTGATCCATTTCGGCAGCGAAGTGGATTCGGCGACCGGAGCCTCCAGCGTGCCGATTTACCAGGCTTCGACCTTCCACCACCATGATATTTTTAATCCGCCGACGCATGATTACAGCCGGTCGGGTAATCCGACCCGCCAGGCGTTGGAGGAGTATATCGCAGTTCTGGAAGGCGGGGTTGGCGGCTTTGCCTACGCCAGTGGAATGGCGGCCATTTCCTCGACGTTCATGCTGTTTTCGGCCGGCGACCACCTCATCGTGACGGAGGATGTTTACGGGGGGACATACCGGCTGCTTACCCAGATTTTAAGCCGGATGAACATCGAGACGACCTTCGTCGATATGACGGACCTGGATGCGGTCAAGGCCGCGCTGCAGCCCAATACGAAGGCAGTATACATGGAAACGCCGTCAAATCCTACGCTGAAAATCACCGATATCGGAGCGGTGGCCGAATGGGCCCGGAAGCACGATTTGATCAGCATCGTGGACAATACATTTATGACGCCGTACTATCAGCGTCCGATCGAGCTTTCCGTCGACATCGTGCTGCACAGTGCGACCAAATTCCTCGGCGGACACAGCGACGTGCTGGCCGGTCTGGCCGTAGCCCGGGACGAAGCGTTGGCCAGCCGCCTGAAATTTGTGCAGAACGGCCTCGGCACTGTGCTTGGCGCCCAGGAGTCCTGGCTGCTGATGCGGGGGATGAAAACGCTGGGCGCAAGGATGGCGCATAGCGAAATCAGCGCCCGCAAGCTGGCGGACTGGCTTGACGGCCGTCAAGATATCTCGGCCGTATATTACCCCGGCCTGCCGAATCATCCCGGCCGGGAGGTCCAGGAAAAGCAGTCCGCCGGATACGGCGCTGTCGTTTCCTTCGATGTGGGTTCCGGCGAGCGGGCCAAACGGGTGCTTAGCCAGGTAAAGCTCCCGCTCGTCGCCGTCAGTCTCGGGGCCGTCGAAAGCATTCTCTCTTACCCTGCCATGATGTCCCATGCGTCCATGCCGCCGGAAGTCCGGCTCGAACGGGGAATTACCGACGGGTTGCTCCGCTTCTCCGTCGGCCTCGAAGACATAGATGATCTGATCGCCGATTTGGATGAGGCCCTGCGGAACAGCTGATTTTAGACCGCGGCCTTACATGACGAAAACCGTCGGAGAACGCAAGTGTCTCCGACGGTTTTCGTTTATTTTCACATAACACATGGATTTAAAGTGGTAAATATAGTGGTGAATATATCCATTTCTGCATGTGTTGTCAACCCGGGAAACGCCCGAAATGGCGGAAGGGTACAAGATCGAGTGCTGTTTTTCTGCCCGGATTGTGTTACGATTGAACTATCATCTTAAATTTTCAGCAATTTGGTTTGCATTTATAGTTTTAAGGAGGCAGTGATCATGACTGCAATCAACCCTATTTTAGACAAGGCGCTACAAGGCGAGCGTCTGGATCTTGAAGATACGATCGCACTATTTGAGTCGGAGGAAGTAGAGAAAATAGGCCATGCCGCAAACATCCTGATGGAGCGGAAGCATCCCGATCCCATTACCACCTTCGTCATCGGGCGGAACGTAAACTACACCAATGTTTGCGATGTGTACTGCCGGTTTTGCGCGTTTTATCGCCGTCCGGGTTCGGAGGAAGGTTATGTTTTGCCGGATGAAGCGATTTTCCAGAAAATTCAGGAAACGATCGATGTCGGCGGCACCGAAATTCTGATGCAGGGCGGAACGAACCCGAATCTTCCGTTCAGCTATTATACCAATCTGCTTCGCGCGATCAAGGAACGGTTCCCGGATATCACGATGCATTCCTTCTCTCCTGCGGAAATCATGAAAATGAAAGAAGTGTCGGAAGGCTTGTCGCTGGAAGAAGTACTGCGTGAAATCCATACCGCCGGCCTGGATTCCCTGCCCGGCGGGGGAGCGGAAATCCTGGACGACCGCACCCGGCGCAAAATCAGCCGCCTGAAAGGCTCCTGGCGGGACTGGATGGACGTAATGCAGACAGCTCATAAGATCGGGATGAATACGACGGCGACGATGGTGATCGGTTTCGGCGAATCGATGGAAGAACGTGCCCTTCACCTGCTGCGTGTCCGTGAAGCTCAGGACGAGTGCATTCAAAACGGATATCCATCCGAAGGCTTCCTGGCCTTTATCCCGTGGACGTTCCAACCGGACAATACGAATTTGAAGGCCGAGCGGCAAACGCCGGAATCCTATCTGAAAACGGTGGCGATCAGCCGGATCGTGCTGGATAACATCAAGAACCTGCAGTCTTCCTGGGTCACGATGGGGCCTGAGGTCGGGAAGCTGTCGCTGCAGTACGGCTGCAATGATTTCGGCAGTACGATGATCGAGGAGAATGTCGTTTCCTCGGCGGGAGCGACCCATAAGGTGAACATCGAGTCGATTCTGTCGATTATCCGTTCCGCAGGGAAGACGCCGGCCCAACGGAATACGAAGTACGACATTTTGCGCGTATTCGATCAAAATTCCAGCATCGAGCGCGATTTTATCATGCAGAATTAAAGGCTGTTTCTTTTGGCAGCTTTGGCTATCTTTCCATAAGTCCGCCCCTGTATATCCGTATCCTTCCCACCATATACTTTGTGAAGGATACGAAAGGGGGAGGACTTATGGATTTTTTTTCGCTGCACATGGCCACCCGAAGTTTAGAACAGAAACGACGGTTTCTGAACTATATTTGCGATGAGGAGAGCGCGGTACATAAAGGGACTGCCCGGATCAAGACTTATTATCCCCCTGATGAACCCGGTATGCGTATGGTGTTGTCGGCCACCGGGAAGGGAGAACGGGCTACGGACGAACTGCGGTGTCAAATTAAAGACGATCTCGCCCGGGGTATCTCCCGTTTTATTGTGGAAGTCAAGGAAGCGGAACTGGCCGGCGATATCGCCTCCAAGCTGTATCGATTCTCCTCCCGCGAGGAGGAAGCGGCGGTGATGGAACTTTGCGCCAGAATGCTATCGGGCGAAGAGGAGGGGGATCGGGCGGCGAAACGGCACCGAACGAATGAAATTCGGAGGGCCCTTACTTTTTACCTGGAAGAAGCGCATTATCTGGATATCGATGGTTTTATCGAGTTCCGCTTAAGAGGCTACAAAGACAAGCTGCGCGAAATGGTGGACCTGGCGATGGAAGAATATCTGTTGGATCAGCAGTATGAGGAGTTTATCCACCTTTTGCAATATTTTGTTCACTTTCAGGAGCCGTTAACTCCGCTCATTCATCTCATTCATAAGGAAGGGCAAGAGTTCGGCATTTATAATGAGCAGTTTGCCAAAATTACGCCCCCCTCCGTCGGCTACGTTATCGCGCAAATGGCGGACCAGGAGATGGAGATGGAAGATATGGTGGTCAGCGCTTTAATCTCTTTGTCCCCGCAGCGGATTCACATTCACACCTCTCATCCGGACGCCCAGATTATAGCCACGATTTCCCGGATTTTCGGAGATCGGGTGCAGCTCTGTCTTCAATGCGTCCACTGCCGTTCACTTCGCAAGGAATCCAGGCCGCGGGACCAGGGAACATCGGGTTCTTGACGATTCCAAGGGGGAAGGCTTATAATTACACATGATTAATGTGACTGTTTTTGCATATCAAGAATTACCACAATAGCGTTGACAAAGACATGAGCCGAAACAAAAGGACATATCCAGAGAGAGGGAACCCGGCTGAAATTCCCTTGTGCTCCGGTTTTGGTTTACCCCTTTGCAGCTGTGGTTTTGAACCTGCCGTTTTTTGCGGCAGCATTAGGAATCACCGGGTCATTTCCGTTACAAAATGCTTATTAAGGGCCATTTTTGATCAGATGCAGATGGCTGAATAAGGGTGGAACCACGGGTAAATGAACGCTCGTCCCTTTCCGGGACGGGCTTTTTTTGTTGCCCAAGCACATATTTTGATCAAGGAGGAAATGGTATGGCAATCCAAATATCGCTCCCGGACGGTTCCGTCCGGGAATATGCGGAAGGAAGCACGCTGGAGGATGTGGCGGCTTCGATCAGCAGCGGCCTGCGCAAAAACGCTGTGGCCGGCAAAATCGACGGCAAGGCGGTAGACCTGAACACCAAACTGAACAACGGGGCTAAGGTGGAAATCATCACGCTCGATTCCAAGGATGGGCTGGAGATTATGCGCCACAGTACGGCGCACTTGATGGCGCAGGCGGTCAAACGGCTGTTTGGCGGTAAGGAAGTTAAACTCGGTATCGGACCGGTGATCGAAGACGGCTTCTATTACGATATGGATCTGGAGCATCCGCTGAATCCCGAAGATCTGCAGAAGATCGAGAAGGAAATGGAGCGGATTATCGGGGAGAATCTGCCGATTACCCGCCGCGAGGTCGGCCGTGAAGAAGCGGTGGCGATTTTTACCGAGCTGGGCGATCCGTACAAGTTGGAATTGATCCGCGATTTGCCGGAGGACAGCGTTATTTCGATCTATGACCAAGGCGAGTTTTTTGATCTTTGCCGCGGACCGCATGTTCCTTCCACCGGCAAAATCAAGGTGTTTAAGCTGTTGAGCGTAGCTGGCGCTTACTGGCGCGGAAACAGCAACAACAAAATGCTGCAGCGGATTTACGGTACGGCATTCGTCAAAAAGGCCGAGCTGGATCACCATCTGCTTATGCTGGAGGAAGCGAAGAAACGCGACCACCGTAAGCTGGGAAAAGAGTTGAACATCTTCACCTTCAACAATCTGGTCGGACAAGGGCTGCCGATCTGGCTGCCCAAAGGCGCTACGCTGCGCCGTACGCTGGAGCGTTACATCGTCGATATCGAGGAACGTCTGGGGTATCAGCATGTGTACACTCCTGTGCTCGGCAACGTGGACCTTTACAAAACGTCGGGCCACTGGGAGCACTACCAGGAAGACATGTTCCCGGTGATGGCAATTGATGTTGAGGAATTTGTCCTTCGTCCGATGAACTGTCCTCACCACATGATGGTGTACAAAAGCGACCTGCGCAGCTACCGCGATCTGCCGATCCGGATCGCCGAACTCGGCATGCAGCACCGTTACGAAATGTCGGGCGCATTGACCGGCCTGCACCGCGTTCGTTCCATGACGCTGAACGATGCCCATATTTTCTGCCGTCTGGACCAAATCAAGGATGAGTTCAAGCGGGTGCTGGATTTGATCAGCCAGGTGTACCGCGATTTCGGCATCGAGGAATACCGTTTCCGCTTGTCTTACCGGGATCCGCAGGATACGGAGAAATACTTCCCGAACGACGAGATGTGGA
Source organism: Paenibacillus sanfengchensis (assembly GCF_036864765.1). NCBI lineage: Bacteria > Bacillati > Bacillota > Bacilli > Caryophanales > Paenibacillaceae > Paenibacillus > Paenibacillus sanfengchensis. The sequence goes on along the minus strand of NZ_JBAGJC010000003.1, from coordinate 146,041 downwards.
ACACGGCGCAGGGCATGCTCCGCGAAGTCGTGGAGGAAGCGGGGCTGCCGTTCTTCGAGGCGGAAGGCGAGGCCGCGTTCTATGGTCCTAAGCTGGACGTGCAGGTCAAGACGGCGCTCGGCAAAGAAGAGACCCTTTCCACCGTACAAATCGACTTCCTGCTGCCGGAGCGCTTCGAGCTCGAGTACGTCGGCGACGATGGTCAGAAGCACCGTCCGGTCGTGCTGCATCGCGGGATTCTGGGAACGATGGAGCGGTTCTCCGCGTTCCTGCTGGAGAACTTCGCCGGGAATCTGCCGCTGTGGCTGTCCCCGATTCAAGCGAAGGTCATCCCGGTATCGGGCGCTTTCGAAGAGTATGCACGCAAGGTGGAAGACAAGCTGCGGGCCGGAGGAATCCGGACGGAGAGCGACTTGCGCAACGAAAAGCTCGGCTATAAAATCCGCGAAGCCCAGCTTGAAAAAATCCCTTATATGTTCGTCGTCGGCGAGAATGAGCAGAACAGCGGCAGCGTGTCGATCCGCAAGCGCGGGGAAGGCGATTTGGGCGCAAAATCGGTGGAAGAGGTACTCGCTCTTCTCCAAGACGAAATTCGCAACCACAAGATATAACGAGTTTAAGATTAATCCTTTTCGGTTTGATAACTCAGAAATATGTATAAACTGCGGCGCATGTGGAAACCCTTCGAAATAAGGGGGAGGTTTTCATATGCGCCGATTTATATTGTGGCGGAGGACCACAGTCATAATTTTAGTTTTGGTTCTCTTCAGCCAAGGATTAGCCGCTGATAGCAAAACTTATGCCAAAGCTGTGCAAACAGCCACGATTCAATATGAACATTATTTGCTCCGGGAATATCAGCTTCATCTCCGGATACTTGAACGTTCTGGCTTGCCCCATTCCCGGGGGAGTCTGTTCGTTCAGAAACAATCAACAAAGCAGGATGAACCCAAGGCAGCCAGAAAAACCGCAAAAACGGTAAAAGTTATGGCAACAGGTTATACGGCCGGCTATGAATCCACCGGGAAGCATCCGAGCCATCCGCAATACGGAATTACTTATTCCGGTGTAAAGGTGCGCCGGGACAAAGATACCGTCTCGACGATCGCCGCGGACCTGAAAGTTTTTCCGCTCGGCACCATTCTTTATATCCCGGGCTACGGTTACGGGGTTGTGGCGGACAAGGGTTCCGCGATTAAAGGCAACAAGATCGACCTTTATTTTGCGACGACCAAGCAGGTCTTTAAGGAATGGGGCAAGAAGGAAGTGGAGGTCCAGGTGATCCGGAAAGGGGACGGCAAGCTGACGGAAGCGATGCTAAGCAAGCTGGGTAAAGCGATGGAAGTCAGCAAAGAAATTCCTGAAAATGTATGGGATCAGGCGATTTGATTATTCGCATATTTGAACCTGCCCGGAAGCATAATAGGTAAGGCGGTAAAGCGTACAGCTCGCTGCCGGAAAACGTACGTGAGTGCGTGTTATGCAAAGGGAGGTGAATCTCATGCCAAATCAAAAAAATAAAGCGGCTTCTCCTGGTTATAAAACACCAAACGAGAAGTACAATGAAGAGTTCGCTGAAGAATCAATGGCTACGGTTGCCCAAAAAGCAAAAGCTTCCCGTAATGCCGTAACTAACCCGACTGCCGGACAACAAAATCAACAATAAAGAAGCGCGAGGCTGTCCCCGAGGTAGGAATCTACTAAAAGGGACAGCCTCTTTTATGTCCGCTGTGACTGGATAGAAATGGGAGCCCCTCGGTCCCGGGACCGAGGCTCATTTCCAACCCGCGGCGCTGTTGTCCATTCCTTGTTTAAGGTAAACTGAATTTAAATCATTCAGCGAAAGAACAATTGGAGGGAACTGCAAATGCGTAGCGGATTAGGCGGAAGGCTGATCGGTGGATTGGTCTTGATCGGGATCGGAGCCTTGTTTTTATTGAATCAGTTGGGAATTACAGATCTGAGTTTGGGCTATTTGTTTGCGACCTATTGGCCGGTATTTTTGATTCTGGGCGGGCTTGCCCAACTGTCCAATGGCGGTTGGAGGGGTTCCAGCCTGATCGGAAGCGGAATTCTGATCGCGATCGGCGGTTATTTCCTGGCGCGAAATATAGGACTGATCTATTTGTCGCCGGGCGATTTCTTCAAGTTTTTCTTCCCGATCGCCCTGATTATCGGCGGGATTGCGGTTTTGTTTAAGCCGAGGAGCGAAGCGAAGGATCGAAACCCGGATTTTCCGCCGCCTGCGCCGCCCAGACCGCCCGTACCGCCGCTTCATGACGACTATATTCCGGAAATGGAGTCCCCGCTGGATTCGATCTTTGGCGATATGGAAGAGAAGGACCAGCCGAAAGAAACGAAATCGAAAACAAAACCGAATTCAAAGCATAGCAACAAGCACGATTACGACTACAATTACAACTCCTATGGCATGGGAACGGGAGCTGCTTCCGGCAAACGGGAAAAGATCAACAAGTCTGGCTTTATCGGCGACGTTCATCTGGGACAGGATTATTTTGAACTGCATCCGACGAATATTTCCCATTTTATCGGCGATACGGTTATCGATTTGACCAAAGCGCAAATTCCTTACGGGGAAACGAAAATCAACGTATCGGCCTTTATCGGGGACGTCAAGGTGTTCATTCCCGAGGATATGGATATCGGAATTACCGCGAATTCCAGCGCTTTTATCGGTGATTTGAAGGTGCTGAACGAGAAGCGGGGAGGGTTTATGACCAATGTGCAGGTGCATTCGCCGCATTACGGCGAGGCCAGCAAGCGCGTCAAGCTCGTGGTCAGCGTATTCATCGGCGACGTGAAAGTGAATATGGTGGGATAGCGCAATGATCGTACAGCGAATTTTAAAAAATACAAAATGGGAACTGCTGCTCTTTTTCCTGATAACGGGCAGCTTGGCGGCGATGGTCCACTATGTCGGTACCGTAACCGGGGTCATCGTGGTCCTTGATCCCCGGTTTTGGCTTTATGACATGGCGGGTGTCGTCGTTTTGACGCTCATTATCGGTTATATCGCCGGACGGCGCATCCAGGGCCGGATCGACCTGCTGCACTTAAATATGCTGCAAGTGGCAAAAGGCAATCTGTCCGTACGCATGCCGGAGACAGTCGACCAGACATTCGCCGGCGTCTACCATGAATTTAACAACATGACGAACGCGATGGAAAAGAAGCTGCAATTGCTGCAGCAGTTTGGCGAGCAGGAAGTGATTGAGAAGGAGCAGGCGGCGGAGAGAGCGGTGTTGGAAGAACGGCGGCGGTTGGCCCGGGACTTGCACGATACGGTCAGCCAGCAGCTTTTTGCCATTCACATGGCCGCTTCTTCGCTCCCGAAGGTGCTGGAAAATAACGAGCAGCAGGCTCAGGCCGTCATGGATCAGTTAATCCAGATGTCGAACACCGCCCAGAAGCAAATGCGCGCGCTGATCGCCCAACTGCGCCCGATGGAGCTTGTCGGCAAGACGCTCTCGGAGGCGTTGGACGCCTGGTTCCCGGATTACTGCCGGCAGAACGGGCTGAAGGGCATGAAAGACATGGACTTGCAGGGCGACCTATCGGAAGCGAAGGAGCATCAGCTGTTTCTGATCATCCAGGAGGCTATGGCGAACATCGTCAAGCATGCGGGGGCCAACCTCGTTAGCCTCTCGCTCCGGGAAGGGCCAAGGCAGGTTGTTCTCAGCATAAGCGACGATGGTCAGGGCTTCAGCGGCACCTCGCAAAAACAGGGCTCCTATGGACTGACAACGATGAGGGAACGGGCCGAGAAGCTGGGAGGCCAAGTCGAAATTATCAGCAAGCCGGGTGCGGGGACGACGATACGGGTACATATACCAAAGTTTGAGAACGCTAAAGGGGAGAACGGAAATGAGCGAAAAGATCAAAGTGATGATCGTGGATGACCATGACATGGTCCGGATGGGATTAAAAACGTATCTGATGCTGGATCCGGGATTCGAGGTAATCGCCGAATCCGGAAACGGGCAGGAGGCGTTGGAATTGCTTCAGCGGGGGGAGCATCACCCCGACATCATTTTGATGGATTTGATGATGCCGGTGATGAATGGAGCGGAAGCCACAAAAGCGGTGCTAAGCCGGTTTCCCCAAATGAAGATCGTCATTTTGACCAGTTTTCTCGAAGATGAGCTCGTGGTTCAGGCCGTGGAAGCGGGTGCGGTCAGCTACGTGCTCAAGACCGTTTCCGCGGAGGAACTGATTTACGCGCTTCAAGGAGCGTATCGGGGGATGCCGGTGATGACCGGGGATGTTGCCCAGGCTTTGACGCGGGGCCTGCGCCAGCGTTCCGTACAAGGGGATGATTCCGGACTGACTGAACGGGAGAAAGAGGTGCTCCTCCTGATCGCGGAAGGCAAGACGAATAAAGATATCGCCGAAGAGCTTCATATCAGCATCAAAACGGTGAAAACGCATGTCAGCAACCTGTTAATGAAGTGCGAGCTTGAAGACCGGACGCAGCTCGCGATTTACGCCCACAGGCAAGGCTGGGTAACCCATTAGTCCTTCCTCATTTTCTTCGTGTTCCCTTACTCTATCGCTTTTATCTCCTTTTTAATTGTTTTTAATGTACGCTTAAGGTTAATAGTACAAAATAAAGACAAGAAAACAAGAGAACCCCTGAATATCAGGGGAAGGAGGGTTAACATCATGGATGAGGAAAAATACAAACAAAATCAATCTTTCGGAGGGGACGGCGGGAGCGGTTCAAACCACAAAGAACATCATAAAGACCAAAGCGCGGATTCGTACGGCGGACCGACAGAGAATTCGGGATCAACCTACTACTATGCGTACGGCCCATTTCAATCTTATGGGAAAAATGGAGAGAACGGCGGATACACAGGCGAGCTGCGCCGCCAGCCGGAAGAAGTGGAGATTACCGGTCCGGAACCGGTCAAGCCGATGCCGAATGTTTACGAAATGAGCCAAGTCACCGGAGGTTCCCTCAGCGGCGGATCGAACGGGGACGGAAAAACGGCATCCGCCTCAGCCGCAAAAAACACGGGAAACTGGCAGTTTAACAAGCCCTCAAAGCGCTCGTCATTTAAATTGGTGATCGCCGGCGCTTTGGCGGGAATGCTGATTATTACGGGAGCCATGGTGTTTGCGGATCGCCAGAACCTGTTTACGCCGGGCGCGCCTACGACGACCGCCTCCGCACAGGTCAATTCCTCCGGAGGCAATTCGGTGCAGGGAGCGGCCAATAGCGACTCTTCCTCTCCGAAGGCGACGCAGGCGCTCTATCCGATCACTGATCAGGGCGAGGTTACGAATGTGGTCAAGCAGGCGGGGCCCGCGGTTGTTAAAATCGAAACCCTGGTTAAATCCAGCAAGCAGGGTACGCGCAGCAATCCGTACAGCAGCGATCCGTTCTACCGTTATTTCTTCGGGGACGATGTTTACGGCGGATCGGAGGGTTCCGGTAACGGAGGCTCCTCCTCCGGCTCGGATCAACTCGTTCCGACGGGGATCGGTTCCGGCTTTATCTTCGATAAAACGGGATATATTCTGACCAATGAGCATGTCGTGCATAACGCCGATGTGGTACAGGTCACGGTTCAGGACACGGAGAAGCCTTACGAAGCAAAGGTACTGGGAACGAGCTATGAGTTGGACCTTGCCGTGCTGAAAATTGAAGGGAACGGCAACTTCCCTTCGATCCCGCTGGGCAATTCCGACAACACGCAGGTTGGCGAATGGCTGGTCGCTATCGGGAACCCGCAGGGCTTCGATCATACGGTTACGGCCGGCGTGCTTAGCTCGAAGGAACGCGGCATCACGATTGCGGGCGAAAACGGAGAGAAGGATCGGGAATACGAGCATTTGCTGCAAACCGACGCTTCGATTAACCCGGGGAACTCCGGCGGGCCGTTGTTGAACCTGAACGGTGAAGTTATCGGCATTAACGTGGCCGTTAGCTCGGACGCCCAAGGGATCGGTTTCGCGATTCCGACCAGCACGATCACGGAAGTGCTCGACAAGCTGAAGAACAATGAGAAGATCCCGCAAAAACCGGTGCCGTTTATCGGCGCGACCTTGATGACCGTGACTGATGAGGTGGCCAAACAGATGGGAACCGATGTGAAGGAAGGCTCGGTCGTTTCCGACATCGTGTTTAAATCTCCGGCCTATAACGCAGACCTTCGTCCCTATGACATTATCACCGGTGCGGACGGGAATAACTTTGCCACTAAAGAGGGGCTAATCGAGTATATCCAGAAACAAAAAGTCGGCAATGAGGTCACGTTCCATGTGATCCGCAACGGCAAGAAGATCGACTTGAAAATCAAGATCGGCGATAAAAATGAATTTGCCAATATCGAGTAACCGAAACGAAAGATTTTACGAACAACTTCAAGGCGGCAGGGCTTGTCCCGGCCGTCTTTTTAAAATACGTGAAAAGGAATCGCAGGCGGTCGGCAAGGCGGGACGTTTTTTTGCTAAAATGGAGATGGTAGAGCCTTATTATTAAAGGAGAGATGATTGTTGAGATCCTCGATTCTGGTCATAGATGACGATGAAAAAATCACGTCCATGCTGCGGCGGGGCCTCGCTTTTGAAGGCTATGACGTGCATACGGCGCGAAACGGAGCGGAAGGACTGTCAATGGTGATGTCGGCGGATCCCGATTTGATCATATTGGACGTTATGATGCCGCAAATCGACGGGTTTGAGGTTTGCCGGCGGCTGAGGGAAGGGGGGAGCAGTGTTCCCGTCCTGATGCTTACCGCCAAAGATGAGGTCGAGAACCGCGTCAAGGGCCTCGATACGGGGGCGGACGATTACTTGGTCAAGCCTTTTGCGCTGGAGGAACTGCTAGCGCGGGTACGCGCGTTGCTCAGACGGAGAGAACCGACGGGCGATACGGCGGAGCATCGCCTTGTATTCGAAGACATCGTGATGGACATGGATTCCCGCGAGGTCCTTCGGTCCGGACAGCGTTTGGAATTGACGGCGAAGGAGTTCGATTTGCTGCATCTGTTTATGCAGAATCCGAAACGGCTGCTGACCCGGGATATGATCATGGATAAAATCTGGGGATACGATTACAGCGGCGAGTCCAATGTACTGGAGGTTTATATCGCCATGCTCAGGCAAAAAACGGAGGAGCACGGCGGGAAAAGGATCATTCAGACGATCCGCGGCGCCGGATACATCTTGAGGGGAGAGTCCTAGAAATGTCGATACGGTGGCGGCTGACAGCTTGGTATACCGGTATTTTGGCCATCACGCTAATCTTGTTCGGCACCTTGATTTACTATATTGTAGGGTACAACACTTTTAGTGAGGTTCGGAAAAAAGTCGATGACCAGGCGGATCAAATCCTCAGTTCCCAAAATGTGACCCTCTCCCAAGGATGGGACCTCCAGTTGAACCGGAGCCAGGCGATCCGACTGGAGGATGCGCGGATATTCTGGCAATTGAACAACTATGTCATGGGTGTGAAGCGCCTCTCGCCAGGCCTGCAGGAGCGGGGGATTTCCTTTCCCGTCCCCGGCCTGCAGGACGTCGGCGAGAAGGACGCTTTTCAAAGCATCACTTTAAACGGCAAATCTTATATTCTCTACGAGCGTCCGGTCTATTATGAAAATACGATCATCGGCTTGCTGCAGCTTGGGGCCGACACGACGGCGGAAAATCGGATGCTGGCTCAAATGAAGACGGTTCTTTTATTTGGTTCCTTTATCACGCTTGTGGTCGCCAGCACTTTGGGCTTGTTCCTTGCCCGAAAATCTATGGCTCCGATCAGTAAAGTGATTGAGGCGGCCAACGGGATCCAAACCGGCAACGATCTCAGCGTCAGGATCGATTACGACGGGCCAAACGATGAAATCGGCCGTTTGATCGGCACGGTGAACCGTATGCTTGCCCGTACCGAAGGTTTTTACAATGAACTGAGCGAAGCTTATTCGGCACAGCGCAGATTTGTCTCCGATGCGTCTCACGAGCTGCGGACCCCGCTTACGACGATCCGCGGCAATGTCGATCTGCTGAAGAAGGTTTGGTCCTCCTCCGAAGAGACGGGGCAGCCGGGGATGGATGAGGAGTTGCTGCAGAAATTATCCCTGGAGGCGGTCAGCGATATCGCGGATGAATCCCAGCGGATGAGCCGGCTGGTGAATGACATGCTGTCCCTGGCCCGGGCCGATGCGGGACAGACGATCGAGATGGAACCGCTCCCGTTGCGCCCGCTGGTGGAAGAGGTGATTCGCCGCGCTCAGTTTTTACCGCGCAAAGCCGTTTGGCTCCAGGGCGACCTGGAAGCGATCGAAGGGGCAAGTGTCCGGGGAAGTAAGGACTATCTGCAGCAGATGCTGTTTATTTTTATTGAGAATGCCTTTAAATACACCCCTGAGGGAAGCGTCAAGCTGGATGCGGTTCGGGCGGGCGACCAGGTGGGTATCCGGATTGCCGATACGGGCATCGGTATGGACCGCGGCGAGGTTCCGCTGATTTTCGAACGATTCTACCGGGCGGATCCCTCCCGCGGCGTGACACCGGGTACCGGATTGGGGCTGTCGATCGCCAAATGGATTATTGACGAACATCATGGCTCGGTCGAGGTAATGACGAAGCGGGGCGAAGGCACCACGTTTGTGATCTGGCTTCCCGCCGTCTTTAATGCGCTTCCCGAATAGGCTATAATAAAAGGGATTCCCTATGAGCAAGAAAAACCGGGAACAGAAAGCAGGGAGAGCAAAGGATGGAAGTCATTAAGATATCGCCGCGCGGTTACTGTTACGGAGTGGTCGATGCGATGGTGCTGGCCCGGCAGGCGGCCAAAAACCTCGATTTGCCGCGACCGATTTATATACTCGGCATGATTGTGCACAACAGTCATGTCACCCACTCGTTTGAGGACGAAGGGATCATCACCCTGGACGGCCCGAACCGGATGGACATTTTGCAGCAAGTGGAGAAGGGAACGGTTATTTTTACCGCTCACGGCGTGTCGCCGGAAGTGCGGAAACTGGCCCGGGACAAAGGCCTGACGACAGTGGATGCGACCTGCCCGGACGTCACCAAGACGCATGTGCTGATCGAAGAGAAGGTTGCGGACGGATACGAGGTCATCTATATCGGCAAGAAAGGGCATCCCGAGCCGGAAGGCGCCGTCGGCGTGGCGCCGGGGAAGGTGCATCTAATCGAGAAGGAAGAGGAAATCGCCGGTCTGCAAGTTTCCGCGGAACGCATCGTCATTACGAATCAGACCACGATGAGCCAATGGGATATCAAGCATATTATGAAAAAGCTGCTCGAGAAATTTCCGGGGGCCGAGGTCCATAATGAAATTTGCCTCGCCACCCAGGTCCGTCAGGAAGCGGTGGCAGAGCAAGCGGGACAGGCGGATCTGGTCATTGTGGTCGGCGACCCGCGAAGCAACAATTCCAATCGGCTGGCCCAGGTTTCCGAGGAAATCGCCGGGGTGAAAGCTTACCGGATTGCGGATATTACCGAACTGGATACCGAATGGCTGCAAGGGGTGGGCAAAGTAGCCGTGACATCCGGCGCTTCGACGCCGACGCCGATTACGAAGGAAGTCATCGCTTACCTTGAGCAATATGACCCCGCGGATCCTGCGACCTGGGAGATCGTTCGTACCGTCAATATGCAGAAGCTGTTGCCTCCAGTAAAGGAAGGCGTAAAGACGAAACCTTAAGCAAGCCGGCTTAGCGTCATCGAGCTTCATTTCCAAGTTTTGCGGGGTCCTTCCGGGCAAAAAATCTGTTATACTCCTTTTAGAGTGGTTACAAAAATGTAACCAAATGACTTCAGAGGAGATGACATGATGAAATCAAACCGGAAGAACAAGTTATGGATGGCCGGAGGATTGACGGCTGTCCTCGCCGCGGCTCTAATCCTGCCTAACGGAGCTTCGGCTCAATCCTACAGCACATATACCGTAAAGAATACAACGACATGGAAAACGTACTTTAATACCATTCCTTGGATTGAATTTTATAAGCAACCTTCGACTACACCTGCACCGGCACAACCGGCCAATCCGGTTCAGCCAGCCCAGCCTTCTAAGCCGATTGAGCAGACTCCATCGGTCAAGCCGACAGAGCCGGCGCAGAATCAAACCGGAACGGCTGCGGACAAGTCCCAATTCGCCACTCAGGTGATCACCCTGGTCAACCAGGAACGGGCGAAACAAGGCCTGAAGCCGCTGTCCGGAGATGCCGCTTTGAACAAGATGGCTTTGGCCAAAGCCCAGGACATGAGCCAGGGCAACTATTTCAGCCATACGTCGCCAACGTACGGATCGCCGTTTGACATGATGAAGCAGTTTGGCATCAGTTACCGTTACGCGGGGGAAAACATCGCCATGGGCCAAAAAACGCCGACTGAAGTCGTAAAGGCCTGGATGAACAGTGAAGGGCACCGCGCCAACATTTTGAGCCCCAACTTTACGCTGATTGGCGTCGGATACTATAACGGGTATTGGGCGCAGGAATTTGTAGGGAGATAAGGTCTTAGATAGCCGTTGAATAGGAGGTCCGAAGTCACTTCGGCCTCCTATTTTACATTTATATAAGGGTTAGGTAAAGAATAAAGCGCCACCGGCGGAGTCTACACATTAATTAACGGGAAAACCTCCTGTTAATGCAGCACTCTTGGCCCTGGAGTCTGATTTAGCTGGAAAAGCTCCATCTAATTCGCGGCCCTATGGCCGATATACTCTATTTCAGGCTAAATAACAGGAGGTTTTCCAGCTAAGTACCTTTTGCGGTCGAACAAGCACCAAAATACCGGGAAGAATTCCCTTTAGTTAGAACCATACATAAAGAAACAGGGTGGCTACGGCCCGCTTTCGATCACCCCTGGAACAAAGCGTAAATGAGGGGCATTACAAACGCCGCCAATATGCCCAGCATTAGAATGGCGCAGCGGGTTCCGATCCGCAACCACCACGGCTTCCTTACAATCCGTTCATTGACGCGCTCCATGTACAAAGCCCCACCCGCAATCAAAAAGACCAATCCGTTAAAAAAATAATCTTCGAAAGACGCCACACGAGCTCTTGGCTAAAAGAAAAGGTTGACGTGCAGGGAGCTATCGGGTATAGTTGCTTTAATGGATAAAAGCTTAAAAGCGAACAAGCGTTTAAGTGCGATAGTGCCGAACGCCGTTTAATAAAGAAAGGATGAATCATTCATGATCGTAATTACGTCCAATCAAACGCCCGAGGAGCGGGTGCAGGAAATTATCGCCGTTATCGAGAAGGAAGGACTGCAGACGCATGTCTCGCGCGGCAAGGACCGTACCGTTATCGGACTCATCGGGGCGATTGAACCGAAATTGGCCGAACACCTTCGTCAAATGAAAGACGTGGAAAATGTCATTAAAATATCGAAATCCTACAAATTGGCCAGCCGTGACTTTCACCCGGAAAATACGGTCATCCAGATCGGTGACGTGCAGATCGGCGGCGGCGATCTCGTGATCATGGGCGGGCCTTGCGCGGTGGAATCTCCCGAGCAAATCGATGAAATCGCCGGCCTCGTTAAAGCGGCTGGCGGCCAGGTGCTCCGCGGGGGGGCGTTTAAACCGCGCACGGGTCCTTACAGCTTCCAGGGCATCGGCGTGGAAGGTCTTGTCATGATGGCCGAGGCCGGCAAGAAGCATGGCCTTCTGACGATCACGGAGGTCATGACGCCGGAATACGTCGACGTGTGTGCCGAGTATGCCGATATTTTGCAGGTCGGGACCCGGAATATGCAAAACTTCGATTTGCTGCGCAAGCTCGGCACTTGCGGCAAACCGGTGCTGCTGAAACGCGGCTTCAGCGCCACGTACGACGAGTTCTTGAACGCCGCCGAGTACATTTTGGCCGGCGGCAACCCGAACGTTATGCTGTGCGAGCGCGGGATCCGCACGTTTGAAACCTACACGCGGAACACGCTCGATTTGTCGGCGATTCCGGTATTGCAGGGCCTTAGCCATCTGCCGGTCATCTCCGATCCAAGTCACGGAACCGGACGACGTGAGCTGGTGGAGCCGATGACCAAAGCATCGGTGGCTGCCGGAGCGGATGGGCTCATCATCGAAATGCATACGGATCCCGATAATTCGATGACGGGAGACGGGGTGCAGTCGTTGTTCCCGGATCAGTTTGCGGCCTTGCTGCAGGATCTGGAGAAGCTCGCCCCGCTGGTCGGCAAACGGTTCGACACGCCGAAAGCAGCCCTGCAACGGTAAGGAAAAACTTGCTTATCCCCCCCCAGTTCAAAGCTCTCCCGTGCTTATTACGGGAGGGCTTTTATACTTTTTGTCGATTAATTTGTACTTAGTGTAATAATAGCTTACATGGGATATAAAAATACCTTACATAGCTATTGACGACAAGACGTGTCAGTTCTATAATGACGACAGACTAAATATAAAGGATGAACGTTAAACAACATTAAGTGTTTTAATGTTCGTGATTTGGGGAGGAAGTCATTATGTCAGCAGAATTGGTTATGAAAACAATTCAGGAAAAGCAAATTGAGTGGGTCGATTTTCGTTTTGTTGACTTGTCCGGCCGCGCGCATCATATTACCCTGCCGGCAAAGGAAGTTGACGAGAACACGTTTATCAATGGCGTCGCTTTCGACGGATCTTCCATTCCAGGGTTCCGCGGAATCGAAGAGTCCGATATGGTCATGATGCCGGACCATGGCGCAGTTTTTGTGGATCCGTTCACGGCGCATCCGACATTGAACGTATTTTGCGACATTTACACCCCTGACGGTGAAAGATACGAAAGAGATCCGCGCAGCATCGCGGTTCGTGCCGAAGAGTATTTGAAAGAGAGCGGTGTGGGAACGGCGGCTTTCTTCGCTCCCGAGTCCGAGTTCTTTATTTTCGACGACGTGCGCTATGAGAGCGGAATGAACAAAACGTATTATTCCGTAGACTCGGAAGAAGCGGCCTGGAATACGGGGCGCGGTGAGGAAGGCGGCAACCTGGGTTACAAGATTCCGGTTAAAGGCGGTTACGTGCCGGTAGCTCCGGCTGACAAGCAGCAGGACATCCGCAGCGAAATGTGCCGGCTTCTGGAAGAGGCGGGCCTCCGCGTGGAACGCCACCACCACGAAGTGGCTACGGCCGGCCAGGCGGAAATTAACTTCCGTTTCGATACTTTGTTAAAAACTGCCGACAACCTGATGGTTTACAAATACATCGTGCACAACACGGCGATCCAGTTCGGCAAAACCGCTACTTTCATGCCGAAGCCGCTATTTGGCGACAACGGCAGCGGGATGCACGTGCACCAATCGATCTTTAACGGAGACACTCCTTTGTTCTACGAAAAAGGCGCATACGCCAACCTGAGCGAAACGGCGCTGCACTATATCGGCGGGATTCTCTATCACGCCCCCGCTTTGATCGCGTTCACGAACCCGAGCACGAACTCCTTCAAACGCCTGGTTCCGGGCTATGAAGCTCCGGTGAACCTGGTTTATTCCAAAGGAAACCGCTCGGCGGCTGTCCGGATTCCGGTTGCGGCGGTAACGCCGAAAGGCTGCCGGATCGAATTCCGCACGCCGGACTCGACGGCGAATCCATACCTGGCCTTCTCGGCCATGCTGATGGCCGGACTCGACGGGATCAAGCGCAAGATCGATCCGAGAAAAGAAGGCTACGGTCCTTTCGACAAGAACATTTATGAGCTTTCGAATGCGGAAAAAGCCGAGATCCGCAGCGTTCCGGGGTCTTTGGACGAGGCGCTCAGCGCTCTTGAGAACGACTACGAGTTCCTGACCGAAGGCGGCGTATTTACGAAAGCATTCATCGATAACTTCATCGAACTGAAGCGCGCTGAGGCAAGATCTGTGGCGATCCGGGTTCATCCTTACGAATTCGGTCTTTACTACGATCTGTAAGAATAACAAACAAACGGCTGGACGGGGAACCGAGGTTCCTCTCCAGCCGTTATTTTTTTGCGCTTAAACGGTCACCTTACTGCCGCAGGACTCGCGAATGACCAATTCCGGTTCCACCACGACGTTGCTTGTCTCGGACTGGGAATTGATGAGGTCGTACAGCAGGGAAGCGGCCAGACGACCGATTTTGTCCTTGTTCTGACGGATCGTGGAAAGGGCCGGGCTCGTGTATTTGCAGGCTTCGATATCATCGCAGCCGATGATGGCGATGTCCTCGGGAATCCGGTACCCATGTTCCTTCAGAGCCCGCATCGCGCCGATAGCCAGCAGATCCGAGGCCGCAAAAATCGCTCGCGGCAGGTTGCCGCCCGCGTCAATCATTCGACTTACGGCCTCATAGCCGCTCTCCTCGAAAAAGTTCTCCCCGTTAACAAACCAGTTCTCGGTGATCGGAAGCCCGAAGCTTTCGATCGCGTCCTTGTAGCCTTTTTCCCGCATATTCGAGATATCCGATTCCAGGGTGCTTCCGATGTAGCCAAGGTCCCGATAGCCTTGCAGATAGAAGTGTTCGACAACTTTATATGACATCTTGTAATTGTCGGACATAATATAGCCGGAACTTTTGCCCTTCAGTTCGATATCAACGCCGATGCAAGGGATTTCGCTGTGATCCAGTTCGCTGATGGACGGCTCGACCTGTTGGCCGGTCACGATGATACAACCGTCTACGTTAAAGTGGCGGCATCTGGCCAAATAATCGCCATCGATCGCATGGGACTTCTCATTCGAGAAAAACAGAAGATCGTAGCCCAAAAAGCCCATCTGCTTTTTAAAAGCGTTTAGCACCTCAACAAAGAAAGGGTGTGTAAAGTCGATGTTCAATTTCCCAGCGAAAATGACCCCGATCAGATTGGATTTCTTGGTGGCCAGTGTTTTCGCCGAATTGGAAGGTACATAACCGGTTTGCTTCATAATTTCGAGGACTTTCGCCTTGGTTTCTTCGGAAATGTCGCTATAGTTATTAATGATTTTGGATACGGTGGATACGGATACGCCCGCCATTTCCGCAATCGTTTTAATATTGACCGGCAAAATAATGCCTCCTTCGTTTAAAACGATTTCTCAACACTGTCGTTTTCTGTGGGTTTCGAAACCACGAAAATGACTTTCGTAAAATAAGTTTACATTCTTCACCTTCATCAAGTCAATGAAAAATGTCGGACAGGAGGGGAGAAACCCTGCGCCCCAACAGGATCCCGATAAGAAGGAGAGCTTTTGCAGCATCAAGGGAGTAAGCGGCTTCCCGGCCTTCCGGATCCCTAAAAAAATTCTCTTTACAAACAGGATGTTTGGTGTAATAATGTGTCTTGACGAAACCGCTTTCGGAATATTCTAGCGAAATACGCTGATTATAAGCGAATTTTACGAAAAATTTAGATGGAACTTTCGAAAGTGCGATCTGTCGAATTTTTTACCAATATTAGGGGGTAACCACATGGTCAAGAGAATTTCAGCCTTGGTTCTTGCAGGCGCTCTTACGCTTAGTCTTGCGGCCTGCGGCGGCGGCAGCGGTAGCGGAGGCAACGCGGCACCAGCCGGTGAAAGCGGTGGCAACAAAGCAAGCGGAGAGAAGAAGGTCATCAAAATTCTCCACTGGAAGCAAGAAAACATCAATAAAGCGATGGAAGAAATCAACGATGCCTTCGAAAAAAAATATCCGGAATATAAAGTGGAATACACCACAACAGGTCCGGACGACGAATATAAACAAGCGCAAAGAGCGCGGATTACAGCTAACGACGTAGACATTTTGGCCGACCTTTCGGGGATGAGACTTTCGCCTCAAGAATGGACGCCGGGTGCGAAAACACCGGACTGGCAGCAATGGATCGACGCCGGCCTGATCGCGGATCTGTCCGATCAACCGTTCGTGAAAAACTGGAACGCTAACGACATCGAAAAAGCCGGTACATACAACGGCAAAGTGTACGCGATTCCTACCGGTAAAGTGGCAATGTCGGGCTTGTTCTACAACAAGCAGATTTTTGAAGAAAACGGATTGAGCGTGCCTAAAACCTGGTCTGAATTCATCAAGCTCAACGATGCTTTGAAAGCGAAAGGCATCACGCCAATCGCGGTTGCAGGTAAAGACGTATGGCCATTGAAGCTGCCTGTATTCGCCCTCCAGTCGAAAATTCTGGGCGGCGGCAACCAGCAAAAATGGATCGAAGGTGTTTGGAAAGGCGAAACCGCATTTAACGACGCTGAAGCCATCGAAGTGCTGGAAAAGGCAAAAACGATCCAAGACAATTACATGATCGACGGATTTATGGGTATTGATTACGCTTCCGTTCCATCCATCTTCGCTGCAGGCAAAACGGCGATGCTGGCTGACGGATCGTGGGACGCTCCGACGATCGCTACGGCGAACCCGGATTTGAAATTCGGATACTTCCCGCTTCCGGCGACTGAAGACGCTGCGAAAAACGCTTCTTTCGTAGGTAAGTATGATGTGACCTGGTATGCTGCGGAGAAAGGCCCGAACAAAGAGGGCGCGCTCAAATGGCTGGAGTTCTTCTCCCAGCCTGAGAACTACACGACATTCGTCAAAGCCGCAGGCTTCATTCCTACCCAGGACAATATCTCGACGGATAGCGAGTTCATCGACAAAGAATTGACTCCTTACCTCGGCGACTTTGAATTGGCTTACGAAATTATGATGATCAACCGCGAAAACGTGGGCGAACATTTGGCTGCTGAAGGCGTCCATACGGAATACCTGGCACCGGGCGGACAATTCAAGACCGCTAAGGAATTGGCTGACGTACAACAAAAAGAATGGGAAGCCGCAGCTCCAAAATAATGTAGAGAAATAGAGAAAAATAATAAGGCCATACTGCCCTCGGGGTCTGCGTAGGCAGACCCCGATCATTATTTGATTTGGACCTGCGAGGTGAGAGAGATGTATCCATTTGGCAAAGGCTTTTCGCGATATTTACCTTATTTACTGCTTCTGATCCCTATGGCTTTGTATCTTATTTTCTATTTCGGACCTTCGGTATTGACTGTGATTTACTCTTTTACGGATGTTAAACAAATCCCAGGAAGCCCTGTGCATTTTGTTGGTCTGGATAACTACCATGATTTATTCTACTCCGGAAACTCTGGAGAACGCTGGCGCTCCATTATAAATACATTGATCTTCATGTTTGTCGTGACGATCGTTCAGAACGGGGTCGCCTTGTTCGTCGCCGTGCTGATTAACCAACGTCTCCGCGGAGATTACTTCTATCGCGCTGTCTTTTTCCTCCCGGTTGTCCTGGGGGTGGCCGTTGTTGCTCTGATCTGGGGCATGATGTTCGATCCGATGAGCGGGCCGGTCAACATGCTATACGACAAGCTGTTTGGCTTTAAAGATATGTTTTTTGCCAGCTTTACGCATGCGTTCGGTTACATTATCTTTGTACAAATCTGGATGTATATGGGCTATTCCATGCTAATCTTCCTGGCGGGGCTGCAGTCCGTACCGAAAGACTTGTATGAAGCGGGACACATCGACGGAACCAACAAATGGCAGGCTTTCCGCCATATTACGTTCCCGTTGATCGCTCCGTCCTTCACCGTGAATATGCTGCTTTCGATTATCGGCGCGATGTCGACCTTTGATATTATCTTGGCTACGACCGACGGTAAATTCAATACCAGAACGATGGCTTATGACGTGTATAAAGAAACGTTCCGCGGAAGTCTGGAGATGGGCTTGCCTTCGGCCTTGTCCGTCGTGCAGTTCCTGATCATCCTAGTGTTCGTCATCGTGGCTGTCAAACAGACGCGTAAGAGAGAGGTGGAATATTAATCATGAAAAATTCCAAATCGTTTTCGATTCTCTCGTATGCCGTCATCGCCGTCCTTTTGGTGCTCTATGTGGTTCCTTTGATTTTGGTGCTGAATGTTTCATTGAAATCATACCCCGAATACTTGATGAATCCGATCGGAATCGTAAAAGATTTTCAATGGGGAAATTACATTACTGCTTGGACGGAAGGCAACTTTGCTAATTACTTTCTGAACAGTGTGCTCTACACAGGGATTGCGACTGTTCTAACGATCATCGTTTCCGTCATGGGGGCCTTCCCGGTTGCGCGCGGTTATGTGAAATGGAGCGGGTTTATCTACCTGTTCTTTCTTCTCTCACAGTTCCTGCCGAATCCGATGGTCGCCCAGTACAAGCTGATGTTGTCGCTGAATGAATACGTTGGTTTCTTCGGCTATAATACGAAGCTCGGCTATATCATCCTGAAAACCTCGGGAACCGGCGTCGTATTTATGATGTTCGTCGGATATATCAAGGCGATCAGCCGGGAGCTGGACGAAGCTGCGGGGATCGATGGATCGGGTTATTTCCGTTATCTGTTCCAGATGATCATGCCGCTCATGAAGCCGGTCATCGCGACGGGCGTTATTTTGACGGCAATCGGGATTTGGAACGACTATGTCGGACCGCAAATGTACCTGCCGAGCAAGGAAAATTTCCCGATCACCTTCGGATTGAGGGAGTTCAAGGGGCAATACGGAAACAACTGGCCGCTGCTGGCCTGCGGAATTACGATTGTAGCCGCTCCGCTGATCCTTCTTTATACGTTCATCCAAAAATACCTCGTTGACGGCGCTCTTGCGGGTGCTGTGAAGTCCTAACGCCTCATAAGGAATCCCGTGCACCTTCGGGGGAGCGGGATTCATTTATGCCTGTATCTGGCATCGATTAGAGAAAATAAAGGGAGAGGGAGAATCGAAAAATGACATACAATAGCAGTTGGAAGTTCCTTGGAAAAAACGGGGAGTTCCGATTAGAGCAGCCGGAGAAGAGCAGTTTTTTATATTTTCCCCTGGTGAATGAAGCGGGCATGATGTCCGCGGTTACGCCCAACCTGCATGGGGAAATGACCTCGAGCCATAATACGTTTCTAATGGAGCCGGTTTCGGTGTTGGATTTGCACAACTCGAAGGCGTCCCGGAATTTTTGGGTTCATATCGAAGGCGCCGGAGCTTGGTCGGTCGGCGGCAATTCGGCCAAACAAAATGCCGAGCTGTTCTCGGACGGCAAAGAAAACAGCGCGGTGGAAGCCGGGTTCCTCTGGCATAAAATGATCCGCGAGAACGCGGAAACGGGTCTGCGTGCGGAAACGGTCAATTTTGTTCCGGTCAAGGAAGATAAAATCGAGCTGATGAAAGTGACGCTCACCAATACGGGCAAGACCGCGCTTCGACTGACGCCGACGGCGGCGATTCCGATCTATGGGCGTTCGGCCGACGATCTCCGCGATCATCGCCATGTGACGTCCTTGCTGCACCGGGTGTTCACCTCGGATCACGGGATCGAAGTTCAGCCTGCGCTGTCCTTCGATGAACGCGGACACCGGGTAAATAAGGTGACTTACAGCGTGTTCGGATCCGGTGCGTCGGGTGAAGCTCCCGTCGGGTTCTTCCCCGAAACCGAGGTGTTCGCCGGAGAAGGCGGGGCCCTGGATTGGCCGGAAGCGGTGGTGGCAAATCTGGAGCCGACCGTGCAAGCCGGCGCGTCCCTGGAAGGCTACGAAGCGATCGGCGCCCTCCGCTTTGCCCCGATTCAGCTGGAAGCGGGACAATCGGCGGCTTATATCATCGCCATGCTGATTACGGACGACCGGACCTCTCCAAAACAGATCGCGGAGGGTTACTTGTCGGAAGCGCAGTTCGACCGGCTGCTTGCGGATAACCGGCGTTACTGGCAAGAGAAGCTCGACACCGTGTCCTTCCATTCCGGCGATTCCGAGCAGGATTTGTGGATGAGATGGGTCACGCTGCAGCCGATTTTGCGCCGATTGTACGGGAACTCCTTCCTGCCTTATCATGATTATGGCCGGGGCGGACGGGGCTGGCGGGATTTATGGCAGGACTGCCTGGCGCTTATGGTGATGGAACCGGCGGAAGTCAGACACCTGCTGCTTAACAACTATGCGGGCGTTCGGATCGACGGAAGCAACGCGACCATCATCGGAACGAAGCCCGGCGAGTTCGTCGCCGACCGCAACAACATCCCGCGCGTCTGGATGGACCATGGCGCATGGCCGCTGCTGACCACGCTGCTGTATATTCACCAGAGCGGTGATCTGGATCTGCTCTTGCAGCCGCAGACCTATTTCCGGGACGTATTTGTGAAACGCTGTAAGGACCGCGACCTGACGTGGACTCCGGAGCAGGGAAACAAACTGTTGACCAAGGACGGGGACGTTTACGAAGGTACGATTCTGGAACATATTTTGCTGCAAAACATCACGCCTTTCTTCCATGTCGGCGAGAACGGAAACATCCTGCTGGAAGGGGCGGATTGGAACGACGGGCTGGATCTCGCGCCGAACCGCGGCGAAAGCGTGGCGTTTACCGCTTTTTACGCGAGCAACCTCCTGGAGCTTTCGAACCTGCTGCATGCCTTGCGGGAGAAGAACGGTCTGGAATCGCTGGAGATCGCCGAGGAAATGGCGGTCCTGTTCGATACGCTGGCAGCGCCCGTCTCCTACGACCGCATTGCGGAGAAACGCGCACTGCTGGACCGCTATTATGATGCGATCGTACCGGCCGTTTCCGGCGCGAAGGTGAAGCTGGATCTGCGTCAAGCGGCCGAGGACTTGAAGCGTAAAGCCGAGTGGACCATCGAGCACCTGCGCAGAAACGAATGGATCAAGAGCCAGGAAGGCTACGAATGGTTCAACGGATACTACAACGACCATGCCGAACGGGTGGAAGGCGATCATCCGCAAGGGGTGCGCATGACGCTCACCGGTCAGGTATTCAGCATTATGGGCGGCGTCGCGACCGAGGAACAGGTCGAAAAAATTTCCGCGGCCGTCGACCGGTACTTGAAAGACGAACGGATCGGCTACCGGCTGAATTCCCGCTTTGGCGGAATCCAACAGGATTTGGGCCGCGCGTTCGGATTTGCGTTCGGACACAAGGAAAACGGCGCGATGTTCAGCCATATGACCGTGATGTACGCCAACGCGCTATATAAACGCGGCTTTGTGAAAGAAGGCTTCGAGGTTTTGGATTCCATTTACCGCCTGTCCGTCGATTTTGGGAAGAGCCGGATGTACCCGGGAATTCCGGAATACATTAACGAGAAGGGCCGCGGCATGTATCCTTACTTGACAGGTTCGGCGAGCTGGCTGCTGCTGACCCAATTGACGGAAGTTTACGGCGTCAAAGGGCTCTACGGCGATCTGAAGCTTGAGCCAAAGCTGGTAAAGCCGCAGTTTGGCCAGGACGGCAAGGCCTCCGTGGAGACGCTGTTTGCGGACCGGATGTTCCGCATCGTTTACAGCAATCCAGAAGGTGCCGATTTCGGCGGCTACCGCATCAAGGCGGTTGCGCTGAACGGAAAACCGGCCGTTTGCGATTTGAGCGGGGACGGCTGCCTGATCAGCCGCTCGGTGTTGGAAGACCTGCCGAAAGACGGGGTTCACCAGCTCGAAGTCCTTTTAGGCTAATTTTTCGGCCTGAAGTTACTGCGTCAACGTACTTGGAACAGGAAAACCCTGCCGCTTACTTCTTAAGCCAGGGTTTTCTAGTTATATGAAGGGATGCATGACCAACTATGACTTACCGATTGAAAAACGAACATTTAAGCATCGAGATTGCGGAACCCGGGGTTTACCGGGGGGCGCGTTTTGATTGGACCGGCTTTATTACGGGAATTACCCTCCTCAACGGAAATCATACCTTTTGCGTTCCGGAAAGCCTGGTTCCCGGACGGGGAACCGGAGGCGCCGGATTATGCAATGAGTTCGGAATAGAAACTGCCCTGGGCTATGACGAAATCGCTGCGGGCGGGCAATTCCCCAAGCTGGGGATCGGATTGCTGACCCGGGTTGATGAACGGAAGTATGAGTTCTTCCGGGATTATCCGATTCGCCCCTTTGATGTGAAGGTCGTCCGGGAAAATAAGGCCTGTCTGACCTTCCACAGCCTCCCCAAGGAGTGCAACGGCTTTGCCGCAAGCCTGTCCAAAAGGATTTCCGTTGCCGGAAACCGGCTTGAAGTGGCGTACTCGCTGCGGAATACGGGAACAAAAGTATTGTCGACCGAAGAATACTGCCATAACTTCCTTGGCATCGACGGTCATAAGATCGGGAGAGATTATGTCCTGCGATTTCCGTTTGAATTAACCCCAACGGCGGATGAGGAGCAGACGATGGCCGGGCTAAGCTTCGAACGGGGAGAAGTCCGCTTTCCCGACCAGCCGCAGTCGCCTTTTTATTTCCGCCTCCCCGGCTTTGAAGGCGGCCGTTACCCGTGGATTTGGGAACTCCTTCATGAGCCGAGCGGAACCGGCGTCCGGGAGCTCAGCCAATTCCCCGTTTCGAAAGCGGCAGTTTGGGGGGAGGGGCATGTCGTTTCCCCGGAAATCTTTATTAAGGTGGAGTTGGCGCCGGGAGAAGAACAACGGTGGACGCGGATATACGAATTTTTTTAAATATTAAGACGAACAAAAAGGCTGGCACCGGTTTAAGCATCGGTGTCAGCCTTATCTGCGATGCAACAAGCCTACAATCTAGATTATCCATTTATATAGAGCGCCAAGCAACAGCGATATTACCTTGAATTTTCTGAAAATGAAACATACTACCACAATAAGCGGAATCAGCCGCAAACGTTGGAATTTCTGTCCGGTTGGAATAAACACATACAACAAAAGAGCCAATACCAGTTCAAATCTTTGTGTCACAGAAAAGGCATGAAAAAAACCGTATCCTGTCGCCACCAGGGCGCCAATAGGAAGAGCTGCGCAAACTGCGGCAATCCAGCCAGCTCCACGGCTGTACCATATGATGTAAGCCGCTATCGGCGAAACGATGGCAATACTACCCCAAAGGAGGAAATAGCGACCGATCCGCGAACTAATATCGTTCAACAGATTAAGAAAATCGCCCAAACCTCCGTAATATCTCAATTCAAAATTAGTTTAATCCTAAATTTTGGGGGTGATTAATATTAATGGAAAAAATATAGTTACTAATTTTTCGTGTAACACTATGGATTATCTATACTAACCGGATTTCTTTGTTGAGATGTTTGATATAAAAAAAGGTCAAAAAAACCCAATTCTTTGATTAGATGAAGCGTTAATGTGTCAATTCTATAAATTGTCGTATTTTTACGAAATATCAGCTTGCTGGGCGGCGGTTTAGTTGCTATGATAGTCCTTATCAAACTTCGAACATGACTAGAATAGCACCAGAAAGGATGGGGAGTAATGAGCAACAGAGCATACAACTTTAATGCCGGACCGGCAGCGCTGCCGCTGGCCGTGCTGGAACGCGCCCAGGCGGAATTCGTCGATTTTAAGGGGACGGGGATGTCCATCATGGAGATGTCCCATCGCGGTAAGGTATACGAAGAGGTTCATAACGAAGCGGCCAGCCGCCTGTTGAACCTGCTGGGCAATCCGGGAGGCTATAAAGTGCTGTTCCTGCAAGGCGGCGCGACGACACAATTCGCGATGCTGCCGATGAACCTGCTGACCGAGGGCAAGAAAGCCGGTTATGTCAAAACGGGCAGTTGGGCCAATAAGGCGATCAAAGAGGCCAAGCTGATCGGGGAAACTTTCGTGGCCGCCTCCTCCGAGGCGGACAAGTATATGTCCATTCCGGACCTCGGCAACCTGGTCCTTCCCGAGAACACGGCTTACCTGCATGTGACCTCGAACGAAACGATCGAAGGCACCCAGTTCCAAAGCTTCCCGGATACCGGTAGCGTTCCGCTTGTCGCAGATATGTCAAGCGACATCCTGTGCCGTCCGTTCGACTTGACCCAATTCGGGCTCATCTATGCGGGCGCTCAGAAGAATCTGGGACCTTCCGGCGTCACGGTGGTCATTGCCCGGGAAGAACTGCTGCAAAATTCGCCGGCTCATTTGCCGACTTATTTCCGTTACGATACGCATGCGGATAACAACTCTCTGTACAACACTCCGCCATCCTTTGGCATTTATATGGTGAACGAAGTGCTGAAATGGATTGAAGAGCAAGGGGCTCTGAAAGGGATCGAAGCGAAGAACCGGGAAAAAGCGAATCTCCTGTACCAGGCGATCGACAACAGCGGCGGCTTCTACCGCGGCGCGGCGAACACGTCGGACCGCTCCCTGATGAACGTCACCTTCCGCCTCGCTTCCGAAGAGCTTGAGAAACAGTTTATCAAGCAGTCGGAGCAGGCAGGCTTTGTCGGGCTGAAGGGCCATCGCAGCGTTGGAGGACTTCGTGCTTCCATCTATAACGCGGTGCCTTATGATAGCGTCAAAGCGCTGGTTGACTTCATGAGCGAGTTTCAGAAGGCGAACGGCTAACGCGGCCGGTATACTGCGCTGATATACCATTTTCGATAAACGGCGGCAGAGGGAAACCCTCTGTCCGCTGTTTTTTTATGAATCGGCGCTGCGGGACAGGGGAATCAAAAAACTGGTATAATAAACAGACAGCAATTCCGTACGGTTCATCCGGACGGCGAAAAAAAATTGACTCGAGGTGTTTGACAACATGGCTTTGCATATCGTGCTGGTGGAGCCGGAAATTCCGGCCAACACCGGAAACATTGCCAGAACTTGCGCGGCGACCGGGATCCATCTTCATCTGGTGCGTCCGCTCGGATTTCGGACTGATGACGCTACGTTGAAGCGGGCGGGGTTGGATTATTGGTATGCGGTGAAGATCGAGTATCATGATTCCTTCCGCGAGGTGGAGGAGAAGTATAGCGGCAGCCGGTTTTTCTTTGCGACGACGAAAGCCCGGAAGCGGTACACGGATTTCAAGTTTCAGGACGGCGATTTCTTCGTGTTCGGCAAGGAGACGAAGGGCCTGCCTGCGGAAATTCTGGAGGCTCATCCGGAAACATTGATGCGGATGCCGATGACGGACAAGGTCAGATCGCTGAATCTGTCCAATTCGGCGGCGATCATCGTATATGAAGCGCTGCGGCAGCTCGATTTTCCCGGAATGGAATAGATGGGGCGACCAAAGCATAAACAATAGGATGAAGGGATCAAGATGCCTCAATCGAAAACGGAAAAAGAGAAAATGCTTGCCGGTGAGTGGTATGATGCGAGAATTGATGCTTACCATAAGAAGATGCAAACTCTTAAGAATGAATATCAGGTAAGAAAAAGGAACAAGGGAGTAAATAGTACAAGAAAAAGAAAGCGGGTAACGAAATTGAGCCCGTCATAGGAATGGTGGTGACTTGTTATGCCAGCTATTACTGGCGATGATTTACAGAAGGCATTTAAAAGGGTAAAACAAGCGGTGCGCTCCAAAGCGAAAGAAGCAAGCGCCCCGCTATTTTATGTGGAAAATGGGAAATACATTCGAGAAGAGCCAAACGGTGATAAATTCATACGTGTCTTAGATTCGGATGGAATCCTCAAAGACTACAAGGTCAGGTAGGGTACTTGAAGGAGGGCATCATTTAATGCGCCTTAATGATAATTCCCATGGAAATTTGAATAATCGGTCATGTTTGTCACACTCCGTTCGGGCGGGGTGGTGACGCGGGAGGAATTTGCGGCCATGCTGCTACGGGTGCTTGTCCTCCGGGGCGGAAGCGAACGAACTGCCGTTTACGGATCGCTCGGACATTCCGTCATGGGCAGAGGAAACGGTCGGGGCCGAGATGGCAGCAAGCTGGCACCGGAACAGGAAATTTTCGGTGCCAGCTTGCTGGTGTTCTTAATGTGATGAAGAGCCAATGAGTTGCTCGGCAATGCTTTTGGAAAGAGGCAAGGTATTAATTTCAGAAGGCATCGCATTGATATTAAGGGTTTGTACATAATCCCCGCCGCGAGTTCCACCTGCGAACGTAGCGAATCCTGGAAAGTTGCCGCCATGCCCCCAAATCGTAATACCATTCGCCAGCTTTGTTCCCATGATCCCCAAGCCGTATTCACCTACTGGAGTTTCAACCCCAGTTAACATCTGATCTAAAGTAGCTGGTTTTAACAGCTTGCCACTAAGTATAGCACTGAAGAATGTATTCATATCATCCGCTGTGGAGATCATAGATCCCGCAGCATCGGCCCAAGAGGGATTCATTTCAGTTCTGTCTATGAATTGACCGTCGAGTACGAAGTATCCTCGTGCATGTTCACCTGGAATAAACGAGTAGTCGTCGGGTACATAAGTGTTCGTTAGCTTAAGGGGAGCTATGAAACGTTTCCTAATATGTTCCCCGTATGTTTCTCCAGTAGCCTTCTTAATAATCATCCCTGCCAGTACCGAATTCGTATTGGAATAAACCCATTTCTCTCCAGGCTTAGAGGTTGCCTTCATGTTCAGTCCAGTACGAACTAATTCCTCAGCAGTAAAGGAATGTAACGGGTTTGGGAGTAATTTATCGAGAATATCCTTGTGTTCTGAATAGTCAGGAATACCGCTTGTTTGGTTTAATAGTTGCCGAATCGTGATATGTTCCCCTTCATATTCAGTACCCTTAACAACATCAGGCAGCCATTTTTCTATCGTGTCATCCAGGTTCAGTTTTTGTTCATCAACAAGCTGAAGAACGACCATTGCAGTAAACGTCTTTGTTAGACTACCGATCCGAAAAGTAAAGTTCGTCTTAACCGGGTCAGTACCGTAAATGCTTGCTTCACCGGAAGCATATGCCCATTTTGATCCTTTGTTTGAGGAAGCTACTATTATGCCCGGTATATTTTGATGGTTAGCAGCTTCATCGATAAGTTGCTTGGCTTTGGTCTGCGAATCTTGACTGTAAGTAGTAACGAGGGGATCCGTCTGATTTGCAAAACCGGTTCCTGATAATGGCAGTAATAAAGTCGCGGTAATCATTGTCGATACAGTGAGCATAGAAATTTTGTTCATTTCGTTTTTCTCCTTTTGATTAAGGAATCGTATTATTCATTCATTTGTGATGGAGTGACCTTTTTGATATAGAAAAAGATGTCAAATGTCTTGCCGAATGCAACGTCTACAAACAAAGGTATTTCGGGTCCCAATGTTGTTATTCCGGCAACTAGAGGACGGGATTCATCTAACCAAGTTTTCACCGAACCGCTTGCTTTGCGCAAGTCTACAAAAAATTGATCATGTTTGACTTGTCCGACGGTATAGTTAATGCTATTGGGGTCATCGATTCTAACCGTTCCGTAAGGACCGAATTTGCCGCTTTCATTAACAACGTTATATGAACCTGAATGGATTGAAGTCCCGATGGATACGTATTTGTCGCCGTAATGTTTAGCCAAATGTTGTCCTGACATCTCCGGATATACGAATGGAAGAATATTGGTTTTGGCTATATGTCCGTTATGACCCCATACAATGGTTTTCCCCCATTGTTCTTGTGTCCACTTCGCATTTTCATACATTGCAATATCATGTCTTAAGAAGAACTCCGGCTGTTGTTCAGCTGAAAGCATATGAATAAATTGCTCGATAATACGGGCGCTATGCAATGCCCATGCGTAAGCTTCTTTTTGCTTGCCGGCATTAGCTTTATTTTTTTCTAGCAGCTCAATAATAGACCGGGCATTGGAAAGATGCTTTTCTTTCTCATCTTTGGGCAGTTTCGCAAAACTTTGATCATCTTTTGTTGCGGGAATAAGCTCTTTCATTTTGTCATTTAATTGAGAAATCAAATTCGGATGATATTGTTGGATATAGTCCGAAATTTTGTTAAACACATGTTCATCTAATTTTTGTTGATCCATCCCGATTACACGTACTTTGTTGGCATGTTTGGGATTGGCATTGTAGTCACGAATCCATTCCAACATTTGCGTCATTTCTTTATTGTTAAACACGGGGCTAAGATTTTTGCCTGGATGCCCTTTACCTGTAAGAACATATTGATCAAGCATCAATCCGTTCCCCCAGTTCTCCTCTAAGACAAGGTTTGTAAACCCCAATTCCGTAACCATATACTGTACGATACGGTGTTTCATCGTGAATATTTCATGCATGCCATGAGAAGCTTCGCCTAAACCAACAATAGAAGCAGATCCTATCATCTCTTTAAGTGGTTGTAAATCTTCCAAAGAAGCACGAGGCTCTGTTGTTGTTAATTTGCTTGCATTCTTCTCCAGCCACTGTAATGGAGTCTGTTTGTCCTTCATGGCAGTTTCAAGTTTAGATGCAGGCGTATTGCCCGAACTGGATGGTGTTGATGGGATTTCTTCTGTGGAACAACCGGCCAAACTTATACTACATATTGTAGTAAGCGCCAGCCTCGTTAATAATTTCTTGTTCATTTTTTTCCTCCCCAGGGTTATTGTTTGACATTCACTGCGAAGCGATTTGTCTCCCCGAGTATTGCAAAGTAATTGTCATACTGCCAAGATGCCATTATGTCACCATGCTGCGTATTACTGTCATATGACGGCTTATCGCCCAATGCTTTCTGGGACCGAAGTGAGCAATTCGGCTTCACGACAGAAGCTTATTCCTTGGATGAAGCGTTACAAGCGGCGGCAGAGGAGGCGGCGAGATCGGTCATTTTGTCGGATACCGGCGATAACCCGCGGCAGGCGCTAGCATGGATTTGACCCTCGTTCTGAAGCGGCTGCTAGAGTTGGGTTGGCGGGAGACGCTTGTTGCCGTCATCGTTGATGCGGCAGCGTGGGAGATGTGTTCGAAAGCAGGTGAAGGTGGGCGTGTCGGACTCGGTCTCGGACGGCTCGATCCGACATCTTCTAGCGGCGATTCGCAACTGGCCGTCGACGCAGAGGTCGTCACGCTGGGAACCGTTTGCGGCAAGGCATACGCTGTCGTCCGGAGCAGTGGGTTACCTTATATTTAATACGAAAGAAATGACCGATCTGATTGAATGGATTCGGGTCTATAATAACAATCCAGACAATGATCAAAAAGTGCGTATCATAGGCATGTGAAAACGATTAGCGAAAATGTCTATGAACGATCATAGAGTATAACATGCTGCCGTCATCGAACAGTTTACCAAAATGATGGGATACTTACCGGAGAAACCTAAAGACTTTTACAATCAGTATGATATTGCGATGTACGAAAATGCCAGATGGACGGAGGAGAAATTTGGGAAGTCGATCGTCTGGGCGCACAACGGCCACACCGCGAAAACAAATCTGCTCCCGCAAGTATATGACGAGATCGCCGGACAACATCTGGCAAAGCATTACGGCCCTAAATACGTATCGATCGGAACTTCAGTCACTACAGGCCAATATCAAGCGGAAGACGAAATGACAAAACCATCGTTCCGTTTCCAGTTAATGCGAACCACCCGGAAAGCTTTAACTACGCATTCGGCCAAGTCGAGTTCCCGCAATATGCCATCGATCTTCACAAATCAAGCAGAGCGGCTAAATCTTGGCTAAACGAGCAGCGTCGTTTCGTCTTTGGTTTCGCCGGCGAAAATCCGGATAAGCCGGATTACGTCAACATAGCCTTGGAACAAGTGTTCGATATTGTCGTCCATATTCAGAATGTGACGGCATCGCAGATGAACTAATGAGGATCAACCTGTCATGAGAACGCCTATCAGCTAATCGGACCATTCGTGCTTCGTATTCTCAAGTTGGGCTTGAATCCATTTCGTTGACTGAATCCAAATAACTTATCATTTGACAATCCAGGACTACGTTTGTAATATGTTATTTTGGATTACGCAAGTAGTCAATTTATCCAGAGAGGAGTCAACGATCCATTGAAGCACATACCTCAAATTACCGAAGCGGAGTGGGCCGTTTTTTGTTTTCGGGATAATCCTCTCTTTGGAAAATATCACATGACATTTTTACACTGGCGCAAATGACACAGGAAGCTGTATGATGCGGGTATTACCTGGAGAGGAGCGATGAACCTATGAAGAACATTGTGACAGGTTTCATCCAAAATGGTTATTTTTTATTATTGACTTTTGCTACAGGTCTGTTTTACTTTTGCTTCTATCTGGTTGCTCTATCTTTTAGTTTAAGCCTTTCTTTTACAGTCATTGGCATTCCTTTAGTCACTCATGTTTTACGAACAACTGCAACGTTTATTCAATTTGAGCGAACGCAAACAAAAATTTATACCGATGTTACGATTGCCCCATACGACAAGAAAGCGACAACGGAAGGATCGGTGTGGACTCAAGCCAAATCCGAGCTGACGGATCGTCGCAATTGGGTCGCCGTCTATTGGTTGATGCAGAAATTAGTAATTGGGCTTATCAGCCTCGTCAGTGCCGCAGCGCTCTATGTAACTCCTTTTATGTTACTCCTGACTCCACTGCTGTATCGTTACATTAATATGAATGTTATTTTCATGCGTGTAGATACTTTGGCAAAATCGCTCATTGTGATGGCGGTCGGAGCCGCATTTGCTTTGATCAGCTTCAAGCTAGCCGATCGCTTGGTGAAATCGATCGGAGGTTATACTCGCATCATGATTCGACAGTTAAAATGATAGCTATGAAAAATATCAGACGTTGGATACAGGGGGTGGAACGAATTGTTGGACATCGTTAAACAGTGGATATGGTATGACTGGATTATGTTGGCGACCCGCTTTATAAACAGCACTACGCTCATCATCACGATGATCAGTGTTCAGGAAGGTTTGACACTACCGCTTTGGATCGTTGTTTTCTGGGGAATCGCTGCCTTCTCCATTCCGTGGCTTTGCTTGCAGCTCAGTTATAAATACTACCTGTTCACGGAAATGCTGATCTATGGCGGACTGTGCATCTATTTAACTTCATTGTTCCCTGTTGCATTCGTCTCATTTCTTGTCTCTGCGTTTCTCATCGCGGCGAATAGCGCCCACCGATCTTATCGTTGGACGGCTCCGGCCACGATCCTTATTTTCCCCGCCTTGTTCTATACGGTAGCGCAAAGCAACAATTACTGGATTACGATCAGTTATTATGGGTTTGCTTATATGATGGGCTTCGCCTTTCATTTATTGATCGTCAATCATCGGCAAAATGAAACGATTCGTAAGCAAAACGCGGTGCTCGAGCAATATATGTCTCAGATCGAGCGCATTACGCTGACGGAAGAACGAAATAGGCTGTCGCGGGAGCTCCACGATACGGTTGGGCATGCGTATACTTCCATCATCATGGGAATGGAGACATTGCGTGCCGAGCTTGTTACCGAAACAGGCATACAAAGACTAGATTCCTTGCTTGAACTGGGCCGCAAAAGCATCGAGGAAGTGAGGGGCTATTTGCATCAAATGGGATCAGCAGAGGATTCGCTGATTCAGTCTCTGCAACTGCTTGGAGATGAATTTCAGGAGCATGCCCAGGTCAATGTCATTTTCCGAGTGTTGGGAGAGGAGTATATGTTGTCACGTCAAGCGAAAATGGCCTTGACTCGCTGTATGCAAGAGTCGCTTACAAATGCCGTTCGTCACGGCGAGGCGACGGAAATGACCGTTTCACTACAATTCGAACAGCAATTTACGAGGCTCGAGGTGCAGGACAACGGGCGAGGGATGGAAGAGTGGCGGGAGGGGTTTGGCATTAACGCGATGAAGGAACGAGCGATGAATTTGCAGGGCCAAGTATCCGTTTTTACGAAACCGGGGGACGGGACACGGGTCGCTTGTACTTTGCCCCGACAAGCGGAGACGTTGGAAGAGGAGATACGCTTGCTGATTGTCGATGACCAACCGTTTATTCGAGAAAGTTTGCGGATGCTGCTGGACAAATTCCCGGATTTGGTCATAGTCGGCTTGGCTGAGGACGGCGAGCAAGCTGTCGACTTGTGCGGACGTCTTCAGCCTCACGTGGTGCTTATGGATTTGGACATGCCGCGCAAGGGTGGAGCGGAAGCGACCACGATCATCAAGGAGCAGTGGCCTCATATCCGGGTATTGATTTTCACCACGTTTCAGGATAGCGAGCAAGCGCGGGATTTACTGCGCAACGGCGCGGACGGTTTCCTGCTGAAAACGACGGAGCCGCTTGAGTTAGCCAATAAGATACGGATTATTCACCGTGGAGACACGTTAATCGAACAGGGAATTTCCCGCAAAATATTTGAAAAGCCCGATGAGAGCAGCGCATTACCGCAATCGAATACGGCCGATACCTATCATTTGACACCCAGAGAAATCGAAATATTGCAGCTTGTCGCCAAAGGTCACCGGTACAAGACGATAGCGTCCAAATTGTATTTGTCGGTCGGCACGGTCAGAAACTACGCCTGCTCAGTAAATACTAAGCTTGGCGTCAGCAACAAGGAAGAAGCTGTTATGAAAGCTTTGGAACTTGGAATCATCGCATAAACCCGGATGATAGCTGCCACTGCCGAACCTGATTCCTATGTCGGGAAGCAAGCATCAAGATGACTAAGAAAATGATGTTTGTCTAAGGGTATCTTATAAAAATATAAGGTTTGTCCAATCGGATATTATAAACAGTCTATACATTGATGTTAAAAAAAACAGCCTAAAATGGGCTGTTTATGTCTCAAATGATCTTATAACTCACAACGGCGGACAGACAGAGAGCCCGTCAACTGACGCGCCTGTATAACCAGACGACGGAGGAGCGGGAGAAACGGAACGCCATCCTCAAGGAACTGTTCGGTTCCGGCGGAGCGCAATTCGGGAGCGGAGTTCGGCAAACCCGTGACGATCGGCGACAACGTATGGATCGGCGGCCGGGCGGTGATCGTTCCGGGTGTAACCATCGGGAATAATGTCGTTATCGCCGCCGGTGCGGTCGTAACGAAGGATGTTCCCTACGGAGCGGTGGTCTGCGAAAATCCGGCGAAAATAATAAAATACGTCGAGATGTAGGAGAACAGCAGGAATCCTGAAAAAAATAGCGAAATAAATAGGCATAGGTATTTGGTTCTATTTTTTTGCATATTATTTTTTCAGGAGAGGTGTAAGTTTTATGAAACCTGCTGGTGTAGTCCGAAAAGTGGATCAGCTGGGAAGAATCGTTCTGCCCAAATCGCTGCGAAAGAGATATCAAATGAATGAAGGGGACCCTGTTGAAATTTTGGTACAGGGCGATCATATTATCCTCGAAAGATATCGTCCCAAATGTGTGTTCTGCGGTTCTATGGAACAAGTGAGCGATTTCAGAGAGCGTTGCATTTGCAACCAATGTCTGATTGAAATGAACCGATTGACCTAGCCGATCACTAATTCCGGCGTGAAC
The DNA here is from genome assembly GCF_036864765.1 of Paenibacillus sanfengchensis. Classification (NCBI taxonomy): domain Bacteria; kingdom Bacillati; phylum Bacillota; class Bacilli; order Caryophanales; family Paenibacillaceae; genus Paenibacillus; species Paenibacillus sanfengchensis. The sequence continues at coordinate 112,946 of NZ_JBAGJC010000003.1, read as the reverse complement.
ACCAAGAAACTCTGTGGCGTTAAACGCCGGTTGTCATTAGGCCTGCAAATAAATAAGCCTCCCGGTCGGGAAGCTCATTTATTTACAGGCCTTTTGTTTTGTCATCGTTGTAGGCTGAGGTCAGAATGCCGCACAGGAACAGGGCAAACACGAGCGTGATAATCCAGAAAGTCAGCGAGAAACTCAAGGCGAACACCTCCATGTTACGGATAATTCCTGCTTACATTATACCCGTACCTTGCGCAAAAATAAATCTCAATGTGATTTATTTCATTGCAAGAGAGGCTCTTTGGTTTGGACGGTTTACTTAAAAAATAAAAAGTGCGTGGGCACGGGCCGCAGCTGCCCGTCCGACGGATGGTTGACGACCTTCCCGTTGACGACAAGGGAGGAGGAGCCGCCTCCGTCCAGGTTATAGGCATCCTGGACGCCCATGATCTGCAGTTTATTTTGCAGCTCGGTCAGCGTTGCGCCGGAGCTTCCGTTCTCGTCGCGCCCGTCAATCACGAGGATGATCAACTGATCATCCTTATAATTCCCGATGACGGTCCGGGGAGCGCGCAGCGGAGAGGTCAGCCATTTTGACGGGATAGTTGTCTTTTGACCGTTCTGTAGCAGCACCGGCACAAAGGATGCGCCAAAGGAGGGCTGCAGCCGGTCCAGGTCCGCCTTGTTCCGGAACTCCCCGCCGATCAGCTTCCCAGACCGGTTCAAACCGACAAAGAACAAGTCTTTGTAGGAAGGCTCAAAGCCGGTTACATACTTTCCTTCCAACACGGTTGTGCTGAGCGGATAGCGTTTCCCTTGGGAATCGGCGAAGCCTCCGGCGTTGATTCCGGCGACCGCTCCATGGCGCTCGGCGGCCCGCAGCGTCGTTTCCGCGCCGCCGAGCATGTCCTTGCCCAGCGTCATCTTCATCGCGTCCGGCGATTTCAGCTTGACCTTCATGGCGTAGCCTTTATAAGTCCCCGGGTTGACCTTGTACAGCTCGATCCGGATTTTATCGCTCTGAATCGTTTGGTAAGGTGTCCCCAGCTTCAGCGTAATTCTCCGGTTGTAGATCTGTTCCGGCCGTTTTGCCGAATTTTGGGCCGTATTGACGATGGAAGACATCGTGGACGTCGTTTTCCGGTAAAGCTCGGCGGTCTTCTTGAGCGATGAGGAGGTGAGTCTCGCCGCGCCTTCGGCCTCGTCCAGCTTCTTGCCGATTGCTCCGGTGACCGCGGGCAGGTCTGAAGCCGGAGCGAACGGCACCTTCTCCTCTTGCCAACTCAGGGCGGAGCCGCTGACGAGCATGGCGATCAGCAGACCGAGCAACGGCCCTGTCGCAAGCAGAAAAAAACGGTTGATTCGCTTCATCGGTGTAATCATTTCAGTAAATCCATCTTCTTTTGCAGGACGGAGAGCTGTTTTTTCACTTCGTTTAATTGCGTGTAAAGCTTGTTGCTGTTGTCCGTCTTGTTCGTCGTATTGTCCTTCGTAAATTCCAGCAGTTCGTTAAAGGTTTGCACTTTGCTCTGCAGCGTGGCGATTTCGGTATTCAGGGCAGACAGTTGGGCGGTATAATCGGCCTTGAGCTCCGCCGTTTTCTCTTGGACGCGGGCATCCATCTGCCGGATCATGGCATCCTTTAAATGATTGCTGTATAAATAAGCGGAGGTCCCTCCCGCTCCAATGAGCAGAAACCAGATCAGGATAATCCCTTTTGCGGATGGCTTGCGGGTTTTCCTGCTGCGGGTTGGTCCGGTCGCGAGCTCCGTGTTGTAAGACATTTGATCACCTCGGTGTTCTTATTTCCAGACTACATTCTATCACGGGGCTTCTATTATCGCAAAAATTGCTAGATTCGGACAAATCCGGATTTCGGGCGGAAACTCGCGGTTTTTCAGAAGCATGGCAGGGCATTGCCGGAAAAAGTTGTCCTCCTGTAAAATCGCTTCAAGAGACGCATTCGGAAGGAGCGGAACAGGCATGAAGGAAGCAAAAACAGAGCTGGACCGGCTGGTCAGCGGGCTGCCGCCGCTATTGAGGGAAGAGGCACTAAGAATGATCGGAGAGGGGGACTTCATTTCGTTTCTCGGTGTGGCGGATTCAGAGGAGGATTGGGTCAACAACGAACTTACCGAAGAAGGTGCGAAAGGGCCGATCACGGAAGGGAAGGTACGGGAGGTTTTCGACATACTTCGTGCGTCGGAGGTTTGGGGACCGGATCGAGAGGGGAAGATTTCCGATCCCCCGCCATCCCCCTTCGGCGAACGGCTGGTCCTGTTCCTGCCGCCGGGGCTGCCGGCCGAAGCGCTGCTGAAAGCCTGCCTGCCAAAAGGGGTGGCCTTTCGGCAGGCAGGCGCTGCGGCGCGGGGTAAGGCCGCGGAGCCGGAGGCGGAGGAGGCGGCGGAGGAGGCGGCGATGGCCGCAGAGAGCCGCGAGGCCATCGCGCTCGACATGGCCGGGCTGCCGCCGGAGCGGATCCGCGAGGGCTTGGCCCGGATCGCGGCCGCCCTCGCGGAGTTTACCGCGCGCTCGGGCGATTAATGTGCGCCCGGGCGGTACGGCGGCTCCGCCGCAGGGGCCGCTTCCTCCGCCGCGCCGGCGACCCGCGCCCAGCCTTCGGTGACGCCGCTGTAGAGGGCCAGGCCCTCGTGCCCTTCCGGCGTCAAGGCGTAGCGGCCGCGCGCGATGCGGCGGAACCACCCGTAGTAGTTCCGCTGCAGGATGGCCGCGGCGCTGCCGATGCCGCTGCGGTCGCGGACCTCGCGCGGCGCCATCTCGCCGCCCTCCTGGAGGGCGAGGGCCACGCGCAGGGCTTTCTCGCGGTACGCGGTGACCAGCTTGGTTCCGTGGCTGCCGCCGACGTTGTAATCGCCGCTGCGCTCGTTGAATTCGGTGATGAGCCGGCTGGCCCGCGTCTTGATGACTTTGGCCGACGGCACGATCACCTTGTCGCCGGGCGAGCAGAGGATTTCCACGAACGGGGCCTTGGTCTTGTACTGCGTCACGGTGATCAGCCCGAGCCCGAGCCGCCGGCACAGCAGGGTGATTTCGCTCCAGCGCTGATTATGGGCCCCGCGCTTCGCCCGGTTGCGTTCGACGGCCAGGTAAACATCGGCGCTCAGCTTTTGGCGCTCCAGGCCCTGCAGCAGCAGGGGGAGGTTGAAGGTCTTTTTCATTTCCACAATGAGCGGCTGGTCGCTCCCCGGCCGAATCCCCACCAGATCGCAGTGCCTTACCTCGCTTTTGATGCTGTATCCCCGTTCCTCAAAAAACTTTTTCAAAGGCGGGTATAATTCCGTCTCATGCTGAACAGCCATCGGGATCTTCCTTTTCCACAATATTATGCCATGGGTCTTATCCGAAAATTATATCATATCCGCAGGTCAACTTATCCGCCCTTTTTGCATAGGTATGTAATACACTTTTTCCAAAAATCGCGGTGATGGACTGCCGCGCCGGCAACGGTGTAGAGCTAGGGGACAGGAGGTACCGAACATGGATATTTTTGAACGTATAGCGGCATACCGGGCGGAAAGCGATTCGCTGGCTTGGAACGGCACATTCAAACAGTATATCGAGCTGCTCGCCAAAGATCCTGCGCCTGCCATGACGGCCCATGCCCGGGTATATGAAATGATCGAGTCTTACGGCGTAGAGGAAGTGAACGGCCGGAAGCGGTATAAATTTTTTGAGCAGGAAATATTCGGCCTGGACCGTGCCATTGAGAAGCTGGTGGAGGAGTACTTTCACTCCGCCGCAAGACGGCTGGATGTCCGCAAGCGGATTTTGCTGCTGATGGGACCGGTCAGCGGCGGCAAATCCACGTTGGTCACGCTGCTGAAACGGGGACTCGAAAAATTTTCGCGTACGGACAAAGGGGCGGTATACGCCATATCCGGCTGCCCGATGCACGAGGATCCGCTTCACTTGGTCCCGCACGAACTGCGGCCCGAGGTGGAGAAGGAGCTTGGCGTACGCATTGAAGGCAATCTTTGTCCCGTATGCCAAATGAGGCTAAAAACGGAATTTGACGGAGATATCGAACAGGTGGCCGTGGAACGGGTGGTTCTGTCCGAAGACGGCCGGATCGGCATCGGCACTTTCAGTCCGTCCGATCCGAAGTCCCAGGACATTGCCGATTTGACGGGAAGCATCGATTTTTCCACAATCACGGAATACGGCTCGGAGTCGGACCCCCGCGCGTACCGGTTTGACGGTGAGCTCAACAAAGCCAACCGCGGGCTCATGGAATTTCAGGAGATGCTGAAATGCGACGAGAAATTTCTGTGGAACCTGCTGTCGTTGACGCAGGAGGGGAATTTTAAAGCGGGCCGGTTTGCGCTTATCAGCGCGGATGAAATGATCATTGCCCATACGAACGAATCGGAGTACAAAGCCTTTATCGCCAATAAAAAGAATGAAGCGCTCCAATCCCGGATGATCGTCATGCCGATCCCCTATAATCTCAAAGTGTCCCAGGAAGAAAAAATCTACGCCAAGCTGATCGGCCAGAGCGACATGAACCATGTCCACATCGCTCCGCACGCCCTGCGTTCCGCGGCTATTTTTTCTATTCTGACCCGGCTGAAAGAGACGAAGAAACAAGGCGTCGATCTGGTGAAAAAGATGCGGCTCTACGACGGCGAGGAGGTGGAGGGGTACAAGGACGCCGACTTAAAGGAACTCCAGAACGAGTATCTGGAGGAAGGGATGTCCGGGGTCGATCCGCGGTATGTCATCAACCGGATCTCCAGCGCGCTGATCAAACAGGATTTGCACTGCATGGGCGCGCTCGATATTTTGCGGGCGATCAAGGACGGCCTGGACCAACACGCTTCCATCACGAAAGAAGAGCGGGAGCGGTATCTCAATTTTATCGGGATCGCCCGCAAGGAGTATGATGAACTGGCCAAGAAGGAAGTCCAGAAGGCGTTTGTGTATTCTTTTGAAGAATCGGCCAAAACGCTGTTCGAGAACTACTTGGATAATATCGAGGCTTTCTGCAATTGGACGAAAATCCGCGACCCTCTGACGGACGAGGAGATGGACCCCGACGAGCGGCTGATGCGGTCGATCGAAGAGCAGATCGGGATTTCCGAAAATGCCAAAAAAGCGTTCCGCGAGGAGATTTTGATCCGGATTTCGGCCTATTCCCGCAAGGGAAGGAAGTTTGAATATATTCATCACGACCGTTTGCGTGAGGCGATCGAGAAGAAGCTGTTCGCCGATCTGAAAGATATCGTAAAAATAACGACCTCCACGAAAACGCCGGATGAAAATCAGCTGAAACGCATCAATGAAGTCAGCAAGCGGCTGATCGACGAGCACGGGTACTGCCCGGTTTGCGCGAATGAGCTGCTCCGGTATGTGGGAAGTTTGCTGAACCGGTAAGACAAAGCCATCTGTATCGGGTCGTGGAAGTGAAGTCCAATAACAGAGAAAAGCAGCCGATCCGTTGATGGAATCGGCTGCTCTTTCTTTGGAGCGGGGTTACGGTAAATTTCTGCCGCGCGTGCTGATATAAAGGGAATACCATTCCTCCCGGCTGAGACGAAGCTCCGTCGCGTCGCGGCAGGCGCGGATCCGCTCGGGATTGATCGTTCCGATGACCGGTTGAATGCCGGCCGGGTGGGTCATCAGCCAGGCCAGCACGATGGCTTCCGCGGTCGTGCCCTTCTCGTCGGCGAGCCTGCGGACAAGCTCCGCCGTCTTGACGACGCTCTCGCTCTGTCCCTCTAGCGGCCGTCCCGAGTATAATCCCTGGGCCAGCGGCCCCCAGGATTGCAACTGAATATCCTCCAGGCGGCAGAACTCCAATGTGCCCTCGGGGAACACATTGTTTTTGGCCTCCTCCTGATTGACATGCGTGCCGACCTCCAGGAAGCCGTACTTATGCAGGCTCATTTCGAGCTGGTTGACGATGAAAGGTTCCTCGCAGTAGGCCTGCAGCAGTTTGATTTGCCCCTGGCTCATGTTCGATACGCCGAAATGCCGGACTTTTCCCGAGGCCTTTAACTGATGGATAGCGCTGGCCACTTCTTCCGGCTCCATCAGAGCGTCGGGCCGATGCAGCAGCAGAATATCGAGATATTCCGTGCCGAGCCGCTCCAAAATGCCGTCCACACTGTTCAAAATATGCCGCTCGGAAAAATCGAACCGATGCGGGCTCGTCCCTTCCGCAAAGCGGATGCCGCATTTGGATTGAATCGTTATTTTCTCGCGAAGCCCCGGATTGGTTTTCAAAAGACGGCCGAATACCTTCTCGGCTTTCCCCGCCGTGTAAATATCGGCATGGTCAAACATGTTAATGCCGATTTCCAGGGCGGCTTCGAGCGCCTCCTGTCCCTCGCGGTAATGCTGATCCGTGATCGGGCTGTTTTTGTCCCAGTCGCCGCCCATGCGCATGCATCCCAGCACTAATTGGCTGACCTCGAGACCGCGTTTTTGAATTGGTATCGCTTTCAGCTTCACAAATGTTCCTCCGTTCCCTGAGCAAGTTCATGCTGCACAAATTTATGAAGATACAAAGCCATTATACCAAGCTCGGCCGGGAGGCGCCAAATCCGTTGCGACAACGAGTTAATTCTGCCAGTTTACCGTCACGGTTCCAGTCCCGTTGGAAGGAGCGGTGTAAGTATGGTTGTTGCCGCCTTCCCAAGTAAGGGTTTTGCCGTTTGTTTTTACAAACTTAAATTCCAGCTTCGCTCCGGCCGGTACGCTGACATCGTAGTACCATGTCGGGTATTTGGCTATGACCTGGTTATACATCGGACCGATTACCTGTTTTTCGTCCCAGGCCCCAAGCTCGGCCACATTTCCAACGAGGTAGACGTTCTCTCCCAGGCTGGTTGTCGCATTGTTGACCAGGAAGCGTACCGTGACTTGCTCCGCCGTCAGTATATTGAAATTGTGAAACGGATCACTTGCCGCACCGGAAGCGGTGTTCACGATCACGTCGGTCTCGCCGGGGGTTGCGGTAGCGGGGATGATCGCTCGGATTTGGGTATCCTCCCAGCTCAAAATATCAGAGCCGGTGGCCGCCACGGTGCCAAAGTTAACCTCACCTTTGTCGTTCCCGAAACCCCGGCCGTCAATCGTTACCGTATTTCCCGCCTTGCCCATGGTCGGACCGACATTGCCGATGATCGGCGCGGTTTCCGCCGCGGTATGCTGCCAAACTGCGGTTCCGCCGGCCGCCAGCGTGAAGGGGGATACGGTACCGCTGCCGTCCACGGTGATCGAATTGCCGTCAAGCAGGCCGTTCAATTCATCCGAGTAAGTACCGGCAGGCAGCGAGGTCAGCAATTTCGAGATCGGATAGGATTTGGATTCGCTGCGATTGATGGCAACGACAGCGGTGTTGTTCCCGAACTTTCGCTCATAAATATAGACATCCTCATTCACCCAGCGTTCCTGAGTCATTCCGTAGGCGATGGCCGGGTTGGATTTGCGCAGCGGCGCCAATGTCTGAATGAGCTTGTAGGCCGTCGTGGAAGTGTCGAACGAAGGCATCATGCCCCGGTTATTCGGATCGCCATTTCCTGTCGCATACTGCTCCGTTCCGTAGTAGATGGCCGGAACGCCGCGGGAGGTCAGCGTCAGCGTCAATGCTTGTTCGGTAGGACGCTTGCTGGCGCCGGAAACCTGGAAACGGTCCATATCGTGGTTGTCGATAAAGGTGACGAGGTTATTGTCAAATTGATAAACCGCCGCTGTATCCTCGATGACCGCGTTGAGGTCCTTCATCGTTTCGGACTTATCCCGCAACACTTCACGCACTTGCTGCGAATAAGCGAAATCCAGCAGATGCATGCCGCTTTCATTGGCAAAGCGGATGTTGTCCGTGTTGGTCTCGTCGGCGCCCAGGAACCACTCGCCGAAGGTGAACACGGGGTGTTTGCTGCTGTAAATGGAGGAGACATAGCTTTTTTGCCAGCCAAACGGCATATGTTTCACGGCGTCGAAGCGGATGCCGTCAACCCCCATGTCCAGCCAGAGCTGGATCGCGTCTTTGAAATAGGTGTCGATCAGATTATTGTTGTGATTAATGTCCGCAAGGTCATAAAGGTTGCGATAAATGCCGTCTTCAATCGTGGAAAAATCCGTGCCGCCATTATGATGAAAAAGCTGGTTGGTATCCTTCATGTAGGTGCCAAGCAATTTTCCGTTATCATACAAGGCGCCGTTCTCGGCAAAGTTGGCGTCGGTCGAAGAGGCCGGGCTGGTGTGATTGGGGGCAAAGTCAATAATGACCTTGATGTTATTCTCGTGCGCCGTCCGAATCAGATTTTCAAAATCGGTAAAATTGCCGAAAGCCTCATTGGTGCGCTTGAAGTCGCGCGGCCAATAACCGTGGTAGGATGTATTTTTTGTGCCGGAGTAATCGATGACCGCGGTAATGTTCTCCACAGGCTGGGAAATCCATAGAGCGGTGATCCCCATTCCAGTCAAATAGCCGTCATTGATTTTGTCGATAATTCCCTGCCAGTCCCCTCCAAAATACAGTTTCAAATTGGATTTATCGCCGCTGTAGGCTCCTCCCGCCGGATTGTTGGTGGGATTGCCGTCCATAAACCGGTCGGTCACGATTTGGTAAACCACGTCGGTGCTGTAATTCAGCTTGTTCTCAACGCTTGTATCCGATGAAGCCCATGCAGGTAATGCGGTCCCCAGCGCCATGCTCAGGGATAGCGAGAGTGATGTCAATAGTTTGGATCGCTTGTTCATTTGTCCGACTTCTCCTTTCAGACATGCAAGATTGAGTTTCTTCGAATCTGGCCTGACTTGAATCGGATGCGCCATAACGTGGAGACTGGAAGGGAATAATATATGAAACGCTTCCAATTTTAATAAAATCACAATACAAATGAATTTCCGCGGATGGTAATCAAAAATGAAGAAACCGGTTTCCTCACCAAAAAAATAACATTTCCGCTTTATGTAAGTCAATACCTGAATTGGAATTATTTAAAATTCATACTGTAGCCGGAGTTCATTCGCATGGGTACGTCGAGCCGGATACTTCCTTTGCATCAGGAAAGGGGATAGGCTAAAGCCTATCCCCACTACATCATTTTCCGAAAATGCTTCTCCCCGTCATAACTGAACAAGGCCGGCTTCTCTTCCACCACGGTTTGCAGATGAACCGGTCTTCCCCAAAGCCGGTATACATAAGGGAGCGTGCGCTCCAGGTATTTCAGGTCGAGCTCGATTCCCTCGTATTGGTGCTTCAGCAACAGCTCCCCGCTGCGGAGGTAATCGCCGTCCTGGACGACGATATACGGGGCGCCGCCATTCACGCGGGAAGCGACCAACTGGTCGCGGATATGCTCCCAGGTTTTATCGGTGATCTTCCATTCCGGCCCCTGTTTCTCGAAGATATAGAGGTCCAGGTCGCGGACCAGATCTTTGGTCAAATAGCTGCGGATAAAAGAGAGATCCGAGTCCAGCTCGCGGACCTCGAACATTTTCTCCCGGCCTTTGCCCGGCTCCCGCCCAAAGCGGCGGACTTCCTCTTCCGTCGGATGGTCCCAGCGCCGCTCGATGTCCTCGAAGATTTTCAAGCCGAGATAGTAGGGATTCAGGCTCTGCCGGGAAGGCTGCACGACGGAGGCGTTCAGCTTCGCGAACTCGATCGTCTCCTCGCTGGTGAGATCCAGCTCGCGGAGGATCCGCTGATGCCAGTAGGAGGCCCAGCCTTCATTCATAATCTTGGTCTCCATTTGCGGCCAAAAATACAGCATTTCCTCCCGCAGCATGCTCATGATGTCGCGCTGCCAGTCATCCAGGGATTCGGAGTACTCCTGGATAAACCATACGACATCCTTCTCCGGCTCCGGCGGAAAGGGAAGGGGGGCTTCCGGCTTCGCGGCGGTTCCCGCCGCCGCCCCCGAAGCCCCGGCTGTCCCGGGACCGTCGAGCTCCCATAGATCGTCGTAGGCCCCGCTGCGCTGCGGCTTCGACTGCGCCTCCTTCACGCGGCGCAGCTTCTCCTCCGTCTGCCTGCGCTTGTCGTACCGCAGCGGCTTGATTAACTGCGGATCGACATGCTCCTGGATGCCCAGCACCGCGTCGATAAAGGACTCGACGGTTTCGGCCCCATAGAGCAGTTCGTACCTGCCGATCCGCTCCGCCGTCGCCGCCATGCTCTCCACCATATCGCGGTTGGTGTTGCTAAAGCGCAGGTTGTTCTTGAAGAAGTCACAGTGCGCCAGCACATGCGCGACGATGAGCTTGTTCTGAGTCAGCGAGTTGCCTTCAAGCAGAAAGGCGTAGCAGGGATTGGAATTGATGACGAGCTCATAGATTTTGCTGAGCCCGAAATCGTACTGCATCTTCATCTTGTTGAACGTTTTCCCGAAGCTCCAATGCGAGAAACGGGTGGGCATGCCATAGGCCCCGAACGTATAAATGATGTCGGCCGGACAGATCTCGTAACGCATCGGATAATAATCCAGCCCGAACCCGTCGGCGATTTCCATGATTTCCGCAATGGCGTACTCCAGCTGGGCGAGTTCGTTGGTCATGAACGTGCCTCCTTTTCCCGCTTATGAAAAAAGTGCTTCAAGGCGCGGTAGACTTCCCCTTTTTCCTTGATCACGTAGTACATAAACCGGTCCTGCTTCAAATTCCGGTAGGCGGACATCAATGTGCTTCCGCGGTTGTATTGGTTGACCTCTCCGTACCCGAACATATTGCTTCGTTCCAATAATTCGCCGATCAGCCGGATGCAGCGGTCGTTGTCGGACGTCAGGTTGTCGCCGTCGGAGAAGTGAAAAGGGTAAATATTGTAGCTGGAAGGAGGATAGCGCCCGTCGATGATGTCCAGCGCTTTTTGATAGACCGAGGAGCAGATCGTACCTCCGCTTTCTCCGCGGGTGAAAAAGTCCTGCTCGCTGACTTCCTTGGCCTCGGTATGATGAGCGAGAAAGACGATTTCCACTTTTTCGTACTGGCGGCGCAGAAAGCGGGTCATCCAGAAGAAAAAGCTGCGGGCGCAGTATTTTTCGAACGCCCCCATCGAGCCCGAGGTGTCCATCATCGCGATGATGACGGCGTTGGATTTCGGAAGACGCACATCCTCCCAGGTTTTGAACCGGAGATCGTCCGGGGAAATTCCGTGAATCCCCCGAACCCCCGATATCGCGTTGCGGCGGAGGTTCTCCAGTATGGTGCGCTTTTTGTCGATATTGGACATTAAGCCTTTTTTGCGGATATCGTTGAAGCGGAAGGAGACCGACTCCATCTCTTCTTTATTTTTATCCTCGATAAAAGGAAGCTCCAGTTCGTCGAAAATCAAGTCCTCCAAATCTTCCAGACTGATCTCGGCTTCCACAACATCGGTCCCGGGCTGGTCGCCGGCTTTTCCTCCCTTCCCGGCCTCCTTGGGAGAATCCTGGGCCAAAACGTCCCCCACTTCGCTGTCTCCGTCCCCTTGGCCGACATGCTTCTGTTTCTGAAAATTATGAATAAAGCGGTATTCCTCCAGATTGCGGAGGGGAACCTTGATAATTTGTTTTCCGTCCGACATGATAATGTTCTCTTCCGTAACCAGATCGGGCAGGTTCTGCTTGATGACCTCCCTGACCTTCTCCTGGTGGCGCTGCTGATCCTGGTAGCCTTTGCGGTGCAGCGACCAATCCTCTTTGGAAACGACAAAATTGGTTTTGTCCGGTTGAAACGATGACATGGTGCACACCTCCCCAAATCGCATGCTTGAACGGTGATCAGTTGTAAATAAAGTATATTCACGCGCAGCCGCGATATGTGAGCGGGCTTTTGTCCGAATGGCCGTACATCGGGAGTATATTCAATAGGAGATTGCCAAAAATGGGTACTGTAACCCATGTCTGTTTTCCTTTTTTTCGCGATTTCCGGTTTAAAAAAACGGGAGCGGGTATGGTAATGGAAAGAATATTCTCCCAATGGAGGTACGAATGGTCAAAAAAGTTCAGCTGCCATTGCAAACCTTAAGTCTGGTTGTTTCCTTTATGGCCTGGGTCCTGATCTCCTCCCTAATCTCCTACATAAGCCAGGATATTCCGCTGACGGCGGGGCAAAGAGCTTGGTCGACCGCGATTCCGGTCATTTTGGGTTCCCTGTTGCGTATTCCGGCTGGATTTCTGACCCAACGTTTCGGGGCAAGGTGGATGAATACGATCAGCTTCCTGATCCTGCTTGCCCCCGTCTACTTGCTTAAACAGGTTTACGGCAATGAAAAGCTGTGGTTTTTCAGTATTTTTTACTTCATTACCTTTGGCTCCTTTGTGGCTTTTACGATCTATCTCCCCGGGTTCCTCGCCAGTTATTTCGAGCTGAGCAAGGTCGATGCCGGACTCCGGACGGCGGGCTTTATCGCGCTGGCCACCTTTCTTCGTCCGGTCGGCGGTATCCTTTCGGTGGCGTACGAGTACCGGACCACGATCGGCCCGTGGTTTCGCAGTCTGTTCACGTTCCAGCCCCAATATTGGTTGATGGATACCGTTCCGTTCGTGTTCCAGCTCCATATCGTTCTGGCGTTTCTTCTGTTCGCCTCCATTCCGTTTACGCATTTGGTTCACATGTTTTCGCTGCCAGTGCGGTATCCGGCGAGAGCTCCGCAGCAATACCGATCAAGGAACGGTTATCGGCGTCGGGAGCGGACCTGAAATGACCAAGCTCGGCTGTCCATGTGAGGTGCAAGGGTGAAATCCCTTAGCGCCTCACATTTTTTGTTGGGGGATATTTAGGGGGAAACGGCGGTTTGATAGGTTCTCTTCATACTCTCGGCCTCCGGCTAATGGTTTGGCACAGATTAAAGGGAATTCTTCCCGTTGATTTGGTACCTGTGCGGCTGTGGAGGCGATTTAACTGGAAAACCTCCCGTTAATCCGCCTGAAATTAGCGGATATCGGCCATTGGGCCGCAAAATAGATGGAGCTTTTCCAGCTAAAACCGCTCCAAGGGCCAGAAGCGGCACATTAACGGGAGGTTTTCCCGTTAGTGTGTGGACTCGGAAGGTGGCGCTTTATATCTACAAATATGGATGCTGACAACGTACCTCGGGCTGAGGGCATTAGGCATATGGACCCTACCCATCTTTTTCGGGAATCGGGTAGAATGAAGGGTGATGTAAAACTAACTTGTTTAAATCTATTCTAGAAGAAAAGGAGCCGTAAACCACCGTGCCAAAGGATAAATGCGGACTTTTAAAGCAGCTCATTTCCGAGGATAGCACTTACAAGTTACTGTACGATAATCTCCCTGACGCGATTTGTATTATCGATGCTAACGGAAATTATGTGGAAGTGAACCCCGCGACCGAAAAGATGACCGGATATCCGGCCTCCCATTTTGTGAACTTGTCGCTGGACCAGCTGTTTTGTGAACTGGGGATAAAGAAAAAAGAAGAATATTTTATGAAAGCGTTAAACGGGGAAACCGTCACCTTCGAAATCTCTTTCAAACGCAAGGACGGAGAAATCCGGGACGGTTATACGACCTATATCCCGATCCTATATGAAGCTGAAGTCGTCGGCGTGTTCTCTATCACCCGGGACATTACGGCCGAGAAAATCAACCAGGCTAAAGGGATGACCGAGAGACACCGGATGGAGGAAGCGCTGCGCGAAAGCGAAGGGCAATACCGGTTGATTTCGGAATATTCGATGGATTTGATTTCCAGACATTCGGCGGATGAAAAGAACACTTACCTGTATGCTTCTCCTTCCTCATATGCGCTGCTCGGATACGAGCCCGAAGAGATTATCGGCACGAGCGCCTATGATTATCTGCATCCCGAGGATGTGAGGCCGGTCAGAGAGTATATGAGAACGAGCATGAATTCCCGGAGTGTTTATACGATCACCTATCGGGTCCGCCATAAAGACGGGCGCTATATCTGGTTTGAAAGCACGGGAAGGTACCGCTATCTGGATTCCGGCGAAATCGGGGAGATCATCGCCATCTCCCGGGATGTAACCGAGCGGAAGCAAAGCGAACGCCGTCTCCAGGAGAGTCAGCAGCGCTATCGCTCCCTGTTCGAGTACAGTCCTTCCAGTGTGTATTCCTTGGATCTGAACGGCAGATACACTTCGTTGAATTCCAATTTGGAGGCCTTGCTCGGGTATAACCGTGAAGAATTGTTGGGCATGAGCTTTCAGCAGATCATTGACCGCGAAGACCTGTCCCATACTTTGTTTCACTTCGAACAGGCCAAAAAGGGTAACCCGCAAAACTACGAGACGACCGTCATCCGAAAGGACGGAAGCCCGATGGAGATTGCGGTGACCAACGTGCCGATCGTCGTGGACGAGCGGGTGGTTGGCGTTTATGGCATTGCGACCGATATTACCGAAAGAACGCGGTATGTCGAGCAAATCGAAAAACTCAGCTATCTGCATTCCCTGATTCTGGGCTCGGTTTCCGAAGGCATCTACGGGTTGGACGAGAACGGAAAAACCGTATTCGTCAATGCGGCCGCCGCCGAAATGCTCGGGTATGAAGTTTCCGAATTTATCGGTCAATTGAACCATCAGTTCATTCACCACACGAGAATCGACGGGGCCTCTTATCCTTGGGAAGAATGCCCGATTATTTGGACTCTGAAGGATGGGAAGCCGCGGGTGATCAAGGAGGATGTGTTCTGGAGAAGGGACGGTTCCAGCTTTCTCGTGGAATATCGGGTGAATCCGATGATCGAACGGGGGCAACTGATCGGTGCCGTCGTCGTCTTCAACGATATTACCGGAGAGCGGGAGATTATGAGGGCCAAGGAATCGGCGGAGAAGGCCACCCAGGCGAAGTCGGAATTTCTGGCGATGATGAGCCATGAGATCAGAACGCCGATGAACGGGGTCATCAGCATGACGGACTTGCTGCTGGAGACCGAACTGGATGAGGATCAGCGTTACTATGCCGAGGTCATTTCCAGCAGCAGCCGGGCGCTATTGACCATCCTTAACGATGTGCTGGATTTCAGCAAGATCGAAGCCGGCAAAATGGCGCTGGAATACGAGACGTTCCATCTTGAAAGCTGTGTGACCGGTGCGGTGGAATTGTTCTTGCCGGAAGCGGCCAAAAAGGAAATCGAGCTGAGTTATACTATCGGGCCCGATGTCCCTTCGCTAATATACAGCGATCCTTCCCGTCTTCGCCAGGTTTTGGTCAATCTGATCGGAAATGCCGTGAAATTTACGGAGCGGGGTGAGATTCGCGTGGAAGTGAAACGGTCTTCCGGGCATGAAGCGGCCGATCTGCTGGAATTCCGTATTTCCGATACGGGCATCGGCATTCCGGCGGGCAAGCTGCACCGTTTGTTCCAATCCTTCTCTCAGCTCCATCCGCTCATGAACCGGAAATATGGCGGAACCGGACTGGGGCTGGCCATCTGTAAAAAAATCGTGGAGATGCTGGGCGGCACGATTACCGTGGAAAGCATCGACGGGGCCGGATCCACTTTTACCTTTACCCTGTTTGCCGACCGTATGCAGCGGGAGGTGCCGGAAGAAAGGCCGTTTGGCGGCGGCGAAGAAGTCGCTGCGGGAGTCCTGAGCGGTGCGGCTGAGCGGGGGGAAGACGGTCTTTCCGCAGCGGAGGAAGCGGACGGAAAGGAAGGCCTCTTGATCCTGGTGGCGGAGGACCACCCGGTTACTTGCCAGGCCTTTGCCCAGCTGTTCGATCGTTTGGGCTATGAGCCGGATATCGTGCATAATGGCATGGAAGTCATTCAGGCGGTCACGGAGAAGCCTTACGATCTGATCTTTCTGAACATCGAAATGCCTGTCATGGACGGCATCAAGACGGCCCGGCTTGTTCGTCGGCTGCTGCCGGTAGACAAGCTCCCCCTGATGATCGGACTGAGCTCCTGCGGTGGTACGGAGAAGCGGGAGCGCTGCCTGGCCAGCGGGATGTCCGCCATCTTGAGCAAACCCGTCAACGAGGAGGAAATTCGCAAGCTGCTCGCGACGTGGAGCGGGGAACTGGGCCAAAAGGGGAGAAGCCCCATGAACAATGAATCCCTCTCCGAAAATCCCTCCGGCAACCAATCATAACCACCCGTCAGGGAAATTAACATGTCAACAGGCTGCCCAAGAAGCAGCCTGTTAGTTTGCCAAAGGACATTAACGTACTTTTGGACTTATCCGCTCTGACTATGTGTGTGGCTTCCGCTTCAACAATATCCATTCTTTGATTTGATTCCCAACCTGTGCAGGTGGTGTATTCGTAGTGTCTATTATCGGTAAGCTTGCGGAAATATAATTTTTATACAGTTTTTTTGCGTAAATATTCGTGCCCTGTATCCCCTGTTCCGTCCAGCTGCCGCGCTTCTGCAAACGTTCAGTTCTGCAGGCGCTATTGCAATGTAGGAGTAAATAGTGGATGGGATGAAAGTAATGAAAATGATCACATATATTTACATTGTACGCAGAAGGAACTGCTCCAAATAAAATTGTGGTATTCCCACTTAATGCGTTTGCATATGCAATCCTGAGCCAGAGTTGGCAAGCCGTCTGGAAATTTTTATCGACAACGATAGCGTCCATATCATATACATTGAAGCCGGAACCCATTATTTTGCGTACTTCCTTGGAAGCTGTCGATTTTCCAGCACCGCTAGTTCCTGCAACAATATAAAGAGGAATTGTCATCTATTCATCTACCTTCCTATCAGTGAGAGGTTATAGAATAATAATATGCAAAGCGAGTGGAGCAGGTACTAGAGAAATGTGGTTTTTTCCAAAATGTACATTCTGATCATAAGTTGGTAAACAGTTTAACCATGGGTATTTGAAGATCTTTGAAAACGTTATTATGATAGTTTGCAACCGGCAACAGTGACAGTTCGCTTGGCCTTTTGCACGACACCGTCATGCAAGCTAAAGCCACTAATAAGAAAGAGCCTCGCCCTTGCGGCGAGGCTCTTTGTTAACCGGTTAAACGGCTTTGGTATACAGAATGCCGATCGTTTTGGCGCCGCAGTGGCTGGAGATGACGCAGCCGGCGCCGGAGATGGCGACTTCTCTTGCCCCGGTCCTGGCCTGGAGTTCCTTTTGCAGCAGTAGCGCGTCTTTATCCGCCAAGGAATGCGTGACGAAGATGAGGTCGTTATCCATTTCGCCGGCCCGGCTGAGGGCGTTGTTCAGCAACTGGTCAAGCGCTTTCTCCCGGCTGCCGCGGATTTTGTAGGCCGGCGTCATTTTCCCGTCGATGACCTTGATCACCGGACGGATGCGAAGCAGGCTGCCGACGAGGTTTTGCATGCCGGAGCAGCGTCCGCCTTTATATAAATAGTCGAGCGAATCAATGACGAACTCGGTTTCCACCTCGGGCCGAACCTTCTCCAGAAGAGAGACGATTTCGGCAAGCGATTTCCCCGCGGCGGCGGCTCTGACCGCCTTCATGACCTGCAGGCCGATCCCGGTGGACAAATTCAGCGAATCAAAAACCGTGACCTGGCCCTCGGGGAATTCGCCGGCAGCGATCAAGGCGTTCTGGTACGTCGAAGACAGCTCCGAGGAAAGGCTTATGTAAAGGATCTGTCTGCCTTCGCCCACATAAGGGGCAAACGCCGCGATGAAATCAGCAGGCGAAGGCGCCGCCGTCTTCGGCAGCTTTCCGGTGGCGTCTACTTTTTCGTAGAGTTGATCGGTTTTCAGGTCGACGCCGTCCCGGTAATTCGCATCCTCAAATGTGACATAGAGCGGGACGATCCCGATTTCATAGTCGTTGATCCACGATGGCGGCAGGTCACAGGTGCTGTCCGCAAAAATTTTAATGGCTCCCATGAGGAATCCTCCTTCGGTTTTCGCTAAACGAAAGATTTATTCGGGAATGTTTCGGGTGTACATAATGGCCACGGTACCCGGTCCGCAATGACTGGAAATCACGCAGCCCGCCTCGGAAATCGCGACTTCCGCGCCGGTCCGTTCCCTCAGGATCGCCGCCAGGCGGCGCGCGTCGTCTTCGGCATGCGTTTGGGCGACGATGATGAGATCCCCGTCCATATTTGCGATGTCGGCCAGGGCGTTGTCGAGCATCTGCTGAACGGCCTTCTCTTTTCTGCCGCGCACCTTGTAGGCGGGGATGATATTCCCCTCCACAAGCTTGAGTACCGGCCGGATTTGGAGCAGGCTGCCGATGAAATTCTGCATGCCGGAGCAGCGTCCGCCTTTATACAGGTATTCCAGCGTATCGATGACAAATTCGGTCTCCACCCGGGGCCAGCATTTCTCGAGCAGGAGGACGATTTCCTTGGCGGTCATTCCTTGCTGCGCCGCTCTCACCGCCTTCATGACGAGGAGGCCGATACCGCTGCACAGATTGAGCGAATCGACGACGTGCACCCGGCCTTCCGGAAATTCGTCCGCGGCGATCAGTGCGTTCTGATAGGTGGAAGAGAGCTTGGATGACAAGCTGATATATATAATTTCATCGCCGTTATCAATAAAAGGAGCAAAGGCGTCCATAAAATCTTTCGGCGAAGGCGCCGTCGTTTTCGGCAGACTGCCACCGGCCGACACTTTACGGTAGAGCTCGGTCGGGGTAATGTCCACGCCATCCTTGAAGGTTTCGTCCCCAAAGACGACGTAGAGCGGAATGATGCCGATCTGATATTCGGTAAGCCAAGCTGCGGGCAAATCGGAAGTGCTGTCGGCGAAAATTTTGACCTTTGACATAAATATCTCCTTAGATTCAGTTAGTCCAGCTTATATTCTATCAAAAAGCTTCGCCGTTTAACATCTTTTGAGGCAGGATTGGTAGACGGACGCAAAAGATCCCCAAATATACCGGGCCTCCGGATGCAATTGGGGATCTTGGGATGGTTTAGGATATTTAAGTAATCTAAACGTTTACAAGGGACCCGACGGTAAACAAGAAAATGAGCAGCAGCAGCGAACCTCCCGAGAACGAAACGCCGAGAATCGCGAACAGCTTTTTCCGGTTTTTGATCACCAGGCCGATTACGCCCAGTATGAGCGATGCGAGATGAAGTACGGCCGAGACCATCATTAACAGAACGCCGAGCAAGGCTCCCATCTGATTCATCATACTTTCGGCGATGACCTCCATCGGCTGGTCCGCGATGCTGAGGACGGCAACGGTAACCAGGGTCAGGGACACGATGTAGCCAATGATCGCAAGCAGCACCAGGATGAAGGAAGCGATCCCCGGTCCGGAATGCTTGTGTGGAGGCACGGCCTTAGGCGTCTCAGGCAAATCTGGGTACGGCGAGAAATCGCTCAAATGGTTTGTCTCTTGATTTTCCATGATGAAGTCGGTCTCCTTTGGGAAAATTTTATCATTCTCCCATTTAATTTTTCACAGTTTCCGGGAAAAATCAATATCCAAGTCCCGATTCCCGTCCCCCTACGCTTGGGATTACGGCTTTCCTTAGAACTGGAAACCCGCGGAGGACTGGAGTATGATAAGAGGAATGGTATCTTATTTGCATCGAAGTATAAAAGGAGGGGAAAGCATGCAGCGCAAATTTGCGGGGACCGGGGCCATCCTGATGCTGCTGGCCGTAGCGCTGGGGGCGTTCGGAGCCCATGTTCTGGAGCCGCATATCGGGGAAAGAGCGATTGGAACTTATGAGACAGGTGTTCACTACCATATGATTCACGGCCTGGGAATCCTTCTGGCTTCGCTGGCGGCCGGCTTCGGCGGGGAGGCCCGGCGGCTGGTATGGGCGAACCGCCTATTCCTGATCGGGATTGTGTTATTCTCGGGAAGTCTGTATCTGATGGCGGTTACGGGATGGCGCTGGCTCGGCCCGATTACGCCTTTGGGCGGCGTTTCCTTTATCGCCGGCTGGTTGATGTTCGCCCTGGCCGTGATGGGGAAGGGACGTTCATAACATAAAGCCGAGGCGGGTTATATAGCAAAAAAACGGCTGGAAGGACTTCGTCATGAAGCTTCCAGCCGTTTTGGTTTATGCAGCCGAGGGGCTTTGTTATTTTTCGCTGAACTCGATAATCTCGTTAAGGTTGAAGGTGTATACCTGTTTTTCGTCCACATGATAGACATTGATCGTTGATGTCTCGGCCAGATAATTCAGGATCCGGCAAGGAATGCTGACGCGTTCCCCGTTCCGGCTGACGAGGAGGCGAACGAGACGGTTATCGGCGATGTGCCGTTTAATCCATTGCTGAAATTCCTCGCTGCCGGCAAACTGCTCGAATTGACTCGTATTTTTCTTTGCTTCCGGCGTCTTTTTATCCGATTCAACATTTGTAAGCCGTTTATAGGATTTGGAGATGATGGACTGTTTTTTCGCGGTCAGCAAGGATTCGATAATTTCGCCCAGCTCGATCCCCGAATTGATTCTGTAATCGATAATGTCTTTCCCTTGATTCAGCACTTGCAGTAGAGACTGCAGCGCTTTGGCATTGGTGTTGTTTCTCACCAGAATTTCCACGTTAAAAAGATAGCCTAACTCCTCTTTGTTCTTGCCTTCGCTCTGCTTGTCCATATAGCCCCCAAAACATCATTAAATATCGCTAGCATTAAACATCATAGCACTCCAGGGGGGACAAGGATAGTCCCTAACCTGCATATTTTCATGCAGGAAATATTTTCATTCTTTTTAATCTTTAAAGAGATTGGCCAAATTCTCCCGGAAAGGGGCGCGGACGATGCCCTTTTCGGTGATGATCGCCGTCACCAGTTCATGCGGCGTTACGTCGAACGACGGATTGAACACTTTAATGCCCTCCGGAGCTGTTCTTTTTCCGAAAGCTTCCGTCACTTCGGTGTTCGGCCGCTCCTCGATCGGAATATCTTTGCCGCTCTCGGTGCCGAGGTCGATGGTGGAAAGCGGCGAAGCTACGTAGAAGGGAATCCCGTGGGCTTTGGCGAGCACGGCCAGGGAATAGGTCCCGATTTTGTTCGCGACATCCCCGTTCGCGGCCACGCGGTCGGTGCCTACGATAATGGCCTCGACCCAGCCTTTCTGCATCACCATTCCGGCCATGTTGTCGCACAGGAGCGTAACGTCCACGCCGGCTTGCTGCAGTTCAAAAGCGGTGAGCCGGGCTCCTTGCAGAACCGGGCGGGTCTCGTCGGCGTAAACCCGAAGCTTCATTCCCTGCTCATGGGCCAGGTAGATCGGCGCGAGTGCAGTTCCGTATCTGGCCGTGGCGAGGCCGCCGGCGTTGCAGTGCGTCAGCACGCCCATTCCGTCCTTGAGCAGGGGAAGGGCCGACTCGCCGATCCGGCGGCACACTTCTTCATCCTCCTGGTGGATTCGCTTCGCTTCTTCCAGGAGGCCTTGCGTCCAGGCCGCCATGCCGTCCGTGTCCGGCCCGGCGGAAAGCGCCCCGGCGCGGGCTTTCATCCTGTCCAGCGCCCAAAACAGGTTGACGGCGGTCGGACGCGACGTCGCCAAATAAGCGGCCGCCTGGTGGACCGCAGGCAGCCAGCCCGCGGGGTCGCCCGCGTAGCGGAGGGCGCCAAGGACGACGCCATAAGCGGCAGCGATGCCGATGGCGGGGGCGCCGCGCACCTTCATCCCGTGAATGGCGTCCCAGACCTCCTCGGGCGTCGTAAGCTCGAGGAAGACGATCTCTCCGGGCAGCAGCCGCTGATCGAGGAGGAGCAGCTTGTCCTCCGCCCAGCGGAGGCTCAGCAGCGGCCCGCTGGTGCCGGCGCTGATGCTTGCGGCAGAATTGGGCTTCGGTGACGAGGTCATACGATCGCTCCTTCCGCTTCGGCCGCGTTTTTGGCGATCGTCAGCGCGTCCTCGATCGATGTCGCCTGCCGCCCGTTCTTGATCAGCGCCTTCCCGATGGCCAGCGCGGTGACCTTGGCCTGATGGCGAAGGTGATCTTCCGCTATCGTCTCGATGTCGGCCACATGGGACAACCCGACGATGCGGCGAACGACCTTGCAGCCGGCAAAGCCGATGGCGTCTTGCAGCACTTTACGGACATAGTGCTCCCGGTAAGCCGGCAACCGGAAGATCGGGTCTTCTCCACGCTCTTCCCAAAGCCGGGAGAAATGCCGCTCGAAATGCACCCACACTTCCCGGATGGTATCCAGCAGCCAGGCGCGTTGTTTGTCCTGCGCCGTCCGGTCTCTTTTCCAGCCCGGCTGGGCGGCGAAGTTCAAGACCAGATTGGCGATCACCGCGCCGAGGTCGAAGCCGATCGGTCCATAGTAAGCAAATTCGGGATCGATCACTTTGGTGGATGTTTCGGTCACGAAGATGCTTCCGGTGTGCAGGTCCCCGTGGATCAACGCTTCCCCGTGTGTCAGAAACTTCTCCCTTAACAGCGCAACCTCCAGATGCAGTTGCTCGTCCGTCCACAGCTTCTCCGCTTCCGTCCGGATATCCGCGGAGATGTCGTTGTTTTCGGCATTCCGGTAAGGATCGGAAAAGATGAGGTCCTCGGTGATTTTGCACAGATCCGGATTGGTGAAGGATGCGGCCAATTCTTTTTTGCGCTGCTGATTCATCCCGAGATCCGAGGTGAAAAACAGCGTCGTGGCGATGAACCGTCCGATATGCTCGGCAAACTTGGGGTAGGTTTGGCCTTCGATCAGGCCTTTTCGCATAATGACGTGATCGGACAGGTCCTCCATGACCGTGATGGCCAGATCGGGATCCCCTCCATAGACGGCGGGGACGAGATCCGGGCACAGTGTATGCTGGATGATCAGCGCCTCGCGTTCAATACGGGCCCGGTCCAGGCTTAGCGGCCAGGACTCGCCCACGACTTTGGCATAGGGCAGCGCCTGCTTGATGATCAGGCTTTTATGCTCGGCGGAGCTGCTGATCCTGAACACCAGGTTCAGGTTGCCGTCTCCGATTTCCTCGCATTCCAGCCCGGTTTCGGGTGAGAAAAAGCCGGGGACCTTGCGGGTAAATTCTATTGCATCTTCTACAGTTAACGGGGTATACGCCGCCAATAAAGACACCTCCATATAATGATTGAATTCGATGGGATTGATGAGTGGGGGACAGGGTGGAATAAGGTCCATAAAAACAATTAAAATTTTATTTTTAGTTAGTATATCGGAAAAGTAATTGATTTTGTATCTCTTTTTTGTTTTTTCTAGAATTGGGTATAATGAAGCGGGGATACTTGGTTGTTTCGAACTGTGGCGGTACGGGTAAATCAACAATGATTGGTGTATTATACCTTTATTCGAAAGCGAGGGTTTATCATGGCTAAAACGGACTCAAAGGCTTCCGGCAAAACGAAGAAATCCGGTTTGGAGCAGGTTCTTAACGAACAGGTTGCCAACCTGAATGTACTTTACGTGAAAATCCACAATTATCACTGGTATGTGAAGGGGGACAACTTCTTCACCCTCCATACTAAATTTGAGAAGCTATATAATGAAGTCAGTGAAAAAATGGATGCGATCGCGGAGCGCCTGTTGACGATCAAAGGCAGCCCGGCGGCGACGCTTAAGGAATATCTGGAGCTGGCCACTATCCAGGAGGCTACCGGGAAGGAAGATCCGAACACAATGGTTCAGAACCTCATCGAGGATTTCGCCACCTTGTCCGAATCGTTCCAAGAGGGGATTGAGCTGGCGGACAAGGAAGGCGACGAAGCCACCAGTGACCTGCTGACCGGATACAAAGGCGAACTCGAGAAACACATGTGGATGCTCCGCTCTTACCTGGGCTAAACTAGTCAGGAAACGGACGATTGCTTGAAAGGGCTTGGCCGATGTTGCCAAGTCCTTTTTTATGATGGGGGTTGTTGGACCAATAGCGTCACGGTCGGTGTCTCCACACTAACGGGAAAACCTCCCGCTAATGCACCGCTCTTGGACCTTGAGCCGGATTTAACTGGAAAAGCTCCATCTATTTCGTGGCCCAATAGCCGATATCCACAATTTCAGGCGGATTAGCGGGAGGTTTTCCAGCTAAATCGTCTCTGCAGCCGCATAGGCACCAAATTAACGGGAAGAATTCCCTTTATTTGAACCAAACCATATGCTGTGAGCCCAGACTGTGAGAAGCCCCCCTTATCCCGCTATCTAATAGGCAAATCGATTACTGCAACCTATATAGCGTTGCAGCAAGCCATTCACTTACGTAGAAATTTGTCAGCGTTTAGCTCCTCCCTGAAGGCAGAAAGTGAATAAGGGCCTAATACCGGCGGCCGTGGCCGTACATGTAAATCGATAGTTCAATTTATATAGCTGATGGTATGCGAAAGGGATAAGCCCTTGTACGTTGATTAAGCTAAAGAAGTAGGTTAGAATGAAATGAGAATCATTGAGAATCATTAGGACACGCTAGTCTAATAATTATTGTTTAGAATCATTCTAAGCAGATAATTGTTATGATATAATGATTTCAATTCAGAAAAACGTTAGAAATTAACGACTAATGGAGGGAGCAATCAAAATGGCTACACATTTCGTTGTTGAAGGACTTAAAGCGACAATCGAAGGCAAGGAGATTCTGAAAGGGATCGATATTGAAATAAAAGGCGGGGAAATCCACGCGATCATGGGTCCGAACGGTACGGGTAAAAGTACTTTGGCTTCCGCGCTGATGGGTCATCCCAAGTATGAAGTTACGGACGGAAAGGTGACTTTGGACGGCGAAGACGTGCTTGAAATGGAGGTTGACGAACGCGCGCGTGCCGGGCTGTTCCTGGCGATGCAATATCCGAGTGAAATTGCCGGCGTAACGAACTCCGATTTTCTCCGCAGCGCGATCAACGCCCGCCGCGGGGAGGGCAACGAGGTTTCGCTGATCAAATTTATCCGTCAAATGGAAGGGAAGATGAAGGAGCTTGAAATGAATCCGGAGTTTGCCCACCGTTATTTAAATGAAGGTTTCTCCGGCGGGGAGAAGAAACGGAACGAAATTCTGCAGATGCTGCTGCTGGACCCGAAACTCGTCATTCTTGACGAGATCGACTCCGGTCTCGACATCGACGCCCTGCGGATCGTAGCGAACGGCGTTAACTCGATGCGCAGCGAAGAGCGAGGGTTCCTGATCATTACCCACTATCAGCGTTTGCTGAACTATATCACTCCGGATTATGTCCATGTCATGATGCAAGGCCGCATCGTCAAATCCGGCGGACCGGAGCTTGCGGAACGTCTGGAGCGCGACGGTTACGATTGGATTAAAGAAGAACTTGGCATCGTGGACGAAACTGTAGGACAAGAAGCCTAGGCGGAAGGAGGAGAACCAAAGATGACCACTCAAACCGTTCTTCCGGTAGAACCGAATACACTGCAAAGCACTTCCGCGGGCAATGGGGAACCGGCTTGGTTGACCGAAAGCCGCGTTAACGGCCTCCGGCTCGCTGCGGAATTGGAATTGCCGAAGCTGGAAAAAACGAAGCTCGAGCGCTGGGATCTGGGCAACTTCGGAACGCTGCGTTCCGGCCGTCCCGCCCTGTCGCAGGAGCTGCCTGCCGCGGTAGCTTCCCTGGTGGACTTGAAAGAGGACAGCAACCTGCTTGTTCAACATAACAGCTCGGTCGTTTACACCCGGTTGTCCGCCGATTTGGCGGCCAAGGGCGTTATTTTCACCGACCTGGAAACCGCCGTGCGCGAGCATGGCGATCTGGTTAAAACTTATCTCCATACGGCGGTCAACCCGGAGGAAAACCGGCTGACCGCGCTGCATGCCGCGCTTTGGAACGGCGGTGTTTTCCTGTACGTGCCGAAAAATGTCGAGGTGGAGATTCCGCTGCAAAGTATCTTCCTGATCGACGACCCATCGGCTTCATTTACGCCGCACGTCTTGATCGTGGCCGACAGCAACAGCCGCGTCACCTATGTCGACAATTACATTTCCGGTTCCTATGAAGGGAAAATTGTTCACAACGGAGCGGCGGAAGTGTTCGTTAAGGCCGGGGCGAAGGTTCAATTTGCCACGGTGCACCATCTGAACGAACAGACGACGGACCTGATCAACCGCCGCGCCGTGATCGACAATGACGGCAGCATCGAATGGATCGTCGGCGAAATGAACGCCGGGGATTCCGCGAGCGAAACGCTGTCGATTCTTAAAGGCAACGGCTCGTTGTCCGATGCGAAGGTGATTGCGGTCGGTTCCGGCTCCCAGAAGCTGAACTACACGACCAAAGCGGTTCATTTCGGCAAAAGTTCGGAAAGCCAAATGATTACCCGTGCGGTAATGCGCGAGCAGGCGACCGCGATTATCAACGGGATTACGAAGATCGAAAAAGGCGCCACGAAAGCGAACGGCGAGCAGACGGAAAAAGTGCTGATGCTGAGCCCAAAAGCGCGGGGGGACGCGAATCCGATTCTTTTGATCGACGAGGATGATGTTAAGGCGGGTCACGCCGCTTCCGTCGGCCAGGTGAACCAGGAGCAAATCTACTATTTGATGTCTCGGGGGATTTCCCGCGAGCAGGCTGAGCGTCTGATCATCTATGGCTTCCTCGCTCCGGTCGTTTCCGACATTCCACTGGAGCAGCTGCAGCAGCAATTGCAAGGCTTGGTGGAAAGGAAGTTGGGTCAATGAACGCGCAGCTGATTAAGGAGCAATTTCCGATCCTGAACCAGGAGATCAACGGCCACCCGCTCGTTTATCTCGACAGCGCGGCTTCTTCCCAGAAGCCGTGGGTCGTACTGGAGGCGCTCCAGCGCTATTACGAATACGATAACGCCAACGTTCACCGCGGTGTCCATACGCTGGGAAGCCGCGCGACGGATGCCTATGAAGGCGCTCGGGAGAAGGTGGCCCGGTTTATCGGGGCGGCGCGCACCGAGGAGATTATTTTTACCCGCGGTACGACGACCGCGCTGAACCTGGTGGCCTCCTCCTATGGCCCTTCGGCCGTAGGGGCCGGGGACGAAATCGTCATTACGCAGATGGAGCACCACAGCAACCTGATTCCGTGGCAGCAGCTCGCGCTGAAGACAGGGGCGACGCTGAAATTCATTCCGCTCCAACCGGACGGCCATATCGCCATTGAGGACGTGGAGAAGACGGTGACGGACAAAACGAAAATCGTCGCCACGAACTACGTATCCAACGTGCTCGGCGTGGTCAACCCGGTTAAGGAGATGGCGGAAATCGCCCATCGGTACGGCGCGGTCATGGTGGTCGACGGTGCGCAAAGCACGCCGCACATGAAGGTCAATGTCCGGGATTTGGATTGCGATTTTTACGCTTTCTCCGGACATAAGATGTGCGCTCCGACCGGGATTGGGGTACTATATGGTAAGAAGCATCTGCTGGAATCGATGGAACCGATTGAGTTCGGCGGCGAAATGATCGACGATGTCGGCCTGTATGAATCCACCTGGAAGGAGCTTCCGTGGAAATTCGAGGGCGGGACGCCGATCATCGCCGGGGCGGTTGGGCTGGCGGCAGCGATCGACTTCCTGGAAGGCATCGGTCTGGATGAAATCCACCGGCATGAAACCAGGCTGGCGGCTTATGCCATCGAGCGGTTGTCGGAGATTGAAGGCGTCACGCTGTACGGGCCGCGCAAACGCGAGGTCGGGCTGCTGACGTTCAATTTGCTCGATGTGCATCCCCATGACGTGGCTACTGTGCTTGACGCGCAGGGGATCGCGATCCGGGCGGGCCATCACTGCTGTCAGCCGTTGATGCGCTGGCTGGAAGCGAGTGCTACGGCAAGAGCGAGTCTGTACTTGTATAATACGGAACAGGACATCGATCGTTTGGCGGAAGCTTTAATCCAAACAAAGGAGTACTTCGCGTAATGCAATTGGACGATTTATACCGCCGTGTCATTATGGATCATTATAAAAACCCGCGCAACCGCGGAAAGTTTGAAGATGGCGGCCTGACGGTCGACCTGAATAACCCGACCTGCGGAGACCGCATTTCGCTGCAACTGAAAGTGGAAGACGGCATCGTCAAGGATGCTCGCTTTACGGGGGAAGGCTGCTCAATCAGTATGTCTTCCGCCTCGATGATGACGGAGGCGGTCAAGGGGCGAACCTTTAACGAGGCGATGGAACTCGCGGAGCGTTTTTCTTCCCTGATGAAGGGGGAGCCCGCGGAATTCGACGATTACGAGGATATCGAGGCCTTGTCCGGCGTCAATAAATTTCCCGCCCGCATTAAGTGTGCGACGTTGGCGTGGAACGCCCTGAAGAAGGGGATCAACGAAGAATCATAACTTAAGGAGGTAATGCAGCATGGCTAAGAAGGCGCCTGAGTTGGAAGAGTATAAATATGGCTTCCGGGATGAGCACAAGGCGGTTTTCCAAACGGGTAAAGGCTTGACCCGCGAAATCGTCACGGAAATTTCCCGCATCAAGGAAGAACCGGAATGGATGCTGAATTTCCGGCTGAAATCCCTGGAGCAGTTCGAAAAGATGCCGCTGCCGCGTTGGGGCGGGGATCTGGACGAACTGGATTTTAACGATATTCAATATTATGTTCGGCCGTCGGAGAAGCAAGGGAAGACTTGGGAAGAGGTTCCTTCCGAAATCAAGGAAACTTTTGACAAGCTGGGAATTCCCGAAGCCGAGCAGAAATTTTTGGCCGGGGTATCCGCGCAATATGAATCCGAGGTCGTATACCACAGCATGCAGAAGGACCTTGAAGATCAAGGCGTTATTTTCATGGACACCGATACGGCGCTGAAAGAGCATCCGGAAATCTTCCGTGAATATTTCGGTACGGTCATTCCGCCGGCGGACAACAAGTTTGCCGCGCTGAACAGTGCCGTATGGTCCGGCGGCAGCTTCATTTATGTGCCGAAGGGCGTGAAATGCGAAGTCCCGCTGCAGGCTTACTTCCGGATTAACTCGGAGAACATGGGGCAGTTCGAACGTACGCTGATCATCGCCGACGAGGACAGCTTCGTACACTACGTGGAAGGCTGCACCGCGCCGATCTACAGCACGAACTCCCTGCACAGCGCGGTGGTGGAGATCATCTGTAAGAAGAACGCCCGTGTTCGTTATACGACGATCCAGAACTGGGCGCCGAACATCTACAACCTCGTGACCAAGCGTGCGGTTGCGGAAGAGAACGCGACGATGGAATGGGTTGACGGAAATATCGGCTCCAAGCTGACGATGAAATATCCGGCGGTTGTGCTGAAGGGCCGTGGTGCGAAAGGCAGCGTGCTGTCGATCGCGGTGGCGGGCAAAGGCCAGCATCAAGACGCGGGTGCGAAAATGATCCACCTGGCGCCGGATACGACGTCGACGATCGTCTCCAAGTCGATCAGTAAGCATGGGGGCAAAGTGACCTACCGCGGTCTGGCTTCCTTCGGACGCCAAGCGGAAGGGGCGAAATCCAACATCAAGTGCGATACTTTGATTCTGGACAATGAATCGACTTCCGATACAATTCCATACAACGAAATCATGAACGATAACATCGTTCTGGAGCATGAGGCTACCGTATCGAAGGTTTCCGAGGAGCAGCTCTTCTACCTGATGAGCCGCGGTTTGTCCGAAGCCGAAGCGACGCAAATGATCGTGATGGGCTTTATCGAACCGTTCACCAAGGAACTGCCGATGGAATACGCGGTGGAAATGAACCGGTTAATCAAGTTCGAGATGGAAGGCAGTATCGGGTAATATCCTAAAATCCTTGCCGCAACAAGGGTCTTTGTGTTTGTCGAAACGGGGACAATAGAGGCTGTGCCGATTTTGTGCCGATCCAAATTTTCATCTTTTCATATAGGAGGCGAACTCTTTGAGTTCGTCTTCTTCAATTGTATAATTTGTTTCTATCAGTTTACCATCCCCATGAGCGCACAAAATGATTTCCAGTTGGGCAAAATAAAACACGCGTCCGTTTGCGAGGTTGAGTCGCAGATGGACACGTGTTTGTTGTGCCTGAAAAATTATGTACTATACTCACTGGAACGGAATAATTCTCGTGACGTGTTTGATTTCATCCAGCATCAGCCATACCGCTCCCTCAACCGTGCGGACTTGTACTTTCTCGGGATGAGAGGACCATTTGGGTAATCCGACGATCGAATCTCCGTTCTCCAATGTCAGGACGACTTGGTGTTCCAATGTAACCGCCATTTTTAATTCATGCATGTTGTTCATTTCAGCCACCTTCCTGATCTTACTTCTATCTATATCGGATGAACGGGCTGTTTTTTTTATCATGTTATGAGGTTTGTCTCACATATAGACTTCTGAAATCGAAGTTTCTTTTTCTTTGGACAGATCGACAAAGCGGGTATCGGTTTGTACGAGGGGCCGGAAAAAATCCGTCTGATTCGTCATGACGATCGAACCGATCTCGCCGGAGCTTAGCAGCACCCGTTTGCCGATAAAATTCGGAAGCAAGTGGCGGATCAGCGCCTGGGTCGGCTCCGGGCTCAGCTTTCCGAAACTCAGGCTGTTAAGCTCTCGCAATACGTACAGGAACTCTTGTTTGGATTGATAAACGCGGTTGGAGGTCATCGCACTGTATACATCGGCGACAGCGGCTATTTTGGCGTAAGGATGAATTTCCGAACTGTATATTCCTTTCGGATATCCGCTTCCGTCTTCCCGTTCATGGTGCTGTAAAGCAACGAGGGCGGTCAGGGGGTCTCCGGTTGATTTTAAAATAATATCATGGCCGTAAGTCGTATGTCGCTTGATTTCTTCAAATTCCTCCGGGGTCAATTTGTCCGGTTTATGTAGAATCTCTTGGGGGACAAGGCTCTTGCCGATATCGATCAAATAACCGGCTTTTCCCGCTGCGAAAGCTTCCTCCTTCGGATAGCCCAGCCAGGAAGCGATATAATAAGAAAGCATTCCCACCTGCAAGGAATGGTTATATGTATAATTGTCGCTGTCATTTAGCAGCAGAAGCAGGGATACCACGTCTTTTTGGGTAACCAGTTCATTCATCATCGGCGTAAGCAAATGATTGATTTTCCCCTCGTCAAAGGTGCCCCCGGACAAGGCTTCCAGAAAAATGGATTCAAACCCGTCCACGGCCTCATTGAAATAAGGCTTAACTTTAAGCACATGCTCCGGAATCTGCTGGCTTGCGGCTGCAATTTGAACCTTGGAGGTTTGGGGGACGACGTCGACAAAATCGATGCCATGCTGCATAAGTTTGACAATCGCGTCATTGGTCAGTTCTTTATCCTTTTGAAGAACAAGAACACCAAAGTTATTAAAGACGTCGGCTTCAAGTCGATCACCGGGACTGAGATCCATAATATGTACTTTCAAGGACATTGACACCTCGTTAATCTGCAGTTTTTCTTAATCATAGCAGGGAATAATTGGGATGACAATGCTCTTGATGAGACAAAAGGTCCCGGAATTAGGAAAATGTCCCCGGAGCCGAAGGGTCCCAAGGGCCGAGTCCGTGACCTTTCCACTCGCTGCCGTCCTCCCAGGCTTCCTTCTTCCAGATCGGTACGACCTGCTTTAACCGCTCGATCGCGTAACGGCTTGCCTCGTAGCAGGCCGCGCGGTGCGGCGAAGAGACGGCGATGACCACG
Organism: Paenibacillus sanfengchensis; assembly: GCF_036864765.1. Lineage (NCBI taxonomy): Bacteria > Bacillati > Bacillota > Bacilli > Caryophanales > Paenibacillaceae > Paenibacillus > Paenibacillus sanfengchensis. The sequence continues at coordinate 81,564 of NZ_JBAGJC010000003.1, read as the reverse complement.
CTGGCTTCGGCGATAGCGACGACCCCGACCCGGTGACTGATGGCGCAGCGGGTTCCAGGCCACTTCTCGCCGATTTCAGCGCCAATCTGCCGTAATTTGGATAGGGCCATAGGAACGTAAGCTTCGTATTCCAAATGAATCGTCCGGCGGCCCTCCGTCATTTCGCGCGTTGTGCCGATAAATGTTAAAGTGGCCCCATGATTGGCGGTAATGACTTTATTGGAAATGGAGTCAATGGATAACGGGCTGTCGGTAATGGCGAACATGCCGTCTTCGGACTCGCAGCCGAATCGTTCTTTCGTGTCTTCTCCTCCGGAAACGGGAGGGATCAGCGCCACTTCATCATTTTCGGCGATGGGGCTGTCCGCGGCGGCGTATTCCTGGTTGACGGCGACAAATGAGACGTCGATCAAGGAGGCGGCGGAAGGGTACGCTTCGGCCAACAGATGTTTAAGCCTTCCGGCGGTAAGGTTGGGTTCCTCGCAGGCAAATCGAAGGCTTGACGTGCCGATCCGGTCGGCCAGGCCCGCAAATAATGAAATTTGAAGCTCCATGTTACTTCACCTCGGAATGGATTTTTAGCCCTTATAATATATCATATAAGGAAGACAATACGTAAACGAAAGGTATATAATATTCCTTATAATTAAGTGTCAGTATTGCGTCAATTTTATGACACCAAGGAGGCCCAACATGCTGCCGGAGACGGACCAGGAAACGCTAACCGTGATATATACCAATGATTTGCACAGTCATTTCGGGGCGATGGGACGGATCGCCGGTATGATTGACGAACAGCGCGGCATTCCGGATACTTCCCTGCTGCTGCTGGATATTGGAGATCATATGGATCGGGCCGCACCGGAAACGGAAGGAACCCTGGGGCAGGCTAATGTGGATATCTTGAACCTGACCGGTTACGATGCGATAACGGTCGGGAACAATGAAGGTTTGACCTTTACGCCGGATTTGCTGGAGCAGGCTTATGCCGGGCTTGCCTGTCCCGTGGTGTGCGGCAACCTGCGCGATCTCGCCACCGGAGAACTGCCCAAATGGGCGAAGGAGCATCTTGTTCTCCGCCGCGGCGGCTTTACCGTAGGGCTGGTGGGAGCGACCGCTTCTTACCCGGATTTTTACAAGCTGCTGGGACTGGAAGCATTGGATCCGCGCGTTACGATCGCGGCGTCGGTGAAACGGCTGCGTCCCCAGGTCGATCTCTTGATCGTGATGTCTCATCTCGGACTGACGGTGGACAAAGAGCTGGCGGAAACGATTTCCGGCATCGATTTGATTATCGGCGGCCACACTCATCACCTGTTAGAGGAGCCGCTGCGGATCGGGAACACCGCGATTACGGCGGCGGGGAAATTCGGACACTACCTGGGTCGGATCGTGTTCCGCAAAAATCCCGCGGCTCCAGGCAAACCGGTGATCGTGGAGGGACATTGTCTTCCGATCCAAGAGGGGCGGGTCAATGAGAGTATCGAGAAAGCGATCTTCATTCACAGGCAGGGCGCCAAACGGCGTTTGGACCGGACCGTTGCGGTCAATGATCGGGCGCTGCCTATCGGCTATACCGCCGAATCCCCGTTCGGCAATTTGCTGGCGCAGGCGGTGCGAAGATATACCGGAGCGGATCTGTCACTCGTGAACAGCGGCCAATTGCTGATGGATCTGCCTGCAGGGGAAATCAGCGAAGGCATGCTGCATGAGAGCTGCCCTTCTCCGATCAACCCTTGCCGGATGCATTTGAGGGGGGAGGACATCCTCTACAGTTTAGAGCAATCACTCCTGGATGAAAATGCGCACAAGTCCATTTACGGTTACGGTTTCCGCGGGAAGGTGCTCGGCGGCATTTGCGTGGACGGGATGGAGATCATGTATGATGCGGAAGCCCGGCCTTTTCATAAGATTATCGAGGCCCGTGTGCAGGGGATTCCGGTCGACCCGGATCAACACTATCTGGTCGGCACTCTGGATATGTTTACGTTCGGCATCGGTTATGAACGGTTGAAAAACGGAACCGGAACTCAGTACATGCTGCCGGATTTTTTGCGGGATCTGTTGCGGATGGAACTGCAGACGGCGGGGGCGGTGGAAACCTGCTTCCTGCCGAGGTGGAAAAAATGTGCGGTTTAAACGCTTTGAGCATTTCCTAATACGTCAATCTATTTTATAATAGATAGAAGTTTTTTCATCCTCACCTTACTACCAGAGAAACAGCAAACAATGAGAGACGGAAGTGGTTTTTTGTGCGCCTTATCCCAGTGAGCTCCTTACAGCCCGGAATGAAGCTCGGAAAAAAGATATACAACGAAGATGGAATTATTCTGCTGTCAGAGAATGCTGAGTTAAGCGATACGATTATTCGCCGTTTGCGGGCACACGGATTGGATTACGTTTACGTGGCCGATATGCGGACGGAGGATGTGGTCATTCAGGACTTGATTGAAGACGAAACCCGCCGGAAGGCGCTGCAGGAAATCCGCACCAGCTTTCGGAAGCTGACGGAGCCGACGATGAAAGGACTTGTTTATCCTTATATGGGCAAAGCTTTTACCGGTCTTGTGGAATCCATAATGGACGACCTGAGTTCCCGGGAAGATGCCATGATCATGATGATGAACATTAACAGCATGGATCACTACTTATATCGGCATTCGCTCAACGTATGCGTCTATACGCTTTTGCTCGGCCAGATTTACGGGTACAGCAAGGAGGAATTGACGCTGCTCGGCTTGGGGGCGATGCTCCACGATATCGGTAAAACGAGGCTGCCGCTCGAGCTGTTGAATAAACCTTCACGGTTGACGGATGAGGAATTCGAACAGATCAAGCAGCATCCGGTTATCGGTTTTCAAATGTTGAAGGATGAGCCGGGAATCCCGTTAAAGTCGGCTCACTGCGCTTACCAGCACCATGAGCGGATTAATGGAACGGGTTATCCCCGCGGCTTGAAGGGGGAGAATATTTCCGAGTTTGCTCGCTGGATTGCGATTACGGACGCTTACGACGCGATGACGACCCACCGGGTTTACCGCCCGGCGATGCTCCCCGATCAAGCGCTGGAAGTATTGTACACCGGCTGCGGGGAATGGTACGAGAAGCCCAAACTGGAATTGTTCCGCGATCATGTGGCCATCTACCCGCTTGGCATGACCGTGAAGCTAAGCACGGGAGAGCAGGGCGTGGTGGTCAGAATCCATAAGGAAATCCCGCACCGCCCGGTGATCCGGGTTATCACGGATCCCTACGGCGCGGAGTTGAAATCGCCTTACGATTTGGATTTGTTGAGTCAGTTGTCCATCATGATTACCAAGGTGGACGGAATGGAGAATAAAACGGAGAAGACGGTCTAAGACCGGCCTCTTAGGTGAATCCTTTCCAGGAAGATTCTGCACCGCTTAGGGTGCATTTTCTTCTTTTTTAGGTTAATAAAAGAAATAAGGTGAGTAAATGTTGAATTTGGAGAACCATAATAGAAACAGGCAGTTGGAGATCAGCCCGGGCAACGACCCGTGGGACCCGATCGTCTCGCTCCGGGAGTTCGGACGCCATGTGCTGACGAGCGTGGAAATGACGGTGACCAATCTGTGCAATATGCGCTGCGAGCACTGTGCCGTAGGGGACAGTCTGGTGATGAGTGAGCCGGAGATGATTCCTTTAAAGGTCATGCTGGACGCCCTGGACCGGGTGGAGCATCTTCGCACGATCAGCATCACGGGCGGGGAGCCGACCTTCCGTAAGCAAACCGTGGATGAGGTGATCGTGCCGCTGCTTCAGTATGCGAAGGCGAGGGGAATCCGCTCACAGATCAACTCCAACCTGACGCTCGATTATGCGCGTTACGAGAAGCTGCTCCCCTATTTGGACGTGATGCATATCTCGTTCAACTACACGAGCGAGCGCGATTTTCACGAAGTGGGATTTGCGCGCAGCGGGCATGCCGTGAATCCGGACGTCGCTTACCGCATGTATCATAAAATGATCGAGAACGCGGCAAGATTAAGCGAGGCGGGGATGTTCATTTCGGCCGAATCGATGATCAACTACCGAACGCATGCCAAGCTTCCGGAAATCCACCGGCTTATTCTGGAGATGGGCTGCCGCCGCCACGAGGTGCACCCGATGTATGCGGCCGATTTCGCCGAAGGCTTGCCGGTTCTTCCGCTCGCCGATATGCGCCGGGCGATTCATTCCCTGCTCGACGCGCGGGACCCCGAGGTGTGGATGCTGTTCGGCACGCTTCCGTTCTTCGCCTGCAACGGTAATCCGGAGGACGCCGAACTGCTGCGGCGGCTGCGCCGGGAGCCGAACGTCACGGTGCGCAACGACCCGGACGGCCGCAACCGGGTGAACGTCAATATGTTCACGGGGGACGTGTACGTGACGGATTTCGCGGCCATTCCCGCGTTTGGAAACGTAACGGACTCGGGGCTGGATGCGATCTTTGACGACTGGCTGAACAACCATCCCTTGAATCGAAAAGTAAACTGCCACTGCGATGCAGCGGGTTGCTGCGGGCCGAATTTGCTTGTCGCCGACATGTATTACAAGGACATCGACTTCAAATCCCGTAAAGCGATCACACTATAGAAAAGAGGGCAATTTACATGCACTATGCCATCATTGACGGACATACCGAATTTCATTGGGGCAAGCTCATTATTAATCTCTTGATCGTTTTTATTCTCGTGTTTTTGAACGGTTTCTTCGTAGCTGCGGAGTTTTCGCTCGTCAAGGTGCGTCAATCCAGGTTGACGCAGCTGGTGAGCGAAGGGAACCGCCGCGCAGTCTACGCTTTGAGGGTCAATAAGAAGCTCGACGCTTACCTGTCGGCTACCCAGCTCGGAATTACCCTTGCCTCGCTGGGGCTCGGTTGGGTTGGGGAGCCGGCGGTGTCGGAGCTGCTTATTGAGCCGTTGATGCATCAGCTTGGCGTCTCCGATCCGACCTTGATCTCCACCGTCTCGGTTGCGGTCGGCTTCGCCATCATCACATTTTTACATATCGTCATCGGTGAGCTTGCGCCGAAGTCGCTGGCGATTCAAAAATCCGAAGCGACTTCCCTGTGGCTGTCGGCTCCGCTGCTGTTTTTTTACAAGCTGTTCCTGCCGGTCATTTGGCTGTTGAATTCGGCGGCCAACGGCATGCTCCGGGCCATCGGCATTGAGCCGGCGGGGGAAGGGGAAGCGGCCCACTCCGAGGAGGAGATCCGCATCCTGATGAACCAGAGCGCCAAGAGCGGGGTCATCGACAAGGATGAAATGAAGCTGATGGACAACATCTTCGATTTCTCCGACATGCTGGCCCGCGAGGTCATGCTGCCCCGCACGGACATGGACTGCCTCTACACGAATCTGACGTGGGAGGAAAACATGCGGATTGTCGCGGAAACCAAGCATTCCCGCTATCCGGTGGCGGTGGAGGATAAGGACCAGATTATCGGGTTCGTGCATATTACGGACCTGCTTCTTCCCGAACCGGGCAGACCGCTCCATTTGGAAGACCTGGCACGGCCGATTCTGAACGTGCCGGAGTCGATGGAGGTCAGCCATGTGCTTCGGTTAATGCAGAAAAAGCATTCCCAATTGACACTGGTCGTGGATGAGTATGGCGGAACCGCCGGGCTGTTGACCGTCGAGGTTATTCTCGAGGAGATTGTCGGCGACCTTCACGACGAATTTGAGGATGAGCGGCCGGAGGTGGAAATGCCGGCCGAGGGCGTTTACTCCGTCGATGGGCGGATGCTGTTGGAGGACGTCAATGATTTGATCGGCATCGACATCGAAGACGACGAGGTGGATTCCGTCGGCGGCTGGCTGTTCAAGGAGCTGGACGGGATGCCGGCTAAAGGAAAGAAAAAGGCGGTCGGAAACGTCACCTTTGAGGTGGCGGAAGCGGGACGACTGCGGATTACCCGGGTGAAAATTACGAAGGAAAAGCCCGCCGGCAAGGGACAGCAGGAGTTTGAGCCGGGGCGGTAGAGAGCGAAATATTGGCGTCAGATCTTGAATGGACAAGATCTGACGTTTTTTTGTCTTTTCCCTTGGGGAATGTGATTCAGGTGCTGAAAATATCAACAAAATTTGCTATAAGGTATTAAGTTTATACTCCGAAATAAATAATGAGGATGAAATCAAATAGGAAGGATGTTTACGACAAAAAAATATATCAAAGTGATCAAAAGTCCACGGCTATCAAGGTGCCGGGCGCACTTCCAACTCCAAAAGCTGCAAATCTGCAGGAATTTCGGCCGATCCACGAGGGTATGCGAAAAAAGATGCAAATCTGCAGATATTTCTAGCGATTTTAGAGAAATGAGCTTATGTCGTCGAAAATTCCTGCAGAATTGCAGGAATCTTGAATTTTTTGTTCCGAACAGGAAAAAAACTTGCAGATATGCAGGAATTCAATGATTGAGAGGAAGTCTCTGGTTGAATGAATAGGTATAGAATCATAAACTCATTATTGGTGATATTATGCGGATTATTAGGAGGAAGTAGTACTTATATTATTGGCGGTATAATTTTTTCAAGCTATAGCTCCAAAAGCTATTTAGTAAGTTTAATCATCTTACAACTCATCGTTGTACTTTTCTTTATTTTAATACTGCAATATCAATTAAAGAAAACTAAAAGTGAGTTTTTAGTATCTGTAAGTATTTTTGTATTTGTTCTTTTTCTTTTTACAGCCCCGTTTATAGTAAATAAATTAGATTATTTTTTTCAATTCCTTCGGTAAAAGAACAAAATCAAACTATAAAAGAAGTATCCGGTGTTGTCTTAGTCAAAACAAAGGATGGTTTTTTTGATATAAGCGAGATCGTCACATTTTTGGGGAGGTTGCCCAAAGGGGAAATTGATTTAACCTTTTATACTTTAGGAAAGTCCGACGTGTTTGGACTGGCAATGGATAAAGACAAAAATATCTTTACCTGCGCTCCATTTGAAATTTGCAAAGAGATGGCATCGATTACTAAGTATAGGATGTGAGCATACACAAAAGCATAAGTAGTTGAGCGTGAGCAAACGTCAGATCTTACGGACAAGATCTGACGTTTTTTTGTCTTTTCCCGGGAAATAGGGTTCAGAAACTGGGCGAACGTCATATGTTAATGATGAGGATGCCGGGGGCTTAGTTGTCCCGTGCAGAAATGGAATCCCTTAGAAGGAGGAACCAAGATTGAGTTTTCCGAATGAGCAATCTTATGCCCCATTTATCGGCCCATGCGATCCATGCCCACCCATAACATGCAAAACATACAGCACGCCTCCGCAGTTGTATATTTGCTTTCAGCCGCCTAATTGGCCCCAGTTCACTCCGCAGGAAGCTTTGAGACATGGCACGTTGTGGCCCGCATTGTACAGTCCCTATGAATCCAGATGGGGAAAAGGACGGTGATGAAATGAGTTCCACATCCAAACCGCATTGCGATCCGGAGTACTACGCGTTATTAGAGAAGCTTCAGGCGCTGGATTTCGTGCTTGTCGAGCTGAACCTTTATCTCGATACCCATCCGGACGATTTGGCTGCGATCCAGCAGTTCAACCAGTTAACCCAGGAGCGGACGCAATTGGCAAACCATTTTCAGCAACTCTACGGGCCACTGCAAAATTTTGGACGCGCATTTTCCAAGTATCCGTGGGAATGGTCGCAGGCCCCGTGGCCATGGCAGGTATAACAACCTGCCGCCCGCACTTAAAGAGCTAAAGGAGGTAACTACGAAGCAATGTGGATCTATGAGAAAAAGCTGCAATACCCGGTTCGGGTCGGCAAATGCGATATCCATATGGCGAAGCTGTTAATGGAGCAGTACGGCGGCGCGGACGGCGAATTGGCGGCTGCTCTGCGTTATATGAATCAGCGGTACACGATCCCGGATAAAGTGATCGGGGTCCTTAACGATATCGCCACCGAAGAACTGGCGCACCTCGAAATGATCGCCACCATGGTCTATAAATTGACTAAAGACGCCACCGTGGAGGAACTCAAAGCCGCCGGCCTGGACAGCCATTATGTGGCCCATGACCGGGCGCTCTTTTATGAGAACGCTTCGGGAGTTCCTTTTACCGCTGCCTACATCCAGGCCAAAGGTGATCCGATTGCCGATCTGTACGAGGATATCGCCGCCGAGGAAAAAGCGCGGGCTACATACCAGTGGCTGATCGACATGACCGACGACGTCGACCTGCAGGACGGCCTCAAGTTCCTGCGCGAGCGGGAGATTGTGCACAGTTTGCGGTTCCGCGAATCCGTGGAGATTTTGAAGGACGACCGGGATAAGAAGAAGATTTTTTGAGGTGATGTACGAAAAGATGGCCCCGCAAGTAAACTGCGGGGCCTATTTTTCTGCTCGGGGTCTTTGATCTTGGGATTCAACCAGTAGCGGCTTCCTTTACCGTTTCGATCTATTGTCTCTATTCTATCGAAAGGAAGGAGATTTACCCAGCCGCGATTTTCGTTGGGATCCAATAATTGCCTAGCATATACTAATAGAATGATCCGGATATAATATGGTTCATCTGCGGACGGGGGCCCTGGATCACTGCTCCGTCTGCGGAGTGACCGCTTGATGAAGGGCGATGTCCAACTCTTGCGTATATTCATCGCGCTGCTTAAGGGTCCAGCCGAGGGCGGAGGCCATAAATTCGATCACAGGCTGCTTCCATTCGCGCACCCACCGGATGTTGAAGAACAGCGCGCCCGTGCGGCGAATGAAGAAGTCCACCGGTTTGACGGTCATTTCTTCGTCTAAGGCATACAGGAGCGGGACGAGAATTTCCGGCGGCAGTCCGCTCCGTTCCGCGTCTTCCCGGCGGCGCTCCGCCAGTTCGAAGATCCGGTCGACGTTGGAGCCGTACAGACGCGCCCAGCGCTCGGCAAGCGCGGCATCCAAACCGCGGCGAACACCTTCCTCGCTTTTCTGCCGAACAAACTGCGGAAAGGCGTCGGAGCCGCCTACATGGCCGCCGGAGATCGGCATGTGTTTCGTCTTCGCCGCCACGAACGCCAATCCTTCCTCCCGGCTTAATAGCCGCATGACCAGATCGACGATCGTTTCGGCCATTTTGCGGTAGCCGGTAAGCTTGCCGCCCGCGATCGTAATCAATCCCGACGGAGATTGCCAGATTTCATCCCGGCGGGAAATTTCGGAAGCGCTTTTCCCTTCCTCATAAATGAGCGGCCGCACGCCGGCCCAACTGGATTCGATATCCGACTCGGCAAGCTGAACCGTCGGAAACATGTAACGAATCGCCGCCATAATATAATCACGGTCTTCCTTCGTCATGACCGGCCGAACAGGATCGGCCTTGTAGAACGTATCCGTCGTGCCTACGTACGTCTTGCCGTCGCGCGGGATGGCGAAGACCATCCGCCCGTCCGGCGTATCGAAGTAAATCGCCTGCTTCAAGGGAAACTTCGACTGATCGATGACCAGATGGACCCCTTTGGACAATTGAAGGTGCTTCCCGGTCTTGGATCCGTCTTTGTCGCGAAGCTCGTCGACCCAGGGCCCCGAGGCGTTGATGATTTTCTTCGCCCGGAATTCGTACGCCGAGCCGTCCAATTGATCAACCACGCGCACGCCGGCAACCTTGTTGTTTTCATATAAAAAAGATTCGACCTTCATGTAATTCATAGCCTTTGCGCCCCCACGAACGGCTTCTTTCATGACTTCAATCGTCAAGCGGGCGTCGTCCGTCCGATATTCCACATAATAACCGCCGCCCACGAGCCCCTCCTGCTTCAGCAGCGGCTCGCGGGCCAGCGTCTCCTGCCGCGGCAGCATCCGGCGCCGTTCGCTGCGCTTGACTCCGGCCAGGAAGTCGTAGACGCGCAGGCCGATGCCCGTGCTGAATTTGCCGAACGTACCGCCGCGATAGAGGGGCAGCAGCATCCATTCCGGCGTTGTCACATGCGGGCCGTTCTCGTAAACGATGGCGCGTTCTTTGCCCACCTCGGACACCGTTTTGACATCAAACTGCTTCAGGTAGCGAAGACCGCCGTGCACCAGCTTCGTTGAGCGGCTGGAGGTGCCTGCGGCAAAGTCCTGCATTTCGAACAGCGCCGTGCGCAGCCCCCTCGTCGTCGCATCCAGGGCGATGCCGGCCCCTGTAATCCCTCCGCCGATCACAATAAGATCAAGCGGCTGTTGCCTCATAGCTTCTACCATCGCTTTGCGGTTCGCAGCGGAAAATGTCACTGTCATCCCAATAACCTCCCTCGTCGTAAAGACGGCATAATAGTACGTGTTCAACAACCTCTATTAGGAGTGAACAAAAAAACCGCAATAACACCTCAGCCCCGGGCTAAAGTGCAATTGCGGTTTCAAGCTTCTCCAACCGAATTTAAATATTAACTTATTAAAAATTGTAGCATATTTCCGGCCTTATTTGAATACCATTGTGGCCTTAATCGCTTTGCTCCAGCCAGCGTACAATTCACTGCGCCGCGCTTCCGACATCGTCGGCGTAAAGACGCGGTCGATGCTCCACTGCGCCGCTATCTCATCCCGGCTCTCCCAGTATCCGACGGCCAGACCGGCCAGATAAGCGGCACCGAGCGCTGTCGTCTCATAGACTTGCGGGCATTCCACCGGAACGCCGAGCATTTCGCTCTGGAACTGCATCAGGAAATTGTTCTGCACCGCTCCGCCGTCCACGCGCAGTTTGGTAAGCTCCATCGAAGAGTCGGCTTCCATGGCGCTGAGCACGTCTTTGGACTGGTAAGCGAGCGATTCCAGGGTGGCGCGGATAAAATGTTCTTTGGATGTGCCGCGCGTCAGGCCGAAGATGGCTCCCTTCACTTCGCTGTCCCAATAGGGCGTCCCCAGCCCGACAAACGCCGGAACGACATATACGCCGTCGGTTGTATCCACTTTGCTTGCGTACAGTTCGCTGTCCTTCGACTCCTTGATCATGCGCAGGCCGTCGCGGAGCCATTGGATGGCGGAGCCCGCCACGAATACGCTGCCCTCAAGCGCATATTCCACTTTGCCGTCGATGCCCCAGGCGATCGTTGTCAGCAGACCGTGCGAAGATTGAACGGGCTGTTCGCCGGTGTTCATCAACATGAAGCACCCGGTGCCGTAGGTGTTCTTGGCCATGCCTTCTTTGAAGCACGCTTGCCCGAACAAGGCGGCCTGCTGGTCGCCGGCGGCGCCGGCAATCGGAATCTCCTCGCCGAAGAAATGATAGTTGACCGTCTTGCCGTAAATTTCGGAGGAGGAGCGCACCTCGGGGAGCATCTGCTTCGGGATCGTCAACAGCTCCAGCAGTTCATCATCCCATTTCAATTCATGAATATTGTACATGAGTGTGCGCGAAGCGTTGCTGTAGTCGGTAACGTGGACCTCGCCTCCGGTCAGCTTCCAGATCAGCCACGTATCGATCGTGCCGAACAGCAGCTCGCCGTTCTCCGCTCTTTCCCGGGCACCCGGGACATGATCGAGAATCCATTTGACCTTTGTGCCCGAAAAATAAGAGTCGATCAGCAGCCCCGTTTTGGAGCGGAACAATTCGCTGTGGCCGGCGGCTTGCAATTCGTCGCAAATCGATTTCGTCTGTCTGGATTGCCACACGATCGCATTGTAGACCGGGCGGCCGGATTCCTTATCCCATACGACCGCCGTCTCGCGTTGGTTCGTAATCCCGATGCCGGCGATTTGGCCCGGCTTCACGCCGGACTCAATCAGGCAAGTCGCGATGACGGCAAGCACCGTTCCCCAGATTTCCAGAGCATTATGCTCCACCCAACCCGGTTGGGGAAAAATTTGCTTGAACTCCTTCTGAGCGACGTGGACGATTTGGCCCGCTTTATTGAATAAAATGGCTCTGGAGCTCGTTGTACCTTGATCAATCGACAAAATGTATTTTTCCATGTGAAGTTCCCCCATTTATAGATTTGTGTATGATCAATTATATGATGACGCTTACATTGATACGCTGTGCTTGACGCTTTTGCCGGAGAAAATAAGCGCGATACCGAAGATAACGACCGCGATGCCCACAACGACCCAAATGGCCGGGTCCGATTGGCCCAAAAATACGTTCTTGTAAAATAACGCCCCCAGCGACCCGCCCAGCAGCGGCCCTACGACAGGGATCCAGGCGTACTTCCAGTTGGAGCCGCCTTTGCCCGCGATCGGCAGCAGCGCATGCGCAATTCTCGGCCCCAAGTCGCGCGCCGGATTGATCGCATACCCGGTCGTTCCGCCCAGCGACAAGCCGATACTGACGATGAGAAAGCCGACGATCAGCGGGTTTAGCCCATCCGTAAACTTGTTGGCGCCGATCGCCAAAATCCCGAGCACCAGGATGAATGTTCCGATCATTTCGCTCATCAAGTTGGAGAAAGGATGGTACACGGCCGGACCTGTTGCGAACACGCCCAGCTTGGTGCCCGGATCTTCCGTTACCTTCCAATGCGGCAAATAATGCAGATACACGATCACGGCCCCGAGGATAGCCCCAAGCATTTGCGCCGCGATGTATGAGGGGACGTCGGCCCAGGGGGTATTCCCGATCAGCGCCAGGCCCAAGGTGAGCGCCGGGTTGAGATGGGCGCCGCTGATCGAACCTACCGCATAGGCCCCCATCGCGACCGCCAATCCCCATCCCATCGTAATGACGATCCACCCTGAATTCGCCGCAAAAGATTTTTTCAGCGATACGCCTGCACATACGCCTCCGCCCAGTGCAATCAGTATCATGGTTCCAATCAACTCTCCCCAAAACGCTGACATGAAAACCCCTCCCAATGATTATGAATGTTCAGAGAACACAAAAAGACCTACATAAAGTATGCGCCTAAACCACCCATGCTGCAAGGTGAGGGCACGTTCCATGTAGATCTCCAAGTCTCCATAACATTATTAACTTGAATCAAATTTTATTTAAATTTGTAAACGTTGTCAATCACTTTTTTTCAAAATCTCGCCATAAATTCTTGTTCGAGGTGGTCACCGCTTCGGCGCCCGCTTGCAGAGCCAGTTCCACATCCTCTCTTGAAGAGATGAATCCGCCCGCCAGAATCGGCAGGTTCGTTCTGTCTTTCACTTTGCGGATCACGCTCGGCATGCCGCCGGGCAAAACTTCGATGACATCCGGCTGCGTGCTCTCCAGCAGCTTGCAGCTCTTCTCCAAGGCGCTGTTGTCGATCAAAAAGATGCGCTGCACGGCGACGACGCCTTTTTGCTTTGCCTTTTGAATGACGCTGGACTTGGTGGACAATATCCCGTACGGCCGGTACTCCTGGCAAAGATACTCGGTCGCGTGTCCGTCGCTCTGCAGGCCTTGAATCAGGTCCATATGCAAAAACAACTTCTTGTTCGCTTGATGCACCATGCCGCAGGCGTGCTTGAGCTGGGCGATATGGACATCCAGCAGCACCAGATACTCATACGATGACGCCACGGCCTTCTCCAAATCTTTCATCTGCCGCGACGCAGGTAATATTCGCTGTTCATAGAAATTCATATATCAAGCCCCTTTGGTCGAACAGTCCAACCCTATTTTGCATGAATGCCTTGCTTAACTGTACATCCCATATTAAGTGCGTTTTTAATCCTATGCAAGCACTATCGAATCGACTGTTTTTTGGCGGATTATTACGGCTAAGGCGCGGCATTGCCTCCGAGGACGACATCTCCGGCAGGCTGACGTTAAACGGCGGCATCATCCGGCCGTATCGGGACGGACTGGAGTAAAGCGCAAATCGCCTTTCATTCGGGTGATTTGCGCTTTCTTGTTCATCCTTCCGGGGGGAATCTCAACGTATATCCTCCATCAGGGCCCTTTTATTGGCCAACCGGCTTCATTTAGCCGTGTCTGCGCCGGGCTGCTATGATCTTGGTTAACTTCTAAAATCACCGCATCTACGGCTTAAAAAACTTCATTTCCTTCGCATCGCCGCAATGATACGCTTTCACTAAGCGGAAAGTCGGATACCGTGTGGATGAAAAATTTACGTATAGAAGGGCAGGAACCTCCTTTGTTACACGCTATGGAACAACAATGGCTGGATGGCGTCATCGCCAAGGTGACGGCCAAGATGAACGCGGTCAGCGAGCGCTCCCGGAACAAAATACCTTATACGACCGTGAACGGGACGCACGACGACCGGGCTATCGATAATCCTTCGGGTAATGAGGCTGACGGGATCAACTGGTGGACCAACGGCTTCTGGGCAGGCATGTTATGGCTTATGTACCATGAAACCGGCAGCGAAAAATACAAGGGAATCGCCCAAATTTCCGAAGCCAAGCTGGACCGGTGTTTTGAAGAATTTTACGGCCTGCATCATGATGTCGGGTTTATGTGGCTGCCCACCAGCGTCGCGAATTACAAAGTGACCGGTAATCCGGAATCCCGGAAGCGGGCGCTCCATGCCGCAAACCTTCTGGCGGGCCGCTTCAATTTGGCGGGGGGCTTCATTCGCGCATGGAATGATCTGGAAGAGGGCGATACACGCGGCTGGGCGATCATCGACTGCATGCTCAACATCCCGCTCCTCTACTGGGCGACGGAAGAAACGGGGGATCCGCGTTTCAAGCAAATCGCCATGAAGCACGCGGATACGTCCATGTCGGCCTTTGTCCGCCCCGACGGCTCCGTCAACCATATCGTCGAATTCGATCCTTTTAACGGAGGAGTGGTGCGGACGCACGGAGGACAGGGCTACGGGGAGGGATCTTCCTGGACGCGCGGGCAGACCTGGGCGCTCTACGGGTATATGATGAGCTACATTCATACCGGAAAGGACCAGTATTTGCAGACGGCGAAGCGGGTTGCGCATTATTTTATGGCCAATATTCCGGAGGACGGCATCATCCCGGTCGATTTCAGGCAGCCGGAGGAGCCTAAATTTGCGGACGATACGGCTGCGGCCATCGCGGCCTGCGGGCTCATCGAAATCGCCAAGGCCGTCGGCGGTTACGAAAGCCGCTCGTATGCAGCGGCGGCGTTGAAGCTGCTTAGAGCGCTGGACGAATCGCGTATCGATTGGTCGCCGGAAACCGACCACATCTTGCTGTACGGCACGGGGGCATACCACAGCAAAACGCATCATCACGCGATTATTTATGGCGATTATTATTTTATGGAAGCGCTCTTTAAGCTAAAAGGCAACGATCTTTATTTGTGGTAGCCTCAAGGGCGTAGGCATGCGAGCTAAAGGGGGCAAGATTATGAAAACGATTAAAAATCCGATTCTGCGAGGATTTAATCCCGATCCGTCCGTCATCCGGGTGAATGACGATTATTATATCGCCACTTCCACCTTTGAATGGTTTCCCGGCGTGCAAATTCATCATTCCCGGGATCTGGTGCATTGGGAACTGATTACCCGTCCGCTGAATCGCGTATCGCAATTGGACCTTCGGGGAGTTGGCGCTTCGCAAGGGATTTGGGCGCCTTGCTTGACTTACCACGACGGCGTTTATTATTTGGTTTATACCGTCGTCAATTCCTTCTACGTCAAAATGTACGATACGCCCAACTACCTGGTGACGGCGACGGATATCCGCGGGGAATGGTCGGAGCCGGTTTTTCTGAACAGCTACGGATTTGATCCTTCGCTGTTCCATGACGACGACGGCCGCAAATATATCGTCAGCATGGTTACGGATCATCGGGTAACCAAGCGGTACAAAGGGCATTTGGTCATTCAGGAATATTCCGAGCGGGAGCGGCGCATGGTTGGCGAGGCCGTGACCATTTATGCGAGCAACGATATTTTTCTGGAAGGACCACACATTTACAAGCGAAACGGCTATTATTATTTGTTCGCGGCGGATACGGGCACGGGCGAAGGGCACGGGCAGTCCATGCTGAGATCGAAAAATTTGTTCGGTCCTTACGAAGCCTATCCGGGCAACTCACTAATGACGGCAAGAAATCACCCCGACCTGCTGCTGCAAAAAGCGGGGCACGGCGATCTTGTCGAAACGCAAAGCGGCGAGTGGTATATGGTTCACCTCTGCGGGAGGGCGCTGGAGAACCGGACGGAAAAGGGGGACCGCAAGTACACGTTGGGCCGCGAAACGGCGATTCAAAAGGTGGAATGGACCGAGGACGGCTGGCTTCGGCTGGCGAATGGAACCGCACTGCCGGATACGGAGGTGGAAGCCCCCGACCTTCGGCCGCATCCGTTTCCCGGCCGGCCGCCGCGGGACGATTTTGACGGCGATACGTTGGATATCCACTTCCAGTCCCTGCGCATCCCGCTTGATCACACCTTTTATTCGCTGACGGAGCGGAGAGGGTATCTTCGCCTGTACGGAAGGGAAGGGCTCGGCTCGAAGTACAGACAAAGCCTGATCGCACGGCGCTGGCAGGAGTTTACGTTTACGGCCGGTACCTGCCTTGAATTCGAGCCGGCAAGCTATAAGCATTTGGCCGGCCTGATCTGCTTATACGACACGCATAATTACTATTATTTGCACGTGACGCACGATGAAGATCTGGGGCGCTGCATCAGCATCCTGTCCGCCGTCAACAATGTGTACGCATCGCCGGCCGGATACGTTCCTTTACCGGTTGACGCGAACCGGATATGGCTCCGTGTCGAGGTGGATCACGATAAGCTGCAGTTTTCGTATTCCACGGACGGCGAGCATGCGTTCAAGAACCTCGGTCCGGTTTTGGACGCCAGCACGTTATCGGACGAAGCCTGCGATGAGGGCTGGTTTACCGGAGCCTTCGTCGGCCTGTGCTGTCAGGATCTGACCGGCTTTAGAAAGCATGCCGATTTCGATTATTTCGAATATGTCGAGTCTCCGCAATGACGTTGCATCAAACCTTCCTTGATGCTGCCCATTTGGGGCCGATCCGCCGCTTCGGCAAGCAACATGTCGAACTTAGATCGTCATCTCACCCTCTAAACCATGCTAACGGTCGCCACAGCCGTTATTTGCCCTGTTTGCGCTGACTCCAAATTCTAACGGCCGCCATGGCCCTTATTTCATATAAGTATGGCTGTTTTGGTCGAAATGAAGGTAAATAACGGTCCACACGACCGTTAGAATCCCAATACGTGATTCAATCGCAACATAACGGCTCTCACGGCCGTTAGACTTCCTAACTGCAGAACCTTGTTTAAAGGCCTGTACTTTTTTGCGAAGTTCTTTAAAAGCGATTAAGGCATCAAGCTCCGTTGTAATCATGTGTCAGGGTTAATGCAACGCAAGTGGAGTCTCCGAATAGATGAACATCCGGACAATTGAAATTAGGAGCTATAAAGATAGGATCAAATGGCCGGAACGGCAGGGGATCACTTAGGGAGGCCGGCCTGACAGTGTTGCAGGTTTTGCCCAAATCTTTCTGCTTGATCCCGACCGGAATATCATCAAGTTTGACGCTCCATATTCATCGTAAACAACGAACACCTGGATTTAGGATGCTATGACTATGACATCCAACAGGTGTTTTTTGTTGTTGGAGCATAAGACAAAAATTCCAATGCGGAAGCGTTAATCGGTGAAACATTTCAACAACGCTTTCAAAAATATTGATAATGATTCTCACTGAATTTATAATAGTGTCTAAACAAAACTGCTCTTTCCCGTTTCGGCAGCCGGTCGCACGAATCGGGGCGGGGGACGTCAGTCGGAGCTCGAAGGGAGTTCCGGTCGTTCATGTCGGCAAGGGTGTGACATTCCGCAGCGAAGAGTCGCCGATATGCCCGGTTTGGAAAGATTCGAACGCCGTGCGTACCGGCCGGGTCCGCCATTTTCATACGGCACTTTGGATCGGCTATTACGGACCGCTCGCCATGAACAGGGTCGTCGACGAAATTGCCGAGCGTTGTTGTCGCCCTCATGCCTTTGGCTTTATCATCGAAAAACCATTCCAATCTGGACGGTGAGAGACAAATGTCTGTTACAAAGCTACGGCTTACGGTCGCCTCCAGCGCGGAAAACGATCGGGAGCGCGAGGCGTTGGCCGAATTGCACAGTCTGATTATGAACCGGGTTGTACAAATGAATATATGCGACTCTGTTCAGGTGACGCTGGAGTATGTGGCGGTCGCATCGGAAATTCCTCCCGCGGCGCCGGAGGCATCCGGTTCACAGACGCGGGAGCGCCCGAAGCCGTCCGCGCTCAGCGGAAGGCAGCTTGAAATTGCCGAACGGTTGTGCCGCCATTACAGCATCAGACGAATTGCCGAGGAATTGTATATCAGTGTCAATACGGTTAAAAAGCATGTGCAAAATATCAAAAAAGCCCTTTGTCTCGAACATGCCGGGGATGATTTCGTCTTTTTGCTGGCGGAGAAGCTGGAAGGGCGCTAAAAAGTATGGTTAATTTATCCAGTCGGAGTATTCAGTTAATCCGTTGGGATGATATCCAATCGGACAAGGAAATGGTATGATTTTCCTATCTTATTGATAATGATTATCATTATTGGTGGGTTTGAATATCTTGCCAAAGGAGTGAATCCCGTCATGTATCGAGCGACAAAAGAAACTGAAGCAACCGCCAACAGCCGTTATTTGCAGAGCCAGCAGGAGCGCGAATCTTCAGCCCGTTCCTATCCCCGGCGAATTCCGATCGTCATTGCCGAAGCGGAGGGTATTTATGTCCGGGATATGGACGGAAAGGTGTATTATGATTGTTTGGCCGGCGCCGGGACCTTGGCGCTTGGGCATAACCATCCCGTCGTCATCGGGGCGATGAGGGAGTTGTTCGATCAGAAGGCTCCCCTGCACACGCTTGATTTGACGACCCCTCTTAAGGAACGCTTCGTCGATGAACTCTTCGCCAGCCTCCCGTCGTCGTTTGCGCGCAACGCCCGTATCCAGTTCTGCGGTCCGACCGGAGGGGACGCCGTCGAGGCTTCGATCAAGCTGATGAAGACAGCCACCGGCAGACGCAGCGTGATGTCATTTCATGGCGGATATCACGGCTCGACGCACGCGGCGATGAGCCTCAGCGGCACGCTCGGGCAAAAGGAGCGGGTGGCCGGGCTGATGCCGGACGTTCATTTTCTGCCCTATCCGTACGCTTACCGTTGTCCATTTGGGGTGGGCGGCGACGAGACTCAACGCTTGAGCCTCCGTTATATCGAAAACGTGCTGCGCGATCCGGAAAGCGGTATCGTACCACCGGCCGCGATGATCGTCGAGCCCGTTCAGGGAGAGGGCGGTTCCATCCCCGCGCCGCCCGGGTGGCTGACGGAATTGCGGCGCATCACGAAAGAGCGGGATATTCCGCTGATCGTAGACGAGGTACAGACCGGTTTTGGCCGTACCGGCAAACTGTTCGCCTTTGAGCATGCCGGAATCGAGCCGGATGCGGTCGTGCTGTCGAAGGCGATTGGCGGCAGTCTGCCGCTGTCGGTCGTTGTCTATCACGAGCGCTACGACGTCTGGAAGCCTGGCGCGCATATCGGCACCTTCCGCGGCAACCAGTTGGCGATGGCCGCCGGGCTGGCGTCGCTGCGCTATATCAAGGAGCGGGAGCTTCACGAGCGGGCGCGCTTGCTCGGCGAGCGGCTGTTGGAACGGCTTGGTTCGCTGGCGGAGCGGGAGCGCTGCATCGGCGACGTGCGCGGGCTGGGATTAATGATCGGCGTTGAAATCATCGACGAGAACGGCGAGCCCGACCGGCTTGGCCATATTCCGGCCGCTCCGCGACTCGCCGCGCAAATCCAGCGGGAATGCCTCCGGCGCGGGCTGATCCTGGAGGTCGGCGGGCGAAATTCCTCGGTCATGCGCTTCCTGCCGCCGCTCATCGTAACCGAGGAGCAATTGGACGAAATCGCCGCCCGCTTCGGCGAGTCGGTACGGGCCGCCCGCGAGGCGCTGCCATGCTGACGAACCGGCGGACGGTTACTACCACGGAAGCCGCGCCCCGCGCAGCGAGTCTGGCGGGGAATCCGGCGGTGAGTTCGACGGATAGGCTGGCGGAGTGTTTGGCGGCCAGGTCGCTGATCAATGCTTTTCTGCGGGAAAACGACGAAGCGGCAGAGAGCCCATGCCGTTTGGCGGAAGCGGCGGAGACGGGGGCGTCCGTCCCGATCGCGATTCGGCTTCGGGACGGGGCACAGATCCAAGGGACGATTGCTTACGCTTCGCTCACTGGTCAGCATCTGTTCGAGGACGGATGGATTTTGGAGCGGGGCGATTGCACAAGGCCGCTGCCGTTCAACGAGCTTGCCGAGACGCTTGTCCGCGAATTGGCGCTGCGGTTCGCCCCGGAGGGGGCTCCGGCCGCCGATGCGACGCTGAAACGCATACAATGCAGCGTGCGGAATTTGCGCGGACATCTCGAGCGGCGGGCGGCCGATGGGAAGGCCGGCATGAATGTCCGCAAGCTTGATTACATCGCCTCCGAGCAAAGCGTGTTTGCCGGCCATCCGTTCCACCCGTATCCAAAAAGCGTGGAAGGCATGAACGAACCGGATCTGAATCGGTTCAGTCCCGAACGGGGCGCGGGTTTTCCGCTGCATTATTTCGCCGTGCGCGTCTCCGAGCAACTGGGGGAGTGGCTGCCGGGCGAGCGGATGCAAACGCTTCCGCCGACGGTAAGGGAGCCGTATCTGCGGGCGCTGACGGAGCGGCTCGGACCGCGGGCGGAGACCGTGTATGAGCCGCTGCCGATGCATCCGTGGCAAGCGGAACGCCTGCCGAAACAACCGTGGGCGGGCCGGGCTCTTGCGCGGGGTGACCTGGTACCGCTGGGGCCGCTCGGACCGCGAGTTTACCCGACGTCGTCGGTACGCACCGTATGGGAGCCGCAAAGCGGGTGCGGCTGGAAGCTGCCGCTGGATGTGCGGATCACAAACCTGATCCGCGTTAACACTGCGGAGCAGACGGCCCGCACGATGCACGCCGCGCGTCTGGCAATGCATCTGGGGGCCGAACTGAAGCGGGAATTGCCCGGCCTGCTGCCGGAAACGGGGTATGCCGGAATCGCCGCGCCCGATCGGACGCAGCCTAACCCGGCGTTTACGGTTCTGTTCAGACCGATGGCGTTTGATCCGTCCGCAACGTTTGTGCTGGCCTCGCTGCTGGAGAGTTGGCCGGACGAGCGGACGCCGAAAATCGCGCAGGCGATCGCCGAAAACGCGCGAACCTGCGGAGCGCTGCAACTGCCGGATATGCGGGAGTGGCTGGAGCGTTATCTGCACCTGTCCATGCTGCCGCTGCTGCGCGTCTGGGACCGCTTTGGCATCAGCTTTGAGGCGCATGCGCAAAATTCGCTGCTTTCGCTTGAGAATGGCTGGCCGAGCCGCTTTTATACGCGCGATTTGGAGGGAATGAGCGTCGACCGCCGGGTTGCCGAGGCGGCCGGCTGGATCGGCGGATTGCTGCCCGAGGACAGCCCGTTGCTGTACGATGCGGCGAAGGCTTGGCACCGCACGCAATACTATTTTTTCGTCAATCATCTTGGGGCGCTCATTCACGCGCTGGCGCTCTGGCAAGGCCGGCCGGAGCGAGAAGGCTGGGATGTCGTCCGCAGTTTGCTGCTGGAGGAACGGCGGCGGGCGGGTGAACGGCTGCGTCCATACGTGGATGGGCTGCTAAATCAAAAAACGCTTCCGGCGAAAGCCAATTTCGCCAGTTGCCTAGCGGACAAAGGAGATACGCCAATGTATGTACCGATCGCTAATCCAATCCGGGGCGGGCGGCCGTGAGCCGCCCGGTCCCGCTTGAAGATTGCGGTGCTGGCGACCGACAACGAAAGGAAGCCTGACGGAGATGGAAAGTTGGAAGCGCAGTTTGTATATCCTGTGCGCCGGGCAGTTTCTGGCGATGGCCTCCGTCAGCTGCGTTACCCCGTTTTTGCCGTTGTATCTGCAGGAGCTCGGCGTGCGCGGGCATGCCGAAGTGACGCTCTGGTCGGGGGCGATCTATGGCGCGAATCTTCTCAGCGCCTTTGTCATGGCGCCGGTATGGGGAAGAGTGGCCGATCGGCACGGGCGTAAGCCGATGCTGCTGCGCTCGGGCTTCGGCATGGCTATGACGATTACGCTGATGGCCGTGGTGCGGGGACCGTTTGAGTTGTTGCTGCTGCGTCTGCTCAACGGCATGATGTCCGGCTTCAGCCCCGCCGCGGTGGCTTTGACGGCCAAAAGCTCGCCGAAAGAGCGAGGCGGTTACGCCCTCGGGCTGCTGCACGCCAGCTCGGTTGGCGGCACGATTTGCGGACCCCTGCTGGGCGGTTTGCTGGCGGATCGCTTCGGCTTTGCGGAGGTGTTTCTCTATATTGGGACCGGCATTTTTGCCGCTTCGCTGGTCGTTCTCTTCGGGGTCCGCGAGCGGCGCGAAGAGCATCCGCCGATAGCGCCAACGGCCGGACTGCGGGGCGACATGCGGGAAATTATGTCGCGGCGTCCGCTGCCGGCCCTGTTTGTTTCCGCTTCGCTGCAGCGAGCGGCGACGGTCGGCACCCTGCCGCTTATTCCGCTGTACGTGCAGATGCTCGCGCCCGGCAGCGGCAGTGTGGCGCTGCTCGCCGGTATCGCCTCCGCCGCGATGGGGGCGGCGAATATGCTGGCGGCGCCGCAGCTGGGCAAACTGGGCGACCGCCGCGGCCAGCGCCGCGTACTGACGGCTTCGCTGCTGGGAGCGATGCTGCTGTCGATTCCGCAAACGTTCGTGCAGCAGCTCTGGCAGTTGATCGCGCTGAGGTTTTGCAACGGCGCCTGCCTTGGCGGGCTCGGCCCGTCGCTGAACGCGCTCGTGCGGCGGCACGCTCCGCCGGGCATGGAAAGCCGCGCCTACAGCTATCTCAATTGCGCCCAGATGGCCGGCGGCTTGCTCGGCTCCGTCGGCATGGGATGGATTGCCGCAACCTTTGGTCTGCGCTATATTTTTGCGGGCTCGGCCGTTCTTTTTGCGTTAAACCTGTTGTGGATGAAGGCGACGGCGCGGCAGGCCGCGAGAGAAGGAGGGGCGGATGAGGTCTGAACAACCGGATGCCGGCCGCAACGCTTGAGATAATACCCGAAGACACCGAAGACAGAAACTACTCATGGTCACGAACGAAAGGATGCGAATCAAAAATATACGAGGTGAGGCGAAAATGAAAAGTTGGAACGAAATCGACAAACGCGCTGCCGCGATCCGCTCGGACTCCTATGAGGCGGCTGAGCGGCGAGTGCTTGGGCAATTGATCGAAGCGTCGCTGTACGAGGAAATCGTCGCGCCGGACGAAGGGCTGCCGCAACCGGGCGAAACCCGCGCCGTGGAGTTGGCGGGACGCTCGGCAACAGGCGAGGCGGTCCGTTACCGTTTCGTCTGCCGGCGCAGTTTCAGCTTCGGCCGCATCCGGTTGGATCGCGGCTCGCTGCGGCGCATTGCGACGGACGGGGAGACGGGCCCTGCGCGGCTGGCGCTTTTCGTCGATGAGGTGCTCGGGCAGCGGCAGCAGGGAGAACTGCTGCTCCGCCTGCAGGAGGAGCTGGCCCGCACGCTGCTGCACGATGCGGAGTCGCGCGCTTGGCGCAAGCTCGAAGGGGCCCGGCGGCCGCGCGATCACGAGGAGGGGGAACTGGACGGCCATCCGTACCATCCCTGCTACAAGTCCCGCATCGGCTTTGACGCCGCCGACAACCGGCTGTACGGGCCGGAGTTCGGCGAATCTTTGCGGCCGCTGTGGGTCGCCGTCTCCCGCTCGTACGCCCTTTTGTCGCTGCGGCGCGGACTGGACGAGGAGACCTGGCTGCGTGAGGAACTGGGCCCGGCCGCATTGGAACGCTTCCGCTTCGAGCTGGAGCGGCGGGGTCACCGCCCGGGCGACTACCGGTTCATGCCCGTCCATCCGTGGCAGTGGGAGCATGTCGTCGTTCCGGCGCTGCACCGGGAAATAGCCGACGGGCTCCTGATTCCGCTCGGGTGGGCGGATGATGTCTACCGCGCACAGCAATCGATCCGCAGCCTGGAAAATGTCACCGACCGCCGCAAGGCAACCTTGAAGCTGTCGCTGGGCATCGTCAATACGTCGACCCGGCGCATGCTGGCGCTTCATACGGTGCTGAACGCGGCCCTTGTGTCGGATTGGCTGCACGATCTGATCGCCTACGACCGTACGCCGGACAAGCCGGAATTCGCGCTGCTTGACGAATATGCCGGCATCGCCTTTGAAACGCGGGAGCTGTCCCCCTCGGTACGCGATCGCGCCTACGGCGCGCTGGGGGCCATCATGAGGCGCGGGCAGGAAGCCGTGCTGCAGGACGGTGAGCAGGCGCTGCCGTTTGCCGCGCTGTCGTATGCCGAAGGCGAAGCGGCGGCCCATGTCGAGACATGGATCTCCCGCTACGGTCTGCACGCATGGCTCGGCGAGCTGCTGGAGGCGGCGGTGACGCCGCTGATCCATATGCTGTACGCCCATGGCGTGGCGCTGGAATCACACGCGCAGAACATCCTGCTCCTGCATCGGGACGGACGTCCCGTCCGCATCGCGCTGCGCGATTTCCATGATGGCGTGCGTTTTTGCCGCCGCTTGCTGCCGGAGCCGCAGCTATGCCCGCAGCTCCATCCCGAACCGGCTTCCCATCTGGCGCTTAACCGTCACTCGTACATGCAAACGGAGGATCCCGAGGCTGTCCGGGACTTTTTGCACAGCGCTTTCTTTTTCGTCTGCCTGGGCGATCTGGGCCTCTGCTTAAACGAACGATTCGGCTTGGCTGAGGAATCATTCTGGGAGCGCGTCGCTGAGGTTATCCTCGGGTATCAAAACCGTCATCCCGAATTTGCGCGGCAATATGCGCTTTACGATTTATTCTCGGAAACGATCCGCATCGAGCAGTTGGCGCGCAGGCGGCTCTGGCCCGATTCGGAGGTCGAGCCGAAATGGGTGCCGAATCCGCTGCACGCGTTTCGCGCGGCGAAAGGAGAGAGCTTTTATGCCGGATAAGCTGATAAGAGAAGAAGCGGCGCGGCGCGTCATGGAGGACTTGCTCAACGCGCTGTTGGCCGAGGAACTGATGGACGGATTGCGGATAATCGCAACGGAGGACGCTAATGCGCTCACCGGTTCCGACAAGGCGTTCGCCGCGGCCCGGAAACTGCTGCTTAGCTCCACGGAGGAAATCGGAGTTGAAGGCGGTTCCCCCTCCGGCGGCATAAACGGCAGGGTCTGTGCAGACGGGAAAAACGGTAAGGGCAAGACGCGTTCCACGGCGCATCGGATAGAAGCGGCAGGAGAGGCCGGCCAAACGCCATTCGATGAGAGAGGCGGATTAATCGGCCTGTGGCGGCCGGGTGGCGATG
The DNA here is from genome assembly GCF_036864765.1 of Paenibacillus sanfengchensis. Lineage (NCBI taxonomy): Bacteria > Bacillati > Bacillota > Bacilli > Caryophanales > Paenibacillaceae > Paenibacillus > Paenibacillus sanfengchensis. Next base: position 56,342 of record NZ_JBAGJC010000003.1, on the reverse strand, counting down.
ACGCTATCGTGTTCGGGCTGCGCCGCTCACCGGTGCAGCGGCTGCGCTGCGAGCCGGCGGCGCTCGTCGCGGCAAGCAACGTTGCCGGCGAGGCGAGGCTGGTATCGCCGCCGGAATTGATGCGCCGCGTTGCGGACAGCCGCGCCGAGGCGGGAGATGTGCGCCCGGAAGGGACGGAGGCGTTCATCGATATGCTGCGACAGACGGCCGAGCAAATCGCCTGGTCCCTGGAACGGCGCGTGCCGGTCCCGCCGGACCTGCTGGCGCTACCGCCGGACCGGTCGCTGCTTGCGCTGGAGCGCTGCGCCGCGTTTCGCGACCGGCCGTTTCACCCGGTCGCGAAAGCCAAGCTCGGCTGGGGCCGCGGCGAATGCGGCCGCTATACGGCCGAAGCGGAGCAGCCGATCCGGCTGCGTTGGATGGCTGTGCGACGCGACCGGCTGCTGACCGGCGACGGTGCGGGGGACGCGCTGCCGCAGTCGCTGCTGCTTCCGGCGGGCGAGCAGGCGGAACTGGACCGCGAGTTGATGTCGCGCGGACTGCACGGTACGCATATCGCCCTGCCCGTGCATCCGTGGCAGATGGAGGAGATGCTGCCGCAGCGGCTTCGCTCGGAGCTGGCAAGCGGCGTGTGTGTGCTGCTGGACACGGCGGCGGGCACCTTCTATGCCACATCGTCGGTCCGATCGCTGATGAGCCTGGGCAGCTCGCCGAGGCATGTAAAACTGCCGCTCGGCATCCGCTCGCTTGGCGGTCTTCGCTATTTGTCGGCGATCAAGCTGATGAACGGTGTGCGCGCCGAATCACTGCTGCGGCAGGCGCGGCGGCTTGATCCGGTGCTGGGCAAGAAGCTGTATTTATGCGAGGAAGGTAGCTGGTGGGCGCTGGCTCCGCATGATAACGACTTGTTTGCGGATGATCCGCGCCATTTGTCGGCGATGATTCGCAGCTATCCACGGGAGCTTGCCGGGGATGTCGGATACCGGCTTGTGCCGATGTCGGCGCTGGCGGTACACGGTGCCGAATCGCAGCTCTTTGGCGAATGGCTGCGGCAGCGCGGCCTGCCGAGCGCGGCGCAGGGAACGCTGGAACTGTTCCGCGAAATTGCGTTGATGTTCGGCGAGCTGTCGCTGCGGCTGTTGCGTTTCGGCCTTGTGCCGGAGGTGCATGGACAAAATGCGGTGCTCGTTTTGAAGGCGGGGCGGGTATGCGGCCTGCTGCTTCGCGACCACGACGCCCTGCGCGTCCATGTGCCTTGGCTGCGCGAGGCCGGTCTCGATGACCCCGGCTATCTGCTGCGCCCCGGCGTGCCGAACTCGCTGTATCACGATTCGCCGCAGCAGTTGCTGGCGTTTTTCCAGATGCTCGGCATCCAGGTCAATCTGTTCGCCATTATGGACAGTCTGTCCAATGTTTACGGTATTTCCGAGGAACGATTGTGGACCGAATTGAAGGAAGTGCTGCAGATAGCGCTTGATCGTGCCGCATTGCCACAGCGGCAGGAAGAGGTTATTCACGCCGGTCTGTTCCGCGCCGAGTGTTGGCCGTGGAAGCAGGTGGTGCGGCCGCTGCTTGCCCAGTCGGCGAAGGTTCCGGGCAGCATGCCGTACGGCAAAGGCGAAATGCCGAATCCGCTGCGCGCCGCCGAGCCGCAGGAGGTGCCGCATGCTGCGTATTGAACCTCACGCCGCGTCGCTTCAACCGGAGCTGCTGGAACTATACCGCGGCATACAAGCGTCCACGATCGGGCATTTGACCGATTTCGGCTATGTCCGCGGAATCCGGCCGCTGTTTTGTCCGATTCGCCTGCTCGGCAGCGCGCTCACGGTGCGTCTTCCCCATACCGATTCCTCCGCGCTGCGCGAGGCGCTTGAACTGGCGCGGCCGGGCGATGTGCTCGTCATCGACATGTCGGGCGACGAGGAGCGGGCCTGCTGGGGCGAATTCCGTGCCTACAAGGCAATGGCCAAAGGGGTCGCCGGAGCGGTTGTATCCGGCTGCGTCTCCGATGCCGCGGCGCTTCGGCAGCTTGGTTTCCCGGTGTTTTCGCGCGGTATCAGCGCGTTGACGACACGCTCGCTCGAATTGGAAGGCGAAGTCAACACCGCTGTCAGCGTCGGCGGCGTGGCGGTGCGACCGGGCGATTTGATCATCGGCGACGAGGACGGTCTGTTTGCGATCGACCCGCTCCGGGCGGAGGAACTCGGTCGGGCCGCGCTGGAAAAACAGCAAAGGGAGCGGCGCAGCCGCGACAAACTCGGATACGGCCATATCGGAAAAGGAGGGGAAGGAAGATGAGACCGACCCGGCAAGAAAAGAAATTGCACCTAAATTTGTTTTTGATGAGCACCGGCCATCACGAGGCCAGTTGGCGCCACCAGTCCGCCAGCCCTGAACTGGCGACCGACTTCCGTTATTACGAACGGATGGCGAAGTTGGCCGAGCAGGCGAAGATGGATTCGGTTTTTCTTGCGGAAAAATACCGGTTGAACCAAATGACGAAATACCGCGTCATTCCGCAGCTTGAGGCGTTTACGATGCTGGGGGCGCTCGCGGCGGTGACGGAAAACATCGGTTTGACGGCGACCGCTTCAACCACCTACAACGAACCTTACCATATCGCCCGCAAATTCGCTTCGCTCGATCATATCAGCGGCGGGCGTGCGGCTTGGAACATTGTGACCTCGACCGGAGATGCGACCGCCCGCAACTTCGGCAAAGAGCGGCATTTGAGCCACTCGCTTCGTTACGAGCGGGCGCACGAGTTCGTCGAGGCGGCGCTCCGGCTGTGGACCGGCTGGGCGGAAGACGCGCTGCTTCTCGATCGAGCAGCCGGCCTCTATGCCGATATGGACCGGATCAAGGCGGCCGATTACGGGGGCAAGCATGTATCTGTCGCGGGTCCGCTCAATTTGCCGCGCTCGCCGCAGACCGTGCCGGTGCTTGTACAGGCCGGCTCTTCGGAGGACGGCAAGGCGTTCGCCGCACGGTGGGCGGAGATGGTGTTCACGGCCCAGCCCGGCATCGGCGAGGCGGCTGCGTTTTACGCCGATTTAAAAGGCAGGTTGAAGGTTTGGGGACGCGGAAGGGAACAAATGAAAATACTGCCCGGGCTGATTCCGTTCATCGGCGATTCCAAAGCGGAGGCGGAGGAGAAGGAACGCGAGTTGAACGAGCTGAGCGTATCCGAATACGGGCTGTACAATTTGTCGGCGCTGCTTCAAACGGACCTGTCCGACTGTCCGCTGGACGGCCCGCTGCCTTACGAGCGATTGCCTGCGCCGGAGCTGGTTCAGGGCCAGCAGGCCCGGTTTCGGCTATATACCGATCTGGCCCGCAAGGAGAAGCTGTCGATTCGCGAGCTCATCATTCGCACTGCGGGCGGCCGCGGCCATTTCACGCTGGCCGGAACACCGGTGCAGATTGCCGATACGATGCAGCGTTGGCTTGAGGAAGATGCCGCCGACGGATTTAATCTGATGCCGCCGCTGCTGCCGTCGGGGCTCGAGGATTTTGTCAGCAAGGTTATACCCGAATTGCAAAATCGCGGCATTTACCGCACGGAGTACACCGGGAAAACGCTGCGCGAGCATTTGGGACTGAATGCGGAGTCGATCGCGCAGCGCGTTTAGAAGGACGGAGAGCGGAGAGCTGAGAGCAAATGGGTAACGCCGCTGGAGGTACTGCGGACGAAGCAAAGAACTTTAGCTGAATATTCGCTTGTTATGCGCCTCCTTGAAGGGTTGAAGGACATGGCTCCTTGGCTCCCGTCATGCGAGGCGCTTCTTGTTTTCCGACACCATCTTAAAAAAGCAGACACCCGCCTTAAAAAACTTTCGTTATGCTGTGAAAAGCCGCATGTTACAGTAAAGGAAGCAAGGCTGTATAATGAGAGAAAGGACCTGACAGGTTGAGTTCACATACTCGCGATTACATCCGTACCGTTGGGAGGATAAGAGACATGCAGATCAGGGTGTTGTTGGCGGATGACGAGCCGGTAATATTGCGGGGTTTGAAGAAGTTGATTCCGTGGGAGGAAATGGGGTTCGCCATCGTTGGCGAAGCCAATGACGGGAACGAACTGAGGCAGCTGATCCGTGAAGCCCGCCCGGACCTGATTATTAGCGATATCAATATGCCGGGGGGCAGCGGGATTGATATTGTTAGGGAGCTTTATGAGCAGGCCCGCCAGATTAAAGTGGTGTTCATCAGCGCTTATCAGGAATTCGCCTTTGCCCGTCAAGCCATTCAGTACGGGGCGCTCGATTATCTGGTCAAGCCGGTGAGCAAGAAGCATCTGGAGGACGTGGTGAGCAAGGCCGCTTCGTTAATCCGCGAGGAGAGCGAAGGGGAACGGGCCAAGGAGATGCTGGATCATTACGAGCGGAAAAACCGGACCGTGACGATTGAGGAATTGCTGGACAGCTTGATGGATGGAGACAAGCGCGCGGCCGGGGAACTGATTCGCATGGGGGCCATCGCGTTAAGCAGGTATACGGGTGTTTGCGTACTTGAACCGGACGAAGAAATGGGCGGGGATTCCCGCTGGGAAGAACGGGAGCGCAAGCTCGTTCAGTTCGCCCTGAATAATATCATCAAAGAAACGCTGGAAAGCCGCGGCAATGGTCTGATGTTCCATAAAGACGGAAGGTTCGGCATTTTGATTCCGTATGAGCAGCCGGGCGAGCCGCTCAAGCTGGCTGAAGATCTGCACAGTAAAGTAAACGCTTTTTTGAAATTGAAGGTGTCGTTAGGCATCGGCGTTCCGGTCTCCGGGATCGAAGCGGCGGACGAGTCTTACCGCTCCGCTTTGGAAGCGCTTAAAACGAGGTATTTTACCGGGGTGAACCGGATTGTCGAAGCGGGAAAGGAAGACGCGCCTCCTGCCGGAGAAATGCGCAGTATATCGGAGCCGCAGGCGGGAATTTTCAAAGCCGTGACCTCCCAGAACGAGGAGATGCTTACGGAAATGACCGATCTGCTGCTGGCTATCGTCAAGCATCTTGCCGGGGGCAGCAAACAGTTGGCCATTACGAACGTCTACAATACGATTTTGCTGCTGGAGCAGGAAATGGCGAGCATCGGGGTGCCTATCGGGTCTTTTCAGGGCGGTCACGGTCAAAATTCACTCCTGGAAAGTTTGTCGGGTCATGCCACCTTTGCAGGCGTGGCGGAAGAATTGTCGGCTGTTGTGAGGCAAGCCTTCGAGCGGTTCGCCCGCAAGCTGTCGAACAAAGAGGTCGCCCAACTGCGTCAGGTCAAAGCCCATATGGCGGAGCATTACGCCGAGAACATCACATTGGAATCCATGGCCGCCCTTATATATATGAACCCGTATTATTTCAGCAGCTTCTTTAAGAAGCATACCGGAAAAAACTTCAAACAATATTTAACCGAGGAGCGAATGAAGCACGCGCTTCGTTTGCTGCTGGACACGGATTTGATGATTTACGAAATTGCCGAATGCGTCGGTTACAACAACGCCCGTCATTTCAGCGATATGTTCAAAAAAATGTACGGCAAACTGCCGCAGGAATACCGGCAATCCGCCAGCGTGGAATAGGGGACGCGGCTTATGGGGATACGGGGCAAAAAATTCACCGGCATCTTTGTGAAATTTGCGGGGGCGTTCATTTTGGTCGGGCTGATTCCGCTGTTTGCGCTAAGCCTTTTTTCGGTGAACACGTTTACGGGGTATGTACAGCGGTATACCACCGGAAATTTGCAACAGATGATCATGTATATGAGCTACAATTTAAACACCTCGTTCAATCAATATAATGAAGTGTCGAAGCTGATGTATACCGGGAAATACGAAGGCTTCGTCGATAGCTCCAGTCAAAATCAAACTTACAATGTAAATGAATTGGAGCAGATCAACAATATCCCGATCGATTCGTTTTTGAAAACGGTGCTGTACAGCGATAATTACATTAGCAGCGTCTATTTTGTCCGGGAACGGGACGGGAAGCTTTATTATCAGGAAAAAGAAAACCGAGGGATGGACGCGGAGCTGCTGCCTTACAAGGCATGGCTGCGGCAAATGCGCGACAATCCTTCAAAAGTGGCGATATTCCCCACGCATGCCGACGACTATTTTTTTACTTCCCAACGAAAGGTGTTTACCATCGGCCGAAGCCTGATCGACATTTCCGGCAAAGTGACGGCCGAGCCAAAGATCGTCGGGACGTTATTTATGGACGTGGACGCCACGATATTCGGTCAGTTTTTTCAGGAGCTCAACTTGGGGGAGAAGGATGAACTATACCTGCTTGACGGAAGCGGCAATGTTTATTTCAGCAATCGGGAGGGCGCTCCTTCGGCGGGGGGCCGGGAGAAGATCAAATCGGATCAAGGGATGATGGTCATGTCGGAGCCGATTCCGTTTTTGAACGGGGCTCTGACGGTCCGGGTTCACCGCGATTCCTTGTTTCAGCAGCTTCTCTCCGTGAGAATGACCGTTTTTGTCGCCATCGGGCTGTCTTCCGCCGCGCTGGTCGTGATGGGCGCCTGGTTCTCCAAACGGCTGTCGGCGCCGATCCTGACGCTGATGAGGCAGATGGCCAAGGTTGAATCCGGGAACTTGAATACGAGTGTCGAGGTGCGCAGCAACGACGAGCTCGGCAGGCTGAGCCACAGCTTCAACCGGATGGTCGACCGCCTGAAAGAGTACATCGACGAGGCTTACGTGGCGCAGATTAAACAGAAGCAGACGGAATTGAACGCGCTCAAGAGTCAAATTCGGCCGCATTTTTTGTACAATACCCTCGAAGTGATCCGGATGAGCGCGGTCGATAAGGACGACCATGAAGTGGCCGACCTGATTCTTGCCCTGTCCAATCAGCTTAAATACGTCATCGATTACGGCGAGGAGAAGGTCAGTATCCGGAGCGAACTGGACAACCTGAAGGATTACTTTTATATCATTTCGGTACGTTACGATCAGCGTTTCGAGCTAATGTGCGAAATCGCTCCGGAAGTGGACTTGAACTGGCAAATATTAAAGCTCTCCCTGCAGCCGATCGTCGAGAACGCCATTCAGCACGGTCTCAAGCAAAAAGGAAAGGGAACGGTCGGGGTCACCATCGAAAAGCGTGACCATGACCTCGTGATCACCGTCTACGATGACGGCATCGGCATGAGTGGCGAAACGCTGGAGCGGTTGAATCTCGTGTTAAGCGACCCCGAAGCTCCGGGGAAAAACGTCGGCCTCAAAAACGTGCACGAACGCATCAAATCGGTATTCGGCGAGCCTTACGGCATCGTCATCAACAGCCGCGAACACATCGGCACATCCATCGTACTCACTTTTCCGCTAGTCGGTGAGACGGGGGCGGAACGAACGGAAATCTGAACATTCCGTTCGTTTTTTTTTGCGCAGATCCCCACGGTTTATATTCTTAAAACTGCGCAGGCGGAGCTTAAAAAAGTTCATTCAGTTCGTATGAGGCAAATGCTATGCTTGAACCGAGGAAGCGTTTTCGGAGCGGTGATGCGCACATCGTTCATATCGGTTCCAGTTCGAAGGACAAAAGGGAGGTTAATATAAATGTTTAGAAAAACATGGCTGAAATTATCCGCGCTGGTGTTGGCGACGTCCTTGGTACTAACCGCATGCGGGGGAGGCAACTCCGGCGGAAATGCGGGGAATAACCCGGAATCGGGCGGCGGCGGAGTCGCGCAAGGGGACAAACCCAAAGAAATCAGCTTCACGATCGGTTACGCGTCCGGCGACCCGGCCGGTAAAAAAGCGATTGCCGACGCGATTAAAAAATTTATGGAAGAACATCCGAACATCAAAATCAAGGACTTGAGCGAAACGACTTCATCCGCATACCTGGATTGGTTAAAAACGAAGGATGCGGTCGGCGAGTTCCCTGATCTTGTGGAAATGCGGGATACGGAAGTGTTTGCGGACGCCGGGAAAATCGTGGAGCTGCCTGCCGATTTGCGGGACCTGTTCAGTACGCTTCCGGAGGTGGACGGCGGGAAGGTATACAATGCCCCTCTCACGCTGACTTCCCCGCAAGGAATCATCTACAGCAAAAAGGCGTACGAAAAAGCCGGGGTCACGGAGCTGCCCAAAAACTGGGACGAATTCATCGCGTTACAGGAAAAGCTGAAAGCCAGCGGGATTTCGCCGCTCGTGGTCGGAGGTAAAGATATTTTCCACATGGGCTTCTGGGTCAACAAGTTCCTGATCGACCAGGTTTACGTGAAGGACCCGGACTGGAACTCCAAGCGTACGGCGAAGGAGGTCAGCTTCACCGATGCCAACGTGGTTCAGGCGATCACGGACTACAAGGAATTGTTCCGGAAGTATGTCGACAAGGGCTGGATGAGCACCGGCGACAATCAGACGGCTTCCTTCCTGGTTACCGGCAAGGCGGCCCAACTCTTCTCCGGACCGTGGATGTTTACGCAAATCGCCGAAGCCGACCCGAATTTTGAATTCGGTTTCTACGCCATTCCTGACCGGGGAGGCAAAGTAAATGTCGTAGGGCTGCCGACTCCGGGCGGTTGGTCTCTCTCGACGGAGGCTTCCAAGGATCCGGACAAGGTGGAGGCGATAAAAGAATTCATCCGCTTCTTCTTCAAGGCCGAAAACTATGCGAAATATTTGGAAACGATCAACGGAATCCCTTCGACAAAGGAAAATATCACGTATAATGCGACCGAGCAGATGCAGACGGTTCTCGACATCATGGGCGATCCGAATGTGACCAAGTCGCTGGCGATCAACAACTGGTGGGGCGAAAACCTGATTCCTCCGCAATTCCGCAACTGGTATTACAAGCTGCTTCAGGAACTTGTGGTCAAAGATGGGGATGTACTGGAGTATATGAAGCAGGCGGATACGGAATACGACAATCAGGTAAAAGCCAACTCCATGTAACCAAGCCGGATGAGGCGAGGGGACCTTCGTTCACGGAAGGTTCCCTCTCTAAAGAGAAAAGGAGGGAGAGTACCATGTCTACACCCATAGCGGCTATCGACAAGCCGCAAGCTCCCGTGACAAAGAAAAGAAAGTGGCGGTCCTATGCGCTGTATTTCATTCTGCCATCCTTTATTTTGTATACCCTGTTCGTCATTGTTCCGACGCTCGGCAGCGTGTATTACAGCTTTACATCATGGGATGGCATCAGTCCCGACGTTCGCTTTATCGGCCTCGCCAACTTCGTGGAGATCTGGAACAGCCCGCGGGTCCATAACGCTCTAAAAAACACCTTGGTCATGACGATCAGCCTCGTGCTGCTTGAGAACGCGATCGCCATACTGCTCGCCCTGCTGGTGGATAAAGTACGGTGGCTGAGCAAATTGTTCAGAAGCATTTTTTATTTCCCTACGCTGCTTAGCGGCATTGTGATGGGATTTGTGTGGGCCATGCTGCTCAATTACAATTTTGGCGTCGTTAATCAGATGTTGGACAAAATGGGCCTGGGCGCGTTCGCGGTGGACTGGCTGGGCGATCCGAAATACGCGATGCTGGCGATCATTTTGTCCACGGTATGGAAAGGCGCCGGCTATTATATGATTATTTATCTCGCCGGATTACAGGGCATCCCCCAAGAGTTGAACGAAGCGGCCAGCATCGACGGAGCCAACGGGTGGCAGCAGTTCCGCCATATCACGTTCCCGCTGCTCGCCGGATCGGTCACCGTCTGTTTGGTTCTTTCCATGATCAGCGCGCTCAAAATTTTCGATCAGATTGCGGTCATGACGGACGGCGGTCCGGGATTTGACACCGAAACGCTGACCTATCTGATTTACAAGGTCGGATTCGGCGAACTGCGGCAAGGATTCGGTACGGCGCTGGCGATCGTGTTGTTCCTCATCATTATGGTCATTACCGTCATTCAGGTGAAGTTCCTCCAGAAGAGGGAGGTCGAGCTGTAATGAAATTAAAGACACGCAGACTTTCGCTGGATATCCTGATATTTGCGTTTACGCTGCTGATTGCGGTCGTCTTCTTTTTTCCGATCTTCTTCAATATCATGTCCGCGTTCAAGAGCAACGCGGAAATTATGAGGGATGCGCTGTCCTTCCCGACCACGGTGTATTTGGAAAGCTTCAAGTATCTCTTGACGGAAACGGACTACCCGAAAGCGATTCAAAACAGCCTGATCTTAACGGTGGTATCCATCGTGTTCCAGGTTCTTTTCATCCCGATGGCCGGTTATGCCATCCAGCGGAGAAACGCCAGATGGACGAGATTCGTCTTCCTGTATTTCCTCGCCGGGATGATGATTCCGTTTCAGGCTTATATGATTCCGCTGTTCAAAGAGCTGAAGATGTTCGGTTTGTACGGCAGCCTGGCGGGTCCCATCATGATTTATGTCGCCGGTTCGGTCGGATTCGGCAGCTTGCTGTACTCGAGCTTTGTTAAGGGCATTCCGACGGAAATTGAGGAGGCGGCGGAAATCGACGGCTGCACCAGAGCCCGAACTTTCTGGAACATCGTGTTCCCGCTCCTCGGACCGGTTACGGCCAGCATGGTCGTGCTGAACGGCCTCGGAATCTGGAACGATTTCCTGATGCCGATGCTGGTGCTTCCTTCCGGTGAGCCCAAGACGATGGTCGTGGAAATTTACCGGTATATCGGTGAGTTCTCGTCGCGTTGGGATATGATCTTCGCCGGGACGACGATGTCCGTTGTTCCGATCCTGATCGTGTTCGTCTTCCTGCAAAAATATTTCGTCAAAGGGATTGCGGCGGGAGCGACGAAAGGATGACAATAAGGTTTCATAACCCGGAATCGTCCGCTGGTCACAGCGGGCGATTTTAGTTTGTATAAGCAAAGCGTGCCGACTTGTAAGCTGTTTCCCCTATTTGACTTTTTATTCTACGAGATGTAGAATCAATGTAAACTACAGTGCGTAGAAAATAAGCAAGGAACGACAAAGGAGTGTTTTTATGAAACCCGTGCAAAAGATGTCGGATGCGGAAACGGATGTGATGCGTGTGGTATGGGCGGCTGACGGGCCGGTCACGTCCCAGGCGGTCCTGGCGGAGCTTAACAAGCGGAAGGATTGGAAGCCGACCACCGTTCTGACCTTTTTGACCCGCTTGGCGGAAAAAGGATTGCTGCGGGTGGAGAAGCAGAAGAAGGTCAACTTCTATACCCCCGTGGTTACCGAGGAAGAATATAAACATCTGGAAACGAGGGCATTTCTTGAAACGGTTCATGAAGGTTCGGTCAAAAATTTACTAGCGGCTTTATATGATGCCGATGATATTAGTCCGGAGGAAATCAAGGAATTGAAGAAATGGTTTTCCGAAAGGTAGGTTGAACAAATGGGAATTATGTTGACGTTAACGGTAGTCGTCCTATCGATTACGGGAACGGTCTTGTTTGGCGCGCTGCGGCTTGCGAAGCCGCTCACGTACAAATTATTCGACGCCCAGTGGCATTACCGCACACAGAAGATCGTGCTGCTGTTTTTGCTCCTGCCGGTCGGGATTATTGGCGGATTGTTATATATGCGCTTTGATGGAGTAGGTGTGCCGGCCGCATCTGGCCCTATGCTGCAGCAAACTGCGGTATACCTTGCGGATCAGGGGGTGGCGACCAGCCGGAGCTGGACAAATGCATCCGGCTTCGCAGCAACTTGGATCAATCAAGGAGTGTCGACGGAGTTACAAGTTTTGCTGCAGCAAATCGGGTTTTGGCTGCCGTTCGTTTGGCTGGCCGGCTTGGTGTTCACCGGTTTTCGATCATTGTCGGCCTATCGGCGGTTCCGCGCCAGACTTCGGCGCACCAATCTCCCCATGGAAGGGGCGGCCCTGGAGTTATTTGCCTCCCTTAAACAGGAGATGGGCATCCACAGCAGCGTCTCGCTGCAATCCAACGATGCCGTCCGCACGCCGATGCTGATCGGAATTTGGCGAGCGGCCTTGATTTTACCGGAAGTCGAGCTGGATGAACGGGAACTGCGGCTGATTTTTCGCCATGAATTGATTCATTACAAAAGGAAGGATCTGTGGATCAAGGCGCTGGCTCTGCTGGCTAATTCGATTCATTGGTTCAATCCCGCGGTCTATATTTGGCGTAAAAACCTTGACCGGTACATGGAAATGTCCTGCGATGAAAGAGTTGTTGGCGGAATTCCCGAAAATGAAAGACGTTTCTACGGGGAGACGATCCTCAATGTGCTCGAACGCTCGACACCCTCCCGGCCGGCAGGGGTATTTACCGGCTTTAGCGAAAACACCGCATGGATTCAAGACAGGCTGGTACATATTTTGAGCGCAACGAAAAAAAACAGGCGTTCGGCTATTCTATCGGGGATATCGGCAGTTGTTGTCGCTTTTGCCGGAGTCGGGGTCGCTACGGTGGTGGATGCGAAGGTGAGTCCTGCCACATTTATTTTCGAACCCGCAACCGCGTCCCAGTCCGGAACGGATGAAGGTGACATGATTTACGAGGCTCCGACCGGCAGCGAATCCTCGATAACGGAGGACGAACGGAAAGAGGAACGACATTTCGTAAAACTCGATCGTCAAATAAACGAGCTAACCGATGCGGAAATCTATGACATTTATAAACAAGAGGGGATTCCATACTCCGATCCGACCGATTTTGAATTGGCGGACGGTACGATTACGTTCCCCGGGGCCGACAAGATTCCGCTGAGCAGCAGTTGCGGGAGCGAGAAAAGTCCTTTTGTAGCTAAAGTGTATGCTTCCAGCAAGGTGTTGGATTATGCGAATTACGCGCAACTGGATAAGCAACAATCGCGAATTGACGCTTGGGTAATCGAGTCTTTGAACAACCACGTCAGCGACCCTGACGCCATTCGGGACGAGATCGTTCAAACGTTGGCGGACCACCTGAAATTGCCCGCCGATCTGGTGACGGTAGAATTGAGTAACCTTTAAGGAGGGACCGGGGAATGTTCCGACGAAAAATGACGCGGTTGGTCATAGGCTTCATCGTTCTGTGTCTGCTTGTTGCAGGATGCTACCCGACACCTGAAAAAACAAGGCCGCATCGTTTCTTGAAAGTGATGTATTTTGGAGAGAACAGTTTTTATGAAGACTACGGCGATTTATTTTTAAGCAAGTACGGGGATGTTGATCTGGAGGTCGCCGTCCTGGATTCAAGCACGTTTGACCCGACGAAAAATTATAGTGAGGCCTTGCGCGAATTTATTCAACGCGAGAACCCGGATGTATTTTATTTATCGTCGCAGGAATATGAACGTTTTGTCCGGAAAGGGCTGCTGGCAAGCCTGGAGCCTCACATCAAGGCGGATCATTACGAGCTTTCCGGGATGCAAGATACGATCATCGATTTTTTAAGAGAATTGGGAGGGGGGCAGATCTATGGTCTTAGTCCGACTTTTTACAGCACGGCTCTTTATTATAATGCGGACCTGTTCAAGCAGTATGGAATCGATCCTCCGCACGATAATATGACTTGGCAGGAAATATTGGATTTGGCTGGGCGGTTTCCTGTGGATGGGGGGAAACAACAACGCGTTTATGGGTTAAGCGTACCATTCGTTCAAACGGTTGATTCTTTGGCGGAGAGGATTGCCGGAACAGATGGATTGTCCGCGGTAAACCCGGAAACCATGCAGGTGACCTTAAATACGGACTCGTGGAGAAACGTCTGGGAAATGGCGATAACGGGGGTTCGATCTAGTGCGATCTATTTGCCTGACACCCCGTTTTACGGCGGCTCGTTGCAGGACTATCTGGACAATGATTTATTTCTGCAGGGCCGGGTAGCGATGAAGCTGGATGATGCGAGTTTGCTGGAAACTCTGGGGAGCCTGACTAATACGATGCCGAAGTACAAAGCCTTTTCATTCGATACCGTCACGGGGCCTGTCGATCCCGCGGATCGGTCCGCTTCAAGGGATGTTGAGGTCGGACAAATCTTCGCCATTCGCTCGGGCACGCCCAATCCGGAGGCGGCTTGGGATTTCGTGAAATACGTGAACAGCGAGGAGTTTGCCGCAATAAAAGCGCGTGTAGTCGGCAGCAGCTTGTTGACGCGAAATCATCATTATAACGAAAACCGTGTGGAGGCTTTTTACCGATTGCGGCCATTAAAGGTCGATTATAGCCGTGAAGCGAAACTTCCGGATTCGTTTAAGGAAAAATTCAAGGATCTGCTGAGTAATGAGATGGGCAAGGTCGTGCGGAGAGAATCGGATTTAAAGGAAGCGCTTGAGCGTATCTCCGAAAAAGGTCAGATGCTGCTGGATCAAGCGGTGGGGGCAGAGGAGTTAAGGGAGGTGTCCCGGCAGCCAGCTTCCGTACATCATTCATCCGTTTTTAGCCGTAAAAAATATTTCGTTATAAAGGAAGCACTTTCTGAACTTTTTCAACACACGACAATCAAATCCTTGGTTGATAAATAAGCGGAGGTAATCTTCCTCGTTCCGAATGTAATTTCCGTCGTCATATCGGTTCATAAACCAGTTGCTGAATTTATGTTTCTGGCAGTAGTAAGGCTCAATAATCACCAGATTTCCATCCGGTTTCAGAATTCTCTGGAACTCCTGTAAATACTTGTTAATCAGTTCGTTCGGGATATGGTGAAGAACAGCCACGATTAATATGAAATCAACCCTTTGGTTGGGGAGTGGAATTTGGTTTCCGTCAAAAACCATAAATGTATGATGCGGAAATAGCTGTTTGGCAAATTGGATTCTTTTCACATCCAGGTCAATGCCGGTGTAATGCTCGGCTTGGCTTATGCGGCAGTTTGCCCCCGTGCCGCAGCCAAAATCAAGAACTGTTTTATGCTCCAGTGAGAAATGGTTCCTAATATGATGATGAATGTATCTTTCGGTAAACCATCTTGGGCGTACGAAGGAGTGATACAACCGAGGAGTCAAATACATAAAGCTATGAGCACCGTCCTTTTTTCTTAACAGTTACGATATTGTAGTTCTGATTTTCTCCAAAATTATGTCCGAGTTGGGCAATATGTATAAGTGCTAAAATTATCAAGTCAAGAACCTTAATAACTTGACGGATTAAATTTATCGGAGTTATTATGGATACACAAACTCCATAAATGGTGTTTTTATGTGACACATTCAGAAAAAAGCGAGGTTGTGTAAATGATAAATGGTTGGGATGTCGGGATTATCGGCGGAGGGCCGGCGGGATTGAGCGCCGCGCTTGTGCTGGGAAGGGCGAGAAGAAGCGCGGTCGTTCTGGACGAAGGCAGGCCGCGGAACCGGGTGACCCGTGAGGCGCACGGTTTTTTGACGAGGGACGGCATCGCCCCGGCGGAATTTCGCCGGATTGCCGCGGAACAACTGCGGAGGTATCCATCGATCCAACTGGTGGAGGAGCGGGCCGAAGGGATATCGGGTGCGGACGGGCAATTTGAAATTACATCCGCCCGAGGGGATGTTTACCGTGTGAAGAAACTGCTCTTCACAACCGGGAAAAGGGATCTGCCGCTCGAAATCAGCGGCCTGCAAGAGGTTTACGGCAGATCCGCGTTCGTCTGCCCCTATTGCGATGGTTGGGAGCTTAGTGACAAGCCGCTGGTCCTGATCGCCTCGGGCGACCGGGCAATGCATATGGCCAAAATGCTTACGGGGTGGACCGATCAAACGGTCCTCTGCACGAATGGCCCGAGCGGATGGAGTGCCGAGGAACGCTTGGAGCTTGAACGGCATAACATTCCTGTGACGGAAGCCCCGATTCGGCACATCGAATCCAGCGATGGTCAGGTGGAACAGGTGCTGCTGGAGGACGGAACACGCATCCCGTGTGAAGGTATATTTTTTGCGCCGAGACTGGCGGCCGGTTCGGACCTGCCGGGATATATCGGATGCGAGATGTCGGACGCGGGAACGGTGATCGTGCGGGATGAATTCGGGAAAACCAGCGTTCCGGGCGTTTATAGTGCCGGAGACGCGGCAACGGAGATGCACCAGGCGATTTGGGCGGCGTCTATGGGATCCGCGGCGGCGGCGGGCATTAATTTGGAACTGATCACCGAAGCCTGGAACCGGTTGGCTTGACACCTTTTGGCTTCACGGATATTATAGGCACCATGAGTCCATATTTCGGGGTGAGCATATGAAATTTTCCAAGGCGACGAATTACGCCCTGCACACGATGCTGGCGCTCGTGACCGAAGATCCGGTGAAGCCTGTCGGGGTCCAGCAGTTGGCCGATGCCCAGGACGTTTCTCCGACCTATTTATCGAAGATTTTGACCAAACTGGTGAAGGCGGGAATGATCGAGTCCGTATCGGGGGCGAACGGAGGCTACCGTCTGACGAGAAAAAAAGATGAAATGACGTTCCTAGATATTATCCAGGCCATCGAAGGAACCGCCTCTCTCTTTGACTGCAATTTTGACCATGGGTCGGAATGCCTGATCCAACAAGTGATGGTGGAAGCGGAGGAGAAGATGGAGCGGCATCTCAGAGATACAAAAATTACAGATCTTGCGAAAAGGGTAAAGAAGTAGGTCGATAGGCCGCTTCATTGCCTGACGGGAAACCCGGAATAACCATCCGGGTTTCCTTTTTTTGGTTTATAGAAATAACGGAACCGGACCTTTTTATGTTTTCAGACGAGATAAGACTTGACGGAATAGTTTAACGGGAATATTATATCTTTTGAAACTTAGTATCAAAAGATATAATATATCTTATTTAATAAAATGGTGAATTTTAATGAAGAGAGGACGATTGCAATGATCATCGGTTTTGCTGAAATGAACCCAGAACTTTGGCCAGTCGCGGGCGGAAAAGGAGCGATGCTATCCCGCATGTTTTGTGCCGGATATCCTGTACCGGAAGGTTTCATCGTGATGCCTTCGGCATTTGAACAAGGGCGTCTGACCGAGGAGGCTTGGTCCAAAATCCGGTCCCGGCTAAACCATCTCAGGAAAACGCATAAAAACCGTTCATTCGCCGTCAGGTCTTCGGCGTTGGCGGAAGATTCGGAGGAGGCGTCTTTTGCCGGAGAATTCGGGACGGTTTTGAACAGGAAATCGGATGAGGAGATTCTGGAAGCGATATACGAGGTACATCACTCCATGGAGGAGGAGCGGGTTCGCATGTACAGTTCCGCCAAGGGCGTGGATTTCACCCGTCAAATAGCCATAGTTGTCCAGATCATGATTGAATCGGAGATTTCCGGTGTCTTATTCACTGTAGATCCCATTACGGGCGGTAAATTGATGCAGGGAAATTTAGTGTATGGGCTGGGGGAGCAGCTTGTGTCCGGCGAGAGCAATGCTGAAGCATTTTCCTTCATCCGACCGAAGGGGAAGTATTCCGGCCCTGCCGCGTTCAAAAGGTATGCCGGCCGATTATACAACTACGCAGCCAGGCTTGAGAAGGAATTCGGTAGTCCCCAGGATATCGAATGGGCGGTTGCAGACGGGAAGCTTAACATTCTGCAAAGCAGGCCGATTACTACATTGAGTGCCGGGAATCGGGATACGTATGAGATTAATGATTCATTGACGGGTGATTTTTTATGGACAAACACCAATGTGGGCGAATCCATGTCCAATGTCATGACCCCATTAAGCTGGTCCATCCTTCGTTTGTTGGACGAAGAACACAGTCTGATTCCCGGAGAATATATGATATCGGGGAACATTTGCGGAAGAGTCTATTCCAACATCAGCTATCCCCTCTCGATGTTTGCGGCATTTGGGGTAAACCCAAGTACCATTCTCCGCAAGATGAGCCGGGTATTCGGACAGATTCCCGAGGGAATAGAGGTCCCTTTGATTCCGTTCTCAAGAAGGGAACTGCTCGGGAAAATCCGGGCCAAATTTTTTTATAATGTGAAACAAACCCAAAAGGCCGTTAAAAATGCCCCGCGGTTTTTGGAAGAGACGCCGGAGTGGTGCAGAACTATAACGGAGCGGATCAGGCAGACAGAAACCAGGGAACAATTGCTGGATTTGTGGAAGCGGGAAATATGGCCCCATAATGTTTCCGCAATGTGGCACGCCCTTGAAGCGCCTTCGCAGGCCATGCAGAAATTCGAAAAGCTACACTTTAAGTTAAGCAAGCGGGTTGGAGCGGAAGAGGCAAATCAGCTTTTGTCCTTTGGCGACGCTGCGGAACTGGAAAGTCTCGGCCCGCTCCTGGGGATATCGAAGGTGATGAGAGGGGAACTGACTGAGGAAAAATATATTGAGAAATACGGGCACCGGGGTCCGCACGAATTTGAACTGTCGATCCCCGGACCTGGTGAAGACCCTGTGTGGTTGGAGCGGCAAATGTCCGAATACTCGGCGGGCTCCACAAATGTGAATGATCTTTTGAGGCATCGGCAAGTTCAGAATGAGGCGGCATGGGACAGGTTTCGGCGAATCGATCCTCAAGCGGCAAAAAAGACAATCAGGAAATTGCCGCTCGTCTCGGAAGGCCCGAGATTACGGGAGGCAGTCCGTTCGGAATGGACAAGAACTTATCGGGTAAACCGTGCTTTCGCCCTAAAAGCCGGCGAGTTTCTCGGAATAGAAGACAATGTTTTCTTTTTATATATGCATGAACTTTTGGCCTGGTTGTCCGGTGAGGAAACCTCCGCTGCGGGACATCTGCCTGCGCGTAAACAAACCTACCTGAGATATCAGACGCTGCCGGCGTTTCCGTCAATGATTCGGGGAAGATTTGACCCCTTTGCTTGGGCCGAGGAACCGGTCCGCAGAACCGATGTTTTCGATGCTTCTCTTCCGCTGACCAATGTGGAAACCGACAGTCTGAGAGGAGTCGCGGGAGCGGCGGGCAGGATTAAAGGCGTAGTACGCGTTCTCGGACACCCCGAAGAAGGGAACCAGCTATTGCCGGGTGAAATATTGGTGGCTTCCACGATCAACATCGGATGGACGCTTTTGTTCCCCAAAGTATCCGCCATTATAACCGATATCGGAGCTCCGCTGTCCCATGCCGCCATCGTAGCGAGAGAACTGGGGATTCCCGCGGTGGTTGGATGCGGAAACGCCACTTCTCTGTTGAAAACGGGAGACCGGGTCATTGTCGATGGGGGGCAGGGCATTGTCCAAATACTTTCGGAGTGATAATCTGTAAACTACAGTGGGTGGAACAAAAATTGAATTGGGGTGGGGGCTATATCAGAGAAAAGAAACCAGGGCGGAGGCCTACGCGAGCGCAAAAAGGCAAAAGCTATGGCTGAAGTCCAGAAGCACGCGATGCGGTTGTTTCGCGAACAGGGCTATAGGGCCACTACGGTGGAGCAGATTGCCGAGGCGGCGGAGATATCCTACAGCACTTTTTTTCGGTACTTTTCCAGTAAGGAAGATGTGCTGACCCGTGATAATTATGATTCCCTGCTTATTCGCGCTTTTGAGGAGCAGCCTCCCGGTTTAAGTCCTATTCATGCGTTGAAAAACGCCATGATCTCGGAGATTTCTAATATGTCCGCCGAGGAGTTGTCCACGATGCGCGAGCGGAATCAGCTGGTGATTTCGATTCCGGAGCTCTGGGCGGCGTTGGTGAACAACATGACGCAGATGATGCATCTGATCGCGGATATCGTCGCGGGGCGGGTCGGCGGCCACCCGGAGGATCTGGCGATCCGCACTTTAGCCGGAGCTGTGGTGGGTGTGAATATTTCGGTGATACTTCATTATGCGAAAAATCCGGAGACCGATTTTGCCGAGCTTTTGGAGGAAGCGCTAAGCCATCTGGAAAAAGGATTCTCTCTGTAAGACCGGTACAGAACCAAAGCTGAAAATAACTCCACTGACTTTCTGAAAATAATGCTACAATAAAGGCCGAAACAGTAAAGTTTTTCGCAAAGGGGTAATGGACATGACAACCATACTGAAAACATTGACGATAGCCGGCAGCGATTCCAGCGGCGGGGCGGGAATCCAGGCGGATTTGAAGACCTTTGAGGAATACGGGACCTATGGATTGAGCGCGTTGACCACCATCGTGACGATGGATCCGGACCGCGGCTGGCATCACAGCGTATATCCGGTGGATGCGGCCCTCGTTGCCGAACAGCTGAAGACCGTATTTGCCGGCGGGCCCGTTGCGGCCATGAAAACGGGAATGCTGGGCAGCGTGGCGATCATCGAAGTCGTGGAAGCCTGCATTAAGCGGAATCGGCAGCAAAATGTCGTCATCGACCCGGTAATGGTCTGCAAGGGCGAGGACGAAGTGCTGAATCCCGAAAGCGCGGATGCGATTCGCGATTCTTTGTTGCCGCTGGCAACCGTGACCACGCCGAACCTGTTCGAAGCGGGCGTATTGTCCGGAATGGGGCGTCTGACCTCGGTGGCGGATATGAAGGAAGCGGCGAAACGAATTCGGGAACGGGGGGCCCGGAACGTCGTTATCAAAGGCGGGAAGGCTCTCGAGGGCGAAAAAGCGCTCGACATATTCTACGACGGCTCCGAATTTACGATCCTGGAGAGCGATAAAATCGAACCGGCCCACAACCACGGTGCGGGCTGTACATTTGCCGCCGCGGTAACCGGCGGGCTGGCTTGCGGCATGCCGGTCAAGGAGGCGGTGGAGAAAGCGAAAAAATTCGTGACGGCCGCGATCCGCTCCGGATACGCATTTAACGAATTTGTAGGTCCCGTTTTTCACGCGGGGTATCGCTTGAACGGCGAGCAATAAAACCATGGCCCTCCATTTAAGGTCTTGTTCTCCTGTGCGGAGAGCAGGACCTTTTCTTACATTTGACGTGGGCTGATAAATCATGAAAGGAAATGAAAATAAGGGAAGTAAGCGCTTAATCGAACCCTTTTGGGTCAATGTTTCGTGAAATCGGGCACATCAAGGGTTTTACACGGATAAGTGAAAGGAGTATATTCACTCATGGATTTCATATCAAAATTCGCTGAATTTCCAGTAAGGGAAAACGGGGGAACCGATTTGTCGTCAACGTTTGGCCGGGAGAGTATCGGCCAAATCAAAGCGGCAGGGGGTGAATCCGCGGCAGCTTTCAGTCAGGGCTTTCGCGGAGGGGTGATTCTCGCCACCCTAATCCGACAGCTAACCTCGTAAGCGTAGTTCGGGAGAGGATGATACTGTGACCATGCAGACATGACATGGACCACAGGGGTTCTGACCTCTGTGGTTTTTTGCTGTGCTCCCCTATGCTTTTTTTTCCGAAGAAAATGGGTATTCTATCTTAAACCAACTATGAGGTGTTGCAGTTATGTTTACCATGCTAAAAAGAGTGCTCATCGGTCAGCCGCTGAAGTCTACGGAACTGGGGGAACAAAAGCTCAGTAAAACGAAAGCGCTGGCGATTCTGTCTTCGGATGCCCTGTCCTCCATTGCCTATGGTCCCGAACAGATCCTGATTGTGCTGATGGCCATCGGGGCGGCGGCCTTTTGGTATTCCATCCCGATTGCCGTAGGAATTCTCGTGCTGCTGACGGCTCTCGTCCTGTCCTACAGACAAGTGATTTTCGCTTATCCGCACGGGGGCGGCGCCTATGTGGTGTCGAAGGAGAACCTTGGTGTTAATGCGGGCCTGCTGGCGGGCGGAGCCCTGTTGGTTGATTATATTTTGACGGTGGCGGTCAGCATTTCGGCGGGGACGGACGCCATTACTTCCGCCTTTCCGTCGCTGCATCCTTATAATGTGCTGATCGCTTGCCTGCTGGTTGTGCTGATTACCGTTCTCAACCTGCGCGGCATTACCGAGTCGGCTTCCATTCTGGCTTATCCGGTGTACTTGTTCGTCCTGATCATCTTCATAACGATCGGTGCGGGATTGTATCGGATTATGACCGGCCAGGTCCCGAGCGATCTGCACGCCCCGATCGGTACACCTGTCGCCGGGCTGACCTTGTTTTTGCTGTTGAAGGCTTTTGCGTCCGGGAGTTCGGCCTTGACCGGGGTGGAGGCGATCTCCAATGCGATCCCGAATTTTAAGGACCCCGCCCCGAGGAATGCTTCCAAAACCCTGGCGGCGATGGGCATTCTGCTGGCTTTGCTGTTTACCGGAATCGTCTGGCTCGCGTATTACTACGGCATCTCGCCAAAAGGCGAGGAAACGGTCGTTTCGCAAATCGCCTCGGCAACCTTCGGCAGAGGCGGGATGTATTTCGCGATTCAGGGAATCACCGCAATGATTCTCGTCCTTGCCGCGAACACAGGGTATTCGGCATTTCCGCTGCTGGCGGTCAACCTGGCAAAGGATAAATATATCGCCCGGATGTTCACCGTTCGTGGAGATCGCCTTGGCTATTCGAACGGAATTGTGTTTCTGGCGGCGGCTTCGATTTTATTGATTATCGTGTTTAAAGGGCAGACCGAGCATTTGATTCCGCTTTATGCGGTCGGGGTTTTTATCCCGTTCACACTGGCGCAGGCCGGGATGCTGGTGAAGTGGATCCGGGAGAAACCCGAAGGGTGGAGAGTAAAGCTCACCATTAACGCGGTAGGCGCGGTGATCAGCTTTACGGTCATGATGATGTTTTTCATTACGAAGTTTACGCAGGTTTGGCCCGCACTCATTTTTTTACCGGCGATCGTCATGGTCTTTCACAAAATTCATAAGCACTATGAGGCCGTCGGCGATCAGCTTCGCATCACCACTTGCGAGCCTGCGGCTCGCGTTAATGGCAATGTGTTCGTTATTCCGGTCGCCGGAATTACGCATGTGGTGGAGAATACGCTGAACTATGCCAAATCCTTAAAGCCCGATCAAATTATCGCGGTATACGTGGCTTTCGATAAGGAAGCGGAGAAGCAGTTTGAAGAGAAGTGGAAGCTGTGGCAGCCCGATATCCGCCTGGTGACCATCTATTCGCAGTACCGGAGCATCATCCAGCCGCTGACCAAATTTATCGACACGGTCGAGCATAAGGCCAAGGAGTTGAATTACGGGGTGACCGTGCTGATTCCGCAGTTTATTCCGAAGAAACGGTGGCACAACGCGCTTCATAATCAATCGAGCTTATTGATTCGCGCATTCCTGCTCTATCGCCGGGATTTAATCGTTGCGACCGTTCCGTATCATTTGAAAAAATAATCCGAACACTGCTGAAGCCCGGCTCCGTGCCACCCGGCCCGGAATCCTTCAGCTCAGCATGCTTCGCACCAGTTCGTTCATGCCCTTCCAGGAATCCTTCAGTACGAAGTCCTGTTGAATTCCCGCATTCCACGGCCTCGGAATCAGAATCGTCCGCTTTCCGGCGTCCCTGGCGGCGAGAATATTGTGCGGCCCGTCGTCAATAAGCAGATCAAAACCGAGCAAGTACTTGCGCTTGGCCACGAAGAAATTCTCGAACGGGATAAACGACAGGTGCCTTTGCAGCCACCGCCACTTCTCGGCGACCGAGGACGGCCGGGCGGCGGTGACGATAATAACGTCATAATCGGCGGTCATTCTGCGGATTTCTTCCACCGTGTATTCGTCAAAAATCTCCAGTTCCTCATAAAGGCCGGGCCGGCCGAAGAACAGATCGTCCGTACAGGCGGGATGCCAGATGCCGCTTAAATCGAAGCTGACGATTTGTTCCAGGGTCAGCGGCAGATCGGGATACATCATATTATGGTAATGGATAGCTTTCGGTATGAGATGGCAGATCGTGTCGTCCATGTCGACGGCTATAATTTTTTTACTCATGCGAATATATTTCTCCCCGGCATACGATGCGTTGAATTTACCGTAATTGTAAAGGACCCGGCGGCAAAGCGCAAACTTTACAAGGAGTACAGGTTGGCATATTATGGGGCTATACCAATATAGACAGGAAGGAATGTGGAGATGGAGAGGACCGAGGCGAAACTTAAGAAACCTGAAGCGATGATATTCGACATGGACGGAACGCTGTTCAAGACCGAGACATTGCTGATTCCCGCTTATCACCAGTTGTTCGACCGGCTTAGAGAAGAGAAGCTGTACGAGGGAGAGACGCCACCCGATGAACTGATGCTGAGCTGTTTGGGGATGCTGCTGGAGGATATTTGGAGGAAGGTGATCCCGGACTGCAATGAGGCCGTGCACCGGCGGGCGGACGAATTGCTCCTGGAGCTGGAGCTTTCGGGTCTCAAGGAGAACACCTCCGAGCTCTATCCCGGAGTGAAGGAGACGCTTGAGGCGCTCAAGGCCCGCGGAATCCGGCTGTTTGTGGCCAGCAACGGGCTGGAGCATTATGTAAAGGGAGTGGCCGAAGTGCACGGAATTTCTTCGTTGTTTGAAGGGATTTACAGCGCGGGCGAGTACCTGACTCCTTCCAAAGTCGATCTTGTACGGCTGCTTATGGACCATCACGGCCTGACGAGCGTCTGGATGGTCGGGGACCGTTCCTCGGACGTTGAGGCGGGCAAGAAGAACGGGCAGACCGTCGTCGGATGCGCTTATGCCGAGTTCGGAGACGGCGCCGAGCTGACCGGTTCCGATGTGATTATCCGTTCCTTCGGCGAGCTGATTTCTCTCTCGGATCGGGCAGAGGAAATGTAGAACCGGGTTTTTAAATATTTTGGAGGTGTTTTATATGCGACAAGTTCATTCCAATCCAACCAACAAACAAACCGAAACTAATCAGAATCAAAAAAGAAAGCGGTAAGCGGCCGCAGGTGCGGTATGGATTGTGAATAGCGAAATAGCAACATAGCGAAATAGCGAATATAACCTTCTGGACCTATGACGCGCCGCCTACCCGAAAGGCGGAATCCGTTTTGTATAATGTCCATGCGGCAAAAGTATTTTTTTTAATGAATTTTATCACCTCGCTTGCGGGCAGTACCATATTTACGACATACAGCATTTATTATGTTACACAGCTTGGCCTGAATCCCTTTGAGCTAGTTATGGTCGGAACCGTGCTGGAGTTAACGGTGCTGATCTTCGAAGGGATTACCGGCGTGATTGCCGATACGTACAGCCGCAAGCTGTCGATCATTATCGGCATGTTCATTTTGGGGGCGGGGTTTGCGTTTGAAGGCAGCATCATTTGGCTGCAGGGCTTCGGGCCGATGATCCCGCTCGTCGTCTGGGTATTGCTGGCCCAAGTGCTGTTCGGCATCGGCCACACCTTTATCAGCGGCGCCGACAGCGCCTGGATCGTCGATGAGGTGGGGGAGGACTCGGCCGGCGTCATTTTTATGCGCGCCAAACGAGTGTCCCTGACAGCAACGCTGCTGGGTATCGGTCTTAGCGTAGGCCTTTCGGTGCTTGCGCCGAATCTGCCGTATTTGGCGGGAGGACTGATGTATGCTGCTCTCGGCTTGCTCCTGATCCGACATATGAAGGAGACGCGCTTTGTCCGGCCGCCGCGGAGCGGCAGAACCTCCCACTTTAAGGAGATGCGCCGGACCTGGAAAAGCGGGGCAAGGGTGATTGCCCGCAGCCCGCTGCTGTTGATGCTTGTGTTCGTTACGCTGTTTAGCGGTGCGGCCTCGGAGGGCTATGACCGACTTTGGGAAATTCATCTGATCCGGGAAATCGGCTTTCCGGACCGGTCGTTTTCGATGGCCATATGGTTTGGCCTGATCAGCGCGGCATCCACCATTTCGGGAATGCTGGCGGTAGGCTATACCGAGAAGAAGCTGAACATGAGCAATGAACGGGCCGTGTCCGCGGCTATCTTTTTGCTCACTTTCATTCGTATTGCCGGCATACTTTCGCTTTTCCTGGCAACGGACTTCGTCTGGGCGCTGGCGTCCGTGCTGGCTGTAAGCGTAGTTGTTACCGTAAGCGAGCCGATCTATGCGACGTGGCTGAACATGAATCTGCGCAGCGACACCCGGGCTACAGTCCTGTCGATGGTCAGCCAGTCCGACGCTCTTGGCCAAACTGCGGGCGGGCCGGGTGTGGGATGGATCGGAAGCCGGTTCTCCATCCGGGCCTCCTTGCTGGCGGCTGCGATATTGCTGCTCCCGATTTTGGGCGTATTCGGACGGCTGCTGCGCAAGCGATGAAGTAAAGAAATATAAAGTTAAAGGGCTGCCCCTCAGGTGCTAAATGACTTGAGGGGCGGTTTTTATGGGTTTTATCTTTGGGAAAAAGCGAGCCAACCCTGATTTACGGATTCCCAAGCCGACCGGATTAGCGGCCTTTTGGGGCGTTAATTTGGCCTGTTTCGGCTCCGTGGGAATAATAGCGGTCAAAAGGGCACTGAAGTTGCATCAAACCTGACAGGGTGCTGCTTATTTTGAACCTTGTCGCCTCGGTGTGGCGAGTTGGATCCGGCGTGTCCCATTTCCCTAACCGCCGTCGCATGAGCAGCCTTGCAAGAAAGACGAAAATTAACGCTAACGGTTGCCACAGCCGTTATTTGTCCTGAAAACGCCAATTTCCCATTCTAACGGTCGCCACGGCGCCTATTTTCGCATAAACAGGCTGTTAAGGCGAGAATCCAGGGGAATAACGGCGCTCACAACCGTTAGAATTTCGAAAGGGCTACTTTTCGTTAAATAGCGGCTGCTACAGCCGTTAGAGTCCTCTCAGGCATTAGTACCAGCTGGAAAAACTGACCTTTTGCAGGAATTCATACTCGATTATATAAATGCAGGTAAGTCTTGAAAGGCAAAATAAAATTTCGCGAAAAAAAAAGAAGACTACGCCATGCGTAAGATAGGGCTCCCATTTTTAACCATACTCTTCTTTTGATTTGCATATTAGACAGCGGTGTAAATAGTTCTCTTCACACTCTTGACCTGCAACTATATGGTTTGATTCGAATTAAAGGGAATTCTTCCCGTTAATTTGGTACATATGCGACTGCAGAGGCGAATTAGCTGGAAAACCTCACGCTAATTCGCCTGAAATTGTGTATATTGGCCATAGGGTCGCGAAATAGATGGAGCTTTTCCAGCTAAATACGATCAAGGAGCCAGGAGCGGTACACTAACGGGAAATTTTCCCGTTAATGATGTAGATTCCGACGCTGGGACTTTATATCTACAATTGTGGATGTTGGCAACATATCTCCGAAATCCTATCACATCCTTGCTGGCGCCAATTATTTAGTTCAACCTACATAGGGGCCAAAAAATCCGCTATTTCATATCAATGAGCCAAATTCGACAAAATAGCGCCGCAAAAGGTACTTATTCACCTGCACGGCGTTAGACGAGGCTGGCCGCTATCCAATCTCTATAGGATCAAACTAACTTAATGCAACGTTAGTGCTTACAACGGTACTACGCCTCTGCCCTATTTCTTTAATTTGTCCAGTGTATCTTTAATTTCAACCCTTTTTGCAAGGGCTTTCATGAGATAAATTGGAATCATCATGACAAACGAAGAGGAGGATATTGTATGAAAGTACGATCCAGGAAAAGGGCGTTTCCCAAAGTAACGTCGATAGTATTGACGGCTGCGCTGCTGCTCACGGCATTCCCTTTTTCCGCGCAGGCGGGGGATACCTGGCCGTTTCAAGGCGATAGCGCGCACGGAAAAAATCAGCCGAGCGTCCATGGATACACCAGCGGACATATTCTCGACTGGAGCCCCGAGCGGGATCCCGATGCCGAATGGTTGAGATCTCATGTACCGCTGCAAAAAAGAATTGAGCCGTTGGCCGCCACACAGGCCAACCCCGCATTGAATCCCGAGGTTCGGATGATGAACGTAGCGGGAGATTACGGCAACGCGTTTATCGAGAATGCGCCTTACACGAACAAATTCGCCCAGTATCATTTTAACTTCTGGCAATATGTCGATTACTACTCCTACTGGCACGGTACCGCGACCGCCTATACCCCGCCGGAATATTACGACGAACTGGCGCAGAAAGACTGGCAGCAAAAATGGTTCGAATTCGGCATCTTGAACATCCCGAACCCGACCTATACCGATGCCGCGCATAAAAACGGCGTGCTTTCCCTGGCGGGAATCTTCTTCTCGAACAATGACCGCGGACAGCAGACCTATAAGCAAATGCTTGTGAAGGATGAGAACGGAGAATTCCCGGTGGCCAAAAAGCTGATCGAAATGGCGCGCTATTTCGGCTATGACGGTTATTTCGTCAATCAGGAGGAACAGAGTCCCAATGTGGCGACCCGGGATATTCCCGACTATATCGCATTTATGAAAGCGCTTCAGGAGGGCGGCCTTTACGTCCAATGGTATGATTCCCTGGATACGAGGGACGGGGCGAATAAATTTGCCCGCACCTTTAGCGACAACAACATTTCGTTCCTCTACGATAAGCATGCCGGCGAGCGGGTTTCCCAATCCTTTTTCTTTGACTACGGCATGGGGGACAGCCAGATCGATGCCGCCGAAAACTATCTGAAGCAGCTAAATCATGCGCACGGAACGGATTTGGATTTGTATGAAGCCGGTTTCGCCGGACTGGAAGCGGGCCGGGACCGGTTCAAGGATATCAACGGCAAGGCCCTGAAGGATAAGCTGGAAGGCGGCATTCCCCGTCTCAGCATTTCTACCTTGGGCGCGGACTTTGTCCATGCCGGGCTGGATGAGGACATGAATCAATCTTGGCCCGTCCGCCATCGCGCCGAGAACGATTACCAATGGATGACCCATCTGCGCGAACGGCTCTGGTGGTCCGGACCGAACGCGGATCCGAAGAATACCGGAGTCTCCGCGGAAAACACGGTTTCCGACGTTTATGCGGACAACCGGTATTGGCCGGGCATCGCCTCGGTGATCGCCGAGCGTTCGGTAATCGGGGATAATCATTTCTATACCCGGTTCAATACAGGACACGGTCTGTCCTATTATGTGGGCGGCCAAGTATCCAATCCGGACGAATGGTCGAACATGAGCCTCCAGGATATCCCCGTCACCTGGCAGTGGTGGCAGGATACCAAAGGGAACCGGCTCACCGTGGATTTCGACTATGGTCCGAAATATAACATCGGCAGCGCGGAGCGCTTCGACTATGAGCGAGTCGGCGCTTATCAGGGCGGCAGCTCGCTGGTTGTCAGCGGGGATTTGAACGCGGAAAACTTCCTGCGGCTGTATAAAACCGACCTCGCCGTGAATACGAACTCCAAGCTCTCCCTTACGTTTAACAAAAGCTCCAAGAACGACAATTCCACCATGGGTGTCGGCCTGATCTTCGAGGATGCACCGGATAAGGCCGTCAAGGTGGAGGTTCCGAAGAGCGGAAAGCGAACGAAGGGATGGGAGACCGCCGAGCTGGATTTAGGCGTCTACGCCGGCAAATCGATCGCCGCGTTCGGCTTGGTATTTGAGCCGGGCAAAAAAGCCGTGGCGGATTACCAGATGAACATCGGGGAGATCCGCATTTTTGACGGCTCCGCCGTAGAGCCGTCCGCGCCTACCGGACTGGCCATTCAGGCGGCCTATACCGACAGCGGGGAGCTGGAACTGAAGTGGAACCGCGACCCGGATTACACCAAGGTCAAGCAGTATAATGTCTACGTGAACGACGTATTTGTAGGCGGGAAATACGATGAAGTATTCTACATCAAAAAACTCCCTGCCCGCTCCGGCAAGATTAAAGTGGCTGCCGTGGGAGCGAATGGACTGGAAGGAAAGGCCGCGGAGCTGAAATTCGACTTGACCGCGTCCCCATCGAATTTGCGGGTCGACTCCCGGCCCGACGGCACCTTCACGGTCAACTGGGATCTGCCGGCCAAGGCCGGCGACGACGTCACGGTCAGCGTGAAGTCCCTGAACTGGATTACGACGGGGAAGCCGGTGTCCGAGCAGACGACCGTTCCGGCCGGCTCGACAACCGCGGCGTTCAAGAATATGCCGGTGAACGGTGACGATTATCTCGTAACGGTCGCCCTGGGCGACAAGAATGCTGTTGCCGTCGGCGGCCGGTTCATCGACACGGTATCCGAGCCTTATGCCGAAGCATGGTCCTGGGAAGGCAATACCTTAAACCTCCCGATGCCGAATACCCGGGACTGGCGCTACATGTATGTATACGAAGACGGCAAGCTCCGCTCTTTCCCGACGACTTATAATGTCGGGGACAAGGACCGGATCATTCGCGGGCGGACGACGAAGGCCAGCCTCCGCTTTACCTCTGCGGCGAAAAACGTGTACATCATCATGGAAGACTACGCCGGGAACAAATCGGCGCCGGTTTACTTGAAAGGCGAAGAACAGTAGCCTGCGAAACGATGAAGCCGCTCCTCCTCACGATGAGGAAGGGGCGGCTTCGCGTTTGTACATCCAAAGCGCGTACTCCAAAGGTTTGATGATGGCGCGGCGATAGGCCTCGGTATCTCCCGTTTGGATGAACACCTCGCGCGCCGGCTTGGGGTTAACCTCAAGCAGGTAGACCCGGCCGCTGCGGTCGATCGCCAGATCCAGCGCCAGTTCGCATAAGGCGCCGATGGTCGATTCCAGGTAGGCGGCGATCTCCAGGCTCAGCTTTTCGGCCGTCTTGCGGATTTCGGCACGCTTTTCTTCGCTGTTCGAAATTTGCCGGAGCAGGGTGTTCATCGATGCGGCTTTCCCGCCGCCGTGCAGGTTGGAGGTCACGCTGCGGGGCGGTCCGATCCGGCCGGCGCAGCCGGTTACCTCCCATTGGCCATGCCCGTTCTTCTGCACCAGCATCCGGTAATCGTGTACCCGGCCGTCCGGCAGTTTGATCTGGATGCCCTGCTGGGCAAGGAACTTGCCCCCGATTTTCCAATTCAGCAAAAAAGCGCCGAGCCGGGATTTATGCATCTTTTGCGCGGGGATAATCTTGCGGTTTTGCCGCCGGCCCTGGATGAGGAACAGGTCGCCGCCCAGCCGATCCACCCGCACGATCCCCCGGCCGCCGGTGCCGTTGATCGGTTTGACGTAAACGGACGGATAGGTGCGGAGCAGCCGGAAGACATCGCCGCTGTTTTGAAACAGGGCCGTCTCGGGCAAGTGTTTGCGGAAGGAGGATTTGCGCGACAGCAACTGGTAAATCGTCCATTTGTTGCGAAGCGGCCGATTTAAATACTTCAAATTCCCGTATCTGGCCCTGAATTTCAGCAGCTGCTCGAAACGCTTGCTCCGCTGAATCCGGCAGCGGTCGAAAATCAGATGGGGAAAGCTCCGCCATTTTCGCGACCATTTTTTCGATTTCGGATCGTAGACCATGGCATGTATCAAGTTCTTTTTGTCATACACATCCATGGGGGTGAATACAAAAATATCAAGACCGAGTTTCTGGCCCTCTGTAATCATTCTTTGGTAAATATGCCGTTCCTCCAATTGCTTCTTATCGTTCATATATAAAGTCAAAATACCGAGGACGGGTTGCGCCACGGAACATCACCTTCTTTCTTCCAGGATAAGCTCGGCCGGCCCGCCCGGGGTTTTGACCATGCCGCCGGCGTACAGCCCGGCGCGGAAACACATCTGCAGGCCGGAGACGCTGCTTAAGGGGACACGGCAACTGAGCCGCCCCAGCGCGGAAATTTGCCGGCTCAGCAGTCTGGATCCAAGCCCTCTTCCGCGATAAAGCGGATGAACGACGACCAGGCTCAGCCCGCGTCCATAATGGGTCACACAGGAAAAGCCGGCCAGCCTCGGGCCGTCCTCCGCCTCGATTTCGGCGAGCAGGAGAAGGGAGTCAGGCTGAAGCAAATCGCGCGAAGACAGCTTCATCAGTTCCCGGATCGTATTTGCGGGCAAGGCTTTTCGTCCGTATTTTTGCGTAAATGCGATCAATTCGGCCTGCTGGAGTTCCCAAGGGGTTCCGTCATTGAGCTGCCAGGCCTTCACCAACATCGGATTGCTCACCTCTTTATGCGCTCTTATTCCTTGCCCTGCCGGTATAAATAATGGCTGAACTGGAAAATACGCTCCAACGATTTTTTGCGGATATGGGGCTCGTCAAACTTCATCGGCTTGGCGTTGGCCTCGAAAAACCAGATTTTCCCTTCACTGTCGATCCCGAGATCCATCGACATTTCCCCGAGCGTATATCCGGCGCCTTTTTCGATTTGTTTGGCGATTAAGAGAGCGTTTGATTTCAGGCGGCTCATCAGGTAATTCGTCATTTCCTGGCCGAAAACCGAGAGGAGCATTTTTTCGGGGTCCTCTACGCTGCCGCCTTGCGGCACATGCGTCGTGATCCGCCGTAAGCCGGCCAGCCGGGCCCCAACTCCGGTAACGGTCCAGATGCCTTTCCCTGACTTTTGCACGAGCACCCGCAAATCGAAATGCCTGCCTCTGTAGGAGGCCAGTTCAACTCCCTCCTGAATGATATAACGGGTGTTCCCGGTTTCGGCTTTTATGCGTCTCCATAACAGCTGGGGCTTTCCGGTTTTATACACAACATTTTTGTGCCTTACCCCCTGAATCGTGAGCCGATAAGGCTTATTTTCCTCTGTGTCGTACTGGAGCAGCATGATGCCTTTCCCGGCCTTCCCGCTCTCCGGTTTCAAGTACAGGCTTCCGTACTCCTCCAGCATCGACAGAAGGCTGGCCGAAGAGCGCAGCCGCTTCGTGTTGGGGACGAGCGCCCGGGTGGCCCGGTTCTTTTTCAGCCAATCAAACAGCGTCCATTTATTGAAAAAGAACGGGTTGAACAGCTGGATGCTGCCATGCCGGAGGCAGTCTTCGACTTTCCGCCGGACGGAAGGTCTGCGCTCATCCTCCCGCCGCGGAATCCGGTTGTAGATGACTTGAGGCAGCGGAAGCCACTGCCTTTTCCACTGCTTTTCTTCCGTATGGTACAAATAACCCTGGACTTTTTTCGCGGTCAACTTCAGATCCCTGGTTGTCACGACATAGACCGGGAAATCCAGTTCTTTGCCGGTTTTGACGAGATCCCGAAAATTCGCCCGGTTGCCGCGGAATTGTGTCAGGTCGTCCTCAACCGTGAGTATGGCCACAACGGGCTTGACTTCGCCTGCTAGCTGACTCATCCGTTTTCCCTCCTCCGGAACTTGCTCAAATACAGACAATGCTCCAGAATGTGATCCACCGAAGCACGGCCCTCCGCCCGCAGTGACGGATGCTTAAAGATCGAGCGTCCCGGCTTGGCATTCGCTTCGAACATCCAGATCTTCTCGTCGCGGTCGATCCCGATGTCAAAGCCGATTTCACCGAGCAGGTGCTGGTGGTGGCTCTCGATCGCTTCCGCGAGCGTAATGGCTACGCTCTTGGCGTTTCTCAGCACCTCATCCGAGCGGGGACCGAAGGTGCGGGCCAGCGCCTGATCGGGGGTCAGCAGGGAGCCGCCGTTTTTGAGGTGGGTGGTTACGCTGCCTTTCCCGGCTTTTTTGGCTCCGATGCCGACAACCGCCCACTGGTTTCTCCCATTCTTATGCATGTGAAAGCGAAAGTCGATCGGGCAGCCGTCGATTTCGATCAGCCGAATGCCCTGCTGCGCGACATAACCGCGCAAGGAGCGGCCGTGCCTGGCCTGAAGGGTGCGCATCAAACTGGCGAAGGAGCCGAAGCGGAGCAGCGCGTTTCTCCCGTTATTCCGGTATCTGGCGTAATAACCGCTCTTCTGGATTTTGGACAGCCGATAAATACCGTTGCCTAGACTCCCGCTGTTCGGCTTGTAATAAACCAAGGAATGGCGGTCCAGCAGTTCCTTAACCTGTTCCGTGCTCGGGCTCATGATCGATTCGGGCACATAACGGCCGACCAGGGAATCTTTCTCAAGCATGCGGTAAATATCGGACTTGTTAAAAAAGCTCCAGTTAAAGAATGGAATTCTGCGCCGGATAAAACGCTCGCGAAGCTGGGTGATGGCGGTGGTGGTTTCGGCCCGCCTGCTCGGGAGACGATTGTAGACGACATCCGGCAGGGGAACCTTTTTCCTGATGAAATGGCCTGCTTCGTTAAGGAAATAGCCGTTGATCGTCTCGCTGTCCCACTGAATATCCCGCGGCGTGAAGGCGAAGATGTAGGACAATTTGCTTCCCTGTCTCAGCAGTTGCTTGATGAATCCGGTCCGGGAACCGAAAGGGTTGGTGGCGGAAGAAGCCGGACCGTCCGAAAGCACGCCGATCAGCGGCCCGATCTGGACTTCCCCCTCTTGCAAACTGCGTAAAAACACGCCGCCCGCTTTGGGAATTTTAATGCCTTTACGGATGCCGGAAGCGATATAAAGATGCTTCCCCGGTTTTTTGATCGGTTTGACGGCCGCGGGGATCCGCTCGCCGCCGAATCTGAGGTGAACCGACTTTTTTCCCGATAGCTTCAGGTTCTTCATCAAAGAGCCGGACACGTAGACGACCCTCTGGGGTTGCTGCGTAAAATGTACGTTGCAAAAAGTCAAACTCATGAATTTTTCCTCCTAACAAAGTCTTCCGTGCCTCATTCAAGGTTTGCTCATCAGCAAATAACGGGCGTACAGAATCGGATTCTCCACCGACTTTCTGGCACTCCTGCGGTCTCCAATCCGGAAGAAGGAGGAGCGGCCGGGCTTGGAGTTCACCTCCAGCACCCATACGCGGCCAAGCTTTCGATCGATGCCGAAGTCGATCCCGAGCTCCGCCAGGCGGCCGAAATGTGATTCAAGCGCCGCTGGAATCTTTAACGCCAGCTCACGGATCAAGGAGATCGCGGCTTTGGCCTCCGTCATTCCCAATTGCCGGATTAGCAGCGGAAGCGCCCGGTGGGCGGTTCCACCTCCGTGCAGGTTCGAGGTGAGCGCGTTTCTTACGCCGACCCGCCCCGCCATCCCGGTGATTTCCCAGGACCCGGTGTCGTTTTTCTGCACCAGAACCCGGATATCGAACGGCTCTCTTCTGGCGGTGTTTAGCTCCAGGTAGGGCTGGATCAGAAAAGACCGGCCCGCCGTGAAGCGGTGAACCCAATCGAGCCCCTCTTCCCGGGAGGAAAATTGCTTCTGGAGTATGCCGTTCCGCGGGTCTCTTCCGGTAATTTTAAGCCCGCCGTGCAGCTCCGAATTCTTCACATGGAGTGTTCGTTTGCCGTGGGTCCCGTGCTCGGGCTTTAAGAAAACTTCGCCGCCATGCTGCTGGAGCCAGCCGGCCAAATGCTCCGGGCCTTCATAGCGGGCGGTTTCCGGCAGATAGGGTTCGATCTCCGAAAATTTCCGGAGAGCCTGATATACCTGCCATTTCCCGGTTAACCCCCGCGTCAGATAAACGAAGGGATGCTGCTCCGATAGCCGGGCCAGCGCCTGTCTTTTGCGTTGCTGCTGCCTTCGGTCATGAGTGAAGCACCGGTCGTACAAAACGTCCGGAGGGGGGAAAAGCTTGTGGTGCCATCCTCCGTTCTCATAGCTGTAGCCGGGGATGGACTCGCCTCCCGTACGGAGGAACGACGGACAAAATACATATACGGCCATGCCCCGGCTGGAGCCGATTTGACACAGCTTGCGGCAGTATCCCGGTTCCGCGAAAGGAACGGGATTCCGGCCTTCGGCGACCAAAATGCCGATGACGCCTTTGGATCGTTTGCTGAACATCTATCTTTTTCCTCCTCAGAAGCCGGACAAATAGCGTGCGTATTCAACAACCTGCTTGACGGAGGGACGGATCTTGCCGCCTCCGAGCGGGGTGTTGTCGTTTTTGGAAGGCTTGGAATTCACTTCGATTAACCAGATCCGACCCGAGGTATCCAGGGCGAGATCGATGCCGAGCTCTCCGAAATGGGCGGGAATCTGATGATCGACGCCCTCAGCGATGTCCAAAGCGGCTTTGCGCAGCCGGATCGGGACCTTGCTTTTGATGCCGGCCGGCAGCGTGCTCCGGGCGACGGCTTCCTTGACTGTGCTGAGCGATCCTCCCCGGGCCAGATTGGATACGAAGTGCTGGCTTCCGGCGGTCCGGGCCACGATAGAGGTAACGCTCCATTTTCCCGTCTGGTTCTTCTGCACCAAGGCGCGAAAATCGATCGGCCTGCGATCCGCCTCGATCAAGGTCAGCCCCTGCTGAATTTGATAGCGCGTCGCTTTCATCTTGCCGGCGAGGGAGGAGAACAGCTTGGCGAGGCTGGGATACACCTGCCGCCGCGTTCCTCCCACCTGGGCGGTGAGCGTTTGATATGAGCCGCCGTCCAGCTTGGAAATCCGGATAATGCCTTTTCCGAGACTTCCCCTGATCGGCTTGAGAAAGACGACGGGATGTTTGGCGCACATGTTTTTCAGTGTAAGAAAGTTACGAAAGAGATGGGATTCCGGCAAGTACCTCGAGAGCGAGGCGTCACGCTGCAGCGCGTCGAAAACTTCGGTTTTGTCTAAAAACTTCTCATTGAAAAAATGACTGCTGTAGCGGGATTTTACTTCTTTCAAGAAATGCTGTACGCTAGGTTTGTTCTCAAGCTTTCGTGAAGTTAGCCGATTGTAGAACACATCCGCCGCAGGAACCTGGGCTTTTTTCCATCCGTCGCCGTACACCCAGGCCGATAGTCGGCTGGAACTGGAACCGATATGATTCGGTGTGAAAAAATAAACATACACCCCTTGACGCTGACAGGCGTTAACGAGCTCTTTACAGAACAGGGTGATCGGTCCGAACGGTCGTTCGACGGACTCCGGGTAGTCTTTGCTGATCAGTACGCCGACCAGCGGCCCCAGTTGCAGGGTTGTCGAGTGGGACCGGTAGGTCAGCCGCAGCGAGGACCGCGGCATCAGGCCCATCCTGTCGGCTAGCTCTTGACTGATGCGCATTCCGTCATATCTGGCCAGCGGGACGACCCGAACGGTCTGCCGGAAGGAACCGAAGACGATTTGCATCTGATGATGAACGGGGATCTTCCATTGTCTGACCAGCTGTTCCCCTAGAACAAGGTAATCGTTCTCCAGCAAATTCGGACTCATAATCTGGATTTTCAGTTTTTTGGAGGGCATGAAGCGGATCTCCTTCCAAGCTTAGGCTTGATATCTTGGATGTTGAATGGTCATCTGCATAAGCGCATGTAATGCATCATATGAGGACATAGAATCCTTGGTGATTAACCCAGGCAAGCGGTTGAAGGAGGTTTTTGCGGTGGACGATTGGCTTTATGTGGTCGTCAGCGTGGCAGTCGCCGCCTTTGTCGGCGGGGTCACGAACCATTTTGCGATTAAAATGTTGTTTCATCCCCGAAATCCGGTCTATATCGGAAAATATCACGTTCCGTTCACGCCCGGTCTGATCCCCAAGCGGAGGGACGACATTGCGGAGTCGCTGGGCAACGTGGTCGCGGAATATCTCGTCACGGCGGAAGGCTTGCAGGAATTGATGCTTCGGCCGGCGTTCCGACATCAGGCGGAGCAGTACTTGCTTACGGCGCTTCACCGTCTGGCGGCAAGTCCGGACACGTTGAAGGAAGCGGCGCTTAGCATTTGGGAGCCCGAGCAGTGGGAAGCGGTCAAGGCACGCCTGGCAGAAGCGGGAGGGACGCTGGCCGAGCAGGGAGGCCGGTATCTTTGGGAGCGCCTCGGCCTAAGCGAACGGAAACTGAGCGAGCTTGTTCCGGGTTGGACGGGGGAGAACCGGGAGCGGTGGAGCGCGGCCGCGGCGGACGCGGTGCTTCGCGCCGTTGAAGAGGAGCTTCTCTCGGCCGAAGGCCAGCGGATGCTGACCAAAATGGCGGCGAACATGGTCGACCGGGCGGGCGGCTTCCTCGGAACGATGGCGGCGATCTTTGTGGACGAGGATAAGCTGGTCCGCAAGCTGACGCCGACGCTGGTTCAGGCGCTTCAAGGAGAGGAGGCTGGGCGCAGAGTCGCCTTGGCGATCCAGAGCAGAATGGAGCTCCTTGGCGAGAAGACCGCCGCGGAACTGCTGGAAATGCTGTCCGGCCGGGATGCGGGGGAATGGCTGGCCGATCGGCTCCAAAACCTCCCTTTTGAGCAGTGGATCGCTTCCGCCGAGCAGGTACAAGTCGCTTCCCTGGTCGCCCCCTGGCTTTCCCGGGCCGAAGCGGCGCTGCCGTCCGTGACGGAGCGGCTGATTTCCTGGATCGTCAAAGGCATCCCCGCCGCGATGAGGGCGATTCAGTTGCCGAAGCTGGTTCAGGAGCAGGTACAGAAATTTCCGGTGGAACGGCTGGAAGAAGTCATCTTGAGCGTGTCAGGCAAGGAGTTCAGGGCCATTACCTGGCTCGGGGTGCTGCTTGGGGGCATCATCGGCTTGTTTCAGTCGCTTTTGATGCTGTGGATGAGGTAGAACAAAAAACAAATTGGAGGATGGAACTGTGAATATTTACGATAAGGCGAATGAATTGGCCAAAGCGCTTAAGGAGAGCCCGGAGGTGGCGGAGATTACCTCCGCCATGAAGCTGGTCGATGCCGATCCCGAGAGCAAGCGGATGCTGGACGATTTCCGCAACCGGCAAAATGAGCTGCAGCAGCAAATGATGACCGGTGAAATGCCCTCTCCCGAGGAGATGGAAAAGATGGAGAAGCTGTTCGAGGTGCTCAGCATGAACCTGAATATCCGCCGGCTGTTCGATGCCGAGCGGCGGCTCAGCGTGATTATCCAGGACGTGAATAAAATCATTACGGACAGTCTTCAGCATTTATACGGACCGCAGATGTAAATCTTGTCTCATATTTCTCCGGCGTCTTCATAGAATAGAAATATAGATTTGAAGACGAAGGAGCTGCGGTCTTAAATGAAGACGGTAAAAAAGAAAAGTAAAATCAAGCATGTCGTGTATTTGATCCTTGCGTTGGCGATGCTCGTTTACGCCCTGCCCATGATATCCTTTAAGCCTGGCGCGGGCTGGGTATCCATATTTGGATCGGTTTGGGCCGCCTTTGCGTTTCTCGTGATCGGTGCCCATCTGCATTTCATTCTCGGCGTAAACGAGGAGAAGCAGCGGGCGCTCGACGCGGTCCGCCGGGCGAAGCTGCGGGAATGGCAGAGCAAGTGGTCGGAGGAAGGCAAACATGGCCAGAGCATGTAGAGATGTAAAAAAACTGTCGGAAAAGCCGGGATGACGGCTTTTTCGACAGTTTTTTCGTTCCGGGCAGGGACACTCCCTTCTCTTCATTCGAGAATCATGCGGTCGTGGCTCTCCCCGGGAGGGACGATCGGATACACGTTCTGCTCTTCCACTACGCGGAATTCCATCAGGACAGGGCCGGGCAATTCCAGGCCCTGGCGGATGACCGCTTCGGCTTCGG
Organism: Paenibacillus sanfengchensis; assembly: GCF_036864765.1. Taxonomy (NCBI): domain Bacteria; kingdom Bacillati; phylum Bacillota; class Bacilli; order Caryophanales; family Paenibacillaceae; genus Paenibacillus; species Paenibacillus sanfengchensis. Next base: position 17,420 of record NZ_JBAGJC010000003.1, on the reverse strand, counting down.
ACAAGGTGGAAGCGCGCAGACCGGTTACACCATAGGCCGCCGCAAACGCGACATAATCCGGTGAAGAAATTTGGACGGAAGAGTAGCGGCGCTGGTGGAACAACTGCTGCCATTGCCGCACCATGCCGAGATAACCGTTGTTCAAAATGGCGATTTTGACCGGCAGCCCGTAGTCCACCGCGGTCATTAGCTCCTGCAGATTCATCTGGAAGCTTCCGTCTCCAGTGACGCAGATGACGGGCTCACGGCGTCCGGCGGCTGCCGCGCCGATGGCGGCGCCGATCGCGGCAGGCAGCCCGAACCCCATCGTGCCGAGGCCTCCGGAGGTCAGGAACGACCGGGCCTGCTTGAACTTATAATGATGGGCCGTCCAGATTTGATGCTGACCGACATCAGTGGCCACGATCGCTTCGCCGTCCGTTAACTTATGGAGCAGCGAGATCACCTCCTGGGGATTCAATGTCCCCGGCTTGGCGGTGAAATGGGGCACGCTCCGGCGCCAGCCGGCCGCTTCCGCCGCCCAGGACCGGCCGCCGCGCGGAGCGGGGGATGTCAAGGCCGCAAGCCCGTCCATCAGTTCGGACAAGTTGCCGTGAACTCCCAGGTGAACGGGAATATTTTTGCCCAACTCGGCGTCATCGATGTCGACCTGAACCTTCCAGGAGTTCGGCGAAAAGGCTTGGATCTTTCCCGACAGCCGGTCGTTAAAACGCACCCCGAGCGCGAGCAGGAGGTCCGCCTGATGGACGGCCCGGTTCGCCGCATAAGTGCCGTGCATCCCCACCATGCCGAGATAGAGCGGATGGCCGGATGGAAAGGCGCCGATGCCCATCAGCGTGCTCACGACCGGGATATCGGCGTTTTCGGCAAGCTGGCGGAGCGCTTCGGAAGCTCCCGAAGAGACCACACCGCCGCCGGCAAGCAGGACGGGGCGCTCGGCGGCGGAGACGCGATTCGCGATCAGGTTGATCGTTTCCTGCGGAATGGACGGCACGGGGGCGTACCCGCGCAGAGAAACGTGACGTAAAGGGCCTTGCTCCGTTTTGGCGTTCATGATGTTCTTCGGCAGGTCCACCAGCACGGGACCGGGCCTGCCGGAAGTCGCGATGTGAAACGCCTCTTTGAGGATGCGGGGAAGCTGGTCCACCTCCATGACGACATAATTATGCTTGGTCACATCCATCGTCATGCCGAAGATATTCACTTCCTGGAAGCTGTCCCGTCCGATCAGATCGGTCGAGACCTGTCCGGTCAGCACGACGAGCGGGACGGAGTCCATGAAGGCATTGGCGATGCCGGTCACGGCGTTCGTCGCTCCCGGGCCGCTGGTGACCAGCGCCACGCCGGGGCGGCCGGTAATTCGCGCGTAACCGTCAGCCGCATGAACGGCGGCTTGTTCGTGACGGGTGAGAATGTGGCGGATATCCGGACAATCGTACAAAGCGTCATAAATCGGGATCACGGCCCCGCCGGGATAGCCGAAGAGGGTGTCGACCCCTTCCTCCCGCAAGCAGCGGATTAGCAGCTCGGCTCCGGTGACCGTTTTGGCGGATCGCTCAGTGCGATTTGCAGTATGATTTGTCATTTATTTCCCTCCCGTGTTTTTTTGACCCATTCTAGCGGAAAGGAAGATGGACCGGAGTGACTCCAGTCATAAAGCGGGCATATTTTTCGGGATATGATAACGAAATAGAACAGCGATACCAGAAGAGGAAGAGGAAGAGGAAGAGGAAGAGGAGGCTGGCCTTAGTGGTCAAATCGGTAGCGGTTATCGGCGGCGGTATTTCCGGATTAAGCGCGGCTTATTATGTTCGGAAGTATGCCCGGGAGAACGGAATGCGCGTAAATGTTACTCTGATAGAACATAGCGCGAGATTCGGAGGGAAAATCAGGTCGCTGCATAAAGATGGATGCATTGTCGAACAAGGGCCGGATTCCTTTCTCGCCCGCAAAGTGGCCGCACTGGAGCTGGCGAAGGACCTGGGCCTCCAAGATCTGCTGACAGGGACGAATCCGGCGGCCAAGCGGAACTTTATTCTGCACCGCGGCCGGTTTCATCCGATGCCGCCCGGATTGATGCTGGGCATTCCCACCCGGATATGGCCGATGGTGAAGACCGGTCTGCTGTCTCCTGCAGGCAAGGCCAGGGCCGCACTGGATCTGCTCCTGCCCGCCAGGCGGGACCGGGAGGACGAGTCGCTGGGAGGCTTCATCCGCCGGCGTTTGGGCAGGGAAGTCCTGGAGCATTTGACCGAGCCGCTGCTTGCGGGAATTTATGCGGGGGACACGGAGCAGCTGAGCCTTCGGGCGACTTTTCCCCAGTTTATGGAAATGGAGCGTAAGCATCGGAGCCTTATTCTTGGACTGCTGGCGGGAAAAAAACAACCCCCCAAGCCATTGAAGACGGCGGGAAGCACCCCGGCCCCGGAGGCCGGAAGCATGTTCTTAACGCTCAAGACCGGGCTGAACGGGCTGGTGGAGGCGCTTGTGGCTTCCCTGGAGAGCGAGAGGCTGATCCACGGGAACGGCGTCTCGTCGCTGGCTTTGGTCGGGAAGGGACACGGGCCCGGGTTTGGCGCCGCGCCGGGGAATCCGCCCGGAACACCATGCTACGAGTTAAGCCTGGAGAGCGGGGAGCGGTTGACGGCGGACGCCGTGATCATTGCGGCGCCCGCCTTTGAGGCAGCTCGACTGCTGGGTGAGTTTTCGGACGTGGCTTACCTGGAGCAAATTCATTACGTATCCGTAGCGAACGCCACCTTTGCGTTTCGCGCGGAAGATATACCAGCCGAACTGGGCGGGTCGGGTTTTCTCGTCCCGCGGGGGGAAGGCAGGAAAATGACGGCATGTACCTGGAGTTCGTCGAAATGGCTGCATACCGCCCCGCGGGAAGTCGTCCTGCTCCGTACCTTTTTGGGTCGGCTGGGGGATGAACAGTGGACCGATAAGCCGGACGAAGCGATAAAGGAAGAACTGGCCGGCGAGCTTCGCGCGTTGATGGGCATTACCGCAAAACCGTTGTTTTGCGAAATCATCCGGCTCCCGCAATCCATGCCCCAGTATCCGGTTGGCCATGTCGAACGCCTGGCGGCATTGCGCGCCAAGCTTGGGACCAATCTGCCGGGCGTGGAGCTTTGCGGCGCCGCATACGAAGGAGTAGGCGTGCCGGATTGTATTCGTCAGGGAAAGCAGTCCGCTGAAAAGGTGTTACATCAATTATTCGGGAGATGAAGCAAGTGGAGTTTACACCCAATATCGTTCAGGAAAGGGATTACCGCGTCAATCCGTTCATTGTGATCTGGGAGGTTACACGAGCCTGTGCCTTAAAGTGTTTGCACTGCCGGGCCGAGGCCCAATACCGTCCCGATCCCCGCCAGCTCACGTTCGAAGAAGGGAAGAAGCTGATCGACGATATCGCCGAAATGGACCGCCCGCTCTTTGTGTTCACCGGAGGCGATCCCTTGATGCGGCCCGATCTTTACGACTTGGCCAGATACGCGATTCATGAAAAAGGCTTGCCTGTCTCGATGACCCCGAGCGCGACGCCGCGGGTAACGTTCTCCGCCGTGGAACGGGCGAAGCAGGTAGGGTTATCCCGCTGGGCGTTTAGTCTCGACGGCTCGGATGCGGCCATCCATGATCATTTTCGCGGCACCCCGGGCTCCTACCAAATGACGATGAAAGGCATCGAATATTTGCGGGAGCTGGACATTCCGATCCAGATCAATACGACCGTTTCCCGCTACAATTTGGAAGACCTGCCCAAGATCGCGGAGAAAGTACGGGAATTCGGCGCCGTATTATGGAGCGTCTTTTTTCTCGTCCCTACGGGAAGAGGAATGGTCCGCGACATGATTACGCCGGAGGAGCACGAGCGCGTCATGGAATGGCTTGTTCGGCTGCAGCGGGAGATGCCATACGGTGTGAAAGCGACGGAGGCGCCTCACTTCCGCCGGGTCATTTTGCAGAAGAAGCATTCCGAAGCGGGCGTTGGTAGGGATGAAGCTTTGAACGGCACGGGTGGCGGCGTGGTGAATGCCTCATTAAGCGCCGCACGAAACGTGGACTCAAAAGACGGCGGTTTTGGCCAGGGATCTGGCGGGGCGTCGCCGTCGAAACGAAAGGATGTGTTGGGCCGTTCCCCGAAAGGAGTGAATGACGGGGATGGCTTTGTGTTTATCAGCCATGTCGGCGAGGTGTACCCGAGCGGCTTTTTGCCGATAAACTGCGGCAGTGTCAGGGAGCAATCCCTGGCGGACATCTACCGGAACTCTCCCGTATTCCGGCAGCTGCGGGATAAATCGCTGCTCAAAGGAAAATGCGGAGCCTGCGAATTCAAAACGGTTTGCGGCGGCTCCCGGGCGCGGGCCTATGCGGTAACCGGCGACTACCTGGAGAGCGATCCTTATTGCGCTTACGTGCCGCGGAACTATTCGGCGAGGTAGAGCCCGTCCGCCTAAGGATTAAGGAATAAGTGGTCCTCCCATAATGGGGGGACCATGCTTTTGTTCAAATTAACGCTTTTTTGAAACTTTTCGCCTTGGTGCGGCGAGTTGAATTCGGCAGGGGCCCCCATTTCCCTAGCCGCCCCTCGCACTAGCGGCCGTTTGGGCGCTATTTCGTCCCGATTCGGCTTCGGGGGAATGATAGCGGTCAAAAAAGGCCTTATTGCCCTGTTATGGGCCCCGAAATAGGGGGTTGGCCTGCTTTTTCAAATAATAAGGCCTCAAAAGTCCGCTATTCCCTACCCATGAGCTGAATTAGACAAAATAGCGCCGCATCAGGCCCTGGCGTTGCATCCAGCCTGACATCGTGCGACTATGGTGAGACTTGGGAAGTCTAACGGTTGTGGCAGTCGCTATTTAACGAAAAGTAACCCTTTCGAAATTCTAGCGGTCGTGAGCGCCGTTATTTCACCTGGATTCTCGCCCTAACAGCCTGTTTTTGCAAAATAAGCGCCGTGGCGACCGTTAGAATGGGAAGTCGGCGTTTTCAGGGCAAATAACGGCTGTGGCAACCGTTAGCGTTAATTTTCGTCTTTCTTGCAAGGCTGCTCATGCGACGGCGGTTAGGGAGATGGGGCGCGCCGGATCCAACTCGCCACACCGAGGCGACAAGTTTCAAAATAGGCAGCACCAAGTCAGGTTTGATGCAACTTCAGTGCGCATCAGGCCCTTATTTCTCCACGGCATTCAAATTGCTTCATGCAACGCCAGTGCTTTTGGGGCCTTATGTAGGCAGCCATGCCACAACAACCCAACCTCCGCATTAAACCTCCAAATCCCCATATTTCTGTAAACTTACTCCAACCAACCAACCAACTAACCAACTAACTCGCCCGTGAACCGCACATCACATTTAATGAAGAGGGCGGGCTATTTTTCAGGAAAAAACTGGTTGACATTATTGTAGACAGGTGTAGAATATACATTATAGACAGCTGTAGAAAAAGGAGGTTCGCGATGAATTTGATGAAGAAGCTCCCGGATGCCGAATTTGAGATCATGAAGGTGGTTTGGGCGAATGAACCGCCGATTACAACGGGGATGGTGATGGAGCAGCTAGGAAAGGAACGGGCATGGAAGGCGCAGACGATTATTACTTTGATGAAGAGGCTGGTGGAACGCGGTTTTTTACGGAGTGAGAAAAAGAGCAAAGAACGAGGGTATTTTTCGCTGATCAGTAAAGAGGAGTATTTGAAATTTGAAACCGGCGACTTTATCCAGCGATTTCACGGGAATTCCTTCTCCAGTCTGATCGCAGCGTTGCACGGCAGCCAGCGTTTTAAGGAAGACGATCTGGACGAGCTTGAGAAGTGGCTGAAGGAAAAGAGGGAGTGAGTTGGAGGAAACTTTATCTGTGTTTATTCGATGCTCGCTTTCCATGTCGCTGGTAACATTGGTGTATATGGCGATGGTCCCCTTCTTGGCCAAAAAATATGCCGCAAAATGGTTGTATATCATTTGGTGGGTGATCACGATCGGCTGGCTGGTCCCCGTACATCCTCATATTGTGTTGCCTTTTGCTCCGGTCCGTTACGCGCCGACTACCGATCCGCTCCCCGCTATGTCCGGGCAAGGGAAAGGGCTTGCCGGATTTCCGATCTCCACAGTTCATGAAGCCAATCAAGCGGCCTTCGCCCCTTATCCGGTTTGGCGGATCTTGGCGGTGGTTTGGTTGACCGGCGCCTTAATTGCGTTATTCTGCCAAGTGTATCGGCATATCCGGTTTATGAACCTGACTAGACGCTGGAGCGAGCCGGTGACGGATCCGGAGATTTTGGGAGCTTTTGAGAACATGGCCTCGGAGTTAAATATTAAAACCGGTGTCAGGATAAAATTTTGCCACAGCATTTCATCGCCGATGTTAACAGGTCTGATTCATCCGGTGATTTTGCTTCCCCGGGATATTTTGAAGGAAGAGGACTATCCGCACATTCTTAAGCATGAACTGATTCATTTTAAACGGTTCGATCTATGGCACAAGGTGATTATTTTGGGGGTGAAGGCGGTCCACTGGTTCAATCCCTTGGTTTATTTTATGGACCGGGCGGTTTCCTTGCAATGCGAGCTCTCGTGCGATGAACGGGTTCTCCGAGGTATGAGTTTTCAGCAGCGAAAAAACTACGGTGAAACCTTGATTAAAGTCGTTCGAAACGGGTCAAAAGCCCGGACCGCTGTATTCACCAATCTGTATGGGGGGAAACGTAACTTGCGTAGTCGCATCAATTTTATTATGGATATACGGCCCAAAAAGAACGGCATTGTCATCCTCGCCTCTTTATTGACGGGATTGCTGCTGATGACAGCCGTTTGGAACTCTCCGGAAGCTGGAGCCGCCAATCGGCAGGCTTCTCCCGCCAGGGCCGAAACACTTGAACTCGCCGCGGAGAATTGCAATGTTCTAGTGCAGATCAGTCGGGGCGAACAGCTCTCCGTTGACTACAATGCCAAAGTAATGAACGTGGTACAAAACGCCAAGAACTCGGCGACGCAAATCTCAATCCGACCGAAGCAAGGTGTTTCGACGGAGGATATTGATATGGTGACTTTGAACATACCCAGCCAAAAATTCCGGACGATTACGGTCAATGGCAACAAAGCCGGCATCTCTTTGCCGGCCGTGAACGCGGATCTGAATCTTACGAGCAATGAGGGGAGTATGTCGGCCATCCTGCCGAAAGGATTTAACAAAACAATCAAATTTGAGTTGAAAAACGGTGCCGGAAGTCTCCACATCGATCAAGGCGCAAGCAATTACAAGCTCTCTATGGGGATCAAAGAAAGCGCGTTAACCATCCCGGATTCATTGCCCGGATATAAGCATGGGGCTTCAAGTTACACGTACACGAGCGGTAATGGAAAGGCGCAAGTCGATGTGACAATAAGCGGTTCCGCATTCTCGGTCGCTGATAACTAAAAATCGGCCGGACCCTCGCTCACCTTGAAGGTGCGTTGAAGGGTCCGGCCGATTTGGAATTCGGGCTTGCTTACGCCTCGGCAGCCAAAGCGCTGGACAGGCGTGCCATTCCGCTGAGCCCCTTCATACCTCCATAGAGGGTATAGAAGAATGAATCGGGGGCATCCAGCGAGAAGGAGAGATACTGCTTCGGATCGATGCCGAGCATTTTTTCGAATAAAGCCGCCGTGTCGTAGGCGTAGAAACAGAAGTAGGTGTATTCAAACTCCGGCATTTTCTCGGCAATCATCAAGATTTCAGCGGCATAACGCTCCGGATCGTTTTCGGCCTCGGCAATCATGGCGAGTGCGTCTTCAAGGCCTACCTTGATTTTTAGGGTCTTCTCATCGAGGACCTCAATCGTGGCCAATGGGATCTCCTCCTCGGTTATTCCGTTTTCCCGATTTTTACACGAAAAGTGTCCGGGCCTTGCTCCAGATAGTCCCAGGTAAAGCGTCCGGGATGCATCGCTTCGAATTGAAAGCGCAGCGGCACGGGATCGTGATCATTGATAAGCAGCATCGCTTCTCCAGGCTCCAGGCTGTTGAAGGCGGCAAAAATCGTTTTATGCTTTAATTGCGGCGGGTACTCCGTAGCGTTGACGGTGGTTTTAAAGGTTTGGCTCATAAGTTTGGTCCTCCTGTTTATTTAAATATTGAAGCATTTGCGATCATTATATCAACCGGTCATCATGGCATTGTGATACAAATCACATATTGGCGCAACGCAAAATGTTTCTGCATAAGGCTTCGGTATTCCGTCAAAGTCCGAGTGATTCGCCTCACGTTCATTCCGGAACAGGGCAAAATTTCAGGAAATGGCGAAATGAAGCGATCGAGTGTTTAGCGGATCTTCCGGCGAAATTTGCTCACGGAATGTCCGCTTTTTTTTGCGTTGATATGGTGTATAATAGATACAGAATAGTACAGATTGAGATTGGGGGTGTAACAGTTGCAGGGGCATGAAGAAAGTGTAACGAAGCACGAGCAGCTGCTACAGCATATCGAGAGTCTCAAAATCGGAACCAAAATATCGGTGCGCAAGCTGGCGAAAGGAATGGGAGTCAGCGAAGGAACCGCCTACCGTGCGGTAAAGGAAGCGGAAAATCTCGGAATCGTTATTACGAAGGAGCGGATCGGGACCGTTCGCGTGGAGAAGAAGCCGCGGAATATTACCGATCAACTGACGTTCGGGGACGTCGTCGATATCGTCGAGGGACATGTGCTTGGCGGAGCCGACGGTCTGGATAAAAACCTGCATAAATACGTGATCGGCGCGATGAAGATCGATGCCATGGCCCGCTATATCGATGCGGGAAGCCTTTTGATCGTGGGGAACCGGGAGGATGCCCATTCGCTCGCTTTGGAGCAAGGGGCGGGCGTGCTGATTACCGGCGGCTTCGGAACGAGCCGGGAAGTCAAAAGTCTGGCCGACCGCTTATCGCTGCCGATCATTTCCTCGCGGCACGATACGTTTACGGTAGCCTCGATGATCAACCGGGCGATCTTCGACCGCTTGATCAAGAAGAAGATTATGCTTGTGGAAGATATCGTCGTGCGCAAGCCGAGAGTCAACATGTTGAAGGTGACCAGCAACATCTCCGATTTCGATCAGCTGTCGATCGAGACCGGGGCGCAGCATTTTCCGGTGGTGGACGAATGGAACCGGGTGATCGGCATCGTCAGCCGCAAGGATGTGGAAGATCTCAGCGGGGATCAGAGCATTGAAAAGTGTCTGACACGGCATCCGATTACGGTCGGGCTGCAAACGTCGCTCGCTTCGGCGGCCCAGATCATGGTGTGGGAAGGGATCGACTTTCTGCCCGTCGTCGACCGCAACCGGAAGCTGATTTCTTCGGTGACGCGGCGGGAAGTGCTGCAGGCGATGCGGGACGCCCGGAATCAGCCGCAGCTCGGTGAAACGTTTGAGCATCTCATGTGGAACGGATTCGCGGAGGAGCGGGACGAGAACGGCCGGTTGTTTTTTCACGGCATGATTACGCCGCAAATGGCTACCGACCTCGGGACGATTTCCCATGGGGTGCTGACTTCGCTGATGACCCAGGCCGGCTTGAACGCGGCGAAGGATGCGAGCGGGGCGGACTACGTGGTGGACAACCTGACGACTTACTTCGTGCGTCCGGTGCAGATCGAGAATCCGGTCGTGATTACCCCGGTCGTCCTGGAGATGAGCCGACGGGCGTGCAAGCTGGAAATCGTCATGACCTACCAGGATTTCCTGGTGTCCAAGGCCGTCATGACGCTGCAGTCCATCGACCACGCCTAATGCGGCGATCAGGCGGCCGGTTTATTCCGGGTTCTGGCGGGAGAAGAAGCCATGGTTGCGGATGCCGGCGAATATATTGAAAGCCCCGAGCACCATGAACAGAGCGCCGACGACGACGCGGACCGTCGAGCCGCTAAAAATTAGCATTTGGATCAGGGCCAGCACGATCAGCATGGTGCCCATACTGATATTCGATTTGGCCTGGGCGATCCCCCGGGTGCGCGCATCCAGCGAACGCCGGGATTTGATGCTGAAGAAGATGGAGCAGACGCTGGAAACAATCAGGCCGGCGTACAGGATATAAGTTAAAACTTCAATCATGGGAAAAGGTCACGGCTCCTTTTGGAATAATAGATTGTGATATTTCTCATTGTAGCATGATTCCTCAGCTTCGCACATAGGGCCGGATATCGACCCAGATCTGAAGCACGCCCTCGCTTACCAGCATCGTTTTCACCTGAATTGCGTACTCTTTGTCCCGCACCGCGTAAATTTTCCGGTTCAGCAGCGTCCGGGCCATTTTGCCGTCGGAGTCGATTTCGAAGATGCTGCGGCCGCGCAGCACCTCCAGTTCCTCGTGCAATTGCTGTACGACCTCTTTGACGGCCAGCGCGTCCAGGGGAGGGTCCCGCTCTTCGACCCGGACCTGGATTTCCTTGATGACGGTGGAGCGTTTGTGATACTTTTTCAGTGTCTTGTTGTCTTCCTCGGCCTGATAGAGTTGAATCTGCAAATCTTTATTTTCGAGCCAGAGTTTGTTGAAGCTGGCCTGATAGACGACGTTGAACCCTATGCTGCCGGCGACCATGCCGAGAATAAAAACGGCGGCAATTTGCATGAACCGCTTAAATCCCCTTAGGGCCTCCCGCGTTGTGACCCTCCGTTCGTTCATCCCCGGCTGCCTCCGCACATCCACCTCACGAGCTCCGAACCCATATGCGCTCCAAGAAATGCGAATAGTAAATATAAAATTTGCTTGATCGCCGGGGACAAATTTCCGTCGAAGAAATTGCTTTCGATGACCCGCATCGGGTCAATCGTACCGCCGACCGCGGCGGCGAGCGCCCATATCTTAATCCTTCCCGCGATATCCAGCATCGTCTGCGTCGGCGGCTGCATGGACACGATGGCACCCAGCCCGCCTACCATGGCTCCCCCTACAACGATGCCGAACGCTACGAAAAAATCCATGACCGCCTTGGTCAGAAACGTACTCATCCGCTGGCCTCCCTTTTTTGCGTTCCGTCCGTTTTCGCTTGTCCATTCCGGTTCTATACCATTCTATGGGCGCAAGCAGGCAATCTATGATAAAATATTTAAAAAGGGAACAAACGTTTTGATTTAAGTCCTAACCCAACTAAATTTTCGGTTCAACTTGGAAAGGAAGGAAACGCATGGACAGCTTCGTTCATCTCCACGTACATAGTGAATACAGCCTTCTCGACGGTGCGGCCCGGCTGGAAGAGCTGGTTGCCCAAGCGGCCGCTTTCGGCATGAAAGCGTTGGCGCTGACCGATCACGGCGTGATGTACGGCGCGGTTCCTTTTTATAAATTGTGCCGCTCGCACGGCATCAAGCCGATCATCGGCTGCGAGATGTATTTTACGGCGGGATCCCGGAAGGAGCGGGGGAGCCGGAAGGACCAGCCGATCCACCATCTGATTTTGCTGGCCAAGAATGAGACCGGGTACCGGAATTTAATGAAGCTTTGCTCGATCGGCCATCTGGAAGGCTTTCATTACAAACCGCGGATCGATTGGGAGGTGCTGGAGCGCCATAAGGAGGGGCTGATCTGCCTAAGCGCCTGCCTTGGCGGCGAGGTGCCGCACCATCTGCTGCACGGCCGGCTGGAGGAGGCAAAACGGGCCGCGCTTCGTTACCAGGCCGCGTTCGGGGAGGACTTCTACCTCGAGCTCCAGGATCACGGGATGCCCGAGCAGAAGAAGGTCAACCCGCTGCTCGTCGACCTGGCGCGCGAAACCGGGATCAGCCTGGTGGCCACCAATGATGTCCATTATCTCGGGGAAGGCGATGCCGAGGTCCAGGACGTGCTGATCTGCATCGGAACGGGCAAGACGGTGGACGATGAGGAGCGGTTCAAGATCGGGACCAGCCAGCTATATATGAAGAGCGGTCCGCAAATGGCCGCCTTGTTCCCCCATATTTCCGAAGCGCTGGACAATACGGCGAAGATCGCGGACAAATGCGAGCTGGAGCTTACGTTCGGGCGCCATATTTTGCCCGAATATCGGCCTGTTCCGGAAGGGTTGACGTCGGCGTCTTACCTGGCCTCGTTATGCGAGCGGGGACTTGAAGAGCGGTATGGACACCAGGAACTGTGGCGGGATGAAGCGGAGCGGGCTAAGCTGAAGGAGCGGCTACATTATGAGCTCGGGGTCATTGGCAGCATGGGCTTCTCCGATTATTTTCTCATCGTTTGGGATTTTATCGCTTATGCGCACCGCCACGGCATCGCCACGGGCCCCGGACGGGGCTCGTCGGCCGGAAGCCTGGTTGCCTATGTGCTGCATATTACCAACGTCGATCCGATCAAATACCAGCTCCTGTTTGAACGCTTTCTGAATCCCGAGCGCGTGACGATGCCGGATATCGATATCGATTTCAGCGATGAGCGGCGCGACGAAGTGATCGCCTATGTGGCGGACAAATACGGCGCCGAGCATGTCGCGCAGATCATCACGTTCGGAACCATGGCCGCCCGGGCTGCCGTCCGCGATGTGGGCCGGGCGCTGAACGTGCCGTTCGGGGAGGTCGATAAGGTCGCCAAATTGATTCCCGGGAACTTGGGGATGACGATTGAACGGGCCATGAAGGAGAGCCCGGATCTGAAGCAGCTGTACGACGCGCAGCCCCGGATCCGCAAATTGCTGGATACGGCCCGGAAAGTGGAGGGCATGCCCCGGCACGCCTCCACCCATGCCGCCGGCGTGGTCATTTCGCGCGACCCGCTGACGGATGCGGTACCGCTGCAGGCCGGCAGCGAAGGAACCGCTTTGACCCAGTATTCCATGGAGAATCTGGAGTCTGTCGGACTGCTGAAGATGGACTTCCTTGGCCTGCGCACGCTTTCCATCATCGAGCGCTCCATGCGCTGGATCGGAGAGCAAACGGGAAATGCGCCGGATTTCCGGCTGGTTCCCGACGACGACCGGCTCACTTATGAAATGCTCGGAAACGGGGAAACGACCGGCGTGTTCCAGCTGGAATCGGCGGGGATGCGGCGGGTGCTCCGTGAGCTGAAACCCACGGACTTCGAAGATATCATCTCGGTTTTGGCCTTGTACCGGCCGGGTCCGATGGAATTTATCCCGAAGTTTATTTCGGGCAAGCACGGGCAGACGGCGGTGGATTACCCGCACGGGGATCTGGAGCCGATCCTCAAGGATACGTACGGCATCATCGTGTATCAGGAGCAGATTATGCAGATCGCTTCCCGGATGGCCGGTTTTTCGCTCGGAGAAGCGGATTTGCTGCGTCGGGCTGTATCGAAGAAAAAGCGCGAGGTGCTGGACGAGCAGCGGGGCCACTTCGTCGCCGGAAGCAAGGCGCAGGGATATCGCGAGGAGGAAGCGAACGCGGTATACGATATGATCGTCCGCTTTGCGGATTACGGCTTCCCCCGCGCCCATGCCGCCGCTTACGGCGTGCTGGCCTTTCAAACGGCCTATTTGAAGGCCCATTATCCCGTGCATTTTATGGCCGCCATGCTGACGGCCGTCATGGGAAGCCACCGCAAGGTGGCGGAATATATTGTCGAATGCCGGCGGATGGGCATTACCGTGCTGCCGCCCGATGTGAACGAGAGCGGGATTCTTTTCACGCCCCAAGCAGGGGCGCAACGTGAGGGAGCGGACCGTGAGAAGCAAAGCGGAGACGAGAACTCCGCGCCTTCTCTCGGCATTATCCGCTTTGGGCTGGCCGCCATCAAGAACGTCGGTACGCAGGCGATGGAGAGCATATTGCAGGAGCGTAAAGAGCGCCCGTTCGACAGTTTGCTCGATTTTTGCCGGCGGGTCGATCTCCGGGTCTGCAACAAGCGGGTGATCGAGTCCTTGATCCAGGGCGGCGCATTTGACGCGCTACCGGGCCACCGGGCCCAACTGCTCGCCATGCTGGACGAGACGGTGGAGGCGGCGCTGAAATGGCGCAAGGAGCGGGAGGATCTGCAGATCCAGCTGTTCGACTTCGAATTGACACCGAATTGGGATATCGAGTATCCGGAGATTCCGCGGTTTACGGCGACCCAGCAGTTGGAGCTGGAGCGCGAACTGCTCGGTCTTTACCTGTCCGGGCATCCGCTGGACGATTACGAGGACGTGCTGGAGCAGGAGGCCGCGGAACGCCTGATGGAGCTGGCCGATGCGGCCGACGGCAGCAAAATTGTCGCCGCCGGGATGGTCGTTTCGGTGAAGTCGATCACCACGAAACAGGGGAAGGCGATGGCCTTTATGGAGCTGGAGGATCAGATCGAACGCTGCGAGGTCGTGCTGTTCCCCGAGGTGTGGCGGCGGTGCTCCGGGCACGTCGCCAAAGGGGCTCTGCTGGCGCTTCGCGCCACCGTCCAGCAGCAGGACGAAGGCTTCAAGCTGCTGGCCGACGAGGTGGCGCCGCTCAGCGCGCAGAGCCTCGCGCAGCTAAAGCGCGGCCTCGCCCGGGGCGGCCGCGCCCCCGCCGCGCCTGCGGGGGCGCAGGCCGCGGCGCAGGAGCGGAAGACGCCGGCGCAGCAGCGCGTCTTCATCAAGATCACGGCGGCGGCGGAGAACGCCGGCCTGCTGGAGCAGCTGAAGGCGCTGCTCGTGGAGCATGCCGGTCCCGTGGGGACCGTGCTGTTCTACGAGAGCACCGGCAAGCTGCTCGCCTTGAACGAACGGTACGGCGTCAAGCCGTCCCCGGAACTGCTCCGGCAGATGGAGCGGCTGCTGGGCCCGGATACCGTGAAAGTCAAATAAGCTGTAAAGCTGGGGGCGTATGATCGGGTACCCTCAGCTTCTTTTTTTCATGAACATTTCAAGTTTGCCCCGCATACACATAGGAACACGAGAGGGAAGTGTCCATTAGATTCGGGAGGGATCGGATTTGTCCTATGAGGTAGCGGAGGCGTGGCTTAAGCGCCGGGGAGTGGCGCTGGAGGAAATCGCCGGGATCGTGTACGCTCTTCAGGCTCCGTATCATGCGGACCTGAAAGCGGAGGAATGCTTGGACAGCGTGAGGGCGGTGCTGAACAAGCGCGAGGTGCAGTATACGTTGTTCACCGGGATTGCCCTCGATGAACTGGCGGAGCGCAAGCTGTTGCCGGAGCCGCTGCAGGCGATTCTCGAAGCGGATGAGCCGCTGTACGGGGTGGACGAGACGATGGCCCTCGGCATCACGAGCGTCTTCGGCATGATCGGGTTGACGAGCTTCGGGTATTTGGACAAGATGAAGCCGGAAATTATCGGCGGGCTCAACAATGATGAGGGCCGCATCCACGTGTTTCTGGATGATTTGGTCGCGGGTCTCGCCGCGGCCGCATCCGCCCGGATCGCCCACAAAAGCAGCGGAGCCGCGGTCTATCCGGCGGAATAAGCTGTTCGCGCCATCTTCCTGGCTTGGCGGCCTTGTTGTTGCCCCGCCATGATCGGGAAAACCTCCCGTAATTAGCACTGGTGCTGCATTAACCCGCACACGACCTGCGACAGACCCTGTTGCATTGTTGCTGCTATCGAGAATGAATTCCTGCGAAAGAAAGTCAGGCTTTCGTGGCTGGTACTAACGCCGGGGGAAGTCTAACGGCTGTAGCAGCCGCTATTTTGCGAAAAGTAGCCCATTCGAAATTCTAACGGTCTTGAGCGCCGTTATTTTCCAGGATTACTGCCCTAACAGCCCCGTTTATGCGAAATAAGCGCTGTAGCGACCATTAGAATTGGAAATCGGTGTTTTCAGGGCAATTAACGGCTGTGGCAGCCGTTAGCGTAATTTTCGTTTTTCCAGATTTGATGCAACGGTTGTTGTTATTCCCACTAGTGCCGCTTGAAGCTATTGGATCGCAAACAAGTTTAATTCATTTGCATAACTAGGCCTACGTATGATTTTTTTGAATACCTGACTGAAGCCGGTAGGTAGATAAGGGCTCGATGCGGCGCTATTTTGTCGAATTTGGCTGGGCGGTGTGATATAGCGGATTTTTAGGCACTAGCATTGCATTAAACCTGACACAAGAAATTAACGGAACAGTATTTACTAAATATGTTAATTTATATGTTATTTTCATGGAATAAAATAAAAAAAGCTCCTATTGTTGAGTTAGATGCGTTACCCATAACTCATCTCAACAAAAGGAGCCAACCATGGGTAACATACACAATTTATCTGTGATTCGTCAATGCTTTTCTTATATTTCTGAAGAAAATTTTAGCTTTCCAATTTCCGATCATCGTGTTCGCAAGCTTACTACCTTAAAAAGTATCAAGTTAATTTTAGCCTCCCAACTCGCTAAGTGGGATTCTTATGAACACATTTCTCAAGCCACTTCGAACAAGCACAACGCTGCAGGAAAGTCTGGAACTATCCAGCATCAGTAGTTCTCAAATCTCCAGGCGTCTAAAGATGATTCCTACCGAGATACTCGAAGGTCTATTCCTTGAACTCATCGGCAAGGTCAAGCAGAAAGCTCCATCGGAAATCAAGGGCACACAGATTCGGATTATCGACTCGACTTGTCTAAGACTTCCGGCGACACTGGCCAACTGGGCGTACGTAACCCGTGACCACACTCAAATCAAAATTCATGTTCGAGTCTTGGTTTTGACTAAAAATGAAGAGAAAGAGGTCATTCCTGAGAAGGCCATCCCTACTACGGGGAATGTGAGTGACTACGAAACCATGAACTTTCTGGTCGAAGATGACGGCACAATATACGTGATGGATCGCGGTTATGTGAAGTATAAACAGTTCGATACTTGGCTAGAGCAAAAAGTTCAATTCGTAACTCGAATCAACGAAAAACATAGGGTTTGGCAGGTGGAGCAAGAGCTGCCGGTTCATCCGGATTCAAACATCATCCGAGATGCTATCGTTCAATTAGGGAGTGCCTTTCGCAAGACAGAGAATTCTTTACGCCTTGTAGAGTTTTTGGATGAAAAGGGGCGCAAGTATCGTCTGGCTACTTCGTGCTTTGACCTAAGTGCTGAGGAAATCGCGGACATCTATCGGCAGCGTTGGCTGATCGAGCTATTTTTCAAGTGGATGAAGCAGCATTTGCGATTAGTGAAGCTGTATAGCTATGATCCTCAAGGGATAGGGAACCAGATCTTTATCGCTTTGATCGCTTATGCTATGGCCATGCTCATTCATGTGATCAGTGGAACCCGAATGAGTTTGTGGGAAGTGCTTCAATCACTTCGTCTTTTATGGGAGAAACCTAATTTGCTACTTGAATCCGAGCTTCATCGAAGGAGTAAAAGCCAGAACAACAAAGGGCGTCAAAGGAGTACAAAAATGTACAAGGAACCGCCTATTATGAACACATCGGTTGGAATGATCAAGCCAAGAAGAAAATGAAGCTGAGTGAAGAGGCAAAATAGAACAAAAAGTTAATATCCATAAAATGGAATAACGCATCTATTTTCTGACCCCCTTCATTTTTTGGCCAATTACTTAAAAATCGATATGGAAAA